>CBDUJY010000043.1:0-4149 GCA_965367685.1 uncultured Planktotalea sp. | reverse complement strand
GGCCACATTGTGGCCAACCAAAGTTTTCATTTCAACATTTACCGACAGGGGCTGGTCTGACCGGGGCGCCTTTTTTTAACGCCCCTTCCGCAACGGCATGGCGGCTATGCGCCTAAGAACCGGCGTGATTTGATTTTCATCAAAGTCTCTGTTCTTTGCGGGCGTTAGCTGGGGACAACTGCGCGAACCTAAAGGACTTTTCCAATGACGACAGCCATGACCGCCCCGCTTGAAGGGATCACTATTGTTGATCTGACCCATGTTTTGGCCGGGCCGTATTGTTCAATGATCCTGTCTGATTTGGGCGCCACGGTGATCAAGGTGGAACAGCCCGGAACCGGTGATGACACCCGCCATTTCCCGCCCTTTCGCGATGGGCATTCGGCCTATTTCGCCACCATCAACCGCGATAAGAAATCCATTGCGCTAAACCTGAAAGACGACGCAGACCGCGCTGTTTTTGAAGAAATTTTGGCGAAATCTGACGTGGTTTTGGAAAACTATCGCCCCGGCGTGATGGAGCGTTTGGGCTACGGCTGGGACACGCTGCACGCCAAACATCCGCACGTCATTTACGGCGCGGTGTCAGGCTTTGGTCACACCGGCCCAGAGGCCCTGAAACCCGCCTATGACATGGTGGTACAGGCGCGCGGTGGGGTGATGTCGATCACCGGAGAGAAGAACCGCGAACCGGTGCGTGTGGGGGCATCCGTCGGCGATATCGTCGCGGGCATGTTCTTGGGGCATGGCTTGCTTGCCGCGCTGTATCAACGCGAGAAAACCGGGGTTGGGCAAAAGGTCGACGTGGCGATGCTCGACAGTCAATTGGCGATTTTGGAACATGCGGTGGCGATCACCAATGAAACGGGCGTGGCACCGGGGCCTTCTGGCGCGCGCCACCCGTCGATTGCGCCGTTTGAAACCTTCCATGCCGAAGATGCGCTGTTTGTGATTGCCTGCGGCAATGACGTGTTGTTCGCCAAACTCTGCGCCGAGCTGGGCAAGCCGAAACTTGCCAAACGGCCAGAGTTTGCCACCAACCTTAGCCGGTGCCAAAACGTCATGCAGCTGCGCCGCCGGATTGAGCTGATCACGTTAGAGCATCCCGTGGCCTATTGGATTGAGAAACTGACCGCCGCCGGCATCCCCTGTTCGCCCATTCAAAATGTCGAACAAGTGATGCAGGATCCGCAAATTCTGGCGCGTAACATGGTGCTTGATCTGCCCGCGCCCGATGGTGGGAAGCCCTTTAAGGCGGCGGGGAACCCGGTGAAGATGAGCGCGATGGCGGATCAGAATGACCACAAGGCCGCGCCGCTTTTGGATGAGCATCGCGCGGAAATTTTGGCTTGGTTGAAAGCGTAAGGGGGGCTGCACATTACGGATTAGGGGCGCTGCCCATTGTGGATTTAGGGGCGCTGCCCCTCGCCTTTCAGGCTCACCCCGAGATATTTTTGGCAAGAAAAAGCAAGGGAGCAGCTGGCGGTGCGCGCCGCGCTTGTTAACATGTGAAATCTGCCGCAAATGTCACAGTTTTGCCGCGGATTGACATTGCACCTGCGCCTCAGCTGCGTAAGTTGATCAAAACAGCTTATGCAGGACGCGCGCGACATGTCTCAGCCAGAAACACCGACAACAATACAGGGGTCTGATCAGGATCCTTTGGTTATTTTCACCCCCTCGGGCAAACGGGGCCGATTTGCGGTTGGCACGCCGGTATTAACGGCGGCGCGGCAGTTGGGGGTTGATCTGGACAGCGTGTGTGGCGGGCGCGGGATTTGTTCGAAATGTCAGATCACGCCAAGCTATGGCGAGTTTCCCAAACACGGCGTGACCGTGCAAGACGGCGCATTGTCCGCGTGGAACAATGTTGAGCAGCGTTATGACGACATTCGTGGGTTGCCCAAAGGGCGGCGCTTGGGCTGTCAGGCCAAGGTGGAAGGCGACATTGTCATTGACGTGCCGCCCGAAAGCCAAGTGCATAAACAGGTGGTGCGCAAGCGCGCCGAGGTGCGTGACATCACGCTAAACCCCACTGTGCGCCTGACCTATGTCGAGGTGGAACAGCCCGATATGCACAAGCCGACTGGCGATCTGGAACGCCTGATCACCGCGCTTAAGACCGCCACAGGGCACACGCAAATTGAGATCGACACCCATCTTTTGCGCCCCTTGCAATCCATCTTGCGCAAGGGTGAATGGAGTGTCACAGCCGCCATTCACGAGGGCCATTCCGGTGGCCATCCGCGCATTATCGCGCTTTGGTCAGGGTATTTTGAGGGGCCAATTTATGGTCTTGCCGTGGACCTTGGGTCCACCACCATCGCCGGGCATTTGTGCGATCTCTCCACGGGCGAAGTTGTCGCCTCATCCGGCTTGATGAACCCACAAATCCGCTTTGGCGAAGACCTGATGAGCCGCGTGAGTTACGCCATGATGAACGCAGGTGGCGATCTGGAAATGACCGCCGCCGTGCGCGATGGGCTGAACCAACTTGTTGAAGACATTGCCAAAGAAGCGGATGCGGACAAAAACCAAATCCTTGATGCCGTCTTTGTGATGAACCCGGTCATGCACCATTTGTTCATGGGTATTGACCCGTTTGAACTGGGCCAAGCGCCCTTTGCATTGGCCACTTCAGACGCGCTAGAATTGATGGCATCTGAGATTGGGCTGAACATCGCGCCCGGCACGCGCAGCTATATCCTGCCCTGTATCGCGGGCCATGTGGGCGCGGATGCGGCGGGGGTTGCGCTGTCAGAAGCGCCCAACAAATCCGACGACCTTGTGTTGGTTGTGGATGTGGGCACCAATGCGGAAATCCTGTTGGGCGACAAAAAGGGCGTGTTGGCCTGTTCGTCCCCCACCGGTCCCGCCTTTGAAGGCGCGCAGATCAGTTCAGGCCAGCGGGCCGCCCCCGGCGCGATTGAGCGCGTGGAAATCGACCCCGTAACCAAAGAACCTCGGTTCCAAGTGATTGGGTCGACCCTGTGGTCGGATGACCCCAAGTTTGATGCCGAGATTGCCACCACCGGTGTGACCGGCATCTGCGGGTCGGGCATTATCGAAGTGATTGCCGAAATGCGCATGGCCGGGTTGGTGGACGCCAGCGGGTTGATCGGATCGGCCGCGCAAACCGGCACCGATCGTTGCTTCCTTGACGGGCGCACCAATTCGTATCGCGTGTGGGATGGCAATGAAGATCATCCCGCGATCACCGTCACAAACGGCGACATCCGTGCGATCCAAATGGCCAAAGCGGCGCTTTATTCCGGGGCGCGTCTGTTGATGGACAAGCGCGGTGTGGAAAACGTCGACCGCGTGGTGCTGGCGGGCGCTTTTGGCGCGCATATTTCATCCAAACACGCGATGGTTTTGGGCATGATCCCGGACGCGCCATTGGACCGCGTGACCTCGGCCGGGAACGCGGCGGGCACCGGCGCACGCATCGCGCTTTTGAACCGCGAGGCACGTGGCGAGATTGAGACCCTTGTGCGCCAGATCGAGAAAATTGAAACCGCCGTTGAGCCAAGGTTCCAAGAGCATTTCGTGAACGCCTCTGCCCTGCCCAATTCATCAGACCCCTTCCCCACGTTGCGCTCGGTTGTGGAACTTCCAGAACCAAGCTTTAACACCGGTGGCGGCGATGGCGGCGGCGGTGGGCGCAGGCGCCGCCGCAGATAACCCACCACGCATTGGTCGGATTTTGTCACAAACGCCCCGCAGATTGATGCAAATCATGGTGCGGGGTGCGCGCGCGCCTGAACATCTTTTTGAAAACAAAAGGATGAGAACATGACGGACGAAATTGAACAGGTTGGCCCGGTCGATCCAAAACTGAAAACATCCGCAATCATCGAAAGCCTTGAGCCTGTGGATGAGGACAACACGGATCGCGCCGCAATCTGTTGGTTTAATGGTGCGAAATACACGCAAGGGGCCCAAGTCTGCTCGGCTGGGCGGCGCCTTTACTGCCACTCTTCTGGCACATGGACGCCGAGCGGCAGCTGTTGATCACAGTTTTCGCCACAAAACCCGGTCAGAGGGCATTGCCCCCTTGACCCTTTGGTGGCGCTGACATACCTCATCCCCATCGCGGGTGTAGCTCAATGGTAGAGCAGCAGCTTCCCAAGCTGAATACGAGGGTTC
>CBDUJY010000042.1:0-4258 GCA_965367685.1 uncultured Planktotalea sp. | reverse complement strand
TCACGCCACAGGATGCCCGATTCCATCACGTTGGCTTTTTCCATCGAACACAGGCGTTTGTTGCGCTTCATCGCCAGTTCAAACGCCGACCGCGCGCCACGCTCAATTTCAGCTTCGGTGTAGCGTTGCGTGTTGATGCCAACCCGCTGGCCGTCTTCTTCAAAGATGCCGCGCGGCTCGCCGAAATACACACCCGAGGTCAGCTCGCGCACGATCATAATATCAAGCCCCGCCACCAGTTCAGGTTTCAGCGATGAGAAGTCAGACAGGGCGTCAAAACACTGCGCTGGGCGCAGGTTGGAATAGAGATCCATTTCTTTGCGCAGACGCAACAGGCCGCGTTCTGGTTTGACCGAAAAGTCCAGATCGTCATAAGCAGGTCCGCCCACGGCCCCCAGCAAAACTGCGTCCACTTCTTGCGCGCGCGCCATGGTTGCGTCCGCCAATGGCACGCCGTGTTTGTCATAGGCCGCCCCCCCAACAAGGTCCTCGTCCACGTCAAATGTCACGCCGCGTTTGTCGCTGATCCAAGTGATCACTTTGCGCACTTCGGCCATCACTTCGGGGCCGATGCCGTCGCCGGCGAGGATGAGGAGGGAGGGGTTGGTCATGTCGCGTATCCTTGCATGTCTTGCACTGCATTTGTCGCCGTTTGGCCTAGCGGTTTGGCGTGCAAGCGTCAAGAAAGACAGGGGGTTTGGCGGCGTGTTTCGCGTGTTAATACGCGATATCGACCCAGATTAGATGATGGCGCGATGCAATTGCGACCGTCTTGGCCATCGGGGCGTCCGGCATGGGCCAGAAAACACCGGCATCTGTCACCTCGGCTGCTGCCCATGGCAGGATGTAACTGGCGCGTAATTTGCCAACGCCAATGGTGCTCCAATCCGCCGTATCGCTGCCTTCGGATCCTTTGGGCGTGGGGTCGATCAGGCGGGGATCGGTCAGCAACGTGGTGATCGCCTCGTGCCGCCCATCGCCGTCTTTGGGGTCAATGTTGGCCTGCCCGATGATGGCAAAGGGCGGGGTTGGCGAGGGATATGGCAAGGCGTCATCCAAGAGGTGTTTCCAAAACAGCGTCTCATCCGCACCGCGCCTTCCATTGCGATCCTCTGCCCCGTCAAACGCCGGGGTGGACCCATGATAGGTCAGCAGGTTAAGCGTTTGCCCATTGGGCAATTCCACTGGCACATCCCAATGCGCCACGCTGCTGAGGCGCTGCGCGGCTTGTGCGTTGGCCGAGGGAAAAGGACTGCCATCCGCATGTGTCGGCAACATCGCCCCCGGCAAGTCACGCCACAGAAAACCTGTGAAATCGCGCACTTCACCCAATGGCAAACGCGACAGCACCGCCATCCCGCCTTGCCCGGTGAAATCGCCATAGCCCTGACTGTCGCGCGGGGTGTTCCGCTTGCCATCCCCGTCCAGATCCAGCCCGGAATCCAGACCGCTATTTGGGCGCGCGGCAAAGGCATGTGGCATTTTGTGACCGGCGGCATCCAAGGCCGCCTGAAAGGCTTTTAAGCTGCGGTTTTCAAGATCATGGTCAAAGTCTTGCAAAACCAATACATCTGGCGCCACTTGAATGATCACATCAATCACCGCCGCAATCTGTTTGTCTTTGCCTTTCAGGATGTCACGCAGCAAAAGCCCGGGACCTTTGCGGGACAGCTCGACATCAAAACTGGCCAAACGCAGGGTGTCGGCCTGTGCCAGCCCCGCCCACAAGATCGCAGCCAGTAAGGTTAGACAGCCACCAAGGTGTCTTCTTTGTCGGTGTGCGTGTTTTTCTGGCGTGCCGTGCTGATCATTGTGGCGACCCGCCCCATGGCGATGCCGCGCATAAACAGGCTGGATGGCAAAAAGGCCCATGCGGTAATTGTCCAGATCATCGTTTGGTCATTGGCCACGGAAACCGAGCCAAAGAGCGAGGAAGCGGCCTGAATGACCGCGGGTGTCAGGAAGGGTAACAGAAATCCAAGGGCAATGTTGAACCGCGCGTCGCGCTCCAACCGGGTGACCACATCTCCGCCTGCGGTTGGATCAAAGGTTGGCAAATTGACCCAGACGTTAAAGGCAGACCCTTTTGCGGGCCAGCGGCTGGTGCGCAGAGCGATCACAAAGATGACAAGCGACAACAGCGAAATCAGATAAGTCATGCCCGCCGCCGTACGCAACGTGGCGATATCCGCGTTGCTGGCCCCTTCGGGCAGCATCAGCACAATCAGGCGCACAGGGCTGTAGGGAAAGTCGATGGCTTGGCCGATCAAGGTGCCAATGACGGTCACAAATTCGGTTGCGGTGGTGGGGTTGGTTTGCCCCCGCGCCACAATAGACAAGCAAAACAGCATCGCAAACAGGCTGAAAAACCGGATGCGGTTAAACGGGGGGGCATCGCGAAATTCGACCAAACCGGGATAGGTTGAGGCATATTCAAACAGCGTCAACGCCCCGGCGCACAGCGCAAGCAAGGCCACAATCTGTGCCGTATCGGTGTTGGTGCCGGGCACCATCAACGACGGCATGATGATCACGGCCACCATTAGAATTGCACGCAACAATGCGCCTGTCAGTCTTGAAACCACTGCTCTACCCTCAACCTTGGACGGGAGCGATACGATGCCGCGCCCTTGTTCCGATGTTGATCCCCGCCTTATGGCGGTTGCCTCATTAGCCTTTAGGATGCCCTTATAAACGGGGATCTGCAAGTAATGGGTTAATTTGGCTTCATATTTTAGATTTTTTTAGGGAAAAACTGGTGCTTCATTGCATCATCATTGCAACGAAAATGGGGCAGGCCCGTTTGGACCCGCCCCGGTATTTCTCATCTGCTCAAAGGCAAAGCGGTGTTTCACCTAGCCTTTGATTTGGGATTACACCCAAGGACGCGCGGCAGAGGCCTGTGCCTCAAACGCATCAATCGACGCTTTCTTTTCCATCGTCAGGCCGATGTCATCAAGGCCTTCCAACAGGCAGTGCTTTTTAAACGCATCCACGTCAAACTTCACAACGTCACCTTCGGACGTGGTGATTTCCTGGGCTTCCAGATCCACGGTCATCCGCGCGTTTGACCCTTTTTCCGCGTCCGACATCAACAGATCAACCTCAGCCTGCGGCAAGACAATCGGCAAGATGCCGTTCTTGAAGCAGTTGTTGAAAAAGATGTCTGCAAAGCTGGTTGAGATCACGCATTTGATGCCGAAATCGGCAATCGCCCAAGGCGCATGTTCGCGCGACGAGCCACAGCCAAAGTTGTCACCGGCCACCAGAATTTCCGCGTCGCGGTACTGGGGTTTGTTCAGCACAAAATCTTCGATCTCGGTGCCGTCGCGGTTAAACCGCATCTCGTCAAACAAGTTCGCGCCAAAGCCGGTGCGTTTGATTGATTTCAGAAACACCTTCGGGATGATCATATCAGTGTCGATGTTCACCAGCGGCATAGGGGCCGCAACACCTTGAAGTTTTTCAAACTTTTCCATCGTCATGGCTCCTTAAATCAAATCACGCACATCGGTCAAACGACCGGTCAGTGCGGCGGCGGCGGCCATGGCTGGCGACACAAGATGCGTCCGGCCTTTGTACCCCTGACGCCCTTCGAAGTTGCGGTTTGAGGTGGACGCGCAGCGCTCATTCTCAGACAGTTGATCAGGGTTCATCGCCAGACACATCGAACAGCCCGCAAGGCGCCATTCAAATCCGGCCTCTTCAAAGATCTCAGACAGACCCTCTTCGTCGGCTTGCGCACGCACAAGGCCAGATCCCGGAACGATCATCGCACGAAGACCATCTTTGATCTTTTTGCCTTTTACGATTTCGGCCACGGCGCGCATGTCTTCGATGCGGCCATTGGTGCAGGATCCGATGAACACGGTGTCGATCTCGATATCGGTCAGTTTTTGACCCGCTTCTAGACCCATGTAATCCAGCGCGCGTTTGACGGCGTCGACTTTGCCGCCCTCAAAGTTTTCGGGTGCGGGAACAACGGATGAAATTGGCAGCACATCTTCGGGCGAGGTGCCCCACGTTACGCAAGGTGCGATGTCTTCGCCTTTGATGGTCACAACCTTGTCAAAATGCGCGCCTTCGTCAGTGAAGAGCGTTTTCCAATAGGCCACGGCCTGTTCCCACTGCGCGCCTTTTGGCGCGTGTGGACGGCCCATGCAGTATTGATAGGTGGTCTCATCGGGGGCAATCAGACCCGCGCGCGCGCCGCCTTCGATCGCCATGTTGCAGACGGTCATGCGACCTTCCATCGACA
>CBDUJY010000041.1:0-5774 GCA_965367685.1 uncultured Planktotalea sp. | reverse complement strand
ACTAGAAAACTAGAAAACTAGAAAACTAGAAAACTAGAAAACTAGAAAACTAGAATGCGATGCCCCCCAACGGTCAAGTCCAAACACGCGCCGAACATCGCGCAGCGGGAGAGAAAATGAAAAAATTCATGAAACGCCTTGGTCAAGGCGCGCTGGTGTCACTGGTTGTGTTGGTTGCTGTTGGCATCTGGAAACGCGAGCAGGTTACGCGACTTCTGGCTGTTAACTCTCTCTTTTCTCAAGAGAAAATTGTTTATAATTTCTCAAATATGGACGCGGCATTCTTGACCGTCCCGCTGGCGGACAGCTCGGGCACTGTCAGCCCTTTGCCAAAGGGCAAAGACCTTCCACTGCCCTCTGGAATGCAGGATTGGATCGACACCCGTGCTGTGACCAGCTTGGTGGTTTTGAAGGACGGTAAAATCCGCCATGAAAGCTATCATTTGGGCACAAGCCCACAAGACAAACGCATCAGCTGGTCGGTCGCCAAAAGTTTTCTGTCGGCACTGATGGGCATCATGTTGCAAGAGGGCGCGATTGCATCATTGGATGATCCGGTCACCAAATACGCACCCGCCCTGACTGGCGGCGCCTATGATGGGGCCAGCCTGCGCAACGTCTTGAACATGGCCTCGGGCGTAACCTTTGACGAGGATTATCTGGATTTCAATTCCGACATTAACCGCATGGGCCGTGTCCTGGCGTTGGGCAAGTCCATGGATGGGTTCGCAGCAGAGCTTACCGACACCTTCGCCCGCCCCGGCGAAACATGGCAATATGTGTCGATTGACACCCACATCATCGGCATGGTGATCCGCGGCGCCACGGGGCGGTCGATCCCTGATTTGATGAACGAACATATCATTGCGAAAATGGGGTTTGAGGCGGCCCCCTATTACCTGAGTGACGGAGAGGATGTGGCATTTGTGTTGGGGGGCCTGAACCTGCGCACGCGCGATTACGCCCGCTTTGGCCAGATGTTTTTGCAAGGCGGGATGTGGCAGGGGCAACAGGTGGTGCCCGCCAACTGGGTCAAGGCCTCAACCGTGCCATCCGCCCCCACCAAACCGGGCAATCGGCAATATGGCTATCAATGGTGGATGGCCCCGGATGCCCCCGAAGGCGAGTATTTTGCACGGGGCATCTATGGCCAATACATCTTTGTCGATCAGGCGCGAAATGTGGTGATTGCGGTTAATTCCGCCGACCGGGGCTTTCGCGATGACGGCGCACATCAGTCCAACATCAAGATGTTCCGAACATTGGCACGCGCGGCAGATTAAGCCTTTGGATTGGACACGATGCCGTCCATCAATTCTTCGATAAAGTGACTAAGCAATTGGGGTCGGCCAGACACACCAGCCTTGCGATAAATCGCATTGGTCTGTGCCTTGACTGTCCCCTCTGGGGTGTCGCGAAGTCTGGCTATCTCACCCGTTGACAGGTTTTGATGGAAAACAGCGCCACATCACGTTCCGCCGGGGTCAGCCCCTATTCCGAAAATTGCTCTTGCAACAAGGTCGAGAATGCCCCCGAGGCGAGACGCAGCTGTGCTTCAACATGTTCGCGTCTCTGCGTGGTGCGGCGCAGGGCATAGGCCCCCAGCGCAAAACCAAAGACTGCGCCGATTTCAATAATCTCGCGCAGCTGCCACGAAATTCGCTGGCTGCGAAAGGAAAAGACGCTCGAAAAAATGGTCAAACAAGATCACATGCCGATCACGAAGCTTCATGGACACTCAACCAACTTGAGGGGGCGTTCATGTGGGCGATTGATTGATGCGGATTAGTCACCATCGTCGTCGTCGTGATCGTCGTCCTCCTGATCATCATCGTTTTCGAGGCTATCTTCCTGCCGTTTCAGCGAACCGTCACTGCCATAGCGGCGCTCTGTTTTTGCCAGATCGTTGGACGCCTCAACGTCGTATCCGTTGATCGTTTTCTTTACTTCACCGTGGGTATGACCTTCGCTCACCAGATTATCGAAAATCTCCTGCACCACCGGATCGCTGGCTTGCGCCATCAAATTTTAAGGTTTGGATGTTCACCACAAAAAAAAGGACGAGGTTCCCCCCGCCCTTCTCACCGAACCACCGTGAAACCGCCAAGCCGCCCCTAGTCCGCGTCGCGGCCTTCTGTGTCTGACATGTCAAATCCAAGATACTTCGCCACGGTGAAAATATCCTTGTCGCCACGGCCACACATGTTCATGCAGATAATGTGATCTTCCGGCAAAGTTGGGGCAATTTTCAACACATGTGCCAGCGCGTGGCTGGGTTCCAACGCCGGGATGATGCCTTCGGTTGAGCACGACAGTTGGAACGCCTCTAGCGCTTCTTTATCGGTGATCGACACATATTCGGCGCGGCCAATTTCATGCAACCAGCTGTGTTCTGGTCCGATGCCTGGATAATCCAAACCGGCTGAGATGGAATAGCCATCCAAGATCTGACCATCCTCATCCTGCATCAAATAGGTGCGGTTGCCGTGCAAAACACCAGGGCGACCACCGGTAAGGGACGCGCAATGTTCCATCTTGTCGTTTACGCCCTTCCCCCCGGCTTCAACACCGATGATGCGTACGCTTTTGTCGTCAAGGAATGGGTAGAACAAGCCGATCGCGTTTGACCCACCCCCGATGGCAGCAATCACCGTGTCGGGCAAACGCCCTTCGGCCTTATGCATCTGGGCTTTGGTTTCCTTGCCAATGATGGATTGGAAATCGCGAACCATTGCTGGATAGGGGTGCGGGCCGGCAGCGATGCCGATGCAATAGAAGGTGTCACGCACATTGGTCACCCAATCGCGCAGCGCGTCATTCATCGCATCCTTAAGCGTGCCACGGCCGCTTTCCACCGCAACAACCTCTGCCCCCAAAAGGCGCATACGAAACACATTCGGGGCCTGACGCTGAACGTCATGCGCGCCCATATAGACCACACATTTCAAACCGAACTTGGCGCAAACCGTGGCGGTGGCCACACCGTGCTGCCCTGCCCCGGTTTCCGCGATGATGCGTGTTTTTCCCATACGGCGCGCAAGCAGAATTTGGCCAAGCACATTGTTGATTTTATGCGCGCCCGTGTGGTTCAGCTCATCCCGCTTCATATAAACCTTGGCGCCGCCCAAATGCTTGGTCAGCCCTTCGGCAAAATAAAGCGGTGACGGGCGGCCCACATAATGCGTCCAAAGATCGTCCATCTGCGCCCAGAAACTGTCGTCGGTCTTGGCCTTTTCATATTCCGCCTCGAGCCCCAGGATCAGCGGCATCAGCGTTTCCGACACAAATCGGCCGCCAAAATCGCCAAAACGCCCCTTTTCGTCGGGACCGTTCATAAAGCTGTTGAAAAGATCATTGGACATTGCGCGCGCCCCTTATTTGCAGGTGTTTCTATGTGCATAGGCTAGACGGAAGTGCATTTCCAGCGGATTTTTGGGCCGGTCCTAGGAAAGGCAGCGAAAAGGGGCGCTGCCCCTCGGCTTTCAGCCTCACCCCGAGATATTTTTGGCAAGAAAAAGGGGGGTGGATTAGGTCGGACGCCCTGTTGCAGCGGTTACAAAATCCGCAATCAATTGGGCGCTTTTTTCACCGGGGGCGCTTTCCACACCGGATGACACATCCACTTGTTTTGCCCCTGTCAGGCGCATCGCTTCGGCCACGTTTTCTGGTGTCAGCCCGCCGGCCAGCATCCATGGGCAGGGCCAGTATTTGCGTTGCACCAGACGCCAATCAAAGCTGATGCCATTGCCACCGGGAAGATCGGCGCCGCGGGGGGCTTTGGCGTCAATCAGCAGCTGGTCCGCCACCGGAGCGTAGAGGTCGATTTGCGCGATGTCTTCCTCGGTTGCGATCCCAATAGCTTTCATCACAGGCAAGCCATAGCGCGCCTTTACATAGGCCACGCGTTCTGGGGTTTCAGCGCCGTGCAGTTGAAGCATATCAATGGGTGCTTTGGTGGTGATTTCATCCAACAGCGCATCATCTGCGTTCACCGTCAGCGCAACTTTTGCCACGCCAAACGGGACATTTTCCGCCAAAGCGGCGACATCATCGGGCGCAACGTGGCGCGGGGATTTGGGGAAAAACACAAAGCCCACATAGCGCGCGCCAGCCTCTGCCGCCGCCCGCACATGGGCCGGATCTTTCAACCCACAGATTTTGACAGCAGCGTTTGGTTTTCCAGAGGCTCCAGCGGGCATCACAAATTCGGTCACTTCGCGTCTTCCAGCATCGCCAAGATATCATCTCCGGGCTTGGCTTTCGGTTCTTTCAGCTTTTTGACTTCGCGGATCAGGGCGTCACGCTCTTTCATTGTGCGCTTGCCTGCGGCGCGCAGTTTGTGTTCGCGCAGCCATTCCCAAACGAACCCAATCAGCACACCGCCAATTAGGCCAGCAAAGATCACCACAAACAAGGGCAGCGAAATGGACCAGCTAAAGCCGAGAAAGCCCGAAAGCTCTTCGGGTAAAAGATGCACTGTCACCATGCCGCGATTGGCCATGGCAATGGTCACCAAGACGACCGCAAGGGTCGCTAGAAATGCGTAACGAATATACCGCATTAAAACCTCTTATTTACCGTTCAAACGGTCCCGCAAGAGCTTGCCCGTTTTGAAGAAGGGCACATGTTTCTCTTCGACTTGAACCGATTCACCCGTACGTGGGTTGCGTCCAATACGAGCATCTCGCTGTTTGACTGAAAATGCGCCAAAGCCGCGCAGTTCTACCCGATCGCCGTGCGACATCGCCTCGACAATCTCATCAAAGATTGTATTCACGATGCGTTCGACATCACGTTGATAAAGATGCGGATTTTCGTCCGCAATTTTCTGGATCAATTCCGACCGGATCATACATATCCCCCCAAGTTTTCAGGTGCGGCATCAAATTGCCCGCCCTTTTGTTGTTGCCCTATAGGACCAAAGGGCCTTTCGATTAACAAGCCCTGAGGCGCCAAGTCGGCGATTTTCCGACAAAAAAACTGATTTCGGATGGATTTTGGGGTCATTCGTCGGGCAATTCACGCAATTTCTTATGCGTCAACACACAGGGAAACCTGATTTCTTCCCGGCTGAAACCCGCAAAACTATGATTCGGAACCAAAATTAGGCGGTTAGGACAAAGACGCGCCTGCTTCTTTCCCCCCTCCCCTCAAATAAAAACGGCCCCGCAGAAGCGAGGCCGTTTCAATGTCTTAAGGAACCAGACGAATTAGTCTTTGTTCAGGGCTGCACCCAAGATATCGCCAAGCGAAGCGCCAGAATCCGACGAACCATACTGTTCTACGGCTTCTTTTTCTTCTGCGATTTCACGGGCTTTGATCGACAGACCCAGACGGCGTGATTTGCTGTCCACGTTGGTTACGCGAACGTCAAACTTGTCACCGATGCCGAAACGCTCTGGGCGTTGATCAGCACGGTCACGGGCCAGATCCGAGCGACGGATGAAGGATTTCATGCCTTCATAGTCAACTTCGATGCCGCCTTCTTCGATGGCCGTCACTTCAACAGTGATAATGGATCCGCGCTTCACGCCGCCAATGGCTTCTGCAAACGGGTCGCCAGCCAAGGCTTTGATCGACAGCGAAATACGCTCTTTGTCGGTGTCCACTTCGGAAACAACGGCCTGAACCATGTCGCCTTTTTTGAAGTTCTGGATCGCTTCTTCGCCACGTTCGTCCCACGAGATGTCGGACAGGTGAACCATGCCGTCGATTTCGCCGTCGAGACCAATGAACAGACCGAATTCGGTGATGTTCTTGACTTCGCCTTCGAC
>CBDUJY010000040.1:0-6999 GCA_965367685.1 uncultured Planktotalea sp. | reverse complement strand
GGACGTAAGCGTCAACAAAAGGGCCTTTCCAGACAGAACGTGCCATATCTTAACGGCCCTTCTTCTTAGCGTGACGCGAGCGAATGATAAGCTTCGACGACGCTTTGTTCTTGTTGCGGGTACGCGCACCTTTGGTCGGCTTACCCCAAGGGGTTACCGGGTGACGACCACCAGAAGTCCGACCTTCACCACCACCGTGGGGGTGATCAACCGGGTTCATAACAACACCACGAACCGACGGACGAATGCCTTTGTGGCGCATGCGGCCGGCTTTACCGAAGTTTTGGTTCGAGTTGTCGGGGTTCGACACGGCACCAACAGTGGCCATACATTCCTGACGAACGAGGCGCAGTTCACCTGAGGACAGGCGGATCTGTGCGTAACCACCGTCACGACCAACAAACTGAGCGTATGTGCCAGCAGCACGGGCGATCTGGCCGCCTTTGCCTGGTTTCATCTCGATGTTGTGAACAATAGTACCGATCGGCATGCCAGAGAACGGCATCGCGTTGCCCGGCTTGATGTCAGCTTTTGCAGATGCAATCACCTGATCGCCAACAGCCAAACGCTGAGGGGCCAGGATGTATGCTTGTTCGCCGTCTTCGTACTTAACCAGCGCGATAAAAGCCGTACGGTTGGGGTCATATTCGATCCGCTCAACTGTGGCTGCGATATCCAGCTTGTTGCGTTTGAAGTCTACGATACGATAGAGACGCTTTGCCCCGCCACCACGGCGGCGCGACGTGATCCGTCCGGTATTGTTCCGGCCGCCCGACTTGGTCAAACCCTCGGTGAGGGATTTAACCGGACGACCTTTCCACAGCTCCGAACGGTCGATCAGAACCAGCCCACGCTGGCCTGGCGTCGTCGGTTTATACGACTTTAATGCCATGCTTTCTGTCTTCCGTTTAGCTCAGGTGATGCACCGAGTTTCCCGACATCATCCCCTGGAAAGTAAAGCCCCCTGCATATGAGCAGGTGACCAATAAAGGGCCCCGTTATCTGTTACAAACAGGTCCCCAATTCCAAATATCAAAAGGCCACAGAACGAATCTGGGGCCTAGCGACCGTGCGGATATAACGGGGATGGGGGGGAGTGTCTATAGGCACGGCATCATGAATGCCGAGAACATTAAACTCAACCTTGACGAGAGGGCGGTTTCGGTGATCAAAATATGCACGATTGGAGCTAATTGATGACAGTATTTTCCACAGAATTCCCAGTTAAGAGAGATATCTCCAGAGCAGATTTTGCTGCAGCTATTTTGGCATGGATAAGAGGTATCCAAAACAGCAACGTACTTGCCGAGACAAGCTCCCAAGAATTCCATGATGATGACGTGTGGCTTGAAACCAAAAACGGTGAGACATTATCAATCAAATCCTATGAAGCTGACAACATTTTGGTTTTTGGTGCTAGACTAGAAATTCCTGACAACGCCGGAAGAAGATGGCGAACTGAGTGCGTTTACTCGGTACTCAATGAAAGTGCATTCCTTCGAGTTAGAGGCCAATGCGTAGCGACATCCTCTACTGCGCATGTATTGCCCCCTAAGAAGCCAGTTTTCATCACGCAATCCATTGACAGTTCCTGGGCAGAAAACGACGGCAACGTCCCAACCAAATCTACTGCACATTTTTTAAATGAAGACGATGTGCTTTGTGCCAGCGGAATTTTTGAAGGAAGCCAATCCGTCTTTCTGCCGATAATCTACATTTCTCGAAATAACGACGATACACTTCCAATAAATGCCGACCGATTGGCAAGCGCTGTTGCTGGCATCGCGCACGTCTTTGTTGAACCCAGTCGCGGCTTTTCATTTCGCCTCCGAGAAGCCCTTTCAGGAAACAACCCGTATGGAGGAGCCGTTGGAATCATTTCCCCAAAGGGGGTCCAAATTGCGCGTTTGTTTCCACGTCCTGACGACAGCGAAGGTCTTTCATTGGCGAGTGATTGCACAACGCGCGTTAGCGAATTCATGTCCGGCTTCGCTGTTAGTCAAGGATGGGAGTGGCAACACCTACAAGAAGCCCAAACAAGAAGCCTAAGAGAAAAATTACTTTCTCCGAATGATCAGAGTAAAGAGCTCGAAGAGTATATCGAGCTCTTTGATGCAGAAGTTGACGCCAAAGACGAACAAATTCAAAACCTTAAAAATCAACTGGAAATAGCAAGAAGTCAGGCTCAAACCACACCAATCGATACAGATCAACTTATCCCTTCAAGGCTCTCGCAGACCATTGGCACCGAACTCTACGAAGGGGAGTTTTCTGACCGACTGCGTCGGTTTCTGTCGTTCGCCATTGCCAAAAACTGCGAAGGCTTGGACCGCAGAACCGAAGAGTTTATCGGGAAATTTCTCCAAAAAACAAGTTACTCAGGGAGGGTGATAACCCTCATCCAACAAATAAAAACCGCCAGCCGAGATGGAAAACAAGTGCCAAAACAACTAGGCGGATTACTCCAAGGCTTTGGCTTCTCAAAATCTCAAGATGGTAAGCACCTCAAATTCAGCCCACCTTCCGAGCTATTTGGAATTGGGCAAGAAATGCTCCCCTCAACACCAAGCGACTCTCAGCGTGGGGGTAAAAATCGAGGGGCTGAAATCATTCGGGCATGGGGCTTAAGCGATCTGAATGAACGCTAACAAAAAAACCCGCAATCGTGAGGGCCTTCTCCAACTCACCCCCCCTCGATATTAGCAAGCATCGCATCCCCCCCTTCCCATCCCCTCAAAAATCCCCCATCCTCTCATAAAACAATTCAGGGGTATCTAGTATGAGAAGATTGGGAGTTTTTGCCGGAGGGGCCGTGCTCGCGCTCTCGGCTTGTGTGTCACCAAACGGAGGGGCCGTTGTGGCGGTGGACCCAAACCTGCGCCCTGTGGCGGCGGTGACAAAGGATGCGCTGCGCGCAAAGGCAGACCCGCAGCAGGATCTAAGTGACGTGCGTATTGATACCCGTGACGGCTGTTTGGTCTACCGCTATTCGGGGCCGGTTGAAACAACCTATCTGCCGCTTAGAAACACCGCGGGGCGGCCGATTTGCACCCCGCAAGAGGTCCCGGCTGAGGCGTAACCCCAGCGATCAGCCCCCGTGCATAACCCCAGTGCATTAGAGCGTTTCCATTTCACGTTGCATCGCTTGTTCGCTGCCTTTCGCGTCATACAAACGCAAAAAGTGATGGCAGATGCTTCAATGAAAACTGGAAACGCTTTAACTTTGCGCCGTTACCCGCTCGGTCGCGTAAAGATGCGCGGTCACGCCGGTGTTGACCTGATCATAAAGCCCAATGATATGCGCCATCACCATGCGCACGCAGCCGGAGCTGGCGCGTGACCCAATCGAGCGCGGCGCGGGGGACCCGTGGATGCGCAGATAGGTGTCACGCTGCCCGTCAAAAAGATAAAGCGCACGAGAGCCGAGCGGATTGCGTGGCCCGCCGTCCTGGCCATTCTCGTATTTCTTGTACTTATGCGGTTCACGCTTGATCATCGCGGGGGTCGGCGTCCAGGTTGGCCATTTCGCCTTGCGACCGATTGTATAAACCCCGGGTTCATAAAGGTTGCCCTTGGCAATCGCCACGCCGTAACGCATCGCGGTGCCATCTTCGCGGATGTGATAAAGATAGCGCGCCACCGCATCCACATGGATATCCCCCGGCGTCAGCCCGGCATTCGCCTGCACCACTTGGGGCAAAAACCGCCGGTGCAGCCCCCAAGGGTTCGACGTTGCGGGATCATAATTGGCAGGGGTCACCCGCGCGTCATAGGACGCCCATTTTGAACTGTCCGACACAGGGCGCCGTGCGGGCTTTGACGCCTCTTGCGCCCAAAGGGGGGTGGCAATTGGGGTCGAAAACAATGCCGTGGAGGTCATCACGAAATGGCGGCGGGTCAACATGAGCAGCTTCCTCATTACAAAATGTAGCAGTGATCTAATGGGGCATTGTTACGCCAAATGACGCCAATGACGAGTCAAAATTCTGTGCACAGCCCGAAACCCGCTCCAAACAAAAAAGGCCCCCGCAATCGCGAGGGCCTTTCCTAGTTCTATAAAGCTACAATCAGAGTCCGGTGGACACGTCGATTGCATTCCCCTCTTCAAGGGTCACATAGGCTTTTTTAACGTCTTTACGCTTGCCCAACTGGCCGCGGAAACGCTTGGCTTTACCCTTAGTGATGGTGGTGTTTACTGCTTTCACCTTCACTTCGAACAAAGCTTCTACAGCTTCTTTGATTTGCGGTTTGTTGCTGTCGATGGACACTTCGAAAACATAAGCACCATTTTCAGACGCTTGGGTTGCTTTCTCGGTGATGATCGGCTTGCGGATCACGTCATAGAGTTCTGCTTTGACACTCATTTCAAACGAGCCTCCAGAGCTTCGACACCTGCTTTGGTGATCACCAGGGTGTCACGTTTCAGGATGTCATATACGTTGGCGCCCATCGTTGGCAGGATATCCAAACCTTCGATGTTCTTGGCAGCTTTGGCGAACAATTCGTTCACGTCAGCACCGTCGATGATCAAGGCGCGTTTCCAGCCCAAGTCTTTAACCTGTTTGGCCAAAGCATTGGTTTTGCCTTCCGTATTCACGTCTTCGATCACAACCAGTTCGCCAGCTTGCGCTTTTGCGGACAGGGCGTGCTTCAGACCCAATTTACGGAATTTCTTGGTCAGGTCGTGGCCGTGCGAACGCACAACTGGACCTTTGTAAACACCACCACCGCGGAAGATCGGAGCCGAGCGGGCGCCGTGGCGTGCGCCACCGGTGCCTTTTTGGCGATAGATCTTCTTGGTCGAGTATTTGACTTCGGACCGTGTTTTCACCTTGTGAGTGCCAGCTTGCGCGTTGTTACGCTGCCAGCGGACCACACGGTGCAGGATGTCGGCGCGCGGCTCAAGACCGAACAGGGCCTCGTCCAAATCGACCGTACCGGCCTTTTTGCCGTCCAGTTTGATTACATCAAGTTTCATGCTTCACCACCTTCCGCGGGCGCGTCTTCCGCCACATCAGATGCCTTTGCTTCAGTTGCAGCCGACTTCAGACCTGCCGGGAACGGAACGTCCTCGGGCAGCTTCTTCTTCACGGCGTCTTTCACGGTGACCCAGCCACCTTTCGATCCAGGGACAGCGCCCTTGATGAAGACCAGGCCGCGATCGGCGTCGGTTTTCACGACTTCAAGGTTTTGTGTGGTCACACGAACCGAACCCATATGGCCGGCCATTTTCTTGCCTTTGAAAACCTTGCCCGGATCCTGACACTGGCCAGTTGAACCGTGCGAACGGTGGCTGATCGACACACCGTGCGTGGCGCGCAGACCGCCGAAGTTGTGGCGCTTCATTGCACCGGCAAAACCTTTACCGATCGAGGTGCCAGCAACGTCAACTTTTTGGCCTTCCAGGAAGTGCTCGGCCGACAGCTCTTCGCCAACGGCGATCAGGGCGTCTTCCGACACGCGGAATTCCACAAGCTTACGCTTCGGCGCCACTTTGGCAGCGGCAAAATAGCCGCGCATGGGCTTCGACGTGCGTTTGGCCTTGGCTTCACCAGCGCCCAACTGAACGGCGGTATAGCCGTCTTTGTCAGCGGTGCGGTTGGCCACGACCTGCAGGTTGTCCATATGAAGAACGGTTACAGGGATCTGTTTGCCGTCTTCCATGAAAAGCCGGGTCATGCCGACTTTCTTTGCGATAATACCAGAGCGCATCTGTGATACCCTCCTTAGACCGAGATCTGGACGTCAACGCCAGCAGCCAGGTCGAGCTTCATCAGCGCGTCCACGGTCTGTGGTGTCGGGTCAACGATGTCGAGCAGACGCTTGTGCGTGCGGATCTCGAACTGGTCGCGGGATTTCTTGTCAACGTGAGGGCCACGGAGAACCGTGAACTTCTCGATCTTGTTCGGCAGCGGGATGGGGCCGCGAACGTTTGCACCGGTCCGTTTGGCAGTGTTGACGATCTCTTGTGTGGAAGCATCCAGCACACGATAGTCAAACGCCTTAAGACGGATACGAATGTTTTGACTTGTCATAGCATTCGCCCTTTCAGGCAAAGAGTTGATAGGACGACAGGTGGCTCATTCCCCCTGCCCTCTTCAATGCCAAAAGACGGGACCGAATCCCGCCTAGTGGTTATTCGCATTGCGAACTGCTGTGCATTACAGGGAGGGAGGGCTTGTGGCAAGGGGGGAGAACCGAAAAGAGCGGGCTTAGACAAGGATTTTTCAGCCGTAAGGCTAAATTGAAACCAGTCGCCTTACCTACCTAGGCTAGAGCAGCGCCTTATAGACCAGATACAAGTTCAGAACTGTTGCGACAGTTACTACGACAGTCGCAATGGTGACGACCCAAGTTAACTTCACCATTTTGCTGTTAAGACGCGCCATCTCACGATTGCGGAGTTCGTCATAAAGAAAGTTAATACCGATCACAGTACTGGCGCCAGTTTTGTCAATTTTCTCTATCAATTCGACGTCAGTCATTTCTTTAAGTTTTGCATGCGCTGGGACAATCATACTTGTCATCTCCAAAATACCAAAGTCACGATGTGACAAAGCCAAGGGGTTATCCAATATCTCCGGCACGTGCAACGCACGGGCCACGCCCGCCCCTCCCCACGGGAGGGCGTTTTGCGAGGTTTCACCATGCAGGGCGGTTGCGCGTGATGTAAATTGCTGGATTTCCAAAACCGTATCGGCGCCCACCCAGGGTCGGGCGTGGCCCTTTGGGGTCGCTGTGCGCATATGCAAAAAGGGCCCCGCGTTTTGCGGGGCCCTTTCTTAGTCTTCAACGGGGTGGCTCTCGGGACATTCGCGCCGGGGCGCGAATACCCTGTCACCACGTTCCAAAATTATTCAATAATTTTCGACACAACGCCGGAACCAACGGTACGGCCGCCTTCGCGGATCGCGAAGCGCAGGCCATCTTCCATGGCGATTGGGGCGATCAGTTCAACACCGAACTTCAGGTTGTCGCCTGGCATAACCATTTCAGTAC
>CBDUJY010000039.1:0-12912 GCA_965367685.1 uncultured Planktotalea sp. | reverse complement strand
AAGGTAAGATCACCCAGGTGATTGGCGCCGTTGTGGACGTTCAGTTCGAGGATGCACTCCCCGAAATTCTGAACGCCCTGAGCACCGAAAACAATGGTAACCCACTGGTTCTAGAAGTGGCACAGCACCTCGGTGAAAACACCGTGCGCTGTATCGCTATGGACGCATCCGAAGGTCTGGTTCGCGGTCAAGCCGTGACCGACACCGGCGCGCCGATCTCGGTCCCAGTTGGCAACGCAACTTTGGGTCGCATCCTGAACGTCATCGGCGAGCCCGTTGATGAAAAAGGTCCTGTTGAAACCAAAGACAGCCGCCCAATTCACGGCGACGCACCTGCGTTTGACGAACAGTCAACTGAAACTGAAATCCTGACCACCGGCATTAAGGTTATCGACCTGCTGGCCCCTTACACCAAAGGTGGTAAAATTGGTCTGTTCGGCGGTGCCGGCGTGGGTAAAACAGTTTTGATCATGGAACTGATCAACAACATCGCAAAAGTACACTCTGGTGTGTCTGTGTTTGCGGGCGTTGGTGAACGGACCCGTGAAGGCAACGACCTTTACCACGAAATGATCGAATCCGGCGTTATCGTTCCTGATGACCTGGAAAAATCGAAAATTGCGCTGGTCTACGGCCAAATGAACGAGCCTCCCGGAGCGCGTATGCGTGTTGCCCTGTCAGGTCTGACCCTGGCGGAACAATTCCGTGACGACACCGGTTCGGACGTTCTGTTCTTCGTCGACAACATCTTCCGCTTTACCCAAGCGGGTTCTGAGGTTTCGGCGCTTTTGGGCCGTATTCCTTCGGCGGTGGGCTATCAGCCAACACTGGCGACCGACATGGGCGCGATGCAAGAACGCATTTCATCTACCAAATCAGGCTCGATTACGTCCGTACAGGCCGTTTACGTTCCTGCGGATGACTTGACCGACCCTGCACCGGCCACCTCGTTTGCTCACCTTGATGCAACCACCGTTCTCGATCGTTCGATTTCGGAAAAAGGCATCTACCCGGCTGTGGACCCACTTGGTTCGACCTCGCGTCTGCTTGACCCGCTGATCATCGGCGAAGAGCACTACAAAGTGGCCACCGACGTGCAACAGATCCTTCAGCGCTATAAATCGCTGCAAGACATCATCGCCATTCTTGGCATGGACGAACTGTCGGAAGAAGACAAACTGACCGTTGCGCGCGCTCGTAAGATCGAACGCTTCCTCAGCCAGCCCTTCGACGTTGCGAAAGTCTTTACCGGTTCTGACGGTGTTCAGGTTCAACTGGAAGAGACCATCAGCTCGTTCAAAGCTGTTGTCGCTGGCGAATATGATCACCTGCCCGAAGGCGCCTTCTATATGGTTGGCGGCATCGACGACGTGATCGCCAAAGCCGAGAAAATGGCGGCTGACGCTGCTTAATTAAGTTTGTGACGGGGTGGGCTGGCCCACCCCCGAGCATCTTTAAGGAGACCCAAAATGGCTGATACGATGCAATTCGATCTGGTGTCGCCCGAGCGCCGCCTCGCGTCACTGCAGGCCACCGCAGTTCAGCTGCCGGGTGCCGATGGCGATATGACCGCCATGCCGAACCACGCGCCAACCATCACAACGCTTCGCCCCGGCATCGTTCGTGTGGAAAGCCCGGAAGGCAACGCCGATTTCGCCGTGACCGGGGGCTTCGCCGAAGTCTCTGCGGCTGGTATGTCGGTTCTGGCGGAACGCGCCGTTCCTGTGGCTGAGGTCACGCAAGACGTGGTGAACAGCTTTGTTCAAGACGCCGCTGATGCGTCCGCAAACGCGACCGCGGAAAACCTGGATGACCTTGCCAAACGCACCGTGGATATCGCGGCAATGGCAAATGAACTGGGCCTGAACGCCAACGCTTGATCGCAGGATCCAAGACACGAAAAGCCCCGCCATTTGGTGGGGCTTTTTTGTTGGGCATCAGGGGGATGGGGGCGCCTTTTGGGCTTGCAGCATCGCCGGGGCAGGGCCTGATCTGACTGACCGCGAAAGCGTTTCCCGTGCGTTTTGAACCGCGTTAAAGCACATTCAACCCAAGCTGCCCCAAAAGATCTGCGGCCTGACGTTTGGAAATCACCGCGCCCTTGAACCGTCTTGCGTCGGTCAGCCTGACCCCGCCCAAGTCCGCACCCCGTAGGTCCGCGCCCTCAAACCGGCAATCGGGCAAATGGGCATTCCGCAGCGAACACTCTTCAAACACAGCCTCCCGAAAGTCACAGGACCGCATGTCCGCCTCTGAGAAATCCACCTGCCTCAACACCGCCTTGCGAAAGGACATCATCGGCACGCTGGCCAGCGTCAAAATCACCTCTTCAAAGGTCAAACCAATCGACTGGGCCTCGGTGAAATCGGCGCCAATCATTTTGCACCCTGCAATCCGCGCCAACGTCAATGTCGCCCCGCGAAAGCTTGCGTTGCTAAAATCGCCGCCCTTGATCGTCGCCTCAAGCAGGGCGGCGCCAAGAAAATTGACTTTGGCCGCGCGGCAGGCCAAAAACTGCGCCTCTTCCAGCCCGGCACTTTGAAACGAGGCGCCCGTTAGGTCACAGCGTTCAAACCGCCATTGCGACAGGTCAAGCTGTGATAAATCCACCCCGTCCAAAGTACAGTTGCGCAGATGCGCCGGGCCCCCGGACAGGCTGATCTGTTTGATCTCGGCACGCGAGAGGGTTTGGTCGGAAATTATCGCGTTTTCGGTCATGCAGCCTCTTCGCAAAATATCTCTGTGGGGGCAAGGCAACAGATCCGAACCGGTCGATTTTCTCGCATCACGGGTCTTTGGTTTTTCACGGCTCAGATGTGGCGGCGCCGCTTGCAAAAACTTTAAAGTTTCACGCGCCGCCCCTTTAAACTGTTTAAAGGTTCCCCTTTTGCCCCCTTTAAACAGTTTAAAGTTTCGCCTTTCAAATCTTTAAAGTGTTTACAGTTTTGCGCGCACACTTGCGGCACGTTTGATGTGAATTTTCGATTGCCCCCACCGCGCAAACTCGGCACTGATGGTTCTCATTCACACGAGGTTCTTATGCACAGCCGATCCGCCCTTTGGTTCATCCTTGCCACGCTCTTTTTGGACGCGATTGGCATTGGGATTGTCTTTCCGATCATGCCAGATTTGATGGTGCGCGTGGGGGCGGCCAACACGGCGGATGGGGCGATTTGGGGCGGCATTCTGATGGCGTCTTATGCGGCGATGCAATTCCTGTTTGCGCCATTTATCGGTGGAATTTCAGATACTTACGGGCGCAGGCCAGTTCTGTTGCTGGCCCTTGTGGCCCTGACCGTGGACTATGTGATCATGGCGCTGTCCACCGGGTTTTGGATGCTGCTTATTGGCCGCGCGCTGGCCGGGATTGCGGGCGGCACCTATATCACCGCCACGGCCTATTTGTCAGATATCTCAAAACCAAAAGAGCGTGCGGCGAATTTTGGCCTGATCGGTGCTGCCTTTGGCATCGGGTTTGTGGTCGGTCCGGGCATCGGCGGGCTGGTCGCCACATGGCACATCACCGCCCCGTTTTGGTTGGCCGCAGCCCTTGCCGGGGTGAATGTCTTGTTCGGAATTTTTGTTTTACCAGAAAGTCTTAGCCCAGAAAAGCGGCGCAAGATCACCCGCCGGGACATCAACCCCTTCAGCTCAATTCTTGATGCATTTCGCCTGCCGGGGCTGGGCTTGCCGCTGGTGCTTTTGTTTGTTTTTGAGTTTGCAAATATGGTCTATCCAACCCTTTGGGCATTCTGGACCAAAGAGGTTTTTGGCTGGAGTGCGGCGCTGATTGGCATGACGCTGTCGGCTTACGGTGTGGCCATTGCCATCACCCAAGGCGGTGTGATGCGGATCCTTATCCCGCGATTGGGTGAATATAAAACACTTATGTTTTCAGTGTCTTGCGCCCTTGTGGCTTTTCTTGTCTTTGGGGTGACTGCTTCGGTCTATGTGATGTTTGGGTTCCTGTTCATCGCCGCTTTGTCGGATATGGCCCCGCCGACCATGACCGCAATTATGGCCAATCTGGTGTCGGATGACCGTCAAGGGTTGCTGCAAGGGGTGATTGCCTCACTCGGGTCGATCTCGGCGGTGGTGGCCCCGGTGGTGATGACCGGGCTGTTTCAATTTTTCGCCGATAAAGAGGCGGGCCCCTATCTGCCCGGCGCGCCGTTTCTGTTTTCCGGCGTGCTTCTTGCGCTGGCATTTCCGTTCTTTCTCAGGTTAAGAAATCGCGGAACGTCTTGAAAAAGCCGTTATTATTTGGCCTACTGGTGTAACAGGCAAGATGGATACAACCATGAGGATTTTTCAACGCAACCGGCTTGGGATCGAACAGGGCAGCCGCGTTCTGTTCTCGGATTTTGAGCATGACGGAGAGATGTGGACCGGCAACGGCCCGCGCGAATTCCGTGCGGCGGTGGTCTTTGATGATCGGTTTGATGAGCTGCCTGTGGTGCAGGTAAGCATGTCGATGTGGGATATTTCCGGTGACACCAATCAACGCGCCGACATCACCGCCGAGCATATTTCACATGATGGATTTGAGATTGTCTTTCGCACTTGGGGCGATACGCGCGTGGCGCGGATCCGGGCCGATTGGCTGGCGATGGGGAACATGCGTGACCCGGACAATTGGGATGTTGACTGAGCAACCTGTTAGTTTCAGCACAGCAAAAAGGGCCCCGTGGGGCCCTTTCGTAATCCTGGCAAGTCTTTGATATTCTTAGAAATACATGCCTTCGTAAAGCGGCTCTAGCGTGCCGTGATCAAACAGCGACGACACAGACATGCCGCCTGCGATATTTTGGATCGCTTGGGCAAACATTGGCGCCATGGGCACGATGCGAATGTTTGGTGCGTTTTTCACAGCCTCGGTGGGGGCGATGGAATCTGTCAGCACAAGGGATTTCATGACCGAATTGGTCACACGTTCCACCGCGGGGCCGGACATGACGCCGTGGGTGATATAGGCGTGGACTTCCTGTGCGCCTTTTTCCATCAGAACTTCGGCGGCTTTGCAAAGCGTGCCTGCGGTGTCGCAAATGTCATCGACGATGATACAGCGCTTGCCGGTCACATCCCCAATCACGGTCATTTCCGCAATTTCGCCGGCCTTTTCACGGCGTTTGTCCACGATTGCGAGGGGGGCGTTGATGCGTTTGGCAAGCTCGCGCGCGCGCGCCACACCGCCCACATCAGGCGAGATCACCATCACGTCTTCAAGGCAATCTTTAAAGTGGTGTTTCACGTCCAGCGCAAACACCGGGCTTGCATAAAGGTTGTCCACCGGAATGTCGAAAAACCCTTGGATTTGCGTGGCATGCAGGTCCATGGTCAGCACGCGTTCGATGCCGGATTGGGCAATCATATTGGCGACCAGTTTGGCGGAAATCGGGGTGCGCGCTTTGGTGCGGCGATCCTGACGGGCATAGCCGAAATAGGGGATCACGGCGGTGATACGGGCGGCGGACGACCGGCGCAGCGTGTCTGAGATGATCAGCAGCTCCATCAGGTTGTCATTGGCCGGGTTGGACGTTGGCTGGATAATGAACATATCCTCGCCGCGGACGTTTTCGTAAACTTCGACGAAGATTTCGCCGTCGTTAAAGCGTTCGACGCGGGCGTCGACCAGTCCAACACGTTCGCCGCGGTGCAGCGACATGCGTTTTGCAACCGCCCCCGCAAGCTGTGGGTTGGCGTTTCCAGAAATCAGTTTTGGTTCGGTGAGCGGTGGCATGAAGCAGTCCCCAGGGTGTTCGGTATGACAGAATCGTGACGTTGACACCCCTTACCACCGCGATAGATTCCTTAATAGGGTCAAGGTGACCGTAGGAGGATGAATTTTGGGACATGTAGACTATTATTTCACAGTGTTGTCGCCTTGGGCCTATTTGGCGGGGACGCGGCTGGAAAAGATCGCGGCAAAGCACAGTGCAGGTGTGACTTATAAGCCGATGGATATTATGGCGATCTTTGAGCGCACAGGTGGGGTGAAGCCTGCCGATCGCCATCCCAGCCGGATGGAATACCGGATGCAGGAATTGCTTCGGTGGTCTAAAGAGCTGGAGACGGATCTGAACCCCAACCCTGCCTTTTGGCCCACCAATCCGGCCCCGGCGTCCTATGCCATTATTGCCGCGCAAAACGCGGGAGGCGGGAATTTGGGCGGGCTTGTGCATGGGATCATGCGTGCCTGTTGGGCTGAGGGAAAAGACATCGCACAGGATGAGGTGATTGGTGATCTGCTTGAGGCACATGGGTTTAGTCGCGGTTTGACGATGACTGGAATGCTCGCAGGAGCCGACAGCTATGCCTCTAACACCGAAGCGGCGGTGCGCGCGGGGGTCTTTGGTTCGCCGTTTTATATCACCGAAGATGACGCAAGGTTCTGGGGGCAAGACCGGTTGCACCAGCTTGACGCACATCTGGGTGGGCGCTGATAAACGGGGTATGACACAGCCCCAATCGACGCCTCTGAAACCGGCGCTGACCGATATTCACTGGACCCGCATGGGCGCCGCCAAGAACGCTGCCCCCGAGGCGCTTTTTCTGCACTGCTCACTGGCCCATCTGGGCGCGTGGCGTGGGGTTGCAAAGGCGCTTGCGGGCGATCTGTCGATGTTGATGTTGGATCTTCCGGGACATGGGAAATCTGCAGCATATGATATTGCCGACCCGAAACTGGATTATCAGGATCTCGCCTTATCGTGGGTGTTGGCTTTGTTGGACGCCGAGGCGGATGGGCCTGTGGATGTGGTTGGTCACAGCTTTGGGGCGACCATCGCGTTGCGCCTTGCCCAAGTGGCCCCAGATCGGGTGCGCAGCCTGACCCTGATTGAACCGGTGCTGTTTGCCGCCGCCAAAACCGACCCGCTGTTTGCAGAGAACACCGCCTATATGGAAGGGCCGTTCGCTGATGCGTTGCGGGTGGGGGACACAGAAGAAGCCGCCCGATTGTTCAATGATCTATGGGGCAATGGCACCGCGTGGCAGGCGGTTCCCGAGCGGATGCGCAACGACATGGCCGCGCGGATTGATCTGATTCCGGTGGCGAAAAATGTAACCCACGGCGATGTGCATGGACAGGCCGCCCCCGGTGCGCTGGAGGCGTTGAAAATGCCGTGTCTTTTGATCGAAGGGGCGGGGTCGCCAGCGATCATTGCCGCCATTCACGATGTGTTTGAAGCGCGCCTTCCTGATGTGCGGCGGGTGGTGACCCAAGGGGCGGGGCATATGGCGCCGATCACGCATCCGTCTGATGTGGCACAAGCTATCCAAGATTTTCTGGTCTCCGGACAAGGCAAAAGCGCGCGCTGACGCGCGAATTTCTTGCCTTCGGCGAGGATATTTCCGGAAAAGGGAAAAGCTAGGCGCGGATCAGGTCTAGGAATCGGTCAACGTTCTCATCGCTCATCGACCAGTCAGCTACCATGCGCGCGGTGAGGATCTCATTGGGGTCGTCGCCGATCAGATCGTCATTCCACACGTAATACGCCGCCCCCGCAGCATGTAGGCGTTGGTGGCCGACGCGCGACCAGCCGGCAAAGCTGATGTTCGCCTCTGGTTCAAACTGGTAAGTCGCGTCGGGCAGTTGCTTCAACCCGCGGGCAAGGCGGGCGTTTGCGGCGTTTGCTTGACGGGCCAGATCCAGCCACAGACCGTCGTTGAGATAGGCCAGCATTTGGGCCGACAGGAAGCGGTGTTTGGAAAAGAGATGTGCACCACGTTTGCGGCGCAGTTCAAATTCGTGGCCGTGTTTGGGATCAAAAAAGATCACCGCTTCAACACCCATACAGCCGTTTTTGGTGCCGCCAAAGCTGACCACATCAATACCTGCTTTCCACGTCATTTCAGCCGGTGTGCAGTTCTGGGCAACCACGGCGTTGGCAAAGCGCGCGCCGTCAAGGTGGGTGGCGAGGCCGAAGTCTTTGGCGATCTTGGTCAGGGCGGCAATTTCAGCCACGGAATAGACGGTGCCGCGTTCGGTGACATTTGTGATCGACACGGGCCCGCGTGCAGGGCCATGCACACCGCGCGTTTCTTCGCCTGCGATGGATGTGCGCAGGCTGTCGGGAATCATTTTGGCGTTCTCAGACGGCACCAAGGTCAGCTTGGCCCCACCAGTGTAAAACTCGGGCCCATTGCATTCATCTTCGTGGATATGGGCCTCGGGCGTGCAGAAGATGGTTTCAAAGGGTTGGGCGAGTGTGGCCAAGGACAACACGTTTGCCGCCGTGCCTGTGGCGACCAGATAAACGGCCGCGTCTGGCGCTTCAAACAACGCGCGAATTTGGGCGGTGACCTGTCTGTTCAGATCGTCGGCGCCGTAAGGCATGGCATAACCATTGCTGGCGTTTACAATGGCTTCAAGGATTTTCGGATGCACCGGGCCGGTGTTGTCAGAGGCAAAAAACATCAGTGTGGTTCCTCGATTAAATGGTCTTCCCAGTCGTCTTCATCAACTTCAAACTCGGGAATGGTCCAGCCTTTGACCGAACGCCCTTCGGCGTGCATGCGGTCTGGCCCACCGGCAATCAGCGGGTGCCAATCGGGCAGGGGTTTGTCTTCGTGACGCAACCGGTAAGCGCAGCTGGCGGGCATGAAATAGGCGATGTCGTTGATGTTTTTGCGAGACAGCACAATGCATTCCGGCACAAATTGCAGGCGGATGTCATATTGCGCACATTGGCAGCTTTCATTGTCCAAAAGGCGGCAGGCCACGCGGGTGAAAATCACCTCGCCGCTGTCTTCATCTTCGATTTTGTTCAGACAGCATTTGCCACAGCCATCACAGAGCGCTTCCCATTCAGAAGCATTCAGATCGGTCAGGGGACGGGTCCAGAAATTTTTACGCAAAGGGTCAGTCATCGCGCCACCTTAGCTGTCTTTGCCGGAAAGGAAATCGGCGGACATGCGTAAATCGCGCAAAGGGCGTACAATGTCGATGGATTTTTGGTAAATCGGGTGGGCTTTAAAGGCATCAAGCGCGGCTTCATCCTCAAACTCGCCGTAAACCACAAAATCAGGTGCTGCACCGGGAATGGGATCGGTGGCCAGATTGCGGCCCACTTCCAGAAAGCGTGCGTGTGGGTTTTGTTCGAGAATGGCCAACCCGTCATAGATTGTATCGCGGTCTTTGGCGTCGCGGGCTGTGAAAAACACCACATGTCTGATCATGGTCGGACCTCAGTTTAACGCGCCGCGAGGATCTGGCGCGCTTTGTCGCAATCGGCGTTCATCTGGGTGATCAGCGCCTCAAGGCTGTCAAACACCTCTTCCGGGCGCAGATAGTCGATAAGGGCGACGGACAGATGTTCGCCGTAAATGTCACCTTTGAAATCAAAGATGAAGCTTTCAAGATTGGGCATATTCTCGCCAAACATGGGGCGTGTGCCCATTGAGGCGGCGCCGCCATAGGTGCCTTTGTGGGGCCCGGTCAGGATTTCAACCTCAACCACATAGACGCCAAATTTGGGCGGGTGCAGCCCGGCGATGGACATATTAGCGGTGGGGTATCCCAGATCGCGGCCACGCTGATCACCGCGGATCACTTCGCCTTCGATGCGGTGCAAATGGCCCAACATGCGCGCGGCGTCTTGTGGGCGGCCATCGCCCAAAGCCTGACGGATCGCGGTTGAACTGACCTCGCCCACGTCATCAGACATCAGCGGCGCGATGGTGACGCCAAAGCCAAGCTCGGCCCCCAAAGCGGTCAGGTCATCGGCATTGCCGGCGCGCCCTTGACCAAAGCAGAAATCCGCGCCGACCACGACGTGTTTTAAGCCAAGCCCATCGACAATCACATCTTGGGCAAACGCGCGCGGGGTCAGTGCCGATAGCGTGTCGTTAAAGCTCAGCTCATACAGCCGTTCAATCCCAAGCTTTTCCAGCCGGTGCGCGCGGGCATCGGCCCCCATCAGGCGAAAAGGCGGGGATTTCGGAGCGAAATATTCGCGCGGATGCGGTTCAAACGTCATAATGCCCAAAGGCGCGCCAAGGCGGCCTGCCTCTTTGCGGGCAAGGTCGATCACATATTGGTGGCCCAGGTGGACCCCATCGAAATTGCCAATCGCAACGGACGCGCCGCGATCTGATTTCTCTGCGAATTGATAGTCTCGAATGATGCGCATATCGCTGCCTTACCGCCCTATGCTGGGGCGTGCAAGCCCACGAGTGCGATCGGCCCGTTTTGGGCAATCAACTCTTGCGGCGGGGGGCCAGAACTTTGGCCTCGCCGGTTAGCACCGCTTTGCCATCCACAAGGCATTCGGTCTTTAGCGTGGCGCGACCTTTCACCGGGTCCACCTCTATCACTGTGACCTCTGCTGTGACCACGTCACCGGGGCGTACGGGGGCTTTGAACGACAGGTTTTGGCCCATGTAAATGGTGCCGTGGCCGGGCAGTTGTTCGCCAATGACGGCGGAGATCAAACCAGCGGTCAACATGCCGTGGGCAATGCGGCCTTTGAACATGGTCGCGTTGGCATACTCATCGTCTAGATGTACCGGGTTGCGGTCGGTGGATACTTCGGCAAACAGCTCAATATCGCGGTCCGTGACCTCTTTTGTCAGGGTGCGGCACATGCCAACTTCTAGCTCGTCAGCGTGGATGGTGCCGCGGGTGATGGTTTCGGACATGGGGGCCTCCGGATGGATTGCGTGAGTAACAAAAAGACGAATGATTTCTATTTTCGGCAACAATATTATTTCGCAGCCGCAGAAGGCAAGCGCTCATTTGCCCTAGTCATGCGTTAGCGCAAGTACCCAATCGCAAAAGTCGGCGTGATCATTTCCTTTTCCACAAAAGCACTTAGCGCCGTTGGATCGGGTTGATCGGTGGTGCCGGTGTCTTCCCGCGCCAATCCGCCAGTGATGAAAAGAGAATCGATGTCTTCGCCTTGCGCCCCGCGAATGTCGGTGTGGATGCCATCACCAATGGCCAGAATGCGGGTGTCACGCACATCGCGCCCCTCGGCCAACATACGACGGCGGGCAAGGTCATAAATCGGGGGATGTGGTTTGCCGAAATACAGGCTCTCGCCGCCCATCTCGGTATACATTTTGGCCACGGCACCGGCGCACCACTCGCGTTCCTCGCCACGGTCCACCACGATGTCCGGATTGGCACAAAGGAGCTTGGCCCCCAGCTGTTTTGCCATCATCAAATCGGCGCGCCATGTGTCAGGGTCCGCCATCGGATCAAACGGGCCGCAACACACAATGCCCTCGGCCTCAGAGACTGGAACGCGGGTGATCAAGGCGGGGTTGTCGATCACCTCCATCGGTTCAAAGAACCCGGCATCACGTTCCCATTCACCCATGAAAAAAACCTTATGGCCCACCGCCCCCGTGAACATCGCGGCGCGCGCGCTGTCGCCCGAGGTGGCGATGGTGTCGTAACAATCAGCGGGCACGCCGAACTCCGGCAATTGCGCCATCACGCCTGCGCGCGGCTTTGGCGAATTGGTCACCAGCACCACAAACCCACCGTTCGCGCGGTAGGCACGAAGGGCCGCCACAGCGTCATCAAACGCGGTGATGCCGTTGTGCACACATCCCCACAGATCGACAAACAACGCGTCGTAATTGGCGGAAATCTCGGATAGGGCGGTGATGATGCGGGTCATGGGTGTCTCCTTGGTTGGGAGAGATATGGCAGAGGGCAAACCCTTTTGCTAGGCCGCCCTTTTCCCCTTTCCCAAAATATCCCGGAGCGCGAGGCAGCGCCTCGCAAAAAGTAAAGGCGCTCCGATGAGCGCCTTTACCAATTACATTTTGAACGGGCTTACACAGCCAAGTTCGGGATGATCTGCTTTTTGCGGCTCATGATGCCGGGCAGAACCACGGTGTCGCCGGTGACAGTCGCGCCAAAGCTTTTCTCGGCCACGGTCTTCACCAGATCATTTGGCACAAACAGGGTGGCTTCTTCGTTCAGGATGTCGACCACAAACAGCAGCACTTGGTCCAGCTCGTCTTCGCGGGCGACATCTTCAAACGAGGCCATCAGCTCGTCTTTGCGATCCAAGATCATCTTCGGTGCGGTGGTTTCCAACACGCCGACCCGGAATTTGGTGCCGTCGACTTCGAACACTTTGCTGTCAAGGCGGCACAGTTCCGCGGCGGAGAATGCTGACACATCCGATTTCGCCTCAAACATTTCGGAGGCATATTCCGAGATATTGATGCCCAGATCAGCGGCCAGTTTTTCAGTCACTTCGCGGTCGTGATCGGTGGTGGTGGGCGAGCGGAATTCCAGCGTGTCGGACAGGATACAGGTCAGCGCAGCCGCCTTGATGTTGTCAGGCATTTTCGCCGCATCATCGCCCATCAGGTCGATCATGATGGTGGCGGTACAGGCCAAGGGGCGGATGGTGATGTCGATCGGGCCTTTTGTTTCCAAGCCGCCAACCAGCTTGTGGTGGTCGATGATCGCCTGCACGTCCGCGCCGTTGATATTGGCGGGCAATTCAGCCGGGTTGTTGGTGTCCACAACCACACAGGGCTGTCCATCGGCCACGTCTTCGATGATTTCGGGCATGTCAAAGCCCCAGCGTTTCACCATGAATTGCGCTTCGGTGTTGGGGGTGCCCAAAAGCACGGGCTTTGCGTCGACGCCTTTTACTTCGTTCAGATACCAGGCCCAAACGATGGGGGATCCGGTGCTGTCGGTGTCGGGGGATTTATGGCCGAATACAAGCGTGGTCATGGGGTCATTCCGTCTTTGCAAATAGGGGTTTGGGGGCCTTATAGGGGGGGGCTGCGCCCTTGTCACCCGTGTTCGCGCTGACATTTGGTAGATGGGGGCGGTTGGGGCGCGACCTATTATTTGATTGACGTATTGATGTGGCGTTTAGTTTTCTAGAAAACTAGAAAACTAGAAAACTAGAAAACTAGAAAACTAGAAAACTA
>CBDUJY010000038.1:0-14052 GCA_965367685.1 uncultured Planktotalea sp. | reverse complement strand
CGGACCGTTTGTCGGGCGATCTCTGCTCGCTGCACGAAGGTGTGCCGCGCGCCTGTCTTGCGGTGCGCATGGTGCTGGACGCCAAGGGCAACAAGGTCAGCCATTCATTTGTACGCGGGCTAATGTTATCCCATGCGTCACTGAATTACGCCGAGGTTCAAACCGCCCAAGACGGGGCGCCAAACGAGAAATGTGCGCCTTTGATGGATGACATCATCGCGCCGCTTTATGACGCCTATGCCGCGACCAAACTGGCGCGCGCGACCCGTCAACCGTTGGAGCTGGACCTGCCAGAGCGCAAGATTGTGCTTGGCGAGGACGGCAAAGTCGCTTCGGTCAATTTTGCCGAACGCCTGGACGCACATCGGTTGATTGAGGAGTTTATGATCCTCGCCAATGTCGCGGCGGCCGAGGAATTGACCCGCCTGCAACGCCCGCTTTTGTTCCGGGTGCACGAAGAGCCCAGCCCGCAAAAGCTGGATGCTTTGCGCGAAGTGGCGCAGGCGTCTGGGTTCACTTTGGCCAAGGGTCAGGTGCTGAAAACCCGCCATTTGAACCAATTGCTGTCGCAGGCTGAAGGGTCAGAATTTGACGAGCTGGTGAATATTTCAACCCTGCGGTCGATGACGCAGGCGTATTATCACCATGAAAACTATGGGCATTTCGGGCTTGCGCTGCAATCTTATGCACATTTCACCAGCCCGATCCGCCGCTATTCCGATCTGATTGTGCACCGGGCGCTGATTTCGGGTCACAACTGGGGCAAAGATGGGCTTTCGCCACAGGATATTGAGCAGCTTGAGGCCACGGCCGAGCAGATTTCGCAAACGGAACGCCGGTCGATGGTGGCGGAACGCGACACCAATGATCGCTATCTTGCGTCTTACTTGTCCGAACGGGTGGGCAATGAATTTACCGGGCGCATTTCCGGCGTTCAGCGGTTTGGACTGTTTGTGAAGCTTGATGAAACCGGGGCGGATGGTTTGATTCCCATCAGTTCTATCGGCACTGAATACTTCCGCTTTGTCGAAGAGGAACAGCGGCTGATTGGCGAGCAATCGAATGTCTCTTTGGGGGTTGGCGCGCGCGTGACCGTCCGTTTGGCGGAAGCCATTCCAACAACTGGCGGCCTGACGCTTGAGCTTTTGACGCTGGACGGAAAGGCATTGCCGCGCCGTGGGCGGGGTCGGAAAAACTATGTCGTGAAGCGAAAAGCCAACAAAGGGCGGCGCAAGCAGGACAAGATCAAGCGCAAGATCACGAGAAAGTGAGCCGTTGGACCTTTGGGAATACGCCCTGCGCCGCATAGCATGATCAGATTGCCCCCTATCCAGAGGATGTGAGACGTGACCCAAGTTGACACCACAAGCTTTGACACCTGGCGGTCCGGGTTTCTTGCGCGTGCCGAAGGGGACGGAGTGTCGCCCAAAACGCTTGGGCTGTTTTTAGATCACGCTGAGCTGTTGCCAGATGTGTTGGACCGTCAGAACAACCAGAAAGAAATCCTGTGGTCGGTGCGCGATTATCTGGACATTACGGTGTCGGAAGAACGGGTGCGCAAGGGGCGCAAATCCTTGCGCAGCAATCGTCAACTGATGGGCGCGCTTGAGGAAAAATATCAGGTGTCGGCGGATGCGGTGCTGGCGATTTGGGGTCTGGAAACGGGTTACGGCGCTGTGCGCGGCAGCCACCAGGTGTTGTCGGCGCTGGCCACTTTGGCCTGTCAGGGACAGCGATCTGCATTTTTTGAGAAAGAGCTGATCGCCGCGCTGAAGATTGTGCAAAAGGGTCATATCACCCCGCAAAAAATGGTGGGATCTTGGGCGGGTGCCATGGGCCACGGGCAGTTTATGCCGTCGAGTTATCTGGCTTATGCGGTGGATTTTGATGGCGACAAGCGGCGCGATATTTGGGGGGATGACCCGACAGATGCGCTCGCGTCAATCGCCAATTATCTGCACACATTTGGCTGGCGGTATGGGCAGCCCTGTTCGGAAGAGGCGTTTTTACCCGAGGGGTTTGATCTGTCATTGACCGGGCGCGATCAGCCGCGGGATCTGATTGAGTGGGCCGCGCTTGGGGTGCGCCTGTCCAAGGGATTGGTGCCGTCCGACTATGGAAAGGCCTGCTTGATTTTACCTGCTGGCGCGGCTGGCCCGGCGATATTGGCCTATCAAAATTTTGATGTTATCCTTAAGTATAACAACGCGCTAAGCTATGCGTTGTCGGTGGGCTGTCTGGCGCACCGCATTGGTGGCAATCAGAAATTTTCGCAACCCTGGCCCGAGGATCAGCGCATTTTGACCCGTGCGGAAATGCGGGAGTTGCAAGAGCGGTTGACCCAAGCGGGCTTTGACACATTGGGGGCGGACGGGTTGGCCGGGCCAAACACGCACCGCGCACTTCGGGCATTTCAACAGGCAGAAGGGCTGCCCGCTGATGGTTTTCCCTGTGGCGAAATGCTTGACCGGTTGATGGCCGTCGCCTAGCCCCTATTCAAATTCCATTTCGGAAAACACTTGCCCCGCATTTTTCGTGGCCAGTTCTTTGAATGTATCGTGGTGGGCATAGGGCGATTGGTCGACGTAATAGGCATCGTCAAGCGATCCACCGTTTTCCAGATGCTCGCCGATTTTGCCGCGCAGATGTTTCAGATAGCCGATGGTGTGATCTTCGACCTGCGCAAGGTTGGTCGGATAGCCGTGGCCGGGGATGATGTAGGTTGGGTTCAGCGGCGCAAATTCCGTTTCCCAGGTTTCAATCCAGCAGCTTGTACAGGTGTCGGTGAAAATCGGCGGGATGCGGTTGTGAAAGGCGATATCGCCGGCGATCATAAGGCTTTCGGCCGGGATCCAGACTTGGGTATCACCGGGGCTGTGCGCCTCGCCAAGATGCAGCACTTCGATGGTGAAACGCCCCATTTCGATCACTTCTTTGTCGTCAAACGTGCGGGTTGGCCCCATCGGGTCGGTGCCTTCCCAGTTTTCTTGGGCATAGCGTTTCATATTGGCAAAAAGCGCGCCGTTTTCTTCGGAAAAGATCTCGGCGGCGTCCACATGGGCCAGCACCTCAACCCCTTGGTCGATCCAATAGTTGTTGCCGAGCATGGCGTGCCCCTGCCCGTTTTCATTGATCACCAGCTTGACCGGTTGGTCGGTGATCGCTTTGATTTCGTGATGTAATGCTGCGGCCAATTTGGCGTTGGCGCCTGCGTTCACCACAATCACGCCGTCGCCTGTGACGATAAAGCTGAGGTTATTGTTGTGTCCCGCATTTTCATAGCCGGGGGGGGCCGTGGCGCCGATCGCGGACCACACGTCCGGGATCACTTCGACGGGTTTTTCATAAAGGACCGATCCGGGATATTGGTCTTTGATATCTTCGTCGGCAAAAGCGGGGGTGGTCAAAAGGGTGATCAAGGCGGCGGCGTGGCGGAGCATGGGGACCTCTTTGCTTCTCGTGTTAACAAGAAACATAGACGTATTTGCATGTGTTAATCCAGAGGATTTAATCTGGATATGATGTTGAGGCCGTTGGAGCCTCCGGCGGGGTTATTTTGGCAAGAAAAAGGGGCGCCGGTTGGGCATCCCTTCGTGATTTTACGAGAGTTTTGCGGGTCAGGCGTTTACAGATGCGCGAATGGCGCGGATGTTTTCACCATAAACGTCCGCGTTATCAACAGAACCGCCTTTGAACACGGCAGACCCCGCAACCAGCACGTCGGCGCCCGCCGCTGCCACCAAAGGGGCGGTTTCGGTGGTCACGCCGCCGTCGATCTGAATATGGATCTCACGATCGCCAATCATGTCGCGCACGCGGCGGGTTTTCTCGACGCCAGAGTGGATAAATTTCTGGCCGCCAAAGCCGGGGTTCACGGTCATCAGCACAACCATATCCACCATGTCCATCACATGTTCGATGCTTTCGACCGGCGTGCCGGGGTTCAGGCACACACCCGCCTTGACGCCTTGGGCTTTGATCGCTTGCAGGGTGCGGTGGATGTGCGGGCCGGCCTCGACATGGGCGGAAATCATATCGGCGCCCGCCTCGGCGTAGGCTTCAATATATTGATCCACCGGCGAGATCATCAGATGCACGTCCATGAAGGTTTTCACATGCGGACGGAACGCTTTCACAGCCGGGGGACCAAAGGTCAGGTTTGGCACAAAATGCCCGTCCATCACGTCGACATGCACCCAATCGGCGCCTTGGGCCTCAACGGCTTGGATTTCCTGACCAAAATTGGCGAAGTCAGCGGACAGGATCGACGGGGCGATCTTGATGGAACGATCAAAAGACATTTGGCTCTCCGGCGTTGCGTGATGGGCGCGTTATAGCCCGAAATCCGCAGATGCGAAGGGGGAAAGCGGGGGGCGCGTCGAAAAGGCTGCTACTGCGCGGGCAATTCCGGATCACAGCCGGTGCCGCGCATACAGGATTTCATCTGATAGAGCATTTCCCCGCTGGGATCCCCAAAGGCAAAACCACCACAGGGATTGGTTTCAAGCAGATAGCCATCTTTGGTTTGCTGAATAAACGCCAGATAGGTTTCGCCATTGGTCAGGCTGGAGCACCACGGCCCATAGCATTGCACGTTCACCGAAATCTCTTCACGAAACGGCAACACAAAACCGCGCTTGGCTAGGCTGTGGCCTTCGACACGGGCACGAAACACATTGTCTGGCTGCACGTTTTCTTGATGATCCCAATCCACTTTTGGCAGTTTTTCTTCGTCAAATTCCAGCGTTCCGACCACAACCAAATAGGGTTCAGGCGCGGCTTGTGCGTCGATAAAAGCCTGTGTGGCATTGTAAGGCATACAGGACAGGGCCATCGCGGGGGCGGCGAAACAGGTCATCAGAATCGTCGATAACACACGCATATCAATAACTTTCTTGGGTTTTCTTACGGCGCTCAGACGCTTGTAAATACTGAAGCGTGGGCGAGCCGTTCAAAGATGGGGGGCAAACCCCTTCACCACTTTAGCATAGATTTCTCGTTTAAAGGGAACGATGTTCTCGGCGACGTCATTTGCGCTCATCCATGCCCATTGGGAAAATTCGGGATGTTCGGTGGCGATGTTTACATCCGCATCCGTGCCGTTGAACCGCAGAAGGAACCAGCGTTGCTTTTGCCCGCGATAGCGCCCTTTCCAGATCTTCGGCACGACATCATGGGGTAAATCGTAAGGCAGCCAATCGGGCAGTTCAGCCTCGACCGTGACCAGATCAGCGGTCACACCGGTTTCTTCCCACAACTCGCGCAGGGCGGCGTCACGCGGGTCTTCGCCCTCGTCCACACCACCTTGCGGCATTTGCCACGCGGTTTTTGTGCCAAGCTTTGGTGCGTCCAGCCGTTGCCCGACAAAAACCTTCCCTTCGGCATTGGCCAGCATGATCCCCACACAGGGGCGATAGGGCAATTTGGCGATGTCTTCGGCAGTCATTGTGCGGGTCATTTCGGCATCCAATTCAAGCAATCTGAGGCCTTGTTAATCGCCCTGCCTCAGAATTGCAAAAGGCCACCCGTCGCAGGGCAGCCTTTTGTGATATCTTGCGTGAAACACCCCGGTTAGGGGCGGCCATCGCGCCTATTTCTGCGCAACCGCAATCGCCGACAGACCTTTGATCAGATCCACCGCGTAAGACAGTTGGAAATCATCATCACGCAGCTTGGCCGCCGCTTCTGCCGCATCCCGTTCGTCTTCGATCTGGCGGCGTTCATCATCGGTCAGGCTGTCGTTGTTCAGGCTGCCGCGCAGGTCGGCCTCGGACCGGGTGTTTCTGGTCTCTTCCTCGGCCTCATCCGTTTCTGGCTGACGCGGGGGCTGTTCAACCACAATGTCAGGCGAGACGCCCAGCGCCTGGATCGAGCGGCCTGACGGTGTGTAATAGCGCGCTGTTGTCAGGCGCATCGCGCCATTTGACGCCAGCGGCATCACCGTTTGGACCGACCCTTTGCCGAAGCTTTTGGTGCCAACGACGATCCCGCGGCGATGATCTTGCAAAGCCCCCGCGACGATCTCAGATGCGGATGCGGATCCGCCATTGATCAACACAACCATGGGCTTGCCTTCGGCCAGATCGCCAAGTTCGGCATTCACACGTTCGCTTTCGCTTTCGTTACGGCCACGGGTGGACACGATTTCACCGCTGTTCAGGAAGGCATCCGACACGGAAATCGCCTGTGTCAGCAAGCCGCCGGGGTTGTTGCGCAGATCAAGCACAAAGCCGCTGACCTTCTCCATTCCACCCAGCGCTTCCACTTCGCGCGCCAAGCCTTCGGCCATGTTCGGTGTGGTCTGGTCATTAAATGTGGTCACACGCAGCACAACCGTTGTGCCCACGGTGCGGGCGGTGGCGGCGGTCAGTTTGATGGTGTCGCGAATGATCGACACGTCAAAGGGTTCATCCACCCCTTCGCGCACCACGGTCACGATGATCTCGGACCCAACCGGGCCACGCATCAGATCCACCGCGTCATCCAACGTCAGGCCCAACAGGCTTTCACCATCCACATGGGTGATGTAATCGCCGGTCTGCATCCCGGCCTTATCTGCGGGGGTGCCATCCATCGGGGTCACAACGCGCACAAAGCCATCTTCTTGGGTGACTTCGATGCCCAAACCGCCAAAAGACCCACGGGTCTGCACCCGCATCGCGGCCGCATCATCCGCGGACAGGTAACTGGAGTGCGGATCAAGCGAGGATAACATCCCGTCAATCGCCGCCTCGATCAGCTCTTTGCTGTCGACCTCTTCCACATATTGCGCACGAATGCGTTCAAACACATCGCCAAACAGGTCGAGCTGTTCATACACCGTTCCCCCCTTGGCACTGTCCTGCGCCAAAAGCGGGGCGGCAACCTGGGTCGTCAAAACGATACCTGCAAAAGTGCCCCCAAGGGCGGCCATCACGAATCTTTTCATCCGTTACTCTTCCTTACCTGTCGCGAACCAATCTGCTGGGTCCACGGGTGTTTGCTTATCTCTTAACTCTATATAAAGCGTTTCCGACGCCTCGGCGCCAGTTCCTTGCACAATATCAATCAAAAACGCTTGATCTTCGCCGATTTGGTTGCTTGTTGAAACTGAATTTGGGGTGGGCGCCCCCCCCATCAAGCCAATCGGCGCACCTTGCGGGACAACTTCACCCACTTCGCCAAAAAGCTGACCAAGACCGGCGAGCACCAAAAGATACCCGTCGCCGGGTTCCAAAATGGCAACATTACCGTAATCCAATAGCGGGCCAAGATAGCGGATCGTCGCGGGCCAAGGGGTCGAGACCAGCGCCAAGGGGCGGGCCGCGACCACCCAACCAGGGCGTTTGATCCCGGCGGCATCTGCATCCTCAAAACGGCGCAGAATGCGGCCAAGGACCGGCATGTTCAGCCGCCCTTTGCTCGAGGGGAAATCCGACAAGGCGCTGCCACTGTTGGCCGCAGGGTCAGACAAAAGCCCGCCCGCAAAAGCCGCCAAAGTGTCCGAGCTTTCGATCAGCGACTGCATCGCCGCATCATTTTGCACAAAGCGGCGGGGCAGTTCGGTGCGCGCCGCAATCGCTTGGCTCAGCTCAGCGCGTGCAGTTTGCGCACCCATAAGGCCGGTTTTCAACGTATCCACCGCGCCCTCTTGCAAGGCACGGATGGTGGCAAGTTCTTCCAACCCGGTCTTCAGGGTTTCGGCCTGCTGCTGCAACGCAGGTGCCACTTCGGACAGGATCATGCCAGAGCGTGCGGTGCCAATGGGGCCATCAGGGTGGATCAAAAGCGCGGGTTCCGGGGCGCGTTCGATGGTTTGTAGCACACCCAATAGTTCAGACAGACGGTCACTTTCCGCGTCAAACGCGCCTTGAATGGTGGCCTCGCGCAGAGACGCGCGGCGCAACCCTTCGCGCAGGGCGGCCAATCCGGTTTCATAGGCTTTCACCGTTTGGGTCAGTGCCGATACCCGGTCGCGTGCGGATTTGGCATCTTCAAGCGCGGCCCCGGCCATTTCAAGCGCAATCATCGCGGCGCGCGCATCCGCCGTTGGCCCCGCTTGCGCCACCAGCTGTTGGGCGGAAACACAAAGGGCCAGAATGGCAAGGAGGCGGCGGGCGAACCTCACTTCATCAAGCTTTCACCGGTCATCTCATCGGGCTGTGGCAGCCCCATCAATTGCAAAAGCGTGGGCGCAAGATCCGCCAGACGGCCAGAATTCAGCGCCGCATCTTTTGGCCCGCCAAACAGGATCACCGGCACAAGGTTGGTGGTGTGCGCAGTGTGTGGGCCGCCGGTTTCAGGGTCGACCATCGTTTCGCAATTGCCGTGATCTGCGGTGACAATCATCGCGCCACCGACCTTATCCAACGCGGCCATCACGCGGCCCAACCCTTTGTCCACCGCTTCGCAGGCGGCCATTGCGGCGGCCAGATCGCCGGTGTGTCCTACCATGTCGGGATTGGCGTAATTGGTGACAATCAGATCATAGCCGTCATGGATCGCGCCCACAAAATGTTCGGTCACATCGGGGGCGGACATCTCGGGTTGCAAATCATAAGTGGCCACTTTTGGGCTTGCCGCCATATAGCGCACTTCGCCTTCAACCGGAGCCTCTTTGCCGCCGTTCAGGAAGAACGTCACATGGGGATATTTCTCGGTTTCCGCTGTGTGGAACTGAGATTTCCCGTGTTTCGCCACCCATTCCGCCAGCGTGTTCACGATGTTTCGCTTGGGAAAACAGGTGGTCATATAGGCGTTATGCGCGTCAGAGTATTGCACCATGCCTAGAAGGGCCGCGAGTTTTGGGCGCGGGCCGGTGTCAAATTCGTTAAACTCAGGCTCGCCAATGGCGCGCAGGATTTCACGGGCACGGTCGGCGCGGAAGTTGATAAAGAACAGCCCATCGCCACCTTTCATCCCGGTATAATCACCAATCACAGCGGGCTGAATAAACTCGTCTGTTTCGCCCTTGGCATAAGCGGCGGCGATGGCGGCATCTGCGCGGGCCATTGCATCCCCTTTGGCGTTGACCATGACCTCATAGGCACGTGCCACACGTTCCCACCGATTGTCGCGGTCCATCGCAAAATAACGCCCCACAACGGTAACGATGTTCGCGCCTGTGGGCAGGGCGGCTTCAAATTCGGCCAGTTGATCGCGGGCCGAGCTGGGCGCCACGTCACGCCCATCGGTGATTGCGTGAATGGCAACCGAAAGCCCCGCATCGGTCAGTGCCTTGGCCGCGGCGATCAGGTGGCTTTGGTGACTATGCACGCCGCCGGGGCTGACCAATCCGGCCAGATGCGCGGTGCCGCCAGATGCTTTCATTTTCGCAATAAAATCGCCCAGCGCTTTGTTGTCGAAAAACGATCCATCTTCAATCGCCAGATCAATTTGCCCCAAATCCATCGCCACCACGCGGCCGGCACCAATGTTGGTGTGACCCACTTCTGAGTTGCCCATTTGCCCGGTTGGCAGGCCCACATCGGGGCCGTGGGTGATCAAGGTGCTGTTTGGGCATGTTGCCATCAGCCGATCAAAGTTCGGCGTATTGGCCAAAGCGGGCGCATTGTTTTCGCGACTTTCCCGCAGCCCCCAACCATCGAGAATACACAGAACGACGGGTTTGGGCGTGGTCGTTTTGGGCGGGGTCATGGGGAAATCCTTGCGCGGAATGAATGATTGCTTGGCTCTTTATTTATGGCGATGCGGCGCACAACGCAACGGTTGAGCCTATGGTGCATGCGGCTGGGGCGCTGCCCCTCTGCTTTCAGCATTCACCCCGAGATATTTTTAGCAAGAAAAAGGGGGGTCAAATACGGTGATACGGCCCGCCCGACAGGATCGACGCGGCGCGGTAGAGCTGTTCGGTCAGCATGGCGCGGGCCAGCATGTGGGGCCAGACCATTTTCCCGAAAGACAGCGAGGCATCGGCGCGGGCGCGCAGGCTGGGGTCGATGCCGTCGGCGCCACCGATGACAAAGGCCACGTCTTGTCGGCCATCGTCACGCCAGCTGGCAATCATCTTGGCAAAATCCGGGGACGACATCAGCTTGCCGCGTTCATCCAGCGTGCAAATCAACGCGCCTTTTGGGATGGCGCGTTCAAGAAGGGCGGCTTCGGGCTTCATGCCGCCGCCTTTTTTATCCTCGACCTCAACGACTTTCGCCGGGCCAAGCCCCAAGGGCCGCCCGGTGCGATCAAATCGTGTAAGGTAGTCGTCGATCAGATCGCGCTCGGGGCCGCCACGAAGGCGCCCCACAGCGCAGATTTGCACGCGCATCTGACTTAGGTCTCTTGGTCAGTCACTTCTGTGGGCAGATCTACTGGCCCAGCAGGCGACATGCCCGGTTCCATCCACATTTTCTCAAGCTGATAAAACTCACGCACTTCGGGGCGGAACACGTGGACGATAATGTCGCCGGTGTCGATCAGAACCCAATCGCCCTGATCTTTGCCTTCAAGCTTGGGGAAAACCCCAAGTTCGATTTTCAGCTTGGCGGAGAGTTTTTCCGAGATTGCAGATACTTGGCGTGTTGATCGACCAGAGCAGACCACCATGTGATCGGCCATTTCCGACTTGCCCTGCAAGTCGATCACCACCACATCTTCGGCTTTGTCTTCTTCAAGAGTGCTAAGAATGCACGCAAGCAATTCGCTTACGGTGAACTTTGGGGTATCGGTCATGGCCGCGTCCCCTGATGAGTGTTGAGCGGCGGCATCGTTGCCAGCCAATGTTTCGCGAGACAGGACATAGTCCTCCTAGTGTGGCGCGCCGTTGCGCCCCGATTGTGCCCCAAGACAGGGCATAGACGAATCGTAACACCCAATTGTTACGATCTCAATGACGGGCGGTCATACAGCACCCAAACGGGATGCAAAAGGGCCACGCCACATTCTTGCCACCAAATTGCAATATGATGGCGCGCAGGACACGCAAGCGCAAAGGCCCAAGGTAAAGACCCAATGCAAAGGTAAGACTGAAATGGCGGATAAACAAACACCGGATAAGCCACGCCCCGTGACCCAAGCGGGTGCTGATTGCGACGTGGACAAGGCGGTCGCGGCGGTGCGGGCGTTGATAAAAGACAACCCAGTTGCGCCTAGCCCCCCCACCGCTTTGCACCCATTGCCCAAAACCGCGCAAGTGCAGGATCTTGACCCACCCCAGCCGCCTTGTGCCACACCACCCCCTGCGTCCGCCGGGGGGCAAACGCCCCTTGGATCATCGGCCAAAAAGGTTGCAACTGAGGGTCGCGAGACATCCCGGCTGCTTTTCACCTTCACCGGTCAGGTTTTGCGCCACCCAATGACGCCGCGTGTGCTGGTGGTTTTGGGTTTCCTGACAGCCTTCCTTTTGTACCCGGTCATGACCTTGGCCATGCTGTTTGTCGTCGGTCTTATCGGCGCAATTGTCTATTTATCGGTTGGACCAGAGCGCGTTGAAGAATTTGCCGCCCGCCGGTTTGAGCGCTTGCAAAAGCGTGACCCGGACCGTGCAGACGTGCTGCGCAAGCGGGCCATTCGTGTGGTTGCGATCCTGAACAAAGGCATTGATGTCTTGCCAGAACGCTGGACATCGGGTCTGTATCTGCCGGATTTTGAAGACAGTTCCATTCAGCCTGACAAGCTGGGGGCCGACCCGTTTGAACGGCTAGGGCCAGAGGCGAACGCGATGGCTAAAGCAGCTCTGGACCATGATCTGGACCAAGCGCTGCGTCGTCCTTCAGCACGCGCACCTCGCGCTGCGGGAAAGGAATATCAATACCGGCGTCTTTGAAAGCATCCCAAAGCGCCAGATAGACATTGCCGCGAATATTGGTCAGCCCGCCGGTGGGGTCATCAATCCAAAAGCGCAGAATGTAATCCACAGACGAATCGCCAAAGCCGACAATGTGACAGACCGGCGGGCGAAAGCTGAGCACGCGGTTCACGGATGTTGCCGCCTCAATCGCGACGCGACGCACTTGGTGTGGATCATTGGAATAGGCGGTGCCAAAAAAGATATCGAGCCGCACAAAGGAGTTGGTGTGGGACCAATTGACCACCTGCCCGGTGATCAGATCCTCATTTGGGATCAGGTATTCGCGGCCATCGCGCGTGACCACAGACACATAGCGCGCGCCCAATTGCTGGATCCAGCCAAAGGTTTCGCCCAGCGAAATCACATCACCGGGTTTGATGGATTTATCCAGAAGGATGATCACGCCCGACACGAGGTTTGACACCACTTTTTGCAGACCAAAACCAAGGCCAACACCAATGGCACCAGACAGAAATGCAAGCCCGGTCAGATCCACCCGGATCGCTTTTAGTCCGATGAAAAACGCCGCCCCATACAGCAGCAGCTGGATGAACTTCACCGCCAACACCTGCATCGACGGTGAGATGTCTTCGTTCTTCTGGATCTGCTCTGCCGAGCTTCGGCTAAAGACGCGCGCCACCGCAAAAAGTGCTGCGGTGATCACCACCGCCCGGATCACATCCAACACGGAAATACGTAAATCCCCGACAGATATTGCCAGATTGTCAAAGACTTGCCCGATTTCGCCCGTAAGCCCAAGATAGTACAGCGTGACGTAAATCCACATGCCCCACTTGGTCGTGCGCCGCAGAACTCGGTTTTCAACCACAAAGGTCGCAAGCCCCACAAACACCCATGCCGTTGCCAAAGTGCAGGCCACGCTAATCAGATAGGATCGCGATGGCCAGGTCAGTTCGCGCATCACAGACATCACCGCCCAGGCCAGCAGAACAAAGATGATCATCGGCAGACGCCTGCGCACATGAACCGCAAAGCGAAGCCGCCGCTTGGGCCAGCCTTCGTGCCCACGCACCCAATCGGCAAACTTGGGATCAAGGATTTTTCCGATGCCCCAAGACACAACAATTAGCGACAGAATGATGCCCACTTGGTACAGCCGCCACGTCTGGGTCAGGCTGACCAGAAAATCACCCCCATCGCTCAGCAATGACACCACCTGATCGCGCAGCGTCAGCACGGTTTCAGTCACTTCGCTCACAGCTTCGGGGGCTTGGGGGATTGTGTCTTCTAGCGTCTTTTCCTGCTCCATGGATTTAGTTTTGCACGCAGATGGCCGCGCGTCCAGTGGGGGCGCCTTGTTTGGGGGGCAGATCGCCATGCCTTTCCCCCTGCCCCCTTGCCCCACGTGCAGCAAAAGAGTATCCCGTCCACATGACTCGGATATTTGACACGGCTGATCACGCGTTTTTACCGTGGCGCTTCTTTGGCGCCATGAGCGCGCTTATTGCCGAGCTATAAGTTCTGCCCGCCAGCTTTCGGACAAACCCCATGAGCCCGGCGGACAATCCTTGTCACCCTTTTTCCAAAGACCATCCACGGAGAGCGCAAATGACCGCCCCGAAGACACTCTATGATAAAATCTGGGACGCACATGTGGCCCACGAAGCCGATGACGGCACATGCCTTTTGTATATCGACCGCCATCTGGTGCACGAAGTGACCAGCGCACAGGCGTTCGAAGGCCTGCGTATGACCGGCCGCAAGGTGCACGCGCCAGACAAAACCATCGCTGTGCCGGACCACAACGTGCCCACCACAGCGGGTCGCGAAGACCCGGCGCAGATGACCGAAGAAAGCCGCATTCAGGTGCAGGCCTTGGATACCAACGCCAAAGAGTTCGGCGTGCATTACTATCCGGTGTCTGACGTACGCCAAGGGATTGTGCACATCGTTGGCCCTGAACAGGGTTGGACCCTGCCCGGCATGACCGTTGTCTGCGGCGACAGCCACACCGCGACCCACGGCGCGTTCGGCGCGTTGGCCCACGGCATCGGCACATCCGAGGTTGAGCATGTTCTGGCGACGCAAACGCTGATCCAGCAAAAGTCGAAAAACATGAAGGTTGAGATCACCGGCAAACTGATGCCCGGCGTGACCGCCAAAGACATCACCATGGCGGTGATTGGCGAAACCGGCACCGGTGGCGGAACGGGATATGTGATCGAATATTGTGGGTCGGCAATTCGCGATTTGTCGATGGAAGGTCGCATGACCGTCTGCAACATGGCGATCGAAGGCGGCGCGCG
>CBDUJY010000037.1:0-14211 GCA_965367685.1 uncultured Planktotalea sp. | reverse complement strand
GTGTGATGGGATAGACCCAAAAATCAGCGGTTTTCGCAATAGTAGAGCCTATTTCAGCCAACCACCCAGATTGCGTTTCGCCACACCCACCAATGCATTGATATGCGCGTCATCGTCGTTGAGGCAGGGGATATAGGTAAAGCTTTCGCCACCCGCCTCAATGAATGCTTCCTGAATTTCTTCCTGAATTTCCTCAAGCGTCTCAATACAATCCGCGGAAAAGGCGGGGGCAATCACGGCGATGTTTTTCTTGCCAGCCTTGGCCAGCCGCGCAACTTCTTCCACTGTGTAGGGTTTCAACCATTCTTCTGGCCCAAACACGGATTGGAACGTGGTTTTGATCTCGGCCTCGTCCCAGCCCAAACGCTCGCGCAACAGGCGCGTGCCTTTTTGGCATTGGCAGTGATAGGGGTCGCCTTCGGTCAGGTAACGAATTGGCATTCCGTGGTAAGACACCACCAAAAGATCTGGGCGTTTATCCAGCGCTGCATATCCCCGTTCAACCGACTGCGCCAGCGCATCCACATAGGCAGGATCGTCGAAATAGGGTTCAATGGTTCGCGCGGCCGGTTGCCATTTTTCGTTCATCAAGGCGCGGAAAAACTCGTCATTTGCGGTGCCAGACGTGGCCCCTGCATATTGCGGGTAAAGTGGGAAAAACAAGACCCTATCACAGCCATTAGAGACCATTTCTTCGACTTTTGATTTGGTCGACGGGTTGCCATACCGCATACAGAAATCGACCATGACCTGATCACCATATTCTTCGGTCAGCACCGCGTTCAGCTTGGCAATCTGCTGTTTGGTGATGGTCATCAACGGGCTTTCGCCCTCAGCCTCATTCCAGATTGATTTATATGCCGCACCGGAACTTTTAGGACGTTTGGTCAGGATGATGGCTTGCAGGATGGGCTGCCATTTCCACGCGGGATAATCGATCACACGCCTGTCCGACAAAAATTCGTTCAGATACCGGCGCATCGGCCAATAATCATACCCGTCGGGTGTGCCGAGGTTGGCAAAAAGAATGCCAACTTTGCGGGGTTTGATCTGGGGGTGATCTGTGGGTTTTTCCATGATCATAATTGGCTCCTGCGCGCTGTGTTATCCATTCAGATAGCGGCTTTTGGGGGTGGGTCAATGGCGGCTTGTTCAATCGGGCAGTTTTGTCTCATCCGTTCCCAAGACATCCGCCAGGCGTGCGGCTGCGGATCCGGGGCGGAGCGGCTGGGGTTGGCTGGCGTCTGGCGCCCATCCGGTCAGGATGATCAATTCAAAACTTGCGGAAATGCGGCCTTCTTCTGTGGTGAAATGCTTTTCATAACGGGTGCTTGCCGCATCAAAAAACCGCCGCGGCATGGGGCGGGTGTTGCGGCTTGCCAAAGCATTACGTTCGCCCATCGCCCGCAGATCACTTAACAGCGCATAAAGATCCGCATAGGTCACATCGCGCGCCAGACTGTCGGCAACGGGCAAGGCAAATCCGGCACGCTGCAACAGCGCGCCCAGATCGCGGATTTCGCCCATTGGCGCGACGCGGGGGGACAGCCCGCCGAACATCTCGGTTTCTATCTCGGCCAGCACCGCGCGCAATTCGGACAGGGTTTGGCCCCCAAAGCAAACGCCCAGCATAAGACCATCGGGCCTCAAGGCGTGGCGGGCTTGGATCAGCTGACCAATCGGGTCATTTGCCCAATGCAGGGACATCGCGTGAATCACAAGGTCATGTGCGCCGGGATCCAGATTCAGCACCTCCTGATCGGGTACAATTTTGGTATTTGGTAAGATTTCTGCCCAAATTTCCGGAAAACCTGTGATGACAGCGGGATTGGTAAACCCTCTGTTAACCATCATTAGGCGATCTTTAATCTCATCAACGGCCAGTTCTTGCAGGAACATGCCATCTTTTGTCGCCCGCGCGCGGTTTTGCGCAAGGCGGTCAAGATCGGTCAGCCTTGGCGGGGTCTGGTTTGGTTGGGTTAGTTTTGGTGGGGTCTGGGGCGTATCTGTCATGGGCGCGGACCATAAGAGGAGCCACGAGAAATGCAAACAGCGCTTAGCCTACTTTATCCGCCGCAATGCGTCAGCTGTGGCGATCTTGTCGAAACAGACTTTGGCCTGTGTGGGGCGTGCTGGCGTCATACCCCGTTTATCGAGGGGCTGGTGTGTGATCTTTGCGGTTGTCCTTTGCCGGGCGAAGGAGATGGCGAAGTGGTGCAGTGCGACGATTGCATGCAGACAGATCGCCCTTGGTCCCACGGCCGGTCCGCTTTGATATACGAGGCAAACGCGCGGCGGATTGTTTTGTCGCTGAAGCACGGGGATCGAACGGATCTTGCGCGGCCAGCCGCCGGTTGGATGGCGCGTGCGGTTAAACCAATTTTGCAAGAGGATGCCGTGTTTGTCCCGATCCCGTCCCATTGGACCCGACTTTTTCAGCGCCGGTATAATCAGGCGGCGGAATTGGCCAAGGCGCTGTCGGGGCGGCTTGGGATGGACTATATGCCAGATGCCTTGATCCGCCCAAGACGCACGCAGGTTCATGATGGTTTGTCGTCGGATGACCGGTTTGCCAATATGCAGGATGCCATTCGCCCGCACCCCAAACGTGGTGTGCGTATTGCTGGTCGTGATATTGTGTTGGTGGATGATGTGATGACGTCTGGCGCCACTTTTACGGCCGCCGCAAAGGCATGTCATACGGCTGGCGCGCGGTCTGTCTGTGTCCTGTCGCTCGCGCGTGTTGTGAAAGGGGGGTGAAACCCTATATATCCTAGGCAACAAAGCTGAGGATAGTCATGAAAACGGTCACCATTTATACCAGTGCGATGTGTGGGTTTTGCCACGCTGCTAAGCGTCTTTTGACCCAAAAAGACATCACCTTTGACGAGATTGACGTGGGCTTTAGCCCTGACAAACGCCAAGAAATGATGGCGCGTGCGCATGGTCGCCATACGGTGCCACAGATTTTTGTGGGTGATACCCATGTGGGTGGATGCGATGATTTGTATGATCTAGAGCGGTCCGGCAAGCTTGATCCGCTTTTGGCGGGGGCGGCGTAATGCGCGTTGGGCTGATCCAAATGACGTCAGGCGAGGATGCGCAAGCAAACCTTGCCGCCACACTTGCCGGGCTGCGCGAAGCGGCGGCCGGTGGGGCGTCATTTGTGCTGACGCCCGAGGTGACAAATATCTTGTCCTCAAGTCGCAAAATCCAAGAGGCCGCGATTTCGCATGAGGAAGAGTGCGATTTTCTGACTGCCATTCAAAACGAGGCCAAGGCGCTGGGCATCTGGATTCTTTTGGGCTCGCTTGCGGTGAAAACACATGACCCGGACGGACGTTTTGCCAACCGGTCGTTTCTGATTTCCCCGGCCGGGGACATCACCGCGCGATATGACAAAATCCACATGTTTGATGTGGAAATTGATGAACAAGAATCCTATCGCGAAAGCGCGCATTACCGCCCGGGCACCCGTGCGGTTATCGCGCGCACGGATTTTGCCCAGATTGGCATGACGATTTGTTATGACGTGCGCTTTCCCCATTTGCACCGCGCTTTGGCGCAGGCAGGGGCCAAAATCATCACGGTGCCTGCGGCGTTTTCGCCCGTCACGGGTGCGGCGCATTGGGAAAGCCTTTTGCGTGCGCGCGCCATTGAAACCGGCTGTTTTGTGCTGGCGCCTGCGCAAACTGGGCAAAATGCGCCCGGCAGATCCACGCACGGCCACTCGCTTGTCATCTCGCCCTGGGGTGAGATTTTGGCGGATGCTGGGAAAAGACCCGGCGTAACGCTGGCCGATCTGGACCTTGATGCGGTAAAGCAAGCGCGAGGGCGTGTGCCTTCGTTGACCCACGACCGTGATTTTGAAGGACCATGATGGCGGATAGCTCCAACGATAACCTGTCCGTTGCGCTGTTCAGCGAGATGTTCATGGCCGACCAACTGGCGCGAAATCGCCTGTCAAAAGCCTTGCCAAAAGGCATGGAGCTGAGCCATTTTTCCGTGCTCAACCATCTTGCACGCGCAGGCGAAGAGAAAAGCCCGGCGCAATTGGCCAAGGCCTTTCACGTGACGCGCGGTGCGATGACCAACACGCTGAACAAGCTGGAATGGGCAGGTCATATTCACATTCGCCCGGATTGGGATGATGCGCGGCGCAAGTTTGTGACCATTTCACCTGCGGGAAAATCTGCGCGGGATGCGGCGTTGCAATCCATCACGCCGATCATCGGCAATATGGTCACGAAAATTGGTGTGGATAAAATCAAGCAAGCGCTGCCCGTGTTGCGCGAAATGCGTCAGTTGTTAAGTGTTCTGGAATGAAGGCGCTGGAGTTTGCCAGTGATTTGATGGTCTTAACCGGCCAGTCCGAGGTGACTCACCACCCTGACCGCACCGTACAGATCAGCCCGGATGAGCCTAATTTTTGGTTCGGAAACCGGGTGATTTTTCATGATGCCCCAACCGATGCGCAGGCGTTGATTGCGCAGTTTCATCAAGATGTTCCAAAGGCGCACCATATTTGTGTGACCTGGGATATCCCCAACTTGGACCTTGCTCTGGTCGAACGGGTGTTTGCGGGCACAGGTCTAAAGGTGGAACAGGGCGACACGCTGACCCTGTCAGGCGCGCTTCACCGAACGGATCCGCCCGAAGGGATTGCGATCCGCCCGCTGTTGTCGCCCGAGGATTGGCGCCAGTCTGAAGATATTTGTTTTACCGAGCAAATCCGCGATGGTCTGCCGGAAAAAGGAATGCGCAGTTTTCTGGAAAATCGCACCCGCGCGCGACAAGAGCAGATTGCCAAAGGTTTGGGGCAATGGTTCGGCGCGTTTTCAGGGGATCAATTGGCGGGCGATATGGGGATTTTCCATGATGCCCACGTGATCCGTTATCAATCGGTGCAAACCCATGATGATTTTCGCAGGCGCGGTGTGTGTTCGTCTTTGTTATGCGCCAGCCTGGATTGGGCCCGCAAACGTGCGCCGGACGCGATCCCGGTGATTGTCGCGATTGCCGACAGCGATGCGGGGCGGCTGTATCGCCGGGCCGGATTTGAGTTGGCGGAAACCACCATAAGTGCCTATCGACCGCCGCTTGATTAATCTTTACCTGCCGCCCTGCGCATCCGCCTGATGGATCGGTTCATGATCCGCTGACGTTCTGAAATGGTTTCATCAAGGCTCAGCCGTTTACGTTCAATCCGTTCCTCAAGCACCCGAAGGCGATGTACCTCGTCATCGTTCACGAAGTCCCGCCACGCGGCATTCGGGTCATTTGGCGGGAAAGGAGGGTTCTTCATCCGAAAACGGTCCTTTGTGTGTAGTGGATTGTACTGTACGTGAGATGCGATTTAATGCGCAGGCTTCACGCTGGCAGTCACGTAGTTCACCGACAGGTCACGATCAGAGATGGACCATTTCCAAGTGACCGGATTGAACACAAATCCCTTGCGGTCCACAACGCGCAGCAGGCTTTCGGCGATCAGATCCTCCAGCTCATCCGGGGTGATGAATTTCGACCATTCATGTGTGCCTTTTGGCAACCAGCGCATCACATGTTCCGCGCCAACAATCGCCACCATAAAGCTTTTTGGATTGCGGTTGATGGTGGAGCATAAAAGCAGCCCGCCGGGTTTCAAAAGTTGCTGACAGGATGTGAGAAAGGCCAAGGGGTCGGCGACATGTTCAACCACTTCCATGTTCAAAACCACATCGAATCGCTCGCCCGAGGCTTCGATCGCTTCCGCCGTTGTGTGGCGATAATCAATGGTCAGCCCCATTTCATCGGCGTGCGTTTGCGCGACCGGGATGTTGCGTTCGGTGGCATCTGCGCCAACAACCTCGGCCCCTAAACGCGCCATGGGTTCAGACAAAAGCCCGCCGCCACAGCCGATATCAAGGATTTTAAGCCCCGCAAATGGTGCCTCATCCGTCAAATCCCGGCCAAATTCCGCAGCAATCTGGCTGGTGATGTAATCCAACCGCACCGGGTTCATCATATGCAGTGGCTTAAACTTGCCGGTCGGATCCCACCATTCCGCCGCCATAGCAGCAAATTTCTCAACTTCGGACGGGTCAACAGAGCTTTGGGTCATCTCGCGTCTTTCTGATAGCAGGGGCTTCAATGGCATTATATAGTATCCCTATGGACAAGGCCGCAGGAAAAAACAGCGCAGCCGGAGGGCTGTATCCCCCGATCGAACCTTACGATCGGCATATGCTGGATGTGGGGGACGGCCACAAGATCTATGTTGAACAATGCGGCAATCCAGATGGGATGCCGGTTGTGATTTTTCATGGCGGCCCCGGCGGCGGATGTTCGCCGCAGATGCGCCGGTTTTTTGACCCCAGCACCTACCGGATCATCCTGTTTGATCAGCGCGGCTGTGGCCGTTCGCGGCCGCATGCCTCGATTGAGGATAACACGACCTGGCATTTGGTATCTGACATTGAACATATACGTCTTACGCTTGGGATTGACCGTTGGATCGTTTTTGGCGGCAGCTGGGGGGCGACTCTTGGGCTGATTTACGCGCAGTCCCATCCGGGCCGGGTCGCGTGGCTGGTGCTGCGGGGTGTGTTTCTGGCGACCAAACCGGAACTTGACTGGTTCTACGGAGGCGGCGCTGGGCGGTTCTGGCCGGAACTGTGGGATGAGTTTTCATCGCTTGTGCCCGAAGATGAACATCACGACATGATTGGCGCCTATAACAAGCGGCTGTTTTCGGGCGAGCACCGCGAAGAGGTGCGGTTTGCCAAGGCGTGGGCCGGGTGGGAAAACGCACTCGCCTCGATCCAAAACCGGGGTCATATGGTTGATGCGCCAGCAGAATATGCGCGCGCCTTTGCCCGACTTGAGAACCATTATTTCGCGAACAACGCGTGGCTGGACGAAGGGCAGATTTTGCTGAATATGCCCAAGATTGCCCATATTCCCGGCACGATTGTTCAGGGGCGCCACGATATGATTTGCCCCCCGCAGGCGGCGCATAGGTTGCACAAACGCTGGCCCAGCTCGACCCTGCGCATGGTGCATTTTGCGGGTCATGCCCTGTCTGAACGCGGCGTGACCGAAGAGCTGACTTATACAATGGACAAACTGGCCCGACAGCGGTCAACCTTGGGGCTTTAGGCAGCGCGCGTTTGCCGCGGGTTGGAAAAGCCCAGACAGACCCCTATCTCTTCTTATATTGGTTTAGGAGAGTTTTATGATCGATTCTGCGACATTCTGGAACAAAGCCGCGGATAAATACGCGCGGCACCCTATTAAAAACATGGCGAATTACGAACGCAAGCTCGCCCAAACGCGCGCGCATTTTCGCCCGGATATGCGCGTGCTGGAATTTGCCTGTGGCACCGGGTCGACCGCCCTTTTGCACGCGCCACATGTCGCCAGCTATCACGCGGTTGATATTTCATCCGAAATGATCCGCATTGCCCGCGAAAAAGAAGGGGCCGAGCAGGTGATATTTGAGGTCGCAGATTTTGATACGATGCCTGTCGCCCCGGAAAGCGTTGATATGGTGCAGGCGCATTCGATCCTGCATTTGTTGCCGGATCCCAACGCGACCATTCGCAAGGTCTTTGCCGCGCTGACACCCGGCGGCGTCTTTGTCAGCTCGACCGCGTGCCTGCGGCGGATCTGGCCGCTGCGTTTAATCGCGCCGATTGGCCAGATGCTTGGAAAATTTCCACATATTGCGTTCTTCAGCGATGATGATTTGCGCAAGATGATGGTCGAGGCCGGGTTTGAGATTGTTGAGGATTGGCAACCAAAGGGTGGAATCGCTGGGCTGTTCCTGATTGTTCGTAAACCCGAATAGATGCGGAAATTTGTTGTAACAGGGGGCGGTTCACCTGCCCCCTTGCAATTCCCGCCAATCCCGCCTATATCCCTTTTCAACAGCGGAGCGTCGGGGTCCAAACCCGGAGCACCACCGGAAATTCCAACGGGCCCGCTGGCCCGTTTTTTTGTTTTGGGGGATCGGCATCAGCTTTGATCTGACCGGCCCCGGCAAGGAGAATATCGTGAGCGACTTGGTTGCTAAAACATCAATTGATCAGCGCCTTGCTGGTCTGGCCCAGCCCGCGATTGAGGATTTGGGTTTTGAACTGGTGCGTCTGCGCCTGATGGGTGGCAATACGCCCACGCTGCAAGTCATGGCCGAACGTCCCGATGGCGGGATCGAAGTGGATGAATGCGCGCAAATTTCAACCGCGATCAGCGCCATCTTTGATGTCGAAGATCCGATTGACGACAATTACACGCTCGAAGTTGGGTCCCCCGGCATCGACCGCCCGCTGACACGGCTGAAAGATTTCGACACTTGGCAGGGTCACACCGCCAAGATCGAAACCACCGAGCTGATCGACGGGCGCAAGCGTTTCAAGGGCACCTTGATGGGTGTCGAAGACCAAGATGTTCTCATTGAGATCGAAAATCAGGGTGAGATGGTCACCATCGGTCTGAACTTTGACTGGTTGGCGGATGCCAAGCTGGTTATGACCGATGAACTGATCCGCGAGGTGCTGCGCGCCCGTAAGGATGCAGGCCATATTGATGAAGCCCAATTTGATGAAATTCAAGAAATTACCGGTTCTGAGGAGGACTGACCATGGCAATCACTTCCGCCAACCAGCTTGAGCTGTTGCAAACCGCCGAGGCTGTTGCCCGCGAAAAGATGATCGACCCCGGTCTGGTCATCGAAGCAATGGAAGAAAGCCTCGCACGGGCGGCCAAATCGCGTTACGGCGCTGAAATGGACATCCGTGTGAACATCGACCGCAAAACCGGTCGTGCGACATTTACCCGTGTACGCACCGTTGTGGCGGATGAAGAGCTGGAAAACTATCAGGCTGAGTTCACCGTTGAGCAGGCCAAAGAATACATGGAAAACCCAGAAGTGGGTGCCACCTTTGCTGAAGAAGTGCCGCCGGTTGAAATGGGACGCATCGCGGCCCAATCCGCCAAGCAGGTGATCTTGCAAAAGGTTCGCGAAGCGGAACGTGATCGTCAGTTCGAAGAATTCAAAGATCGTGCGGGCACCATTATCAATGGTCAGGTCAAGCGCGAAGAATATGGCAATGTCATCGTGGATGTGGGGTCTGGCGAAGCCATTCTGCGCCGCAATGAAAAAATTGGCCGCGAAAGCTATCGCCCCAATGATCGTATCCGTTGCTACATCAAAGATGTGCGTCGCGAAGCCCGCGGCCCGCAAATCTTCCTGTCGCGCACAGCGCCTGAATTCATGGCTGAGCTCTTTAAGATGGAAGTGCCTGAAATCTATGATGGCGTGATTGAGATCAAAGCCGTGGCCCGTGACCCCGGTTCGCGCGCGAAAATCGCTGTGATTTCTTATGACGGTTCCATTGATCCTGTGGGCGCCTGCGTTGGTATGCGTGGCTCGCGTGTTCAGGCCGTTGTGAACGAGCTTCAGGGCGAAAAAATCGACATCATTCCTTGGAATGAAGATCAGCCAACCTTCCTTGTGAACGCATTGCAGCCGGCCGAAGTGTCGAAAGTTGTGTTGGACGAAGAAGCCGGCAAGATCGAAGTTGTTGTCCCGGATGAGCAACTGTCGCTGGCCATTGGTCGTCGCGGTCAAAACGTGCGTCTGGCCAGCCAGCTGACCGCGCTGGACATCGACATCGTGACCGAAGCAGAAGAGTCAGAGCGCCGTCAGAAAGAATTTGCCGTGCGCACGAAACTGTTCATGGACACGCTGGATCTGGACGAATTCTTCGCCCAGCTTTTGGTGTCCGAAGGCTTCACCAACCTCGAAGAGGTGGCCTATGTTGAGGTCGACGAGCTGTTGGTTATTGACGGTGTGGACGAAGGCACCGCCGGTGAACTTCAGGCCCGCGCCCGCGATATTCTGGAAGCACAAGCCACCAAAGCCCTGGACGCCGCGCGCGCCTTGGGGGCCGAGGACAGCCTGATCACTTTCGAAGGTCTGACCCCGCAAATGGTCGAAGCTTTGGCCGAAGATGGCGTGAAGTCGCTGGAAGATTTCGCAACCTGTGCAGACTGGGAACTGGCCGGTGGCTGGACAACCGTGAACGGCGAGCGTGTGAAAGACGACGGCTCGCTTGAGAAATTCGGCATGACGCTGGAAACCGCACAAGACATGGTGATGACCGCCCGCATTATGCTGGGTTGGGTTGATCCAGAAGAGCTGGAAGCAGAAGACGCGGAAGACGGCGAAGCAACTGAGGAGGCTGAGGCCTGATTTCAGGTCTCAGAGGTGGCGCCATGACGCGCGGTGGATCAAAATCGCGGCCCCAAGAGCCGGAACGCAAGTGCATTGTCACAGGTGAGGTCGCGCCCAAAACGGGCCTGATCCGCTTTGTGGTCAGCCCGGATGGCATGGCTGTGCCCGACCTGTTGGGCAAGTTGCCTGGTCGCGGCATTTACGTGTCGGCCCAGCGGGCGGCGATTGCCACGGCGATCAACAAGGGGCTGTTTTCGCGGTCGGCGAAACAGCAGGTCACGGTGCCCGATGGGCTGCTTGATATGTTGGTGCGCGGATACGCGGACCGTGTGGTTCACCTGATTTCGCTGGCGCGCAAAGCCGGCGGTGCGGTGGCCGGATATGAAAAGGTAAAGGACTGGCTGTCGAAAGACCAAGCCTATGTCCTGATCCAGGCATCAGACGGATCTGATCGCCAAAAGTCGAAACTGCGCCCCCCTTCGGAGCGTGACCGCTATATCGAATGTTTGACCGGGGATGAACTCGGTCAGGCCTTCGGGCGGGAAAATGTCATACATGGCGCGCTAGCGTCTGGTGGTTTGGCCTTCCGTGTTGTAGAGGAAGCGGTGAAACTATCAGCGTTGCGTGCAAATGAGAGCGACGGCGGCAAGGGCCGCCGGAAAGGTACGAAGTCCAGATGAGCGATAATGACGGCAAAAAGACCCTGGGACTGCGCGGCGGAGCCCGCCCCGGTCAAGTGAAGCAGAGCTTCAGCCATGGGCGCACGAAAAACGTCGTGGTGGAAACGAAACGCAAACGTGTTGTTGTGCCCAAGCCGGGTGCAGCCGCTGGTGGTGGCGCATCGCCAACCAAAGGTGATCCTCGCAAACGTCCCGCTGGGATTTCGGATGCCGAGCTTGATCGCCGGATGAAAGCCCTTCAGGCGGCGAAAGCCCGCGAAGTGGAAGAAACCGCCAAGCGCGAAGCAGATGAGAAAGCGCGTGAAGCTGATCGTCAGCGTCGCCGCGAAGAAGCCGAAACCAAAGAGCGCGAAGAGCGCGAGCGCGAAGAAGCGCTGAAGGCCAAGGCGGAAGAAGAAGAGCGTAAGAAACGCGAAGCTGAAGAAGCCAAAGCGCGCGCCAAGGCGCCTGCCCCTGCTGCCAAGCAAGACCCGGCAGCGGCCCAGGCGGCTGAAGCACGCGGTGCCAAGGCGCCGTCTGGTGTTGCGCGCAAATCGGATCGTGGCAACACGCCGAACCAGCCCAACAATGACCCGAACCGCCAGAACCGCGGCAAAGGCAACCGTGACGACAACCGTCGTTCGGGCAAGCTGACCTTGAACCAGGCGCTGTCTGGGGATCGTGGTCGCCAACGGTCTGTGGCCTCGATGCGTCGTCAACAAGAACGCGCGCGTCAGAAAGCCATGGGCAATGTTGAGCGCGAAAAGGTTATGCGCGAAGTGAAAGTTCCAGAAGCCATTGTGGTGTCGGAACTGGCAAATCGCATGTCCGAACGTGTTGCTGACGTTGTGAAATCGCTCATGAAAATGGGCATGATGGTCACGCAGAACCAATCGATCGACGCGGATACCGCAGAATTGATCATTGAAGAGTTCGGCCACACCATCGTTCGCGTGTCGGATGCGGATGTGGAAGATGTGATCCACATGGTCGAAGACAAAGACGAAGATCTGTCGCCACGCGCGCCTGTGATCACCATCATGGGCCACGTTGACCACGGTAAAACCTCGCTTCTGGATGCGATCCGGAACGCGAAAGTGACCGCGGGCGAAGCGGGTGGCATCACCCAGCACATCGGCGCCTATCAGGTGACCACCGATGATGGCGCACTGTTGTCGTTCCTTGATACGCCCGGCCACGCCGCGTTTACATCCATGCGGGCCCGTGGTGCGCAGGTGACGGATATTGTTGTGTTGGTTGTTGCGGCGGATGACGCTGTGATGCCGCAGACAATTGAAGCCATCAACCACGCCCAAGCCGCCAAAGTGCCGATGATTGTTGCGATCAACAAATGCGACAAGCCGGACGCCAACCCTGACAAAGTGCGCACCGATCTGCTTCAACACGAAGTGATCGTTGAGAAAATGTCGGGTGACGTGCAGGACGTTGAGGTGTCGGCCATCACCGGCAAAGGCCTTGATGAGCTTTTGGAAGCCATCGCGTTGCAGGCTGAAGTTCTTGAACTGAAAGCCAACCCGAACCGCGCCGCTGCGGGTGCTGTGATCGAAGCCCAGCTTGATGTTGGTCGCGGTCCGGTTGCCACAGTTCTGGTGCAAAACGGGACGCTGAAACAAGGTGATATCTTTGTTGTGGGTGAACAATACGGCCGTGTTCGTGCGCTTGTGAACGACAAAGGCGATCGCGTTTCCGAGGCTGGCCCATCGGTTCCGGTTGAGGTTCTTGGCCTGAACGGCACGCCAGAAGCAGGCGATGTTCTGAACGTGGTTGAGACCGAAGCCCAAGCGCGTGAAATCGCTGAATACCGCGCCCATGCTGCGAAAGACAAACGTGCCGCTGCCGGTGCTGCGACCACGCTGGAACAGATGATGGCCAAGGCGAAAGCCGATCAGGATGTGGCTGAACTGCCAATTCTTGTGAAAGCGGACGTACAAGGTTCTGCTGAAGCGATCGTTCAGGCGATGGAAAAAATCGGCAACGACGAAGTGCGCGTGCGCGTGCTGCACTATGGTGTGGGCGCGATCACGGAATCCGACATCGGCTTGGCCGAAGCTTCGGGCGCGCCTGTGATTGGCTTTAACGTGCGGGCAAACACCCCGGCGCGGAACACTGCCAACCAAAAGGGCGTGGAAATCCGCTATTACTCGATCATCTATGACCTTGTGGATGACGTGAAAGCGGCGGCGTCTGGTCTGTTGTCGGCTGAAGTTCGTGAAAACTTCATCGGCTATTCGGAAATCCGCGAAGTCTTTAAGGTGTCGAATGTCGGCAAGGTTGCCGGGTGTTTGGTCACCGAAGGTGTGGCGCGTCGTTCGGCAGGTGTACGCCTGTTGCGTGACAACGTGGTGATCCACGAAGGCACACTGAAGACGCTGAAACGCTTTAAGGACGAAGTGAAAGAAGTGTTGTCCGGCCAAGAATGCGGCATGGCGTTTGAGAATTACGAAGACATTCGCCCCGGCGATGTGATCGAGATCTTTGAACGTGAAGAAGTGGCCCGTTCACTGACATAATTGGGGGGCGCCCTGACGGGCGCTTTCGTCAAGACAAAGAAAAAGGGACGGCCAAGTGCCGTCCCTTTTTGTATTGGTGAGTGATGGTTACGCTGCTTTTGCTTGCGCAACTGGGCGTCCTGTATAGATCCGGTCATCGACACGGACCATAATTCGGCCGTCTTTCAGGGCTTTTACGTATTGGCCTTGGACCATGACGCAACTGCCCAACATGATCGTTCTCATCATGACTAATCCCCCTTAGTCATTGTGGGTAATGCAACCATGCCACGAATTCGGGGGCTAGCCCAGTGCTTTTGTAAAATGCGCCGAAAACTACAGTAATTCGCGCAAAACGGGGATTAAAGGCAGGTCTGCGGGCGGCATTGGAAAGTCACGAAGCGCCTGTGGGCGCACCCATTTCAGCACTTGTCCCTCGCGTGGATGTGGCTGACCTTCCCATTTTCGGCAGGCAAAAACCGGCATCAGCAGATGAAAATCATCATAAGCGTGGCTGGCAAAGGTCAGCGGCGCAAGGCAGGATGCCCAGGTGTCGATGCCCAGCTCTTCGTGCAACTCGCGGATCAAGGCGTGTTCGGGGGTTTCGCCGGGTTCGATCTTGCCGCCGGGAAATTCCCACAGACCCGCCATCGACTTGCCTTCGGGGCGTTGTGCGAGAAGCACTCGGCCATCTGCGTCGATCAGCGCAACAGCTGACACAAGCACAACTTTGGTGGTCATTGGGGTGTTCTCCTGCTTTTGGATCAGACATTTTCTAGAAAACTAGAAAACTAGAAAACTAGAAAACTAGAAAACTAGAAAACTA
>CBDUJY010000036.1:0-16460 GCA_965367685.1 uncultured Planktotalea sp. | reverse complement strand
AGTCAGCGGCGAACGCGTCCAGCGCAGCTTTGACTTTGTCCTCAAGCTCACCTTTAACCTTACGGTCATTGTTGGTGATATCGTCCAGAAGGTCAGCGTGCTTGGACCGCAAGTGGTTCAAGAGGCCAGCTTCAAAACGACCAACCGAGGTCAGCTCTACTTTGTCCAGATAGCCGTTGGTGCCTGCGTAGATCACGCAAACAATCTCGGCGTTGGTCAGGGGCGAATATTGCGCCTGTTTCATCAGTTCGGTCAGACGGGCACCACGGTTCAGCAACTGCTGGGTTGAGGCGTCGAGGTCGGAACCAAACTGCGCAAACGCAGCCATTTCGCGGTACTGAGCAAGCGACAGTTTCACCGGGCCAGCCACCGAAGACATCGCTTTGGTTTGCGCCGAAGACCCAACGCGCGACACCGACAGACCGGTGTTCACAGCAGGACGGATCCCTTGGTAAAACAGTTCAGTTTCCAAGAAGATCTGACCGTCGGTGATCGAAATCACGTTGGTTGGAATAAACGCGGAAACGTCGCCACCTTGGGTTTCAATCACGGGCAGCGCGGTCAAGGAACCGGAACCGTAATCTTCGTTCAGTTTCGCTGAACGCTCGAGCAGGCGCGAGTGAAGATAGAAAACGTCACCTGGGTAAGCTTCACGACCGGGTGGACGACGCAGCAAAAGCGACATCTGGCGGTAAGACACAGCTTGCTTTGACAAATCATCATAGATGATCAGCGCGTGGCGGCCGTTGTCACGGAAGTGTTCTGCCATTGCGGTCGCGGCATAGGGTGCCAGGAACTGCATTGGGGCCGGGTCAGAAGCGGTCGCAGCAACAACGATTGAGTATTCAATCGCGCCGGATTCTTCCAGTTTCTTCACCAGCTGGGCCACGGTCGAACGCTTTTGGCCGATCGCAACATACACACAGTAAAGTTTCTTGCCTTCATCGTCGCCAGCGGCTTCGTTGTAGGATTTTTGGTTCAGGATGGCGTCAAGTGCCACAGCGGTTTTACCAGTTTGGCGGTCGCCAATGATAAGTTCGCGCTGGCCACGGCCAATTGGGATCATCGCGTCAACTGATTTAAGGCCAGTTGCCATCGGTTCGTGAACCGATTTACGCGGGATGATGCCCGGTGCTTTTACATCTGCAACGGAACGCTTGGACGTTTTGATCGGGCCTTTGCCATCGATCGGGTTGCCAAGGCCGTCTACGACGCGACCCAAAAGTTCATCACCGGTTGGAACGTCAACGATGGCGTTGGTCCGTTTAACGGTGTCGCCTTCTTTAATGTCACGGTCCGAGCCGAAGATAACAACACCAACGTTGTCTGCTTCGAGGTTCAAGGCCATTCCGCGGATACCACCGGGGAATTCGACCATCTCACCTGCTTGGATGTTGTCCAGACCGTGCACACGCGCGATACCGTCACCGACGGACAGAACGCGGCCAACTTCGGCCACTTCGGCGTCTTGGCCAAAGTTTTTGATCTGGTCCTTCAGGATCGCAGAAATTTCTGCTGCTTGGATACCCATTATCCGACCTCTTTCATGGAATTCTGCAATGCATCAAGCTTCGCTTTGATCGACGTATCGATCATCCGCGAACCCACTTTCACAACGAGACCGCCGATGAGATCCTCATCCACGGCCACATTAACCTTCACATCCTTGCCAATAGACGCTTTCAGCGATTTGGCAAGTTTGTCTTGTTGCGCCTTGGTCATGGCTTTGGCTGCGGTGACCTCTGCGGTCACCTCACCTTTGTCCTCAGCAATTGCCGCGCGCAGCGCAGAAACCAGTTGAGGCAAAGCAAACAAACGTCGTTTCTGGGCCATCAGACCCAGCACGTTTGCCACCGTTGGCGAAAGCTTCATTTGTTTGGCGATGGCGCCAACGCCCGCACCCTGTTCATCACGGGTATACACCGGTGATGTGATCAGGTTACGGAAATCCGCACTATCGGCGAGAGCTGCTTCCAGGGCATCAAGATCCCCTTCCACGGCTTTCAGTTTCTTACCCTCTTTGGCCAATTCAAAGACGGCTGTGGCATAACGCTGGGCAATGCCAGTTGAAATCGAGACTGGTTCGGACACGTCCACCCTTCCGATGTCTGAGCCCCTTCGAAATCTGCCGGGTGGCAAATCGGGGCGGCCTAAGTGATGCCGCGTTCTTCGCGTGTCATCTAAATCGCGTCGGGGTGTAGCAGGGAAAACCCAACCTAGCAACAGGGATGAACGGGTTTAACGCCAACATAAGAGGTGATTTTTTCGCCGTTCACGGATCAGAATGGGCCAGATGCCTTAGGGCATAGGATAATTCCGCAAACCTGCGGCGTCAGAACGCGGGGATGTTTATTGGATACAATTGCATACCGAACCCTTTCTCGGGTTAATCAATCGCACAAATAGCCCATTTTCATCAAAAACACCCATCTCTGCGGGGGGCGCAGCACCAGAACCCTGCTGTGATTCTATACCACAGCATCTTGCGCCGCCGCCCCGCCCAATACGATCTGACCCGCTGGGGATAGCGCCCAGGGTTACGATGTGCGCCCCGCAGATTCGGGCACGCCCATCCCCTCAAGCACTTTCAGCGGGCGGCGGACGGCTTGCGACAGTTTCGGGCGTTTGGGGGCGGGGATTTGTTTTGACACCTCAACCATCAGCACACCTCCGCCCATCATGATGGGCAATTGCTGGCCGACACGTTCCCAGAACCCGCCTGTTTTCAGCCAGAAGCGGCGTGAGGATGGCGGTTGGTACAGCGCAGACAGGTGGCGTTCGACTTTGAAACCGTATGCCTTTAATTGTGCCTCAAGCTGCCCCGCCGAATAAGGTCGCCCAAAACCAAACGGCGTCTTATCTGACCGCGCCCAAAGCCCGGCGCGATTGGGCACGACAAACAGCGCGCGGCCACCGGGGCCAAGCACGCGGTAAATCTCATCCAGCACAAAAATCGGGTTTTCCGAGGTTTCCAGCCCGTGCATCACCACCAACTTATCGACCACCCCGTTTTCCAGCGGCCAGATCGTTTCTTCCACCAGCGCCGACACATTCGGCATGCCCGCAGGCCACGGCATCACCCCTTGGGGCGCGGGCATCAAGCCAATCACCCGGCGCGCGGTGGGCAGATAGGGGCGCAGTAAAGGCACAGCAAAGCCAAAGCCCGCCACCGTCTGCCCCTTGCTGCGGTCTGGCGGCCACAGTGCCATCACCTTATCGCGCACAGATTTCTGCGCCGAACGCCCAAGGGTGCTGCGGTAATAGAAATTGCGAAGATCTTGCACATCAAGATGCATGAACCGACCCTTAAACAATGGCTGTCCATGCGCACATTAAAGCAGAAGTTCGGAATTACCACAGCTGAGTGCCCCACTGCACATCACGCAAATCCATACGGAGAACGCACCCGCATGCCGCTTTTTCTTGTCAAAAATATCCCGGGGTGAGACCGAAGGTCGAGGGGCTGCGCCCCTTATTGTGCCCTCGCGCCATTGTGCCCGCTCGCCTCAGTGCGGGCGTTTTTCAAAAATCAGCATCAGGTTGTTGGCGGGCATCTCAAGCCGTGCCACACAGGCAAAGCCATGCAGATCCGCCGTCGCCTCAACCGTTTCCACATCTTTATAGCCAATGTCGGGATCATGCGCGGTCAGTGATTGGTGGAACGCGCGGTCGCCGTCGGACCGAAACCCGCCACCAGAACGGAACGGCCCATAAAGGCACCAGCGGCCGCCGACCTTAAGGCTGCGGGCGACACCCGCCACAACGGCGCGCATCGCAGGGGCGGAAATCAGGTGCAAAAGGTTCACGGTGATCATCACGTCAAACCCTTCGGCGCACCAATCGGGTTGGGTGGCGTCCAGAAACTGTGCCAACCGCATATTGCGCAGCCCCGCCTGGGCGCGCCACGCATCAATGCTGTCAAGGCGTTCGGTGGCGATATCGGTGGGCTGCCAGACGATACCGGGAAAGCTGCGCGCATAAGAAATTGCGTGCTCCCCGGTGCCCGAGGCGATTTCCAGCGCGTAGCCATTGTCGGGTATATAAGGACGCAAGGCGGTTAGGATCGGCGCAATATTGCGGGCCGCCGACGGCGCGCTAAGACGCCCATCCTGGGCCTCTTTATCCGCAATAGATGCCACCGAATGTGGCCTTTCCCCAGCCATGCAGCCCCCCAATCGCCGTACCGCCCCACGCAAATGAACCGATCATTTGCCTCGATCATTTTTCCGGCAAAACGCATATCTCACGCAAACCAGTATTGAGCCTTCGGGCGAATTGCGCAAGACTGGTTCCCCAGCCCTAAAGGAGCGTGCATGTCATTCGCCACTGCGACCCCCGTTCAGACCCATCATTTGCCCGCTGATCTCACCTTGGTCACGATCCCCTATTTGGGCGATAACTATACCTATTTGCTGCATGATCCCGCCAGCGGTGCCACCGCTGTGATCGACGTGGGCGAGGCCGCCCCAATTGAGGCGGAATTGGCCAAGCGCGGTTGGCAATTGTCCGAAATCTGGCTGACCCATCACCATTGGGATCACATCGACGGGGTTACGGATCTGGTGAAATCCACCGGCGCACTGGTGGTTGGGGCCAAGGTGGACGCCCACCGCCTGCCCCCATTGGCGCGCGCTGTTGTGGCCGGGACCCCCTTTGACTTTGTCGGACACCGCGTGGATATCATCGACGTACCTGGGCACACCGTGGGCCATATCGCGTATCACCTGCCTGACAGCGGTGTGGCCTTTACCGGCGACAGTTTGATGGCGCTGGGATGTGGGCGCCTGTTCGAAGGCACACCTGATCAGATGTATGAAAGCCTGTCGGGTCTTGCAAAACTGCCGCCCGATACCCAGATCTGTTCTGGTCATGAATACACGGCCGCCAACGCCGCTTTTGCGGTCACCATAGACCCTGACAACGCCGCCCTGGCCACGCGCCAGCATCAGATCACCGCCAAACGTGCCAAAAATCAGCCCACTGTGCCGTCTCTTTTGTCACTTGAACTGGCCACAAACCCATATTTACGCGCTCATTTACCCGAGGTGAAAGCCGCCATCGGCATGAAAAGCGCCCCAAACACCGAGGTTTTCGCGGAAATTCGCCGCCGAAAAGACAGCTTTTAAAGGGGTATCACGCCATATTCGCAAGAAATTGAGAATAAAAGGCTTGAAGAACCGCTGGGAAAACCGAAACTTAAACATATGAGGCCAATCTGGGGGGCCAAGACCCCACGCAGTAAAAATGCTGCGCAGATTACGAGGAGAATGCCACGTGCCGTCCTTTTCTAAACCGCTCGAAGACGCCATTCACCACGCCCTAGGCCTGGCAAATGAGCGCAAGCATGAACTGGCAACGCTGGAGCATCTGCTTCTGTCGCTGCTTGATGAACCGGATGCCGCCCGCGTGTTGCAGGCGTGCTCCGTGGATCTCGGGGAATTGCGACAAGTGTTGCTTGAGTTCATTGACGAAGAGCTGTCCACCTTGATCACCGATCTTGAGGGCAATGAAGCCGTGCCAACGGCCGCTTTTCAGCGCGTGATCCAACGCGCCGCGATCCACGTGCAAAGTTCAGGCCGGACCGAAGTGACCGGCGCCAATGTGCTGGTGGCAATCTTTGCCGAACGCGAATCTAACGCGGCATTTTTCCTGCAAGAACAGGATATGACCCGCTATGACGCGGTGAATTACATCGCACACGGCGTGGCAAAAGACCCCAGCTTTGGCGATCCGCGCCCCATCTCTGGCACGCCCGATTTTGAGGATGAACTGGCCGCCGAGGAAAAAGAAACCGCGCTGGGGAAATATTGCGTCGATCTGAACGCCAAGGCACGCGAAGGCGATATCGATCCGCTGATTGGCCGCGATCACGAGGTTGAGCGCGCCATTCAAGTGCTGTGCCGCCGTCGCAAAAACAACCCGCTTTTGGTGGGCGATCCCGGCGTGGGGAAAACCGCCATCGCCGAAGGTCTGGCCACCAAAATCATTGCCGGTGACACGCCAGAAATCCTGTCGGAAACCACCATTTATTCGCTTGATATGGGCGCGCTTTTGGCCGGCACCCGTTATCGCGGCGACTTTGAAGAGCGCCTTAAAGCGGTGATGAAAGAGCTGGAAGATCACCCGGATGCGGTGCTGTTCATTGACGAAATTCACACCGTGATTGGTGCGGGTGCTACATCGGGCGGGGCCATGGATGCATCAAACCTGTTAAAGCCTGCGCTTCAGGGCGGGAAACTGCGCTGCATGGGGTCCACCACCTATAAAGAGTTCCGTCAGCATTTTGAAAAGGACCGCGCGCTGAGCCGCCGGTTCCAGAAAATCGACGTGAATGAGCCATCGGTTGATGATGCGATCAAGATCCTGAAAGGGTTGAAGCCGTATTTTGAAGAGCATCACGGGGTGAAATACACCGCCGATGCGATCAAAACCGCGGTAGAGCTGTCGGATCGTTATGTGAACGACCGCAAGCTGCCGGACAAAGCGATTGATGTGATTGATGAGGCTGGGGCCGCGCAACATTTGGTGGTGGAAAGCAAGCGTCGCAAGAACATCGGCGTGAAGGAAATCGAAGCGGTTGTCGCCAAAATCGCCCGTATCCCGCCAAAAAGCGTGTCGAAAGACGACGCGGAAACCCTGCGTGATCTTGAGAAATCCTTGAAACGCGTGGTGTTTGGTCAGGACAAAGCGATTGATGCGCTGTCATCCGCGATCAAACTGGCCCGTGCCGGTCTGCGCGAACCTGAAAAACCCATCGGCAACTATCTTTTTGCCGGGCCAACAGGTGTGGGCAAAACCGAGGTCGCCAAACAGCTGGCGGACAATCTGGGTGTGGAACTTCTGCGCTTTGACATGTCAGAATACATGGAGAAACACGCCGTTTCGCGCCTGATTGGCGCCCCCCCCGGCTATGTTGGCTTTGATCAGGGCGGGCTTTTGACCGACGGTGTGGATCAACATCCGCATTGTGTGCTGCTTCTGGATGAAATGGAAAAGGCGCACCCGGATGTCTATAATATCCTGTTGCAAGTCATGGATAATGGCGAGCTGACGGACCACAACGGGCGCACGGTAAGCTTCCGCAATGTGGTGCTGATCATGACCTCAAACGCGGGCGCGTCTGAACAGGCGAAATCCGCCGTGGGCTTTGGCCGGGATCGCCGCGAGGGGGAAGACACCGCCGCGATTGAGCGGACGTTTACGCCAGAATTTCGCAACCGTCTGGATGCGGTGATCAGCTTTGCGCCGCTTGGCCGCGAAGTGATCTTGCAAGTGGTTGAAAAATTCGTGATGCAGCTTGAGGCCCAGCTTTTGGACCGTGGCGTGACAATTGAACTGACCCGCGCGGCCGCTGAGTGGATTGCCGAAAAAGGCTATGACGACCGGATGGGGGCACGCCCCTTGGGTCGTGTGATTCAAGAGTATATCAAGAAGCCTCTGGCCGAAGAGCTCTTGTTTGGCAAGCTCGCCAAGGGCGGCATGGTTCAGGTTGGCGTGAAAGCGGGCGCGTTGGATCTTCGTATGGAGAAACCGAAAAACGCGCAGCTTGGGTCCAAGAAAAAACCACCGCTTTTGACCGCGGACTAATGCGCCCGATTTGGGCGATGATCCTAATGTTGTGCGCTGCGGCCCCGGCCGTGGCGCGCGACCCTTCTTTTGCCCAGCCCATTGATTGCACGCTGGGCGACGACTGTTTCATCCTAAATCTTGTCGATGCAGACCCCGGCGATGGGGTGGCCGATTACACCTGTGGCGCCCGATCTTATGACAGTCACAAAGGCACCGATTTCGCCCTTCCCTCACATGCGGCGATGACCAGCGGCGTTGATGTTTTGGCCGCCGCCCCCGGCCGCGTGCGCGGGGTGCGTGACGGTGTGGAAGAGGCGGTATACGGCGCTGAAAACGCGCCAAATGTGGATGGGATCGAATGTGGAAATGGCGTGGTTGTGGATCACGGCGGCGGCTGGGTCAGCCAATATTGCCATCTGCGCAAAGGCAGCGTGACCGTTGAAAAGGGCCAATCCGTGCGCATGGGGCAAGTGTTGGGTCAGGTCGGCCTGTCGGGCAAAACGCAATATCCGCACCTGCATATTTCCTTTCGCAAAGACGGTGACATTGTCGATCCCTTTGCCCCCAAGGCCCATGCCGAATGCGGGGACACAGCACCCGGTGTTCAACTGTGGCAGACCCCGATCGCCTATCCTATGGGCGGCATTGCCTCATCCGGGTTTGCGCCCCATGTGCCCAGTTTTGAGGCGGTGAAATCAGGCGCGGCGCAGCACAACAGCTTGCCCCCAGACGCCCCCGCCCTTGTCGGGTGGAGCTTTGTTTACGGCCCGCGCGCAGGTGACATCCTGCGCCTGCAAATCGACGGGCCAAACGGGGTGATCCTTGAAAAAGACGTGGTTTTGGAAAAGACCCAAGCACTTGCGTTTCGCGCCATTGGCAAGAAAACCAAAACCCCTTGGCCTGTAGGGCGCTATGCAGTGTCGAGCTGGTTGCTACGTGACGGTAAGGTGTTAGATGCGCATCGGTCAGAGATCGAAGTACGTTAGCGCTCGGTCAGTTTCAGTTCAATCCGCCGGTTTTGCGCGCGCGCCTCGCGGCTGTCCGCTGTGTTCACCGGGCGGTATTCACCAAATCCGGTGGCCGCCAAACGGCCGGGCGGAAAGCCCAGATCATTGATCATATATTCCACCACAGACAGGGCGCGGCCTTGGCTAAGCTCCCAGTTGTTGCGGAAATCCCCGGTGCCCAACAGGGGGATGTTGTCGGTGTGGCCATCGACGCGGATGATCCAATCGACCTCGTCCGGAATGTCGCCCGCGACTTCGGACAACAGGGCAGCCACCTTGGCCACTTGTGCTTTGCCTTCGGGTTGCAACACGGCGTCCCCGCTGGTGAACAACACTTCGGACGAGAACACAAAGCGGTCGCCCACAATTTGAATGCCCTCGCGATTACCTAGAATTTGCCTGAGCTTGCCGAAAAATTCTGACCGATATGCGGCGAGTTCTTTGGCCTCTTCTTCAAGCCGTTTGCGTTCAGCCTCTTCCAACGCCGCGCGTTTGCTTTCCTCGGAGGCCACCCGCGCGAGCGCTGCGTTCAACTGCGTTCCCAATTGCTGGATCTGCACCTGCGCGTCCTCGTCTTTCGCGGCACTGTCATCGAGGATGGATTGCAACCCATTTAGCTGCGCCCGCAGCGCCGCCACTTGTTCATTCAGCAACGTGACCTTGCGCGCGCTTTCGGCTGAGGCGGCTTCTTCGTTGGACAATGCCTGATTTGCGGCGGCCAACAGGCGTTTGCGTTCTTCAGCGTCTGAAACCGCTTGATCAATCTGCGCCTCGGCGTTCAGACGCGCCGCCAAAGCCGCGCGCAATTGGGCGCTCAGCGTCTCTGCCTTGCCCTCTTCGCCCTTCAGCGCCTCAAGCTCCAAAAGCGCCGCCGCCAAGCGCGCGTCCAGATCCGCGCCCGCCGCTTTGGCCGCCGCCAGCAAGGTCAATGTGTCCTCGGCCTCTTTGCGCTGCGCCTCAAGCGCCAAGGTCATTGCGGTCAATTCATCGTCGGCGTTTAACAACCTGTCGCGCAAGGCTTGGGCGGCGGCGGCTTCGGCCAAACGCCCGGCTTCTTCTTCGCTCAGGGCTTGTTCGCTCTCGCTGACTTTAAGCTCTAAGTCGGCCACCAAGGCCTCAAGCGCTTCGCGTTTTGCGGCGGCCAAGCGCGCGGCCTCAACATTCGCGTCAATTTCACCGCGTGCTTGGGTCAATGCCAGTTGCAGGGCCTCTTGATCGGTGATCAGGCGGGCTTGCGCCGCTTCCAGATCTTCGATCTTTGCGGTCATCTGTTCGCCCGCGGCAAGGGCCGTGTCGCGTTGGGACAGAAGGGTGGCAACCTGTGCTTCAAAGCTGGTGATTTTGGCAGCCTGCTCTTCGGTCTGCGCGGTCAGTTGGGTGATCAGCGCGGATTGCGCCTGGGATATGGCGCGGGCCTCGGACAGGGTGGCAGACAGCGATCCCACCTGCCCTTCAAGGGCGGCGGTGCGGTTGCGCTCCAACCCCAGCGCGTCAGCCAATCCGGCCACTTGTGACGACAGTTCGTCCAGCTCATCCGCTTGGCCAGAAATGGTTTCGCGCAGCACAAATTGCACCACCATAAAGATGGTCAGCACGAAAAACAGCACCAGCAAAAGCGCGGTCATGGCATCGACAAACCCCGGCCAGATTGAGCCGCTCATTCGGTTCACTGATCGCCGGGTCATTGCCATGGGTCAGACCCGATCCTGACCAGAGGCCACGCGGATCACATGGATCAGATTGGCCAGATCGCCGCGAATATCGGCAAGGCTTTCTTGGCGCCCGGCCTGCATTTCCTCAAGGATGCGCAACAGCTGCACATCAAGCGAGCGCAGGCGCATTCGGCTTTCGGCATCCGGGTGCGTGCCCACTTCGCCCTGCCCTTCAAGGGCTGCGATGATCCGGTCCTGCCCTTCGGCCAAGCGTGTCAGCACCGGCATCAGAACCGGGGCAATGTCGGGCGCGGGGGCGGGGTCTGGCCTTGGTTCCGGCTCGGGTTTTTCTTCGCTTAACTTTGCGGTTAGCCCTTCCACACTGTCGGCCAATTGCCCCAGGCGTTCATCCAAAAGCGCGCGGTTCACGTCAGTTTGCATGAACATGTTTTGGATCGCGTCGACCTGTTCGGACATCACGCCCATATAGGTCGCGGCAAGGTTGTTGCCGCCGCCACTGTCGCCATCGCCATCCGGCGCGGCCACGCCCAGCTTGGTGATGGTCGACAGCCATTCTTCGAGTTCGCGGTAAAAGCGGTTTTGACCGTGACCTGCAAAGAGCTCCATCAACCCAACAACCAGTGACCCCGCAAGGCCCAAAAGCGACGATGAGAACGCCGTGCCCATGCCGCCCAGCTGTTTTTCAAGCCCGCTCATCAACCGGTTAAAGACCTCGGTGCTGCCTTCGCCTTCGGTTGGGGCAAGTGAACGGATGGTTTCCACCACCGCAGGCACCGTGGTGGCCAGCCCGTAGAAGGTGCCCAAAAGGCCAAGGAAAATCAGCAGGTTGACAATGTAACGCGTGATGTCGCGTGCCTCGTCAATCCTTGTCGCCACACTGTCGAGGATGGACCGCGAAGAGGCCGCGCCAATTTGCAATCGGGCCCGCCGTGCGCTGAGCAGTTTGGCCAAGGCCGCCAGAATACGCGGTGCGCGGTCGGGGTTGTGCCCGTCACGATCACCCACAAAGCCCTCGATCCAGATCACAGAGGACGTGACCTGCCAGACCTGCCAGAAACACGCGAGCAGACCGATCACAAAGACCAAAAGGATAAAGGCGTTGAGGTACAGATTGGCCAGAAACACCGGCATGACCTGTGGCAGGGCGACAAAAAGCCCCGCGCCCACAAGGCCCAGCACCACCAGCATCACAAAGATCTGGCGGAACGGTTGAGAAAACTGCGGCTCGACCTCTTGGCGGCGCGCAAATTGCGGCCGGCGTTTAGGCTCATCCATCGGGTTGGTTCCCATCGCGATATTGCTTTGGGGTTAGGATAGGCGCGATTGTGCGCCCTGCCAAGGATCAAGTCACGTTTGGGGAAATCTCGCGTACGCGGGTGGCCAGCCAGCTGAGCTCGGGGTCATTGATGCCCAGATCCGTCAGGTGATCGGCGGTGTTAAAGAGATAATCGGTGTTGGGGCCGCGCCCACCGACAGCGGTGGCAATGATCTGCGCCTGTTCTTCAAGATCCAGATGGCAATATTGCACATGCTCGGGGTCAATCACATAGGTCACGGCGGTGACATTGCGGCCATCCTTCAGGGTCAGGGACAGGGTCTTTTCCAGATAGGCCGAGGACACCAATTCGCGTTCGCGCAGGGCAGCCATTGTGGGGGCTTCGTGGCCGGGGGTCACGCGAAAGGCGATGCCCTGACAGGTGGCGTCGCCTTCGTCCAGCGCCAGAACCAGACCGGGGTGGTCATCGGTGCCACGGTGGTGGATGGACCGCATACAAAACGACCGGTGATATCCCGAAAGCGTGGCAATCACCGCTTCCTCGTGGTCAAATCCGGGGTGCCAGACCAAAGATCCGTATCCAAATACCCACAGCTCGTTCTTGTCCATTTCGCCTGTCCTCATCGCGCCCTATAAGGGTCGTATAAATTGAGCGGGCAAAAGAGGAAAGCACCATGCGCAAACTGATTGTCATTACCCTTGTGTTGGCCGGGCTGTGGGCTGGGTATTGGTGGGTTGGTGCATCGGGTGCCGAACGCGCCTTTGTGCAGTGGTTTGACGATCGCGGGTCAGAGGGCTGGGTTGCGGAATATGACGATCTGAACGTGCGTGGCTTTCCCAATCGGTTTGACACGGTGATCAGCGGGCTGTCTTTGGCGGACCCGGAAACGGGCCTTGCGTGGGACGCGGAAGAGTTCCAGGTTTTGGCGCTTAGCTATAAACCCAACCACGTGATTGCGGTTTGGCCGGGGGTGCAGCGCCTGTCAAACCCCGAGCAGAAAATTGACATCACAGCGGATGATCTTAAGGGATCCTTGGTGGTGGATGCGGCGCCAAACCTGCCGCTGACCCGCGCGACATTTGTGATTGAAAACATGTCGCTTGCGTCAAGCGCCGGGTGGAACGCGCAGTTGGACAGCGGGCAATTGGCCACCCGCCTTTTGGACGTGAACACCAACACGCATGAGGTGTTTTTTGAAGCCAAAAACCTGATCCCAGCCTCGGGATTTGTGCAAAGCCTTGGCCCCAACAGCGTGCTGCCGCCGGTGTTTGAGGGCGTCACGGTGAAGGCGAACATCGGGTTTTCTGCCCCCTGGGACCGCTTTGCCATCGAACGCGCCCGCCCACAGCCGCGCCATTTGGACCTGTCCTTGCTGACGGCAAAATGGGGTGAGATGGATGTGAAAATGGGTGGAACGCTTGAGATCGACGCAGCCGGAATTCCCACCGGCGAGATTGCGATTAAAGCCAACAATTGGCGCCAGATGATTGCGGTGGCTGAGGCGTCAGGGGCGATTGCGCCAGAATTCGTCAGCACGCTCACGGGGGCTTTGCAGTTTGTGGCCGGCCTGTCCGGGGGCAGCGAAAGTCTGGATGTGACGTTGGGATTTTCAGGCGGTTATGTCACCTTGGGACCCATTCCCCTTGGACGCGCACCTGTGTTGAAAATTCGCTAATCCCGTTAGCTGTTTCAAAACTAGTTTTCTAGTTTTCTAGTTTTCTAGTTTTCTAGTTTTCTAGTTTTCTAGTTTTCTAGTGAAATCGCTACACCGTGGGAGCGACGTCAAGCCTCTTCAGCTCAACGACAATACGATCCGCTGCGGTATTTGGCCGTGTCCAGATGGAAATGGTCTTTGTGATATTTGTCCGAATTTGGCCCCAACACCGTGCCAAATGGTCCGCAAGCCGAGGCATGCATCGCCTTTAACGCCTTGCCCTGCACCGGGTCACGCCAACCTTTCAGCACGCTTAAAAACGCCCCGTTTTTCAAGGTCACACCGGCAATATCAACCGCCCGTCCGCGTCCATGCTCTGAGATTTTCGCCCCCGGTTTATTGTTCCGTGTACGACAGGAATAATGCGCAATCACCTTCAGCTCAGACGGCCCTCCGCCCAGCCGACCAACAGCCGGAAAAACGCCATTTCGCACCCAGGAATTCAACGCTTTGGCCGTGGTGCAATCCATGATCGCCCCTTGGCTTAACCGCACGCCCGACACTTCGGTCACGCGCATTGGCTTGGACAGACCGCATCCCGAAAGCTTGCCGGGGATCGACGACAGCGCCTGACCTTTGATGGCTTTCACACCGCAAATTGACCCTTTGCGCCCCGCTGGTTTTGGGGTGGGCAACGCCGTGGCCAAGGGGGCGGCGGCTTGCATCACGCGCCGTTTGGGGCGCGGCAAGGGGCGCAACGACCGCGTCAACGCGGTGTCTGCAAACACCGCGACGGTTGTCGTGTTGGGCAGGCTGACCATCGGCGCCGTGACTTGGCTTTGCGTTGTGGGGCGAGGTTTGGGGCGAATTTTTGCGTCAAACCGCACCGCCACTTTTGGGGCAACCACACCAGATCCGGGGCGCGGTTCAGGGCGCAATGATGTGTCCGGGGCATAGGCCATCGCGGTCCCTGCGATCAACGCCGCAGCAGCACATCCAAAGAAAACCGCCCGCAGGGTCATTCTTGTGCCCCACCACCACGACCAAAGTCCGGGGCGTCCGTATCTTGACCCGCTTCAATAATGCTGCGCCGAATGGCGCGGGTGCGGGTGAAATAGTCATGAAGCGCGTCCCCATCACCGGTGCGAATGGCGCGTTGCAGGGCAAACAGCTCTTCGGTAAAGCGGCCGAGAATTTCCAGCGTTGCCTCTTTGTTGGTCAGAAACACGTCGCGCCACATGGTTGGGTCAGAGGCGGCAATCCGGGTGAAATCACGAAAGCCCGCGGCAGAGTATTTGATCACTTCGCTGTCGGTCACGCGGCGCAAATCATCCGCCACACCGACCATCGTATAGGCGATAAGATGCGGGGTGTGGCTGGTCACGGCCAGCACAAGGTCGTGGTGTTCCGGGTCCATTTCTTCGACGTTTGACCCCAGCCCTTCCCACAGTTTGCGCAAGCGTGCGGTGGCTGCCGCATCCGCGCCATTGGGCACCAGAATGCACCAACGATTGTCGAAAAGTTCGGCAAAGCCTGAATTTGGCCCGGAATGTTCGGTGCCCGCCAGCGGGTGTCCCGGGACAAAATGCACGTGGTCCGGCATATGCGGGCCGACCATGTCGATCACCGATTGCTTGACCGATCCCACGTCGGTCACGGTGGCGCCTTTGGCCAAATGGGGCGCGATCTCTTTTGCGATGTTGCCCATGACGCCCACAGGGACGGCCAGCACCACCAGATCCGCACCTTTGACGGCTTGGGTCACGCTGTCTTCGATCCGGTCACAAAAGCCAAGGGCGCGCGCGGTGTCGCGGGTTTCAGATGAGCGGGCGGTGCCGACGATTTCGCCCGCAAGGCCCGCGCGGCGCATTCCGTGCGCCATTGAGGACGCAATCAGGCCAAGGCCGATCAGGGCAACGCGGTCATAGATCTGTGTCATGCGTCTTCCTTTTGGTCGCCCTTATCGCTGTCTTTCTTGTCAGATGTCTGCCCTGTGGGGGTTTCATCTGGCGCGGGGATCACCCCTTTAAAGCGGCCAATAAGGTGGGCCACACGGCGGCAGGACGCCTCATCCCCCACGGTGATGCGCAGGCAATTGGGCAGACCATAGCCCGCGACCCGGCGCACGATCACGCCTTCGGATTGCAAGAAATCATCCACGGCATTTGCTTCGTCTTCACTGGCAAACCGCGCGAGGATGAAGTTGGCGCAAGAGGTGTCGGACGGCACACCATGTTCGGCCAATGCCTCGGCCAGCCACGCGCGCAGGCGGGTGTTCTCACTAAGGCAGCGGGCGACATGGGCGCGGTCGTGCAGGGCGGCTTCGGCGGCGGCCAGTTGCGGCATCGACAGGTTAAACGGGCCGCGCACACGGTTAAGGTAATCAATCACCTCGGGTGTGCCGTAACCCCAACCGATGCGCAGCCCGCCAAGGCCGTACATTTTGGAAAACGTGCGGGTCATAAAGACGTTGTCGCGCATGGTCACAAGGGACGCCCCGCCATCGAACCCTTCGACATATTCCACATAGGCCCCATCCAGCACCAACAGCACCTTTGGCGGCAGGTTTTCGGCCAGCCGCGCAAGTTCGCCCACACCGATCATGGTGCCGGTTGGGTTGCCGGGGTTGGCGATGAACACCAGCCGGGTGTTTTTGGTCACGCCCGCAAGGATCGCATCGACATCAACCAAGCGGTCGCGTTCCGGCACCTCAACGGGGGTCGCCCCGGCCGCGCGGGCTGAGATTTTATACATGCTAAAGCCGTGTTCGGTATAGATCACCTCATCCCCTGGCCCTGCGAAGGCCTGACAGAGGAAGGTGATCACCTCATCAGAGCCAACGCCGCAAATGATGCGCGCAGGATCCAGCCCGTGCAGATCGCCAATGGCGTTGCGCAAGGCGGCGTGATCGGTGTTTGGATAACGATGCAAATCATGGCCGGCGCGCTTAAACGCCTCAACCGCCGCAGGGCTTGGCCCAAACGGGTTTTCATTTGAGCTGAGCTTGGTCACATTTGTGACGCCCGCAACCTTGGCCGCGCCGCCCACATAGGGTTTGATCTTTTTGATCCCAGCAAGGGGTTCGATCTGTGCCATCACCGTTTCTCCTTTGGGCCACGCCCGGTTCTTATCGTGCTTGTAGAGGGGGGGGGCGGAGGGTGGAAGGGGGAAAGCGCTAACATGTGGGATCTGGGGGGAAGGTGTGACTTTGCGGTGCGGGGTTCATGCCTGCGAATGCGGCCTTGCGCGGCCAAGTTTTGTAGTGGCCAGAGCAATGTCA
>CBDUJY010000035.1:0-21885 GCA_965367685.1 uncultured Planktotalea sp. | reverse complement strand
AATTGTGCCGATGTTGACGTGCGGTTTGGAACGTTCAAACTTTTCCTTAGCCATGAGAGGCCTCCTTTAATGTCAGCTGCCGGACAGGTGTGCCCTGTCCGGCGATGTGAATTAGGCGAATTTCGCCTGAATTTCGTCTGAGATATTCGACGGTACGGTGTCGTAATGCGAGAACTGCATCGAGAACTGCGCGCGGCCCGAAGACATGGAACGCAGCGTGTTGATGTAGCCGAACATGTTTGCCAGTGGCACGTTTGCGTCAATTGCGATCGCGTTGCCGCGATTTTCCTGACCCGAAACTTGACCACGACGCGATGTCAGATCGCCGATAATGCTACCGGTGTAATCTTCTGGCGTGATCACTTCCACTTTCATGATTGGCTCGAGCATTTTCGCACCCGCCAAACGCATGCCTTCGCGCATACACATGCGGCCTGCGATTTCAAATGCAAGGATCGAACTATCAACGTCGTGATATTTACCTTCGAGAAGGGCAACTTTGAAGTCGATCACAGGGAAGCCCGCCAAGGGGCCGCTGTCCATAACCGATTTGATGCCTTTTTCGACGCCTGGGATGTATTCCTTCGGAACCGAACCACCAACAACTTTGCTCTCAAACGAGTAACCTTCGCCTGGTTCTGTTGGAGAGATCACAAGTTTGACCTCGCCGTACTGACCGGAACCACCCGACTGTTTCTTGTGGGTGTATGTGTGGGTGACTTCTTTCGAAATCGTCTCACGATAGGCCACCTGAGGCGCACCAATGTTCGCTTCCACTTTGAATTCACGACGCATACGGTCGACAAGAATATCAAGGTGAAGTTCGCCCATGCCTTTCATGATGGTCTGACCAGATTCGATGTCAGTTTCCACCCGGAAAGAGGGATCTTCTGCGGACAGACGCTGCAGAGCGATACCCATTTTCTCTTGGTCGCCTTTTGTTTTCGGCTCAACGGCAATCTCGATCACAGGATCGGGGAAAGTCATTGTTTCAAGAACAACAGGTCCGCTTGGGGCGCACAGTGTGTCGCCTGTGGTTGTGTTTTTCAGACCACCAAGCGCGATAATATCACCGGCAAACGCTTCCGTGATTTCTTCACGGTCGTTCGAGTGCATCATCATCATACGGCCAACACGCTCTTTCCCACCTTTGGTAGAATTGAGCAGGTTGTCACCTTTTTCGAGCTTGCCCGAGTAGATGCGCGTGAATGTCAGCGAGCCAACAAAGGGGTCGTTCATGATCTTGAACGCCAGCGCCGAGAACGCCATGTCATCATCCGCACGGCGGGCAATGTCACGTGTTTCTGTCTCATCGCCAGGCTTAAAGCCCATGTAGTCAACGACGTCGAGCGGGCTCGGCAGATAGTCAACAACAGCGTTGAGCAACGGTTGAACACCGATGTTCTTGAACGCAGAACCACCCAAAATAGGAACAAACGACAAATTCAGACACGCAGAGCGGATCAGCTTGCGCAATGTTTGAATGTCAGGTTCGTTGCCTTCAAGATAGGCTTCCATGGCGTCGTCGTCTTGCTCAACAGCCGCTTCAATCAGTTTCTCACGCCATTCAGAGGCTTGATCAACAAGATCTGCACGGATTGGCGCTTTGACCCATGATGCACCAAGGTCTTCACCCTGCCACAACCATTCTTCCATGGTGATAAGGTCAATCAGACCTTCCAGCTCTGTTTCCGCACCAATCGGCAACGCAATAGGAATTGCGCGCGCGCCGGTCCGGTCTTCAATCATTTCAACACAATTGAAGAAGTCAGCGCCGATTTTGTCCATCTTGTTGACAAAAACCATACGCGGAACTTTATAACGGTCAGCCTGACGCCACACAGTTTCGGTTTGTGGTTCAACGCCGGCGTTACCGTCAAGAACAACAACCGCACCATCAAGAACCGCCAAAGAACGCTCAACTTCAATGGTGAAGTCAACGTGACCTGGGGTGTCGATGATGTTCATACGGTGCTTGGGGCCGTCAGGCTCTGTGCCTGTTTCAGTGCGTTCCCAGAACGTGGTTGTCGCAGCAGAGGTAATTGTAATGCCCCGCTCCTGCTCTTGCTCCATCCAGTCCATCGTGCCAGCACCATCATGGGTTTCGCCCATGGTGTGGTTCTTGCCCGTGTAAAACAGGATACGTTCAGAACATGTGGTTTTCCCTGCGTCGATGTGCGCAATGATACCAAAGTTCCGGTATAGTTCGAGTGGATACTCGCGTGCCATGGTTTTCTTCCTTCCTTGGCGTTACCAGCGGTAATGGCTGAATGCTTTGTTGGCATCGGCCATTTTGTGGGTGTCTTCGCGTTTCTTAACGGCAGTCCCGCGCGAGTTAACAGCGTCAAGAAGTTCACCGGCAAGGCGTTCTTCCATCGTGTTTTCGTTGCGCTTGCGGCTGGCTGTGATCAACCAACGGATTGCAAGGGCTTCGCGGCGCTCGGGGCGCACTTCGACAGGAACCTGGTACGTTGCACCACCAACCCGGCGCGAACGAACTTCGACCGACGGTTTGATGTTATCAAGTGCTTCGTGGAACACTTCGATAGGGGCGCGTTTGATTTTGTCTTCAACACGATCCAGCGCATTGTAGACAATTTTTTCTGCAACCGATTTTTTACCATCGATCATCAGGTTGTTCATGAATTTTGTAAGAACTGCATCGCCAAATTTGGCGTCGGGCAGAACTTGGCGCTTTTCAGCGGCGTGACGACGAGACATATCAGACTCTCCTTACTTCGGACGCTTCGCGCCGTATTTCGAACGACGTTGTTTACGGTCTTTAACACCTTGGGTATCCAACACACCGCGCAGGATGTGGTAACGGACACCCGGAAGGTCTTTTACACGACCGCCACGGATCAGAACCACAGAGTGTTCCTGAAGGTTGTGGCTTTCGCCGCCGATATAAGAAATAACCTCGAAACCATTGGTCAGGCGAACCTTCGCAACTTTACGCATCGCCGAGTTCGGCTTTTTCGGGGTTGTTGTATAAACGCGCGTACAAACGCCACGTTTTTGGGGGCAGCTTTCCAAGTGCATTGACTTGGAACGCTTGACTTTAGGCTGGCGCGGTTTGCGGATCAGCTGTTGAATCGTTGGCATAGGGCTCTTTTCCCGTTTCTCAACTCAGTCTGCACAGGCGAACCCATGCGGTGAAATTCTAGCGCCTTACATGTCACAACATGTGACGCAAAGCGAAAATCCGCGACCGTTCCCGTACCGAGGCGAACGACGCGGTTGGTTCACAGAGGGCCGGTTCTTCTAAGTAGATCCGGTCTTGATCCCACAATACGTGATAAGCGCAGGGGATTGCCCCTTTGCTGGATGATCGCGCGTATAAAAGGAGTCGCACTGGCTGTCAACTCTTCAACCAAACTTGTCTGCGCCTGACCATAATAACACTCGGCCATTGCGCGCCCTTGCTGGCAGAAATAGTCTGTGGGCAACACAGATTATTCAGCAGGTTATTTAAAGGTATACGATGCAAGGCACGCTGGCATTTACCACAGTTCGCAACGAAGGGCCATTCTTGCTTGAATGGATCGCGTGGCAAAAGTCGATTGGCTTTGAAAACGTGCTGGTGATGTTCAATGACTGCACCGATCACAGCCCGCAAATGCTGCGCCTTTTGCAAAAGGCCGATGAAATTGGCATTCGGCGCCATGAACCGGGGCCAGATCAGCACCCCCAACCCTCGGCCTATCGCGCCTGCCGATCACACCCGATGGTCAAAGCCGCGACATGGATGTTCACCTGTGATGTGGACGAATATTTGACGGTGCATACCGGCGACGGCACCATTGGGCATCTGCTGAACCGCGGCGATGTCCCGTGGCAGGGCATGGCGGTGCATTGGCGGATCTTTGGCACAAACGGTCATCAAACATGGCAAGATGGTTTGGTGCATCGGCGGTTTCTGCACGCCTCCCCAGCTGGGGCCAGTCAGAACAATTGCGTGAAAAGCTTTGTGCGTGACCCGTTAAGCTTTCGCAAACTCAGATCCCACACCCCACGATTTTGGGGCGGTGATGGCGCATGGGGGGCCGGGGGGAACTATTGGGTGTTCTCTAATGGGGACCGCTGGGCCGAATATGACCCGGATGACAGCGCCCACAATGGATCGCGCAATGACCAGATCACCCACAGCCACGCCTCGGTGAACCATTATATTTTGCAAACGGATGAGCAGTTTGACTTTAAGCGCGGGCGCGCCAGTGCGGCCGAAGGCCTGGATCGCTATTCACAGGATTTCAAGCACCGCTTTGATCACAACAGCACCCCCAATGACACAGCCCTAAAACACGCCGCTCGGTTTGACGCTGAATACGCGCGGCTCTGTGCCATCCCCGGTGTAATGCGCCTGCATCATCTGTGCTGTGCTGATTTCCTGCGCGAGATGGCCGATAAGCGCGGTGACGATGTGCGGCAAGACCAGCGTTACATCCACCATATGCAGGAAGCGGAGGCTAGCCCCGCCGCGCCAAAACCCGCTCGCGATAAAGCGTAAACAGCCCCATCGCGACCACTATTGCCGCACCAAGCAAAGTCAGCACATCGGGCCAATCGCCAAACAACAGATAGCCAACAATCAGCGCGGCAATCAGCCCGGTATAGCGAAACGGAGCGACAAAGCCGATTTCACCCACCCGCATCACCATGACGGAAAAGAGATAGCCGCCAAAGATGAACACCGCCGCCAGCATCAAAATCCCGGCCGTGCGCGCATCAACCGGGGCCCAGTCGTCTGCCAATGACAACATGCCAAAGACCAACGTGATCGCCACCGCGTTGATAAAGGCCACGGTCATCGAGGGTGTGGTTTTCGCCATGCGCCGGACGATGATATCGCGAAAGGTGACACATGCCACCGTACCCAAGGCATAGATCGACCAGCATGAAAACCCGGATCCACCCGGTTGAACAATCAGCAACACGCCGATGAACCCAACGCCGATTGCCAGCACTCTGCGCCAGCCCAAAGGCTCGCCCAAAAAGAGCCACGCCGCCATCGCCACGGTCAGCGGCAGCGCCTGTAAAATCGCGGTCACATTGGCGATCGGCATGTTGAAAAGCGCCGAGAGAAACGTATAGGTCGCCCCCACTTCGGCCACGGCCCGCAGGCCAATCAGCTTCCATTCGCGGGCGGGCAGATCAAACCGCAACGCGCCCAAACCACGCCCCAAAAGATAGATCAGGACCGAGGCCAGAACGCCGCGCAACACCACCGCTTGTGCCAAAGGAAGATCCCCCGCGAGCGCCTTCATGCAGGCGTCATTCAAGGTGAACCCCGCCATCGACAGCGTCATCAACACCGCGCCTTTCATGTTGTCCGTCAATGCCATATGGGATCCTCCTGTGTCCGAGCTAACACCCAACCCGCCCCCACACCATCCCGTTCGCGACAGGGGGCGGCGGAAATGGGGAAAGGGTAGTTTCGTCTGAGCGGATAGCTGGCTTCGCACCCCTTTACGCTCCTCACATCCGTCGCAAAGATCGGGTGGCCAATGTGGTCGATGCACATCAAGTAAAGCATATTGTTGTTGAGCACCGCAGTTGGGGTTAGGTTTTGTGATCTCTCGCCCTTTTTACAGTTTTTCCTCTTCAGGCCTACCATGCTCCAATCGATCAACCACATATGTCAAACTCGCCTTTGGGCTGGCTCTTTCGATTTTTAGAATTTCAATGTCTGCATCACGATAGAGCTTTTCTGGCTTGGGCGTTTCCACGCTAAAAATATATCCCTCATAAAAGGTCACGCGACCGGTTTGACGCTTTCCATTCACCCGCATTGAAACCTTGAAAAGCGCGTCGTCAAACCCCGCATCTGTGATGGTCAGGTGATCTTCTCGGCGGTCAAAGTGGAGCGTATGGATACGTTCATTCACTCTGTCCACAAAAAACCGGGTTTGAAGTTGTGTGCGCGTTGTTTGCGAAATGGCTGGCTGAAGCACATCAAGGACCGCTTCGATCATGTGCTCCTCGTAAGGTTTTAGAGACCAGCTGCCCTCTCCTGAGAGAGTCTTCGTCCACCTGAGAAAATCTCTTAAAACATGACTCGGCTTCTGCAAAACTATTGTCCTATCATACGTTAGTTCAACGCGTCCCCTGCACCTGCACCCACAGCACCGCCACCGAATGCACCCTTGATCCAATCCGGTGTGCGATCAAACACCTTTCGAGACCCCTTTACAAACCAGAAAAACAAAAAGCCCCGCCGGGTTGGGCGGGGCTTTTCAATAATGTGCTCGGATAAAGCGCCTTACGGCTGCTCGTCACCGCTCATCTCTGGGGTGTCAACCAGACCCAGATCATCCGCTTTGTCATCGCCAAAGACCGAGTTTGCTTCTGGAACCGGAGCAGCCAATTGTGCGGCGGCTTCGGCCTCTGCACGGGCTTCTTCGATCACTTCTGCATCGCGGGCTTGTGCAACCTGACGCACGTCGTGGGTTGCCCCACCGGTGCCGGCTGGGATCAAGCGACCCACAATCACGTTCTCTTTCAGACCAACCAGTTTGTCACGTTTGCCCTGAACCGATGCTTCGGTCAAAACGCGTGTGGTTTCCTGGAACGATGCGGCCGAGATGAACGACCGTGTCTGCAACGATGCTTTGGTGATCCCCAAGAGGATCGGCGCACCGGAGGCCAGACGACGACCTTCGTTCGACGCTTTCAAGTTGGCGGCATCAAACTCGGCTTTGTCCACGTGCTCGCCTTTGAGCAATGTGGTCTCACCGGAGTCCGAAATCTCCCACTTTTGCAGCATCTGGCGAACGATCACCTCGATGTGCTTATCGTTGATCTTAACACCCTGCAGACGATACACGTCCTGAACTTCGTCGATCATATAGTTGGCAAGGGCTTCAACACCCATAACTGCCAGAATATCGTGCGGCGCGGGGTTACCGTCCATCAGATATTCGCCCTTCTGGATGAAGTCACCTTCCGCAACCGGAATGTGCTTCCCTTTAGGCACCATGTATTCGACGGTCTCTTGACCCTCTTCGGCTGGCTCGATCGAGATGCGACGTTTGTTTTTATAGTCGCGGCCAAAGCGCACGTAACCGTCGATTTCCGCGATGATCGCGTGATCTTTCGGACGGCGCGCTTCAAAGAGTTCAGCAACACGCGGCAGACCACCGGTGATGTCTTTGGTCTTTGACCCTTCGCGTGGGATACGTGCAACGATGTCCCCCGCTTTGATGTCTTGGCCTTCTTCGATCGACAGAATGGCGTCCACCGACATGGTGTAGGCAACTGGGTTGCCCGCATCATTGCGAACGGGTTCGCCATCTTTATCAACGATGATGATTTCCGGCTTCAGCTCGTTGCCTTTAGGGGCCGCGCGCCAGTCGATCACGATTTTCTGCGTCATACCTGTCGCATCATCGGTTTCGTCTTTCACCGAAATACCGGATGTCAGGTCAAGGAATTTGGCTTGACCGTCTTTCTCGGCAATCATTGGAAGCGTGTAGGGATCCCATTCAAACAGCTTGTCGCCGCGGGCCACGTCAGCACCGTCTTTGACAAACAGTTTCGAGCCATAGCCCAGTTTGAACGAAGCACGCTCTTCACCGTTTTCATCGACAATCGCCAGCACCATGTTCCGGCCCATCACGACGGTTTCGCCGTCACGATTGTCCAGAACATTTGCGTTGCGATATTCGATTTTGCCTTCTTGGTTGGCTTCTTGGAACGACTGTTGGCCACCCTGAGCAACACCGCCAATGTGGAAGGTCCGCATCGTCAGCTGTGTACCGGGCTCACCAATGGACTGTGCCGCGATAATCCCAACCGCTTCGCCCGTGTTCACACGTGTACCACGTGCAAGGTCACGGCCATAACAATTGGCGCAAACGCCTTCTTCGGCTTCACAGGTCAGCGGGCTACGGATGCGAACCGCGGCGATACCGCTTTCCTCAATGATATCCGCTTTACGCTCGTCGATCAGTTCACCTTTGGCAACCATCACTTCGTCGGTGCCCGGCTTGATGATGTCATCAGCAGCCACACGACCCAGAAGACGTTCGCCGATCGAGGCCACAACTTCGCCGTCGTTTACAGCCGCTTCAACGGTGATCGCGTTTTCTGTGCCACAGTCGATCTCGCGTACGATGCAATCTTGTGCAACGTCCACCAGACGACGGGTCAGATACCCCGAGTTCGCCGTTTTCAAAGCCGTATCTGACAGACCCTTACGGGCACCGTGGGTCGAGTTGAAGTACTCAAGCACGGTCAGACCTTCTTTAAAGTTCGAGATGATCGGTGTTTCGATAATTTCACCCGACGGTTTGGCCATCAGACCACGCATACCGCCCAGCTGTTTCATCTGAGTAACCGAACCACGCGCCCCAGAGTGGGCCATCATGTAAACCGAGTTTGGTTCCATTTCGGCGCCGTTCTCGTCTTTTTTCAAAGACGAAATTGACCCCATCATCGCGTCGGTGACCTTGTCGTTACACTTTGACCAAGCATCAACAACTTTGTTGTACTTCTCGCCGAGGGTGATCAGACCATCCATGTACTGCTGTTCAAATCCCTTCACCTGGTCACGGGTGGAATCCACCAATGTCCATTTGTTGTCAGGGATCACCATGTCATCTTTGCCGAAGGAAATACCGGCGCGGAACGCTTCTTTAAAGCCCAACGACATGATCTGGTCACAGAAGATAACCGATTCCTTCTGACCGCAATAACGGTAGACGGTATCAATGACCTGCTGCACTTCCTTCTTCCGCAGAAGACGGTTCACCAGTTCAAACGGCGCCTTGTTGTTTTGTGGCAAAAGTGCCCCAAGACGGATGCGGCCCGGTGTGGTGTCAAAGCGCACCATAACGGTGTTGCCGTCGGCATCAACCTGCGGCAAGCGGGCTTTGACCTTGGCGTGCAGATGCACTTCGCCAGCGTCCAAAGCGTGCTGAACTTCGTCCACGTCGCTAAAGACCATGCCTTCGCCCTTCATGCCATCACGCTCCATGGTGATGTAATAAAGGCCCAAGATCATATCCTGTGACGGAACAATGATCGGCGCGCCGTTGGCCGGCGACAGAACGTTGTTGGTCGACATCATCAGAACGCGTGCTTCCAGCTGGGCTTCCAGCGAGAGGGGCACGTGAACCGCCATTTGGTCACCGTCAAAGTCAGCGTTAAACGCGGAACAGACAAGCGGGTGAAGCTGGATGGCTTTGCCTTCGATCAGAACCGGTTCAAACGCCTGAATGCCAAGACGGTGCAAGGTGGGCGCACGGTTCAGCATGACGGGGTGTTCGCGGATCACTTCGTCCAAGATATCCCACACTTCGGGACGCTCTTTTTCGACCAGCTTTTTGGCTTGCTTCACGGTAGAAGACAGACCTTTGGCCTCAAGACGCGAATAGATGAACGGCTTGAACAGTTCCAAGGCCATCTTTTTCGGCAAACCACATTGGTGCAGCTTCAGTTCCGGACCGGTCACAATGACCGAACGACCGGAAAAGTCGACGCGTTTACCCAAAAGGTTTTGACGGAAGCGACCTTGTTTACCCTTCAGCATGTCGGACAGCGATTTCAGCGGACGCTTGTTGGCACCCGTGATCACGCGACCGCGACGGCCGTTGTCAAACAGCGCATCCACAGATTCCTGCAGCATACGTTTTTCGTTGCGCACGATGATATCAGGCGCACGCAGTTCAATCAGACGCTTCAGACGGTTGTTCCGGTTGATCACACGACGATACAGATCGTTGAGATCTGAGGTCGCGAAACGACCCCCATCCAGCGGCACCAGTGGGCGCAGCTCTGGCGGGATCACAGGCACAACGGTCATGATCATCCACTCGGGACGGTTGCCCGATTCCAAAAAGCTTTCAACGATCTTCAGACGTTTGATGATCTTTTTCGGCTTCAATTCACCGGTGGCCTCAGACAGATCAGCCCGCAGCTGTTCAGCCTCTGCTTCCAGATCAATCTGGCTGAGCATTTCACGGATCGCTTCGGCACCGATGTTCGCGGTGAACGCGTCCATGCCGTAAGTGTCTTGCGCGTCCATGAACTCTTCTTCGCTCATCAACTGGCCGTATGTGAGGTCGGTCAGGCCCGGCTCAATCACAACATAGTTTTCAAAGTACAGAATGCGTTCCAGATCGCGCAGGGTCATATCCAGCATCAACCCGATGCGCGATGGCAACGACTTAAGGAACCAGATGTGCGCAACGGGTGCTGCCAGTTCAATGTGGCCCATACGTTCACGACGTACTTTTTGAAGGGTAACTTCAACACCACATTTCTCACAGACAACGCCGCGATATTTCATGCGCTTATATTTACCGCACAGGCATTCGTAATCTTTGATCGGGCCAAAGATACGGGCACAGAACAGACCGTCGCGTTCTGGTTTGAACGTACGATAGTTGATGGTTTCTGGCTTTTTGATCTCACCATAAGACCAAGACAGAATCCGTTCAGGGCTGGCCAGCGACACCTTAATCTCGTCAAAGACTTTCGGTGGGGTCAACGGGTTGAACGGGTTGGTTGACAGTTCCTGGTTCATTTTGCGTTCCTTATAATCAGGGGAAGGGTGGGAGGATTAAGGCGCGGGGCCTTAATCCTCGCCCTCCGCATCCAGGAGTTCCATATTGAGGCCGAGACCACGGACTTCTTTGACAAGAACGTTGAACGATTCTGGCACGCCAGCCTCGTAGTTGTCCTCGCCTTTCACGATGCTTTCATAGACTTTCGTCCGGCCAGCAACGTCATCCGATTTCACCGTCAGCATCTCTTGCAACGTGTACGCCGCGCCATATGCTTCAAGGGCCCAAACCTCCATCTCACCAAAGCGCTGGCCACCGAACTGTGCCTTACCACCCAGCGGCTGCTGTGTGACAAGCGAGTACGGCCCGGTCGAGCGCGCGTGGATTTTGTCGTCCACAAGGTGGTGCAGTTTCAGCAGGTATTTCACACCAACTGTCACTTCGCGGGCAAACTGTTCACCGGTACGACCGTCAAACAGAACCGACTGACCAGAGGTGTCGAACCCGGCGCGCGTCAGCGCATCGTTCACGTCTTCCTCTTTCGCGCCGTCAAAGACGGGCGTTGCAATCGGCACACCGCGGGTCACATTGCCCGCCGCATCCACCAGCTCGTCCTCGTCCATGCCCACGATGCCTTCTTCGTAGACATCGTCGCCATAAGCGATGCGCATCGCTTCGCGAACAGGGGTCAGATCGCCTGAACGACGATATTCACCCAAGGCTTCATCAACATTGATGCCCAGACCGCGAGCGGCCCAACCCATGTGGGTTTCAAGGATCTGACCAACGTTCATACGTGACGGAACACCAAGGGGGTTCAGACAGAAATCAACCGGCGTACCATCGGCCAAGAACGGCATGTCTTCCATCGGGACAACCTTGGAAATAACACCTTTGTTCCCGTGACGACCGGCCATTTTATCACCTGGCTGAAGCTTACGCTTCACAGCGATAAAGACTTTCACCATCTTCATCACACCGGGTGGCAGGTCATCGCCGCGACGGACTTTTTCAACTTTGTCTTCAAAGCGATGCTCAAGCGCACGTTTCTGCAGGTTGAACTGTTCGTTCAATGCCTCAACGATCTTGGCGTCATCTTCGTCCTCAAGGGCCAGCTGCCACCATTGACCGCGCGAAAGGGGCTCGAGCAGATCTTCGGTGATGGTGGACCCTGATTTGACGCCTTTCGGGCCTTTCACAGCCACTTTGCCAAGGATCATCGACTTCAGACGGGCATAGATGTTGCGCTCAAGGATATTAAGCTCATCATCACGGTCGCGCGCCAGTGTTTCCACCTCTTCGCGCTCGATTTGCAGGGCACGTTCGTCTTTTTCCACACCGTGGCGGTTAAAGACGCGCACTTCTACAACAGTCCCGAAGTCACCCGGTTTCACACGAAGCGAGGTGTCACGAACGTCTGAGGCTTTCTCACCAAAGATGGCGCGCAGAAGCTTTTCTTCTGGTGTCATCGGGCTTTCGCCTTTTGGTGTGATTTTACCCACCAGAATGTCACCCGGTTCCACATCTGCACCGATGTAAACGATACCCGCCTCATCGAGGTTGCGCAGCGCTTCTTCACCGACGTTTGGAATGTCGCGGGTGATTTCTTCTGGACCCAGTTTCGTGTCACGGGCCGCAACTTCGAATTCCTCGATGTGCACCGAAGTGAACACGTCATCGCGCGAAATACGCTCTGAAATCAGGATCGAGTCTTCGTAGTTGTAGCCGTTCCAAGGCATAAACGCGACGACCACGTTTTTACCCAAAGCCAATTCGCCCATGTCTGTCGATGGACCATCCGCAATGACTTCGTCTTTGCCGACTTTCTGGCCCACTTTCACCAACGGACGTTGGTTGATACAGGTGTTTTGGTTTGACCGCTGGAATTTGCGCAGACGATAGATGTCAACGCCCGCATCCCCCAGTTCAAGATCTTCGGTGGCACGAATAACGATCCGGGTGGCATCCACCTGGTCGATCACGCCGCCGCGCTTGGCTTGGATTGCCGCACCCGAGTCGATGGCCACTTTGCCTTCGATACCGGTGCCCACATAAGGGGCCTCGGCACGCAAGAGTGGAACCGCCTGACGTTGCATGTTCGAGCCCATCAAGGCCCGGTTCGCATCGTCGTTTTCAAGGAACGGAATAAGCGATGCCGCAACCGACACCAACTGTTTCGGGCTAACGTCGATCAGGTCAACGCTGTCACGCTGCGCCATGGTGTATTCACCAGACTGACGTGTGTTCACCAGATCGTTTTCAAACCGGCCTTCTTCGTCCAGATGCGCGTTGGCCTGAGCGACCGTGTGACGCATCTCTTCGGTGGCGGACATATAGTTGACCTCATCGGTCACTTTGCCGTCCACAACCTTACGATAAGGTGTTTCGATAAAGCCGTATTTGTTCACGCGGGCAAAGGTGGCCAGCGAGTTGATCAGACCAATGTTTGGCCCTTCCGGCGTTTCAATCGGACACATACGACCATAGTGGGTGGCGTGTACATCGCGCACCTCAAAACCAGCACGTTCGCGGGTCAGACCACCTGGCCCAAGCGCCGAAAGGCGGCGTTTGTGGGTGACTTCTGACAGCGGGTTGGTTTGGTCCATGAACTGCGACAGCTGCGAAGAGCCGAAGAATTCACGCACAGCCGCCGCGGCAGGTTTCGCGTTGATCAGGTCTTGTGGCATGACGGTGTCGATCTCGACCGACGACATGCGTTCCTTGATCGCGCGTTCCATACGCAGAAGACCAACACGATATTGGTTTTCCATCAGCTCGCCGACTGAACGCACACGGCGGTTGCCGAGGTGGTCAATGTCGTCGATGCCGCCACGACCGTCACGCAGATCAACCAGCGCTTTGATACAAGCGATGATGTCTTCGCGGCGCAGGGTGCGTTGGGTGTCTTCCGCATCAAGCGACAGACGCATGTTCATTTTCACACGACCAACAGCCGAGAGGTCATAACGCTCGCTATCAAAGAACAATGTGTCAAACAGGTTTGACGCCGCTTCAACCGTGGGCGGTTCACCCGGACGCATCACGCGGTAGATGTCCATCAGCGCCGTTTCGCGGCCCATGTTTTTATCAGCGGCAACCGTGTTGCGGATGTAGGGACCAACGTTCACGTTGTCGATGTCCAGAACCGGGATGTCGGTGATACCGGCATCAATCAGTTCTTTCAGCGATCCACCGATCAGCTCGCCGTCTTTGTCGTGCTCAAGCGTCAGCTCGTCGCCAGCTTCGACATAGATTGCACCGTTGTCTTCGTTGATAATGTCCTTGGCGACATAACGACCAACGATGGCATCAAATGGCACCAACAGATTGGCCACTTCGCCAGATTCCATCAGCTTTTTCACAGCGCGTGGCGTGATCTTCTTGCCAGCTTCGGCAATGACTTCGCCTGTTTTGGCGTCGATCAGATCCTGTGTCGGGCGGGTGCCGGCAACACGCTCGGGGAAGAACTTGGTAACCCAACCCTTGTTCTTCTTCAGCTTGAACTGAACAGTGTCATAATAGGCATCCATGATGCCTTCCTGGTCCAGACCCAGCGCATAAAGCAGGGTGGTCACAGGTAGTTTACGACGGCGGTCAATACGCGCAAAAACGATGTCTTTGGCGTCAAATTCAAAGTCCAACCACGAGCCGCGATAAGGGATAATGCGGCAGGCAAACAAAAGCTTACCCGACGAATGGGTTTTGCCTTTGTCGTGATCAAAGAACACGCCCGGCGAACGGTGCATCTGGGATACAATCACACGCTCGGTGCCGTTCACGACAAATGTGCCGTTCGGCGTCATCAAAGGCATATCGCCCATGAACACGTCTTGTTCTTTGATGTCTTTAACAGACTTCGCACCGGTATCTTCGTCGATATCAAAGACAATCAGACGAAGGGTCACTTTCAGCGGCGCTGAATATGTCAGGTCGCGCTGTTGGCATTCTTCGACGTCGAATTTCGGCGTTTCCAGTTCGTATTTTACGAACTCAAGAATAGCTGTCTCGTTGAAATCCTTAATCGGGAAAACCGATTGGAATACGGCGTTGATGCCTTCACCGTCCATCGGCTGAAGCTGGTCGCCAGATTTAAGGAAAAGATCGTAAGATGCTTTCTGAACCTCAATCAGGTTCGGCATCTCCAATACTTCACGGATTTTACCGTAGTATTTACGCAAGCGTTTTTGGCCAAGATAGGTCTGCGCCATTCGGTAACTACCTTTCAAATTCTCTACTGCGGCGCCGACCGTCGGGTCACCGGCAACGCCTCGTCCGAGATAGGGGGTGGACAAATTCGTGGAGGCCGTCCCAAAGGCCTCCTCCCGTCCAAACCTTTCCCAGGAAAACACCCGATTTGATCAGGCCCTCTCCAAGACAGGTTCGGCTGGACCCGGATTTCTCCGGGCCCAGCCAGTATTTACTTGGGCATAAGGCCCAAAAGCGTAAAGCTTAAGCGATTTCGACTTCGGCGCCAGCTGCTTCCAGCTTGCCTTTAACGTCTTCTGCTTCTGCTTTATCAACGCCTTCTTTGATTTTGCCGCCAGCTTCAACCAGCTCTTTAGCTTCTTTCAAGCCAAGACCGGTGATGCCGCGAACTTCTTTGATCACGTTGATTTTCGAGGCGCCGGCGTTCTTCAGAACAACGTCAAACTCGGTTTTTTCTTCTTCAGCAGCGCCGCCATCAGCAGGGCCAGCCATCATTACTGCGCCACCGGCTGCAGGCTCGATGCCATACTCATCTTTGAGGATGGTTTTCAGTTCTTGTGCTTCCAGCAGGGTCAGACCCACGATGCTTTCGGCAAGTGCTTTCAGATCAGCCATTATACTGTTCCCGTTCTATTCAGTTGTGTTCCAACGTGTAAGCGAATGCTCCACGCGGGGATTTCAGATTGCTTACGCAGCCTTCTCTTCGATGGTCGAGAGAATGGATGCGATGTTCGAAGCAGGTGCGCCAATGGCCCCAGCGATGTTCGAAGCAGGTGCGCCAATACACGACACGATCGAAGCAATAAGCTCATCACGTGACGGCATAGCCGCAACAGCTTTAACACCAGCAAGATCCAGCGCCGTATCGCCCATTGCACCGCCAAGAATGTCCAACTTGTCGTTGGTCTTAGCATATGCATCCATCACCTTGGCCGCAGCCACAGGATCTTCGGAATAAGCAAGTACGGTCATGCCTGAAAGAAGGTCGGCGATAGAAGCGGCCGGCTTTCCTTCCAGAGCGATTTTGGCAAGCCTGTTCTTGGCAACACGCACCGACCCGCCAACTTCGCGCATTTGCGCGCGCAGGTCCTGCATTTCAGCAACTGTCATACCCGCGTAGTGGGCAACCACTACAACGCCAGAGCTGTCAAAGATCTGGCCGAGTTCGTCGACCAATTTTTCTTTTTGTGCTCTATCCACAGTTTCACTCCAAGTTTGGAGGGTTTCCCCTCCGGCTCATACTTCACTGGATTTTCAAGAGAAAACCCAGCAATCGGGTCCTTTACGGGTCCTTCGCAAATCGCCCCTGAAAGCGCCAGGCCTCAGGAATTCGTTTGTTCATTTCCCATCTCAGGCAGGAATTATGACCCATAAACGCTTGTCGATCCTGTGTTGTCAGAACCGTCGCACTGGGGACACCCACCGTCTCGGACGAAACGCAAAACAGCGCACGACGAATCGCACGCTGGGTTGCAAGGATGTCTTTAAGGGGTTTTAAAAGGTTTTCCAACCCTTAATCGGGCGTGCTGCTAACGCGCACCCCCTGACTTGGGTTTATCAGACTTCCAGCCACCCTATCATAGGATTTGCCGAAATGCAAAAAGGGCGCCACGGGGCGCGCGCGATCAGCCTGGCGTCAGCTCACAAAAAACTGACCCATTGCTGGCATGACGAATAACAACTGGATCGTTTCGATTGAGCTTGTCTGCGGCCACGCTTTGCGTTGCGGCGGTGGAAAAGAGCTTGAACCCGCAGATCGGAACCCTCGCGAATTGAATACAGGGGTTGCCAGCGTTGCGCATGTCATAGGCGCAGGTTTGATCATCGGACCAGATGCGATAGGCGCTCGCGTTGTGCATGTAATACAGGTCAGGCTCTGCGCCCACAACGGTGGCAGAAATCCCCGCCAGAATGACCCCAGCAATACCTGCCTTGAACCGATTTGAATTACGCACGTGAGCACTCCTTGTTTTATTGGTTTGCGATAAAGACAGCCTGACGCAAGGTAACCACCTCGTCAATGGCGCAGGTGGGGGACAATGAGGGACCGACCACGCCATTCCCGCACGTCAGCCCGTAGTGGCACGAAAAAAGGGACGTGGCCCAAGCCACGCCCCTTTTCGGTTTTCTCCCCAGAGCCAGACACCCGCAAATGGGCGCTGTCCCGGTGGTCAATCCTTACGGATGTGACCTTAGTTACCCGTCGCGTTGTCGATGTCGAGGGTCACGCCTGGGCCCATTGTTGAGCTCAGCGAGATCTTCTTCATGTAAGCGCCTTTGGCACCTGTTGGCTTGGCTTTTTGAACGGCTTCAACAAAGGCGCGGATGTTTTCAACCAGCTTGGCTTCGTCGAAAGACGCTTTGCCAAGACCAGCGTGCACAACGCCGCCTTTTTCAGCTTTGAACTGAACTTCGCCACCTTTGGCTGCTTCTACGGCCGCTTTCACGTCCATGGTCACAGTGCCAACTTTTGGGTTTGGCATCAGGTTGCGTGGGCCCAGAACTTTACCCAGACGACCAACAACAGGCATCATGTCAGGGGTTGCGATACAACGATCAAAGTCGATTGTGCCGCCCTGAACGATTTCCATCAGGTCTTCTGCGCCGATGATGTCTGCGCCAGCTTCTTTGGCTTCATCCGCTTTTGCGCCACGTGCAAACACAGCAACGCGCATGGATTTACCGGTGCCGTTTGGCAGGCCGATCACGCCGCGAACCATTTGGTCAGCGTGACGTGTGTCAACGCCCAGGCTCAGTGCGATTTCAACGGTCTCGTCGAATTTGGCAACGGCGCTGGCCTTAACCAGTGCTACAGCGTCTTCAACAGACAGGTTTTCTTTGCCAGCGAAAGCTTCGCGTGCGGCAGCGGTACGTTTTCCGAGTTTCGCCATCTTACTTCACCTCGATGCCCATAGAGCGGGCGGAGCCCAGGATGATCTGCATCGCGGCTTCGATATCGTTCGCGTTCAGATCTTTCATTTTCGCTTCGGCAATCTCTTTCACCTGGGCGACAGTCACGGAACCAGCCACATCACGACCAGGGTTGGTCGCGCCGGATTTCAGACCAGCCGCTTTGATCAGGAAATAAGACGCAGGGGGCGTCTTGATGTCCATGGTGAAGGACTTGTCCTGGTAATAGGTGATCACGGTCGGGCAAGGCGCGCCTGCTTCGAGTTCCTGTGTTTTCGCGTTAAACGCTTTACAGAATTCCATGATGTTGATGCCGCGCTGACCCAGTGCGGGACCAACGGGTGGGGATGGGTTGGCTTGACCTGCAGGAACCTGCAGTTTCATTGTGCCAGCTAGTTTTTTAGCCATTTGGCTTCTCCTTTAACAACAGCCTTGGGACGCGTCCCGCAGCCTTTCATTGTCGTGGTCTGGGTTGGGGACCGCGGTCCCTGCCCCTCCCACGTGCGCCCGGCTGGGCGCCATCACATCAGGCTTGTTTCGCAACCTGTGTGTATTCCAGTTCAACCGGGGTGGCCCGGCCAAAGATCGAAACAGTCACTTTCAGGCGGCTGTTTTCTTCGTCAACTTCTTCGACCGATCCATCAAAGCCCTCAAACGGCCCGTCGGTCACATTGACCTTTTCGCCGATTTCAAAGCTGATCAGGGTGCGTGGGGCCTCGGCGCCTTCTTCGACGCGACCAAGGATGCCCTGCACTTCTGCATCACGCATTGGCATTGGGCGGCCTTGCGGGCCCAGAAAGCCGGTGACGCGGTTGATCGAGTTGATCAGGTGATAGCCTTCGTCCGACATTTCCATGTGCACCAGCACATAGCCCGGCATAAAGCGACGTTCAGACGTGACTTTCTTGCCACGACGTACTTCGATCACTTCTTCGGTGGGCACCAGAACTTCGTCGATCTGCTCGTCCAGACCCTTTTCGACCACTTCGGTCCGGATCTGTTCCGCAATCTTCTTTTCGAAATTCGACAGCACACTTACCGAATACCAGCGCTTCGCCATGTCAGCCTCTTCTCAGTTTCGTTCGGGAACGATGTCGCCCCCAGAGTTCAGATCACCGCCGCCGTCCGCAAACATCCACAAACTTACGTTCGGGTCGTCTTTTCGTTCAGGTCGCCATCATGCATTCGCATATCTGGCCGGCGGCTTTCGGGAATAAAAAATCGGCGTGCCACTGATTCGCCGCACGCCCATCCCAATTACAGCGCCCGAACTACTCCTGAAACGGTGAGATTTCAAGGGGGAGTGTGCGGGCAATTCGATATTTTACGGGGGGATTTCCCCGACAGTCTGGCTTAGCCAAACATGCCCAAAACAGCGCCCAAACCACTGCGAATGCCCAGATCCACCAGGGAAAAGAACAATGCAGTCAGGGAGGCGAGCACAAAGACCATCGCCGTGGTCAACAGCACTTCGCGGCGGGTTGGCCATGCGACCTTGGAAACCTCAGCACGCACCTGCTGGATGAATTGAAGCGGATTGGTCATGTTTTCTCTCTGCCTAACGGGGTCAGACGGGGAGATACGCAAAGCGGGCGGGATTTTCAAGCCCACCTGTGCATGCGGTGGGGGCTAATCGCACTGTGCGGCCCAATTTAGGGATATTTCACCTCACTCCCGCACCTGATGGGCCAGTTTGTCCAGCGGATCCACTGCCATTTTCGCCCGCGTCGCGGCGCGACTGGCGCCGGAAAACAAACCGTCAAACCGTGACAGGCCAGAGCCCAGCAAGGTTGCCCCGCGATACATTGCATACCAAAACCCGATCACCATCATGATGGGAAAACCCATTGGCAACAGGCCCAGTTGACCCAGCAAGAACAGCACGGCCCCTGCCCCGACCAGCTTTGGCACCAGACCCATTGAAGGCCGGGATGTCAGCGGTTTGGCTTGATACGCGGCGGCCAGACCCGACAGTGGCGCGTGCGTTGTGGTGGCGGATTTGGTATGTTCAGAGGAATCGACAAGCTCGCCCCGTTTCGCGGCCTCGCGCCGCTGCATCCGCCCAAGTGGGCTGTCATCGGTGATCCTATCCGCACGGGGGGAGGGCGCGGCGTTTTGTGCCGCGGGCATATCCGCGGGTGCCTGCGCCCCTGTTGTCCGCCCCGTTGGCTTGACGGCGGCCTTTGAGGTGCCGGACGCAATTGGACCATCGGCAAAACCATCCGCCACCTTCTGACCCCCGCGTGATTTGCGGAATTTGAACAGGGCCACCAGCAGGAAAAACCCGACAATGCCAAGATAGATCAACCGCTGATTTTCAGCCTCGCCCGCGCGGGTCAGCCCCGCCACGCGCCCCGCAAGGAAGGGTTCAATCAGGATGAAATCGGCGCCCATGCGAACGTCATGATCCCGCAGGACCGATGCCAGTTGGCTGTAATATCCATCACCCGAGGCTTTCAGACCGTGAATGCCATAGACCACGCCATTGGGCCCGAAATCCACCGTTTTGCGATCAACTTGATCCAGAAACTGCTGCTTTTGATCTTTGGTCAGGATGATCGCCGCCCGCGCCTGACCACCCGACTTACTGTCGTTTGCCCCAAACATCACATAGACAAACCGTTCGCCGGTTTTCACCATATTGGTGCGTTTGATCAGGTTGTAGTTCAGGTCATAATTGATCCACCCGCGCACGTTCACCTCGCCCACGGGGGTAATGTTTTCTTTGGTGAAAACGCTAAGGTCCAACGGCTCTGGCGGCGGGCTTTGCAAGGCCGTGGTGCGGGCCGCCTGCTTGTCCAACATGGTTTGGTGCATGGTTTCGCCGAAATACGCAACCCCAACAGCCATCACCACAAACACCCACCACGGCGAGCGGAACAAAAGCGCAAATATGTAATTCATAGACCCTGTCCTTAAGGCACCTTTTGCCTTGGTTAGACCGAGCAACTTGGGCGGGAGTGGGGCAGTTCTTGGGAAGGATCGTGGAAATTGGGCCGCAGACTGCGCAGCGCACCCGTTTACGTCAGGGTGCGATAAAACCGGGCTTGTGGATCTATTGGCGGATCTGTGGATCTGTTGGCAGATCTGGGAAATGGCAGGGGCACCAGGGTTCGAACCCGGGACCTACGGTTTTGGAGACCGTCGCTCTACCAACTGAGCTATACCCCTACTGCGCGCCGGAATACGCGATGGCGCGGGTGGGTTCAAGAGGGATTTGTGGGGATGGGGCGTTTGCGGGTGAAAAAAGTGTCGGTTTGCAAACCGATCGCGTTCCTGACCCAAGCCCGCTAGGCTTTCGCCGTTTCACATTCCAACCACAGCTGACCAGAACGATAGCCGCCGCGCACCAAGGTCCCCGGCGTTTTGACCTCGGGATATTCCTCTGCCCAATCGCGATACCGGTCATTTGTGATGACAATCGCGCCCAGATCCCGTGCCGCTGTTAAAATGACCGGGTCGGCGGGGCTGCCTTTGGCCACCACAACAACCGCATCTTCAGGCAAATTCAGCCGTTTGGCCATGCTGCCATCGTCAAGATACCGGCCCGCAAGCAAATACCCCGCGTTTGCGTCAAACATGACCCCCGGCGCAAACCCAAGGGCCGTGAGGCGGTGGATGACATCGTGCAAAGGGTCAAAGCTGGGGTCACCATCGCGCCAATGCATAATATTTGACCCATCCACAATGGCCCACCCGCGCGGGCCGGCGCGTTTTCCCCTGCGCCGCCCCCGCAGCTTCCCCCTGTGTGTCCTCGGCCCCCGCCGCTGGTCCCACAAAAGAAGAAGGCTTGCAAGAAAGCTGGGAAGCGCAAGCAATAACAGGTCAGACCATGCGGGGTATGCAAAGACAAACAGGATGCAAAGCACGGACAAAATAACGACGGAAATGAGGAATTTCAAAATCGGAATCCAGATAGGGCAAGCATAAATACGTCAGCACACTAGCAACTTATGCGTGCGCCACAAGTGGCCAAACAGTAAAAAGGGCCCCGCGTTTTGCGAGGCCCTTTCTTAGTCTTTATCGCTTAGGCTCTCGGTGATTTGGCTTTGCCAATTCACCTGCCGCCCAGTTTAGTCTTCGGTGCGTTTCGCTTGCGCGAAGCCGCCCCGTACTTATGCGATGATTTTCGACACAACGCCGGAACCAACGGTGCGGCCGCCTTCGCGGATCGCGAAGCGCAGGCCATCTTCCATGGCGATCGGCGCGATCAGTTCAACACCGAACTTCAGGTTGTCGCCTGGCATAACCATTTCAGTAC
>CBDUJY010000034.1:0-23088 GCA_965367685.1 uncultured Planktotalea sp. | reverse complement strand
TAAGACTATCACACTCCACCCGCAACCCCTTTTTTCTCAAAAAGACAGATTTTTGCATTTTTCCTGTATTTTCCTTTGAAATTAGGGGGTTATGGAAATTTTAAGAAAGGAACGCCGGGTGTTTGCGCAACTTTGTTAGCCCAAACAACGCCTCCATCATGGGTTACCCACAGCTTCCATTTGATTTTCACCACCTCAACTCCCGTCACCCGCCTTGAATCACCCCGAGTCAGGCAGAAAGCGCGGGGTAAGTTTGGGTTCTCTCTCTATAAAGATTGAGAATCCCTCAGATCGACATGTCGCATCCATCGACTTTTACGATAAGAAGCTCGGCGCCTTTGGGCCTTTTCTATTCCACCGGGCTCATCGCCCCCAAGGCTTAAACCCAAACATCATATAGTCGCGTTGATAAAGCTTGCGGATCTTGCCCTCGATCTCATCATCATAGACATCCGCCAATGCATAGGGCGCGTCTGGCGTGGCAGCCGCAACCTGCGGGGCGCTGTCGTCCATGCCCTTTTCGCCCAGGATCCCTGCAAGACCCTTGGCAAGCTGATCTTCCCGCAGCACATGATCTGGCAACGCAAACCCCGCAAATCCCTGCAACACAGACGACTGAGACGCCCATCCTGCATCGACACGAATCCCTGTTTGCCCCTTTAGATTCTTGTCGACAAAATCAATGAACTGCAAAAATCCGGCTTTATGCGCGGCAAGCGTCCAGTCATCCCCCGGTTCAGCCTCGGGCAAATTCACGCCATAGCTTTCACGCAACGCGTGCTTGATGTCCCAATAGGTGTCCGGTCCGTGGTTCACCAAATACGCGCAGAACATCGCGTGCAGGCGGGCAACAGGGTGACGCAGCACGGTAAAGCTTCTGTGGCCTTTGTGCTGGCGCTTCCATTTGCGCAGATCTTTTTGCGTGAACCCACGTTCAACCTCGCCCATCCGGCCCAACCAATCCGTCACAGCCCCCGTGGGGCCGCCTTTGACGGGCATGAACACCAAACCAGCAGCATCTGACATCACATAGTTGGTGACGGCTGCAGGTCGCGAGGGTTCGAAGTTTGGAATTTTGTGCAAGTCAAAGAAATCAATCGCAGCAATTGTCTCTTCCAGCTTGTCAAAGTTCACCACCTTCTCGGCCAGTGTTTCCGGGTTTTGCTTTTTGAATTTACCGGCAAATTCGGTGATCTCACCCTCTTCGCCAAGAAACCGCGCAAGGCCATTGATCACACCAATGTCCTGTGCGTCTTCGTAATCCACGTAAAACGCCGTCTGGCCGCTGCGTTGCAGACGGTCTTTGATTTGCAGTTGGAAATTCTTCATCCGGTAAAACAGCCGTTCAAATTCCCAACCATGGAATGTGGCCTGCTTTTTGATCACGTCATGCACGTCATTCAGCTGCCACTGATCGGTTTCCCATGCGATCTTGCGCGAAACATAGCTTTCGACGTGATTGCGCGTCAGCACAACTTTTGCACAGCGCGGATCATCGATTAGCATTTCAAAAACGCGCGGGTCATGGTCGTGGAAAAACCGAAACCCGGGCAATCCGTCGGTGCCCTTTTTGATCGCTTCGATCAAATCCATCGGGTTTTTGTCCCGCGCGGCGGTGGTCACGCCAAACAGCTCTTTCGTTTTCGGGGACACCATAAAATAGGGGTTAAACGCCTCGCCATAACAGGTCAGACCGACGAACTGATCCAAGTTGCTTTCCAGGAAATTGGACCCAGTGCGCATTTCGGCAAAGATGATAAAACAGTCAAATTGTCGGGTCATATGGGTTCACTGCCTGTCACTTGATCAAATAGGGTTTGCGGGCGTCTTGTGGGGTTTGCACGGGGTCAGGCCCCGATGGGTAGTCCCCCATCAAATAGGGCTGCATGCCTTGGTTCTTGAGGTTTTGCAGGAACTGCCCAAAGCCATCAAGCTCTACCATTTTTGGGGCTTCGGTCAGGCGTGTGCTCATCCGACCACCAATTTCATCAATAACAAGTTGCAGAGGTTCCATCGGGTTTTGCACAAACTCCGCCATGGTCCAGATGCGAATGCGCGCCCGTGAATAGCCCGAGCGTAAGATGTCCAGGTGGTCGCTTTCGATTTTCTGCAATTTCGCCGCTTGCCGCCGTATATCAGTAAAATTCTGGTTCGAATGATAGAGCGGCACAGCCCAAGCCCCAGACACAACCGAGATGTAGGCATTTGGGTCTTTCGCCATGTCCCAGCTGATATCTTGATTGTCAGCGGGACCAAATTGAAAGCTTTGGCGTTCACCGCGCGTCGACCAGATGAGATTTGTTAAAAACCCACGCGGGTCATAATCCCTAAGCTTGGCGCTGTCGGTCAGTGCCCCGCTAAACTCCTTCTGGCCGCCAGAAAACTCGGCTCGTTCAGGCCCATAGAGGTGCCCATGCACCCGGCCGCCAACAGCACGCTCCAACCACCCCTCAAAATCCTCAAACACCTCGGTAAAGCCCTCAAACACCGCATAGGGGCTACCGGTCAGGCCGTTTTCAAACCCCATCCGCGGATAGCGGCTTTGCATAAAAAGGCCGGGGCGACCACGGGTGCGCCGCTCAACCGCTTTGGAAAAGATCCGGTCGATCTTGCCGGGGTTTGGTTCTGCCCCGCTCATGATTGCCGCGGCGTTCGACAGGAAGCTGTCATAAAGCTTGTTGGCTTGCGGCCAGATCTTACGGGCCACAAAGCAATCTGACCGGCGCAACAATTGAAGATGGTCATCATAAAAGATGTGCGGTTTACCCTGATAATCAAACTTTGACAGGGTCAGCGATCGGCTTTCGATATTGGTCGAAAACTGTCGCACCAACGTCTGATAATAACTTTCATCGGGGATCCAGACCTTTTGGAAATAGGTGTCATACACCTCGCGGTCAGGATCGTTTAGAATATCAGACAAGGTTTGCCGGGTCAGACACCACCATTGGCTGCCCAGATGGGGGACAAGTCCTGCGGGGATTTTGCGCTTAACCTTCAGTCGCCGTTGCAGACGCACATAGGCATCAAATACCAGACGATGACGTTTCCAAGAAAACGGAAAGCGCAGGGTAAAGCGTTCTTTGTCCAGCCCGCCCACGGTCCACGGCACATCCTCAGTTGTGACACTTTCAATAAAGTTGGTGCGGGGTCGGTTGGCAAGATACTCCTGCATTTCCTGGATCGGACGCAGTGGCAAGCAGGATCCGGACGCCAGAAACACATGGCTGACGTCGGGAAAGCTTTTCAGCATAAGTTCGGATGCGGTTTGACTGGCGGCCACAAGCGACCACCTGCCCCATTCGCATTTGTGACGGCCACAAAACCGCACGTTTTCCAGATCTGCCAGATCATTCACAAAGCTTGCGTAGGCGCGGCGTTTGACGCGTTTGTCGACATGGATCACCACCGGGCACCCGTGGCCCGCCCAGTGGCGCACCAACTGTCCCGCGCGATCCAGCGCATCGTGGACCAGCATGACGACACCCAAGCTCATGCCCAATTGCCTTTTGACATGATGCCCAAAATCTCAAGCTGGCGCCAATTGATGTATTTCTCGCTCCATTTACACCACAGATCGGGGTTGTCTTTCAGGTGCTGCTGATAGGCACGATATTCATGACTTCCGGCATAATGCTGACCGCGCTGAAGCTCTTCTTCAGCCTTGGCTGAAAACGTATCAAGGAACTTGGCATGAAGCAGACACCCAGACGCCTTTTCCCCACCCCATTCGTCATACACAAGGTTCAAGCCACGCGGCAAAATGGTGTGGGTTGAGCTGAGGTAGGCATAATTCTTGTCCCATTTCACCAGCGGGATCTTGTTCAAAGCAGGGGCACGTTTTGGGTCATCCTGGAAAAAAGCACGCGTGCGCGGCCCGCCTTGTATCCAAAGGTTTCCGTAAAAATTATTCTTCTGGATCATGTAATTGCCACTGTCGAACCAGCAGGCAATATCAAATGGATCCTGACCTTCGCGGTAAGGCTGGGCATCCAGTGACCCTTTTGGATACATATCCAAAAGCATCGCCCCAAAAGAACGCACATCCGAGGCATCCAACCAATCGGTCAGCGCACGCAACGGGCGGGTGTCGCAAAACGGATAGACCAGAAATTCGTCCGGATCGACCACAAGCGTCCAATGCCCATCGGCATATTTGCGTTGCAGCCAATTCAGCCAATCCACCCCAAAATGCGCGCTTTTATAGCTGGCATTGGTGCTCCAAAGCGAAACATCTTCTTGTTCAGCAAGATATTCGCGACCGCCATCATCCGACCCGTTGTCGACGATAAAGAAATGGCTGACCCCAAGGTCACGGTAGTATTTCAAGAAAAATGGCAGGCGGATACGTTCATTTCGCAGGGTCGAGAAAACCAGAATATCCTTTGGTCGGATCGCACGCGTCCGATTGACAACTTCCGTCAGCTCCCTGCGTTTTCGAAACGCACGGATTTGGCGGCGTTTGCGTTGCAGCCTTAGGCGATATGATGTCCAGGCGCCCAAATCTTTCCCACTGTCCCCCGTCACAAATTACCAAATTCACGGTGCGGTTCATGAACCATACGGCAATGGCGCAAGAAATGCGGCCACAATTGACCCCACTTTACGAACAATACCTCAGAATCATCCATACATGTGACAATTATGGGGGTAAACTGTTTATGCGGCTTTAATCCCAGCCACCCGCAGAAATCAGTCCCAATTCAGCAAGTTGGCACCAGTTTTGATAGGGCAAAGCTGTGTCTGACCACAAATCCGGGGCCGCGCTTACACCGTCATAATAGGCGTTGAATTGGTCCGGCTGGCCAAAATGTTCGCGCCGGGCTTTTTCTTCGCGCGAGCGTTCCAAAATGCCCGGCAAAAACTTGCTGTGCAAAAGCGCACCCGAAAGACGGTCGTCGCCAGACACACACTTTGGACCGTCCCATTGTAAATTCATCACTGGCGGCAACATGGCGTGGGTCGAGTTGGCATAGGCGTAGCGGCGGTTCCATTTCACCAAGGGCAGCTTGTTCAGCGTGGGCGCCTGCGCGGGGCGGTCGGGGAAAAACACCCGGTCACGCGGGCCGCCTTGCAGCCACAGGTTTTGCATCGGCATCTGACGGCGCACGCGGTAAGGGCCCGCATCAAACCAGTTCAGAACCTCGGTCGGATCTTGCCCGGCTTGATACGCCTGCTGACCCAGTGCACCCTTGGGAAACAGGTCCAACATCATCGCGCCCAGCGCGCGGGCGCCCGTTTGTTCCAGCCGCGCGGTAAGCGCGTGCAGGTCGCGCGTGTCCCAATGGGGATAGATCAGAATCTCATCCGCATCCACGCTGAGACACCAGGCATTATGACCATAGCGAAACTGAAGCCATGTCATCCAATCAACGCCAAACCGCGAGGCTTTGTAACTGGCATCCGTCCGCCACAGCGACACATCCGGTTGATCCGCCAACAGCGCAACCGACCCATCATCGCTGTCATTGGCGACAATGAAAAAATGCCCCACCCCAAGACGCCGGTAATGCGACAGAAAATAGGGCAGGCGCAACGCTTCGTTGCGAAGTGTGGTGAACGCAAGAATTTGACCCGGTGCAATCTGATCTGTGCGATCCGCGACCAATGTCAGTTGGTGGCGAGACCGAATTGAACGCAACAACAGGCGGCGGCGCTTAAGGCGCAATCTGTATGACGCCCAAACCCCCGGCCCGCCCGCAGCCGTCATCGGTTACTCGGCTGCTTTTTGTTGTGCGACAAGGTCGTTCAAGAAGCCCGAGAACTCATCATGCAATTCTTCGCGCGCCAAACCAAAAGACACGGTGGCCTGAAGGAACCCGGCCTTTGAGCCGCAATCAAAGCGGCGACCACGGAAGCGATAGCCGTAAACTTCGCGCTCTTGTTCCAGCTCTTGTGCAATCGCGTCGGTCAGTTGGATTTCGCCGCCCGCACCGCTTTTGATCTTGTTCAGATTGCGCAGAATGTCTGGGGTCAGAATATAGCGGCCAATCACAGCAAGATTTGAGGGCGCTTCTTCCAGCGTTGGTTTTTCCACCATGCCGCGGGTCGACACCAAGGATCCCATATCCTCTTTGATGTCCAGCACACCATAAGAGGACGCTTTTTCAGGGGGAACCTCCATCGCGGCAACCATACAGCCACCGGTTTCCTCATAGGCTTCAACCATCTGCTGAAGACAGGGTTTTTCGGCGGCGATCACATCATCGGGCAAGATCACGGCAAAAGGTTCATTGCCAATCAAACGGCGCGCACACCAGACCGCATGGCCCAGACCCAACGCTTTGTGCTGACGCATATAGGCAATGGCGCCACTGTCCATATTGGTCGCTTTTAGAATTTCCAAAAGCTCGTCTTTGCCCTTTTTGCGCAGCTCTTGTTCCAGCACGGGCGAGTTGTCAAAGTAATCCTCAAGCGCGCCTTTGCCGCGCGAGGTGACAAAAATAAACTCTTTGATCCCGGCGGCTCGCGCCTCATCAATTGCGTATTGGATCAAGGGGCGATCCACCAGCGTCATGATTTCTTTGGGGATGGATTTGGTTGCCGGAAGGAATCGCGTTCCTAGACCCGCAACCGGGAAAATGGCTTTGGTCACTTTACGTTTCATGTCTGTCCCACCTCATTTGCACTCATTCACACTAGGAAACCATTTGCCTTGGTTCGGCCCGTTCGCCTTTACCCCAATGTTTTCGCACAACTTTGTTTTTTATTAAGGCTAGCGTTTTCCAATAAATTGTCACTTGTTTTTTATGTCTGACCTTAAGGTAGTGCGGTCAAATTGCACGGGTTGGGCAAAACCGTGACATTATCGTGACGCTAAGTGTATCCGTTAAGAAACTTTTGCGTGTAGACCCCGACCCGCTGCCCCCAAGAAAGCGCAGATCAATCGACGCCCATACCGCGCAGCATCTCTTCGATCCGGGGGACATCTTCTGGATTGTTCAATTCCCAAAACTGTCGCCCCTTGGCGTCAACTTCGATACATTGCACCGGGCGTTCCCGTTCCAAAAACCGCAATTGCTCAAGACCTTCTAATGTTTCCAGTGGCCCCGGTGCCCAGCGCGGATAGGCGGCAAGGGCAGAGGGGCGATAGGCATACACTCCCACATGATGAAACACGTCTGTAGGGGAATTCGGCGCGGTTTCTGACCCATCCGTATAGGGGATCACTTCCTTTGAGAAATAAAGCGCCTTTCCCTCGGCCCCAAAGACCACCGTTGTCCCGCCGACACGCCCCGCGCGGCGGTCTTCTTGAAACCCCATCAAGGCACGGCCATCGGCGCGCAAGACAGGTGTGGCGACCTCGGCTGTAGGATGCGCCATCAACCCTTTGACCAGATCCTCAATGAACCAATGTGGGGTCAGTGGCGCATCCCCTTGCAAGTTCACCACCACGTCAAACCCACCGCCCAGCGCGTCCAAGGCTTCAGCACAACGCTCGGTGCCGTTTTGACAGTCGGACGAGGTCATCACCACTTCAGCCCCAAACCCCTTTGCCACATCAGAAATCCGGCTGTCATCCGTGGCCACAACCACGCGATCAACGCCCTGAACCTCTTGCGCGGCTTCCCAACTGCGTTGGATCAGGGGTTTCGCAACCCCTGACGCGCCGCGCAGCGGCGCAAGCGCCTTGCCGGGATAGCGGGTTGAAGCGTAGCGAGCGGGAATGACGATCAGAGTTTTCATGCGGGTTTCAGATCCACGCCTTTGGCGTAAGCAATGAAAAACGGGTTTTCATAGATCAGCTTACCGTAAGTCAGCGGCGAATGATCGTCGAAACGAACAACCGCCCCCCCGGCCCCGTTCAGAACCGCATGTCCGGCGGCCGTGTCCCATTCCATCGTGCGACCAACACGCGGATAGATGTCCGCCTCGCCGGTGGCCACCAAACAGAACTTCAGGCTGGATCCCGCAGACCGGCTGTCGCGTACCGAATATTTGTTGATATAATCATCAGTGGCTTGGTCGCGGTGCGATTTTGAGGCAACAACCATCAGCGCGTCATTGTCGGGGGTCGAGACGTTGATCTCTTTCACCTCGCCCTGAGCGTCCTTCGAAAACGGCCCCATTTCTTCAACGCTTTGACCGTCAGCGCGCGTGAAAAACATCCGCTCGCGATACGGCGCATAAACCACGCCGCGAATGGGCGAGCCATCTTTGACATAAGCAATATTCACAGTGAAATCACCGCGTCGCAGGACAAATTCTTTGGTGCCATCCAAGGGGTCCACAATCAGAAACTCATCCGCCTGTAGATCATGGCTGTCAGCCTGTTCTTCTGTCACCAAAAGCACATCCGGGAATGCCGCGCGCAGACCTTTGGAAATCAACGCATCCGCCGCCTCATCCGCTGCGGTAACCGGGCTGTCATCAGATTTTGCCCGCACATCGAAGTCATCCGAGTTATAGATTTCCATGATCACATCGCCAGCTTCCAACGCCAGCCGACGCATCACCCCTTCTAAACGGTCAAAATCCAACTCATCTCTCCTTTAACGTCACCAAATCCGCCCAATTTGGCGGTGTTGCCATGATTTCCTTCCTCTCTTATGGTTTCAAGGTAAAGAAACAGCAAGAATTCCCGTGTAATGTTCGGGGCATTCGCCGCAGAAGGCCAAAACATGTTTCAAACCGCCAATAAAAAACAGTCCCGCGTTCAAGCCGCTTGGGCCATGGGTGAGGTGATTTATCACGCCACCGTGCGATCCGTGCGGCAAACCCATTCAAATGCGCTGTTCGGCCTGTTGATCAATATGTTTCAAACCATGATCCTGGTTGCCGTGTTTTACTTGATGTTCACCATCATCGGGCGCGGCGGCGGCATGATCCGGGGGGATTTTCTGCTGTATATCATGACCGGGATTTTCCTGTTCATGACCCATGTTAAATCCATGGGTGCGGTTGCGGGGGCCGCCGGACCAACATCAACACTGATGCAACATGCCCCGATGAACACCTTCATCTCAATCACCTCATCCGCGCTAAGCGCGCTTTATGTTCAGGCTTTGTCGGTCATCGTGGTGCTAGGCATATACCAACTTTGGACCGGGAATGTTACCTTTCAAAGCCTCCGAGGTGCGGTTGGTATGTTCTTGCTGGCGTGGTTTTCCGGCGTCTGTGTCGGCATGAATTTCCTTGCGCTCAAGCCGTGGTTTCCACAATTTTCATCCATTGGATCACAGATTTACGCACGCGCGAATATGATCGCATCCGGCAAAATGTTCGTGGCAAACTCGCTGCCCGGCACCATGCTGGTGATGTTCAGCTGGAACCCGCTGTTTCACATTATTGACCAAGCGCGCGGCTTTACCTTTGTGAATTACAACCCGCATTACACCAGCACCACCTACCCGCTTGTTGTGTCCTTGGTGCTATTGATGATTGGATTACTGGGCGAAAACTATACGCGCAAACACGCATCCATTAGCTGGGGAGCTAAAAATTGAAGCCCTTTCTCTTCTTTCTGATCTCAGTCCTATTCCCATTCCACCTTTCCGCAGCCCCCTTTCCCGCCCTTTATGATGTCACGGGTGTCGCCAGCGATGATGTGCTGAATGTGCGCACCGCACCCAATGCCCAAGCCGAAAAAATCGGCGCCTTATCTTATGCCCAGATTTATGTTGAGGTTGTGAGGACCTCGGATGATCACAAATGGGGTCTCGTGAATATTGGCGAAGGCGCCGGGTGGGTTTCAATGGCCTATCTAACGCGCTGGCCAGGACAAGAATGGGGCAGCTTTCAAATGCCCAGCGGCTGTTATGGCACCGAACCTTTTTGGAGCCTGATCGGGCTGGACGGCGACCATGTCACGCTTGAAGAAATGTCCGGCACTGCTTTCAACTATCGCCTGACCGCAAGCATGAGCAGCTTTGGCAGCACCAACGCGCATTGGCTTGTCGGCGAGGGGGACGGGCGCAAAATCCACGCCACCCTTCGCCGCATGTCCTGTAATGACGGAATGTCGGATCGTGAAAGCGGGCTTGCAATAGATCTCTATGCAGAGACAGATGACAATGGCCCCGTCGCCCTGTCTGGTTGCTGCATGTTGGCGCCGCAATAAATACCCGCGTTGGCGCCGCCAAGACGCCCGCCCCTATGTGTGGGCGTCTCGCACAACACGAAGCGTTAGGTTGATCCGGCCATGTTCGCGCAACAGATCATTTGACCCAAAGCGCAACCGATCAACCCCGTGATAGGCCAGCCGTGCCGCGTCGCCCAAAACCAACACGTCACCGGAGTTCAGCCAAGTTGATTGCGTCTTGCCGCCCCGCATTGTGCCGCCAATGCGAAACAGCGCGTCATCGCCAAGTGAGACCGACACCACCGGAAAGCTGAAATCCCCCTCGTCCCGGTCTTGGTGAAGCCCCATCCTGGCCCCCTCGCCGTAGAAGTTCACCAAACAGCAATCAGGCGGCACATCACAGCCAGAAACGGCGCGCCAAACGGCCAACACTTCGGGGGGGATGTCAGGCCACGCCCCACCTGCCGGATGCCGCGCATCATAACGGTATCCGCGCCGGTCACTGACCCATCCAACCCGCCCGCAAGAGGTCATCCGCACCGACATCTGCTTGCCTGACGCGGTGACAGGGTGAAAAAGTGGCGCGTCGGCCACAACCCGCCGCACGGCATTTACCATCACCAATTGGGCGTCACGACCCAACAACCCCTTGAAAATTTTCGCCCCGCCAAGGTCCAAAGGGGGCAATTCTTGCGAAAACATGTCCAAATCCCTGAAAATGACTCGTTTTTTTGCACAAAACCCACCCCCCAAAAGCTTGCAGGGGTGCATTTGCCTTCTTATATACGCCGAGACGCCGGGTGTGGACGATCCATATTCGGCTGGAAATTGGGATCAGGGGCCGATGCTTTGCAAGGTCGGTTCCTTAAACATCGCCTAGAAGAGGATATAAGTATGGCCAAAGTCATTGGTATTGACCTCGGGACCACCAACTCATGTGTTGCCATCATGGATGGCTCGCAGCCCCGTGTTATTGAAAACGCCGAGGGTGCCCGCACCACCCCGTCGATTGTTGCCTTTAAAGACGACGAGCGTCTGGTTGGACAAGCCGCCAAACGCCAAGCCGTGACCAACCCGGACAACACCATCTTTGGTGTGAAACGTCTGATCGGTCGTCGCGCAGATGATGCGAACCTTGCCAAAGATAAAAAGCACCTGCCATTTGCCGTTGTTGACGGTGGCAATGGGGATGCGTGGGTTGAAGCTTCGGGTGAGAAATACTCCCCCTCGCAAATCTCGGCCTTTATTCTTGGCAAGATGAAAGAAACCGCCGAAAGCTATCTTGGCGAAGACGTGACCCAAGCGGTCATCACCGTTCCTGCCTATTTCAACGACGCCCAGCGTCAGGCCACCAAAGACGCCGGTAAGATTGCCGGTCTGGAAGTGCTGCGGATCATCAACGAACCGACAGCGGCGGCCCTGGCCTATGGTCTGGACAAAGAAGAAACCCAAACCATCGCAGTTTATGACCTTGGCGGCGGTACCTTCGATGTGACCATTCTGGAAATCGACGATGGTCTCTTTGAAGTGAAATCGACCAACGGCGACACCTTGTTGGGTGGTGAAGATTTCGACATGCGCATCGTGCAGTATCTTGTCGACCAGTTCAAAAAAGAGAACCAGGTTGACCTGTCAAAAGACAAGATGGCCCTGCAGCGTCTGAAAGAAGCCGCTGAAAAAGCCAAGATCGAACTGTCGTCCGCGCAGACCACCGAGATCAACCAACCGTTCATCTCGATGGGTGCAGACGGTGCGCCACTTCACATGGTGATGAAGCTGACCCGCGCCAAGCTGGAAAGCCTTGTGTCCGAGCTGATCAAACGTTCGATCAAACCGTGTCAGGCTGCGCTGAAAGATGCTGGTCTTTCCACTGGCGACATCGACGAAATCGTGATGGTTGGCGGCATGTCCCGTATGCCACGCGTTATCGAAGAAGTTTCGAAATTCTTCGGCAAAGAGCCAAACAAAGGTGTGAACCCGGACGAAGTGGTTGCCATGGGCGCCGCCATTCAGGCCGGTGTTTTGCAGGGCGACGTGAAAGACGTTGTTCTTTTGGACGTGACCCCGCTGTCGCTGGGCATCGAAACATTGGGCGGCGTGTTCACCCGCCTGATCGACCGCAACACCACAATCCCAACCAAAAAGTCGCAAATCTTCTCGACCGCCGAAGACAACCAAAACGCAGTGACCCTGCGGGTGTTCCAAGGTGAACGTGAGATGGCCGCGGACAACAAGATGCTTGGCCAGTTTAACCTGGAAGAGATCCCACCAGCACCGCGCGGTCTGCCGCAGATCGAAGTGACCTTTGACATCGACGCCAACGGCATCGTTGAAGTGGCTGCCAAAGACAAAGGCACCAACAAAGAGCACAAGATCACCATCCAAGCCTCGGGTGGTCTGTCGGATGATGACATCGATGCAATGGTGAAAGACGCCGAAGCCAACGCGGACGCCGATAAAGAGCGTAAAGAGTTGGTCGAGGCCCGCAACCAAGCCGAAAGCCTGATCCACTCGACCGAAAAGTCGATGGAAGAGCATAACGACAAGGTTGACCCAACCACGATTGAGGCCATCGAACTGGCAATTGCCGCGCTGAAGGACGATCTGGAAAAAGACGATATCGCAGCTGACAAGCTGAAGTCTGGTGTTCAGAACGTGACCGAAGCCGCCATGAAACTGGGCGAGGCGATTTACAAGTCGCAGCAAGAAGAAGCTGCGGGTGAAGAGCCAGAAGAAGCCGACGGCCCACGTGCCGCAGACGACGATATTGTCGACGCCGATTTCGAAGATCTCGACGGCGACAAACGCTCGTAACTCTCCTTAGGCAACGGGATGGCCTGCCAATGCGGGCCATCCCCCTCCTCACAGGAGACTATCAATGTCAAAACGTGATTATTACGATGTTCTGGGGGCCCAGAAGGGCGCGTCTGCGGACGAGCTGAAAAAGGCCTATCGCAAAAAGGCGAAAGAACTTCACCCGGATCGCAACTCGGACAACCCGGATGCCGAAAGCCAGTTCAAAGAAGTGAACGAGGCGTATGAGGTGTTGAAAGACGGTGACAAAAAGGCGGCTTATGACCGCTATGGTCACGCGGCTTTCGAAGGGGGTATGGGTGGACGTCCCGGTGGCGGCGGTGGTCAAGGCGATTTCGGCAGCGCGTTTTCAGACGTGTTTGATGACCTGTTTGGCGACTTTATGGGTGGCCAAGGCGGGGGTCGCGGCGGCGGTCGGTCGCGCGCACAACGCGGGTCTGACCTGCGCTATAACCTGCGTGTGACACTGGAAGAGGCCTTCACCGGCATCCAGCAAACCATCAATGTGCCCACGTCGGTCAGCTGTGAAGGCTGCAGTGGAACCGGCGCTGAATCTGGTGCTGAACCCACGATGTGTCCGACCTGTTCGGGCATGGGCAAAGTGCGCGCGCAACAGGGTTTCTTTACCGTTGAACGCGCCTGTCCCACCTGTCAGGGCATGGGTCAGATGATCAAAAATCCCTGTAAATCTTGCGGGGGCGCTGGGCGCACTGAAAAAGAACGCTCGCTGTCTGTGAACATCCCGGCGGGTGTTGAAACCGGCACGCGCATTCGTCTTGCTGGCGAAGGCGAAGCGGGGCTGCGGGGCGGACCCTCTGGCGATCTTTATATCTTTATTGAGGTGCAGCCACATCAGATTTTCGACCGCGAAGGCACCCATCTTCACTGTCGCATCCCGGTTTCAATGACCTCTGCCGCATTGGGTGGGGACATCGAAGTGCCAACGATCGACGGTGGGCGTTCACGCGTGAAAATCCCAGCCGGAAGCCAATCTGGTCGCCAAATGCGCCTGCGTAGCAAAGGCATGCCCGGACTGCGTGGTGGGCCGGTGGGCGACATGTATATCGAGCTGTCGGTGGAAACGCCGGTCAATCTGACCTCAAAGCAAAAAGAGATGCTGCGAGAGTTTGAAAACATGTCCGAAGAGAACAACCCCGAAAGCACCAATTTCTTTTCCAAGGTGAAAGGATTTTGGGACGGGATGACCTCGTAAGATAGCAAGACAGTCTAAAGCAGGGGTGTTTGTTAACCTTTGCTTTACCAAAACATGGAAGGGTTGGTGTATGGCACATCAACCCTTTTCCTTTGGCGAAAGACCGCAATCTTTGTTCGATACGGACGAAGCGATGCCCGTTCCGGTTAAGCAGGAAAAAGGCCGCCTGCCCTCTTACATAAAAGATCACCGCAAACGGTTGCGCGAACGGTTTATGTCTGGTGGCGCAGCAGCCTTGCCGGATTACGAAATGCTCGAACTCGTGCTGTTTCGCGCCATCCCACGTCAAGACGTAAAGCCATTGGCGCGGCGTTTGTTGGACCGATTTGGCGATTTTAACGGGGTGATTTCTGCGCCCGTTGTGCGCCTTCAGGAACAAGCCGGCGTTGGTCCATCCGTGATTACAGAACTAAAGATCGTCGAGGCGGCCGCACATCGTTTGGCCCGCTCACGCGTGATGAGGCGCCATGTGATTTCATCATGGGACAGCTTGATCGACTATTGCCACACCACCATGGCGCACCGGGAAACCGAACAGTTTCGCGTGCTGTATCTGGATAAGAAAAACGTGCTGGTCGCGGACGAGGAACAGGCCAAAGGCACCGTGGATCACGTCCCTGTTTATCCGCGCGAAGTGGTCAAACGTGCGCTGGAATTAAACGCCTCGGCGCTTATTTTGGTGCACAACCATCCATCCGGGGATCCAACCCCATCAGACAGTGACATGCAGATGACGCGGCAAGTGGAACAGGCCGCATCAGCGCTGGGGATTACGCTGCATGATCATTTGGTGATTGGCAAATCGGATGAGCTGAGTTTTCGGGCCCAGGGGTTTCTTTGACGCTTACAAAGCGGCTTTGGTCATCCCGGCCCGTTAACCCAGACCTCTACCCGGCGATTAACACCCCGCCCCCACGCACTTTCATCACAGGCCATTGGCAAAGCCTCACCAAAGGCTTCGGTGACCAACTTTACATGCGTGGGGTCAAACCCTTCGGCTTGCGACAACACCGCCCGGCGTACCGTATCAGCCCGCTTTCGCGACAGCCGCAAATTCGCATCTGCCCCGCCTTGCCCATCAGAGAAGCCCACAAAACTCAGCTGTTTTCCGTCAAACCGACCAGCGTCAAGCGCGCGGGCAAGCAGGGTGACGTTGGACCGCGATGGGGCATCCAAATAGGTTGATCCCCCCTCAAACCGGAACGTCAAAGACAGACGGTGCTGACGGGTCACAAAGGCAGACAGGCGTTGCAGGTCCGCAAGTGTCACCTCGGGCCCGGCTTGTGCAATGGCATTCGCAAGACGATCCCCTTGATGGGACAGGGGCACGTCTGAGATTGCCTGATCCACAAACCCCGCCCGACGCGTCACCAATTGGGCTGCATCGCCGCGCAAATAATCCAGAAACTCACGCCCAAATTGCGGCAACCGGCGTTCAGGAAGATACAGGTAAGTTGGTGTGGTCAAAGGATAGTCTTCGGCCTTAATCGCCAAAGAGGTGGCATCCACCCCAAATCCACAGCGTCCCGAAAGCTGGACAATTTCGCCACTGCCCACATTGGTAAAAGGCGTGATACCAATGCCAAATGGATCGCGGGACACCGCGTCCAACAGGCTGCCGCCATCCGGCAAACGAACCACATCTTTTGACAGCCGCGTGCCCTGCGCCGAGATGACCTTGGTTTCAAATACCGGTGTAAACCCGACCCCTTCGGTCAGCAAATAGGTGGTGATTGGCGCGTCTTCGCCGCCCAACACCTTCCAATTGGTGATCTTGCCCGCATAAATCGCCGCCAATTGCGACATGGACATGCGCCGTACAGGGTTGCCGGGTGAAACAATTGGAACCAGAGCGTCCAAAGCCAGCACGCGGGCCTGGCGGCGGCTGCGCAGATCGCCCATGCCCGCCTCATACGCCATCACCCGTTCACGCGAGCTTACTTCGCGTTGCGACAGCACCATATCCGCCTCATGCCCCAACAGATCCGCAAAACCTTCGCCCGACGATGTAAGACGAATGGTGACACGCGCGGCCTCTTGCCCGCTGCCCCCTTCGTAAAGTGTGTAAAAGATGCTTGGACCGGGTCGTTCTTCGCGTTTCAAAGCATATCCCTGTCGCAGGGCAAACCCCTCGACCAAAGCGGGCAACAGCACCGCGCCCAGATTCTGCGACCCAGAGATCACCAAATCCGCCACATAGGGGCCAAGGTTCGGACAGCCCGGACCATCACAACTGACACCCGATCCATCGACGGTCAGAATACCGTATTCAGTTTCAATGCGGTAAAAGGCACCGTCATAGCCGATCAATGTGCCAGACAGCGTAATGGATCCATCACGCGCAATCAGCGTGATGTCATCTGCAGAGGAGTGGCCCACCTGCCCAAAAAGAAAAAATGCGGCGCAAAGCACCGCACGCAGATAGGTCATTGCGCGCCCCTGCGGTACAGAATTTGTTTCGCCGCGAGTATGGCCCAAATGGCCCCGGCAAAACAGTCTTTCTGTCACATCACCTGTGGCCTGTTGCCTTTGCGCTTACACTTGGGGACAGCGCAAAGGCTTGGGTTTTAGTTCAAAGCGATCTTGAGGTCCTGGGGCAGGCCTTGCAGCACAAGATACTCGCCAACAGCATCACATCCGGGGGCCGCGATGGACACGTCCAATTCAATCGGTGTTGACGATCCATTGGCGCGCAGGAATGATCCGTGCACAGGGTCCGCACAGGTGGTTTCCAAGACTTGCGCTTCAATGGAAATATCAGGCCCAGACATCGAGCGCATCATCGTCGCCGGATAGGTGTACACATCCGCGGCATAACCTCGGGACACCGACCCCAGCATGGTGACATAGCCGCCCTGCCCTTGGGTGACACGTTCAGATCCACCGGGCACCTCGGCCCAAAGATGACCCGTATCACCGTAATTCGCACCCTCTTCAAAGGCGTGCAATTGCAGGCCTGTGGCCCCTTCCCACACCAAAGCGGCGCGGCGATAGAGGGTTGCGTCTGGTACAACCACGTCAACCTCGGTGAACGAACCACCAGACAGGCGAGCAACAATTTTGGCGTCTTTCATCAGCGCGGGAACCGCAAACGACCCACTGCCATTGCCGTTCAACCGCTCCGTGAAGCGCAGCCCAGCGTGCGAGAAATCAACCTCGGCGTCCGCATGACAGGGGGCGGTCACGACAATATTGATCATCGCCATGTCACTGGGACTTGCGGCCAATGAAGGCGTGCAATTGTTGGCAGGTTCCGGGTCGATCAACGCTGGTACAACATCAGGTGTCGCATCACCAAGAGCCGCGATTTCAATCACGTCTGAGGGATCAGATGGAGGTGAGAGGGGGTCAGCTGCCCGTAGGGGAGCTTGCGCAGCAACCTCCTCCGCTGGCTCAACGGCCGGGGCCTGTGCAGGCGCGTCAGCAACAGGGGTAGATTGCTCTGCTATCGGATCAGCGGGGGCAGCCACGCTGGATGCCACAGGCAACACTGATGCGGTTTGCACCTGCACGATGGGCGCATCTGGCGCCCCCAATCCGTCTGAATGGCTGCTTTGCATATAATAGCCGGTGCCCAGCGCGATCACCAAAGTGGCCGCTGCGGTGCCAGCCCGTTTTTTATCGATGCCTTGCAGATCGATGCTTTTCAGATCGATCGCTTTCAACTGCTCAACGATGTTACGCATGACTGCCTCCTATGAGATTATTTCATCCTCATATTGGCAGGGGAATGTGCCGGATTTGCGGAGGGCATGTGGAGATTTCGGTGGAGCATGATTTGATTTAATTCTATATTTTCAATATATTAGGTGATCTTCGCCCTATTTTTGCCCAAGCCCAAACATGATTACGCCCCACCAATTACTTGGCAGGGCGCATAAAGTTTTAGTTGTTTCGCTGGCTCAGAGTTTGCCGTGGCAATGTTTGAATTTCTTCCCAGACCCACAAGGACAAAGGTCGTTGCGCGCCGGGTTGCCCCAGGTTTCTGGGTTGCTTTCATCAAAGCCATTTGCGGCGGTTGCATTTGGGGGCGTTTCTTCACCCGCCCCGGCAGCCGCTTGTTGCTGTTGCACCATTTGCTGCATCATCGCCGCCTGCTCTTCTTCCGTCATTGGGCGGATTTGCGACAGGCGCTTGGTCACGTCAGACCGCAACCCATCCAGAAGGCTTTCAAACAGTTGGAACGCTTCGTTTTTGTACTCGTTCAGCGGATCACGCTGCGCATAGCCACGGAACCCGACAACCGACCGCAGATGATCCAGCGTCAGCAGGTGTTCGCGCCATTTCGCATCAATCGTCTGCAACAACAGCTGCTTTTCGATCGAGCGCATGTTTTCCGGCCCAAAATCGACAGCCTTTTTCGCCATCATTTGATCAGCGGCATCAGAAATACGTTCACGGATGCTGTCGTCGTCCACACCCTCTTCGGCCGCCCAGTCAATGATCGGCAGATCGATGTTCAGGTTTTCAATCACGGCGGCATACAGACCCTGTGTATCCCACTGATCGGCATAGGTTTTTGGCGGCATATGGCCATCAACCAGATCGTCGATCACCTGATTGCGCATATCGCCAACAATCTCGGACAGATCTTCGGTTTCCATGATTTCCATGCGCTGCGAAAAGATCGCTTTTCGCTGGTCGTTCATCACGTCATCGAATTTCAACAGTTGCTTACGAATGTCAAAGTTGCGCCCTTCGACCTTAGCCTGCGCGCGTTCCAGTGACTTGTTCACCCATGGGTGTACAATCGCTTCGCCTTCTTTCATGCCCAAAGATGAGAGCACTTTTTCCAAGCGCTCTGACCCAAAGATCCGCATCAGGTCATCGTCCAGCGACAGGAAGAAGCTGGATCGGCCCGGATCCCCCTGACGACCAGAACGACCGCGCAACTGGTTGTCGATCCGACGGCTTTCGTGGCGTTCGGTGGCCAGAACAAACAGACCGCCTGCGTCTTTCACCGCTTGCTCATCCGCTTTGTGTTCTGCTTCGATCTGCGCACGCAAGGCTTCGTGGTCGCCATCGGGGTTTGCTTCAATCGCTTGCATGATCTTAAATTCGACGTTTCCGCCAAGCTTAATATCTGTCCCACGACCCGCCATGTTGGTCGCGATGGTCACGGCGCCCAGCTTGCCGGCGTCCGCCACAATCTGCGCTTCGCGTTCGTGTTGGCGCGCGTTCAGCACGTCATGGGTCACACCCGCATCGGTCAAAAGCTGCGACAGGTATTCCGATTTGTCGATCGAGGTTGTGCCCACCAGCATCGGCTGGCCTTTGGCGTTTGCCTCTTTGACCTCTTTCACAATCGCATCGAATTTCTCTTTGGTGGTGCGATAAACCGCATCGTGGTCATCAATCCGCGCAATCGGCCGGTTGGTTGGCACTTCGACCACACCAAGCGAATAAATCTCGTCAAATTCATCCGCTTCGGTCAGTGCGGTGCCGGTCATGCCAGCCAGCTTGTCATACAGGCGGAAATAGTTTTGGAACGTCACGGACGCGAGCGTCACGTTTTCCGGCTGAGTTTTACAGCCCTCTTTCGCTTCAATCGCCTGATGCAGACCATCCGACAAACGACGCCCGGCCATCATCCGGCCGGTGAATTCGTCGATCAGCATCACTTCGCCATCACGCACGATATAATCTTTGTCCCGCGAAAACAGCTTATGCGCCCGCAAACCTTGGTTCAGGTGGTGCACAATTGTGGTGCTTTCGGCGTCATACAGGGACTGTTCTTCTGGCAGCAAATTGTGGGCATGCACCAGCTTTTCCAGAAACTCATTTCCCTCTTCGGTAAAGGTCGCGCTGCGGCCTTTTTCATCAAGGGTGTAATGCTCTTCTTTCAGTTCCGGGATCAGCGCATCAATGGTCACATACAGCTCAGAGCGATCCTCGGACGGGCCGGAAATGATCAATGGGGTTCGCGCCTCATCAATCAGGATCGAATCCACCTCATCCACAATCGCAAAGAAATGATCCCGCTGGGACATGTCTTTCAGCTCAGATTTCATGTTATCGCGCAGATAATCAAACCCAAGTTCGTTGTTGGTGGCATAGGTCACGTCGCAGGCATAAGCGTCGCGTTTTTCGTCTTCGGGCTGTTGCGGATAGATCACGCCGGTGGTCATGCCAAGCGCGCCAAACACGTTGGCCATCCATTCGCTGTCCCGGCGGGCAAGGTAATCGTTCACCGTCACAATATGCACACCGCGCCCGGTCAAGGCGTTCAAATAGGCCGGGAAAGTCGCAACAAGGGTTTTCCCCTCGCCGGTTTTCATTTCCGAGATATTGCCCTGATGCAGGAAAATCCCACCCATCAGTTGGGTGTCAAAGGCGCGCAATCCCAGCGACCGCTTGGCAGCTTCGCGACAGTTCGCAAAGGCCTCGGGCAGGATATCGTCCAGTTTCTCGCCATCCGCCACACGCGCCTTAAACGCATCGGTTTTGGCCTTGATGCCCTCGTCGGTGAGGGCGGCAAATTCTTCCTCAAGCGCGTTGATCTTATCCACGACGGGTCGGGTGGCCTTGACCTTGCGATCATTGGGCGTTCCAAAGACTTTGCGCGCGATTTTTCCAAGCATATTTTTGTGCCTCAATGGGGTTTGTCGCTGGTTGGACCAGAGGGTTCTTGCCCGTCCTCGTCTGGCCCCCTATCTAGGACCTCAAGAACCAGCGCTCTCAAGCCTCAATGCGATGTAAGCGTCAGGTGCAAAACTGTCAATGTTGCCGGGGGAACTGGCGCGCTTAGAAGGAGAAATCCATGTTGAAACGCAACGCTTTTTTGTTGGGGTCCGCCCTGTCGCTGTCGCTTGGCCTGCCCGGATTTGCCGAAGACACGCAACCAACCGGCGATGCGCCCGCGCAAACCGAACAGCCCGCAGCAGCAGAAGTTGCCAAAATTGACGCCACCGGCGCCACCGTTTTGGCCTCTGTGAATGGCGATGACATCACCCTTGGCCACCTGATTGTGGCCCGTCAGGCCCTGCCCCAGCAATATCAAGGCTTGCCAAATGATGTTCTTATTCAAGGGCTTCTAGAGCAAGTGATCCAGCAAACCGTTCTGGGTCAAGCGATGGGTGAACTTAGCCGCCGCGCCGAAATTGAGCTGGAAAACCAACGCCGCTCGATGGTCGCCACCGAAAAAGTGCAAGAGGTAATCTCAACCGCCGTGACCGAAGAAGCGCTGCAAACCGCCTATGACGCCACATATGCAGGCGCGGAACCGACCCAGGAATTCCACGCCGCACATATTTTGGTGGAAACCAAAGACGAAGCGCTCGACCTGATCAAGAAATTGTCAGAAGACGCCGATTTTTCCGACCTCGCCAAGGAATTTTCAACCGGCCCCTCTGGTCCCAATGGCGGCGATTTGGGCTGGTTTGGCCCCGGCATGATGGTGAAGCCGTTTGAAGACGCCGTTTTGACGCTGGAACCCGGTCAGGTTTCAGACCCGATTGAGACGCAATTTGGCTGGCATGTGGTCAAGCTGATGGAACAGCGCATGAAAGGCGCCCCACCCCTTGATGAGGTCCGCGAAGAGCTGGCCGCGCAGATCGAAAATGACGCGGTGGAACAAGCCGTTGCCAAGCTGTTAGAAGCTGCCAAAATCGACCGGATCGACCTTGATACAATCGATGCGGAAGCCATCAGCAATCTGTCACTGCTCAGCGAATAAGGGGACTGACATGGGAAAAGCCGAAAAAATCGTCAAGCTGAAGAAAAAAGTCAAAAAGCTTCGCAAAAAGCTGTTGGCCGCCAACAATCATGTACATGATGTGGCGCCACTTGCCCCTGCGGCTTTTCCCGATTTACCCGTGATCGCCGGCGCTCGATTTGCCGCCGCCAAAGCGGGTGTGAAATACGCGGACCGTTTGGATGTGATGTTGGCGGAACTGGCCCCCGGCAGCACAGTTGCAGGCACCTTTACCAAATCCTCTACCCGGTCCGCCCCTGTTTTGGATTGTCAGGCCAAGCTGGGTGGATCCCCTGATAAAGGCGCGGCCTTTGTGGTCAACGCTGGGAATTCAAACGCGTTCACCGGCAAAGCGGGCGAGATTTCGGTTGATGCGATCACCAAATCCGTGGCCGACACCTTGGGCGTGCCGCAATCGCGCGTCTTTTCCGCCTCGACCGGGGTGATCGGCGAACCCCTGCCCCACGACAAGATCATCGCCCGTATGGACGAGCTTACGGGCACCCTTGTTCCCGACGGCATGCAAGCCGCCGCACAGGCCATCCGCACCACCGACACCTTTGCCAAAGGCGCAAAAGCCGAGGTGAAAATCGGCGATCGCTTGGTGCATATCGCAGGCATCGCCAAAGGGTCCGGCATGATCGCGCCCGACATGGCGACAATGCTGGTGTTCATCTTTACAGACGCCAAAATTGCCCAAGACGATTTGCAAGCAATGCTGTCAGAGCTGACCGACACCAGCTTTAACGCCATCACCGTGGACAGCGACACATCAACCTCTGACACGCTGCTTTTGGCGGCAACCGGGGCCTCTGGCGTCGACGTGGACCGTGACCATCCCGGCTTCCGCGCGGCGTTAAACGAAGTGATGCTGGATCTGGCCCACCAAGTTGTGCGTGACGGCGAAGGGGCCACAAAGTTTGTCGAAGTGCGCGTGACCGGCGCCAAGTCAGACGCAGATGCCAAAACCCATGCGCTTGCCATCGCCAATTCGCCTTTGGTGAAAACTGCCGTTGCTGGCGAGGATCCCAACTGGGGCCGCGTGGTGGCCGCCATCGGCAAATCCGGCGCCTATGCGGAACGTGACAAGCTGGCGATTTCCTTTGGCAACATTCTTGTTGCTGAAAAGGGCTTTGTCTCGCCTGACTATCGCGAAGACCAAGGGGCGGATTACATGAAAAACGATGAGCTGTTGATCCATGTTGACTTTGGCATTGGCAATGGGCAGACCAAGGTTTGGACCTGCGATTTGACCCATGCCTACATCCAGATCAACGCGGACTATCGATCATAAAACCAGAAAACTAGTTTTCTAGTTTTCTAGTTTTCTAGTTTTCTAGTTTTCTA
>CBDUJY010000033.1:0-23469 GCA_965367685.1 uncultured Planktotalea sp. | reverse complement strand
CGGCACCGCAAGCAATCCCTCAAGATGACCTCGAAGATTGGGACGACTTTTGAGACCAATAGTTTTCGCGGGGCTGCTCAGCATTGACTTTTCCGGCCCTATGTCAGACCTGTTTCTGACAATGGAGGGTGCGAAATGCAGGACAAGAAGTGGGAATTTTGGATTGATCGCGGCGGGACTTTTACCGATGTCGTTGCTCGCACACCTGATGGGACGCTTGCGAGTTCAAAGCTTCTAAGTGAAAATCCTGAAAGATATCAAGATGCTGCTGTGCAAGGCATTCGCGATTTCCTTAATCTTGGCACTGGCGATGATCTTCCGAATGAGGTCATTTCAGTGGTTAAGATGGGGACGACAGTCGCGACAAATGCCTTGCTGGAACGCAAAGGGGAACCGACTGTTCTGTGTATTACGCGTGGATTTGGTGCCTTGTTGGAAATCGGATACCAAGATCGCCCAGAGCTGTTTGAGCTTGATGTCAAAAGAAACACACCACTCTACACGCACTCTATTGAAGTTGGTGAAAGGGTTTCCGAAACTGGGACCATTCTTGAGAGGCTGAAAGAAGCTGAGCTTCGAAAATCGCTCGAACAAAAGCATGAAGAGGGTTTCCGGTCTGTCGCAATTGCATTTCTGCATGGGTATTTCAACCCCACACATGAAAAGCGCGCGGGTGAAATTGCGCGTGAGATTGGGTTTGAACAGGTTTCGCTTAGCCATGAGGTGTCAAAGCTGGCGAAGCTGGTGAGCCGTGGGGACACAACAGTTGTTGATGCCTATCTCTCCCCTATTTTGCGCCGATATGTGGCTTTGGTGTCTGATGCCTTAAAGCTTAGCCAAAGCTGCGAGAGATTGTTGTTTATGCAATCCAGTGGCGGGTTGACCGATGCCACTATGTTTCATGGGAAAGACGCTATTTTGTCAGGTCCGGCCGGTGGAATTGTTGGGATGGTCAAGACTGCGGAAGCCTTTGGTTATCAAAACCTAATTGGGTTTGATATGGGCGGTACATCCACAGATGTCAGCCATTATTCCGGTCAGTTTGAGCGTAGTTTTGAAACCGAGGTTGCCGGCGTTCGCATGCGCGCGCCCATGATGGATATCCACACCGTCGCTGCAGGCGGTGGATCAATATGCAGCTTTCGCGATGGGCGGTATCAGGTTGGCCCTGAAAGTGCGGGGGCAAACCCTGGCCCCGCGAGTTATCGTCGTGGCGGGCCTTTGACCGTGACGGATTGTAACGTCATGCTTGGGAAGCTTGCACCAGAGCATTTCCCAGCTGTGTTTGGGCCAGACGGCAACCTGCCGCTGGACAAAACGGTCGTTCGAGAAAAGTTTGAGGCATTGGCGGCGAAAATTGCCAATGAAACGGGGCAAGAAGCACTGTCAGCGGAACAGGTCGCAGAAGGGTTCTTGCGCATTGCCGTCGATAATATGGCCAATGCTGTGAAAAAAATCAGTGTTGAACGTGGACATGATGTCACCCAATACACGTTGCAATGCTTTGGTGGGGCCGGGGGGCAACACGCCTGTCTGGTCGCTGATGCGTTGGGGATAGAAACGGTGTTTTTGCATCCATTTGCGGGCGTATTGTCAGCCTACGGTATGGGTTTGGCTGAAATTCGGGCATTACGACAGGTGCAATTTGATCAGCCCATTAAGAACATTCAGGGGGCCACAACTGAGCTTGATGTTCTTGGTCAAGACGCCCGAACCGAAGTGGAACAGCAGGGGGCCAAGGATGTTATCGTCGAAAAACGCGCGTATTTAAGATACATAGGTTCCCACCAGGCGTTGGATGTGCCGTTTGGGGCCGAAGATGACATGCGCCGCGCGTTTGAAGCGGTTCATAAATCCCGGTTTGGGTTTTCGTCCCCTGAACGAGATTTGGTTTTTGAAATGTTGGCGGTTGAGGCGATCGGGGCGTCTGGTGAAATACCACGCATGCATGCCGCGAATGGGGCTGGCGCGCCCGTGGACAGCCTTTCGCTTTTTCTTTCGGGAAAGAAAAAAAGCGTGCGTGTCTATGACCGGGAAACCCTTGGCGAAGGTGCGTGTGTCGTTGGCCCGGCCATTATTAAAGAGGCCACAGGGACCAATGTTGTGGAACCTGAATGGACCGCCACGGTGGATCACGGGGGCAACATCATCCTTCGCCGCAACATGCCACAGGTGCGAAAGTTCGCGGTGGGCACCACAGCCGATCCTGTGTTGTTGGAAGTTTTCAACAATCTCTTTCGGTCCGTGGCGGATCAAATGGGGGTGACCTTAGCAAACACCTCTTGGTCTGTTAACATCAAGGAAAGGCTTGATTTTTCCTGTGCGATTTTTGATCGATTTGGCGACCTAGTGGCCAATGCTCCGCATGTTCCTGTGCATCTTGGGTCGATGTCCGACAGCATAAAAACGGTGATGCAGAACCATGCTGACACCGCCCGGCCAGGGGATGCTTTTGTCTTAAACAGCCCGTTTAATGGTGGCACGCATTTGCCTGATGTGACGGTTGTGACGCCCGCGTTTGTAGACGGTGAAATTGCGTTCTGGCTTGGATCCCGTGGTCATCATGCCGACATTGGCGGACGCACACCGGGATCCGGTCCGCCGGACAGCCAACATATCGAGGATGAGGGCGTTGTGATCGAATGTACGCGGCTGGTGGCCAATGGTGTGTTTGAAGACGCCCATATTCGCCGCATTCTCAGCTCGGGCATTTATCCTTGCCGCAACGTGGACCAAAACATCGCGGATCTAAAAGCACAGGTGGCTGCAAATGAAACTGGGCGGCAGGCCCTGTTAGGGGTTGTTGCGCAATTTGGTGTCAAAACCGTCGGTGCCTATATGGATCACGTGCAGAAAAACGCCGAGGAATGCGTGCGCCGGGTCATTGACCGCTTGAAAGATGGCGCGTTCACCTATCCCATGGACAGTGGTGCCCAGATCCAAGTTAGCATCATTGTGGATCACAAAAACCGCTCGGCAAAGGTTGATTTCACCGGGACAAGCCCGCAGCAAAGCGGCAATTACAACGCACCAATGTCGATCAGCCGTGCGGTTGTGCTGTATGTTTTCCGAACCTTGGTGGGCAAAGACATTCCGTTGAATGAAGGCTGTCTTGCTCCATTGGACATCATTGTGCCCGAGGGGACAATGCTTAACCCCAAATACCCGGCGGCGGTGATTTCCGGCAACACCGAGGTCAGCCAAGCCGCATGTAATGCGCTTTATGGCGCGTTGGGTGTTATTGCAGGTAGCCAAGGGACGATGAACAACTTTATTTGGGGCAATGAAGACTTTCAAAACTATGAAACCATCGCGGGTGGCACTGGGGCGGGACGGGGTTTCAACGGGTGTGATGCGGTGCAAAGTCACATGACCAACACCCGGATGACGGACCCTGAGATTTTGGAAAAGCGCTTTCCGGTGCGCCTTGAAACCTTTTCTGTCAGGGACGGGTCAGGCGGTGCGGGGCAGTGGTCTGGTGGCAATGGGGTGCTGCGGCGCGTGCGCTTTTTAGAACCTGTTACGGTCACAACGCTCACCTCTCATCGGGATATTCCACCGTTTGGTGGCGCGGGTGGACACCCCGGCGCGGTTGGGGTGAACACCGCCGAAAAGGCGGATGGCACCCGAATTTCAATGCCCGGAAACGGCGAGATTGCGCTGGAGGCTGGGGATCTCTTTGAGATGCTAACCCCCGGAGGAGGAGGATGGGGTGCGCCCAAGGACTGACAGGTGCTGGCTTGCCCGCTGATCGTCACAGGACTATTTAAAGGGGGGAATGATTGCGTTCCTGGATAAAACAAGTTGAGGTGGCATATGAAGACGCTTGAAAAGGCAAAGGAAATCGCGGCAAAGCGCGCCATGCGTGTCGTATTTCCCGAGCTTGAGGATCGTCGTGTTGCCTTGGCCGCAGACCAATTGTCGCGTGAGGGATTGGCCGAGCCCCTCGGCCTTACGCCTCCCTCTGATCGCCAGCTCGACGCCCTTTTAACGCAACGCCCAATGAAGCGCGCCATAGGCGAGCGGATGCTGGAACGCCCCTTGATCCGGGCGGCTGCAATGCTGGCCTGCGGAGAAGCTGATGTGATGGTCGCGGGCGTCAACACGCCCACACGACGTGTCATCGAAGCCGCCAGTCTTGCGGTTGGGCTTGCGGATGGAATTAAAACGCCCTCGTCTTTTTTCCTTTTGCAAATGCCAGATGGCCGTGCGTTGATTTTGGCAGATTGTGCGGTTCACCGTGATCCCGACTGTGACGAATTGGCCGATATCGCCCGTATGTCAGCCCGCTCTGCGCGTGCCCTTTTGGGCCGTGCGGATGTTGCTTTGTTGTCGTATTCCACCGGCAGCTCAGGCACCGGGGATTCAGTCGCAAAGGTTCGGGCCGCGGCTGAGAAAACCGGATTTTTAGGTCCAATTCAGGCGGATGCGGCGTTAAACCCGTCAATTGCAGCCACGAAAGGGGCTGGGGGTGCGGGCGTGGCAAATACGCTGGTCTTTCCTGATCTGGACGCAGGGAACATCGCCTATAAACTGCTTCAAGAACTTGCCGGGGCACAGGCCATTGGGCCGTTTTTGCAGGGGTTTAAAAAACCTGTCTGTGATCTAAGCCGAGGCGCAAAAGCTGATGATATTGTCGCCGCGACCGTTATTTCAATTGCATTGGCGCAATCGGATCAAACCTCACTTACTTAGCCATTTGCGCCGTTGCCTGCGCTGCCGTGACCGCAATCATATGCAGGATATCTTCGGCAGAACATCCGCGGGACAAATCGTTCGCAGGTTTGGCCAGGCCTTGTAATACAGGCCCGATCGCTGTTGCCCCGCCCAAGCGTTGCGCGATTTTGTAAGCAATATTGCCGCTTTCCAAGTTGGGAAAAATGAAGACATTTGCTTCACCTTTTAAGGGGGAAAGCTCTGCTTTCTTCTCGGCCACTCCCGCGTCAAAGGCGGCATCAAACTGCAATTCACCGTCGATCAACAGGTTCGGGTTTGCGTTTCGTGCTTTTTCGGTGGCCATGACAACTTTTGACACCGCATCATGTTGCGCGCTGCCATGTGTTGAAAAGGATAACATGGCGACCCGAGGGGTCTCGCCGGTCAGGGCCGCGAATGACGCCGCAGATGACACCGCAATTTGCGCCATTTCATCTGCGTTGGGATCCACCACCAGCCCACTGTCTGCAAATATATGCGCCCCTTTTTTCTCGTGATGATCTGCGCAAAACAGCATCAGGAAAAAGCTGGAAACCAAGGTGCTGCCGGGGGCGGGGCCAATGACCTGAATTGCGGCACGCACAATGTCGGCTGTGGTTGCAACCGCGCCGCCGACCGTCCCGTCAGCATGGCCTGATTTTACCAGGAGGGCCGCAAAGATATGAGGGGATTGTGCGGCCGTAAGGGCGTCTTCGGCGCTGACACCTTTATGTGCCCGCAGCGCGTGATAAAGCGCTGCAAGCTCGGGTAATAGTTCAGATGTGCTGGGGTCAATGACTTGCACGCCGTGGTCTGTTGGCGCGTTTTGGGCGCTTAAAGCTTCGGTGATTTCATTTTCTGGACCCACCAATATCATTTTGGCTATGCCATCGCTTTGGGCGGCAAGTGCGGCTTCAACTGCCCTGGGGTCAGCGCCTTCGGATAATACAATGCGAAACTTGGAACGGGCCGCATTCAGTAGAAGCGTTTCTAACGGTTTCATGCGAACCCTTTTCGTGTGGTGCTAAACCTGCCTTGATTGGCGTGCCGAAAGGCACATTGCCCCGGGCAAATTGGGGCCACGCAATACCGCATGCGCAGCCCCGGGGAGAGCATTATGCGCCGGTTTGTGGGCGCATGTCGTCTTTGCTAATGCCGGCAACTTGAACCGGTTTTTTCATGGCATCGCGCCGGAAGGGTTCGCCAAGTTCTTGGTTGATCATGGCTTCGATCAATGTGGTCACACCATTTTCCATCTGGTCTTTGATGGCTTGGTTTAAGGCATCGGTCAGTTCGTCCATCGTGCGTGCAACCACGCCTTTCAGACCACAGGCATTGGCAATTCCTGCGTATGAGACATTGGTGTCCAGCTCGGTCCCAACAAAGTTGTCGTCAAACCATAGGGTCGAGTTGCGCTTTTCAGCCCCCCATTGATAATTGCGGAACACGATTTGGGTCAGGGCGGGCCATTCGCTGCGGCCAATCGCGGTCAATTCCGTAACCGCAATCCCAAATGCACCGTCCCCGGAAAAGCCAACAACCGGCACATCAGGGCAACCGATCTTTGCACCGGCAACAGCAGGTAGGCCATACCCACAGGGGCCAAACAGGCCCGGTGCCAGATATTTGCGGCCTTCATCAAACGAAGGATAGGCATTGCCGATCGCACAGTTGTTGCCAATGTCGGACGAGATGATCGCGTTTTTCGGCAGCGCCGATTGAATGGCGCGCCATGCCATACGGGGGCTCATCCATTCTGGTTTGTCGGCGCGCGCGCGTTCATTCCAGCTTGTGCCGGGATCGTCATCTTCGTGGGTCATTGAGCTAAGTTGTTGTGCCCAAGCAGATTTTTTCTGTGCAATGTTGGCTTTTCGCTCTTCGCGGCCAGCGTCCCCGGCGGTGTCGGAAAGTTGTGCCAGAATGCCATTTGCGACTTTGGCGGCGTCCCCGATGATGCCAACAGAAACTTTCTTTGTCAGGCCAATCCGGTCTGGATTAATGTCGACCTGAATGATTTTTGCATCTGACGGCCAGTATTCCATTCCATAACCGGGAAGGGTTGAGAACGGGTTCAGACGAGTGCCAAGACACAGAACGACGTCTGCGTCTTTGATCAGCTCCATCCCCGCTTTTGAGCCGTTATAGCCCAATGGGCCCGCAAACAATGGGTGTGATCCAGGAAAGGCGTCATTGTGCTGATAGCCAACGCAAACCGGCGCGTCCAGACGTTCTGCCAGTTGCTTTGAGGCTTCAATTCCGCCTTTTGACAGTACAACGCCGGCACCGTTCAGGATGACGGGGTTTTTGGCGCTGGACAACAACTGGGCGGCTTCTGCCACTGCGTCATCACCGCCTGAGGGGCGTTCAAATTCAACAATGGCCGGCAGGTCGATGTCGACGATCTGGGTGAACATATCACGTGGGATGTTCAACTGAGCGGGGGCCGACGACCGTTTTGCATTCATAATCACGCGGTTCAGAACTTCGGCAACACGGCTTGGGTCGCGAACCTCTTCTTGATAGCAAACGCAGTCGGCAAACATGCGCATTTGCTCCATTTCCTGAAAGCCACCCTGACCAATGGTTTTATTGGCCGCCTGTGGGGTCACCAGAAGGACAGGAGTATGGTTCCAATAGGCTGTTTTCACCGCGGTTACAAAGTTGGTGATGCCCGGGCCGTTTTGCGCGATCATCATCGACATTTTTCCGGTTGCACGGGTGTACCCGTCCGCCATCATGCCACCAGAGCCTTCGTGCGCACAGTCCCAGAAGGTGATGCCAGCATCCGGAAAAATATCAGAGATTGGCATCATTGCCGACCCGATAATGCCAAAGGCATGTTCAATTCCGTGCATTTGCAGAACTTTTACAAAGGCTTCTTCGGTGGTCATTTTCATGATGCAGCATCCTTTTTCACATGCGCGGCGGCATGGTGGGTAATGTGGGGTGTAATTCGTTGCTGTGATATTAGGCGCCCAAAGGGGTTCGCTATAGGGCCAGTTGGAAAGCCGGAATAAATCCAGTTAACGCATTTTGCCAATTTCGGCGGCAATCCTTGAAATCCCCTCGGGAATGCGCTCAGCCGGGATTGAGCTGTACGCGAGGCGGTAAAAATGTTGCGGACGATCTTGGCCAGAGAAAAAGGGTTTTCCGGGCTCAATCAGGACGCTTTGTTCTTTTAGGGATTGCGCCAGCAAAGTTGTATCAACTGATTTTGGCGCTTCCATCCAAAACGCAGACCCCCCAAAAGCACCGCGCCCCGAAGTGGTGAGGCCATTGTCCTCAATGGCTTTATCCATAACCTTCCGGCGCTTTTCATACGTGTTCCCAATGCGGCGGATCAACGCATCATAATGCCCGAGGGACAGGAAATAGGCGACGCTGCGCTGGATCAGTCCGGGGGGGTGGCGCAGGACCGTTAGGCGCAGCGCACGGGCTTCGCGAATAAACGGTTCAGACCCCACCAAATACCCAAGGCGCAAACCGGGAAACAGGGATTTAGAGAAGCTGCCGACATAAATAACGCGCCCTTCTTTGTCCAAAGATTTGAGAGCAGGCGAGGGGGGCTGTAGAAACGACATTTCAAAGTCGTAGTCATCTTCAACGACAAGAGCATCCAGCTCTCGTGCGCGTTCCAAAAGCCGCTTTCGGCGCTCAAGTGGCATCGTTGCTGTGGTGGGGCTTTGGTGGCTTGGGGTTGTGAAAATGACATCCGTACCATCAGGAAGCGCTTCTGGTGGAAGGCCTTCGCCGTCAACGGGCACATGCGCCAAATGGCACCGGCTTTGGGTTAGAATATCCCGCAAGGAATAGTAACAAGGGTCTTCGATTGCGGCGGTGCGGCGTTGTGTCAGCAAGATTTGTGCCGATAGCCAAAGCGCATTTTGGGCCCCAAGGGTTATCAAAATCTCTTCCGGGCGTGCCAGAATTCCACGGCGAGGTAAAATATGTCGTGCGATGAATTCAACCAATTCAGGATCGTCTTGGTCATAATAATCTCGCACCATGGAATCATGGTCTTTTTGCCCCAATGCCTTCAGCGCACATAGGCGCCAAGAGTTGTGGTCAAACAACGTCTCATCCGATTGCCCGTAGGTGAATGGGTAACGGTGTTGGCGCCAATTTTGTGGCTTTTGCGGTGTGTTGCTTTCGCCAAATGAATTGCCAATCGCGCGGTTCCAGTCGACGGTGTCTTCTGATCTGTTTTTTGGCTGGAAGGTTGGGGGTTCTGGTGCATTTTCAGAGACATAAAAGCCACTTCTGCCTTTTGAGGTTAGGTAATCGCTGGCTTGAAGTTCGGTGTAAGATAGGGTTACTGTAATGCGGCTGACCCCCAGATGCTTAGCAAGGGCGCGTGTCGAGGGAAGTTTTTCACCACGCGGAAGCCGCCCGGACAAAATCGCCTCGGCGATCATCTGTTGGATTTGTGCTTGCAATGTTCCCTGTGCGTCAGGGTCTAAAAAGAATGTCTCTACAGGTACTGTCATGAAGTCAGGATATACTGGACTTAAATCAGAATGCAATCTGGTATCAGCTGCGGGGGCGGCGTTATTGCCAGTGGCATGTTGGGTTGCCCGTTTTGGACTTATTTATTTTCCAACATCCACTTGAGGTTTCTGCAAACGGTGGGCCATTCGGCAGAGGTGATGGAATAGACGGCCGTATCGCGAAGGGTGCCATCGCTGCCCAGCATGTGACTGCGCAAAACCCCATCAAGTTTTGCCCCGAGACGCTCGATGGCTGCGCGGCTTTGTCGGTTCATGAAATGCGTCCGAAACTCGACCGCGATACAACCAAGATCATTGAACGCATGGGACAGCAAAAGGCGTTTTGCATCCGTATTCAAACCGCTGCGGTGAACGGATTTTCGGTACCAAGTCGACCCAATTTCAACCCGTTTATTTGCCGCATCAATATTCATAAAGGTGGTCATGCCAACGGGATGCCCATCTGGCGTGGCGACTGTAAAGGGCAGCATTGCGCCCGCCTTTTGAATCAACAATCTGCGTTCAATTTCGGCCTGCATGTCGTCGGGTGACGGAATAGACGTGTACCACAACCGATGCAGATCCCCGTCCGCCGAGGCAGCTTGTAGTTCTGGCAGGTGATCCATGGACAGCGGAAGCAAGGTAACGTGTTGACCGGTTAAGGCGACAGGCGAGGGCCACATGGGCAGTCCTTTCTGAAAGTGAATTGTTCCCAGAAAAGCAAAAGGCGGACCCTTTGCAAGATCCACCTTTCCAATTTTTCACCCGTCCAATTTTGCTTTAGCCGAACACTTTGGTCAAAGCGTTGTCGACCGCATCGGTAATCTTGTCGATGTCATCTGCGGTGGCGATCAATGCGGGGCTGAAACACAGAGTGTTATTAAGCCCCGGAAGGGATCTGTTTGTCGCCCCGATGATCACGCCTTGCGCGCCACATTCGGCAACCACGGCGCCCACTTCTTTTTCGCTGACAGGTTCTTTTGTTCCACGATCCGCAACCAATTCAGCGCCAAGAAACAGGCCTTTGCCGCGTACGTCCCCAATGACTTTATGCTTTTCCATCAGCTCAGCAAGGTTGCCCAGCATGCGATCGCCCATCTTGGTGCAATTTTCCAAAAGGTTTTCGTCTTCGATGATCTGCATGTTGACCAACGCGGCGGCCGGCCCAGCGGTGCATCCGCCAAAGGTTGAGATATCGCGGAAATAGCCCATAGGATCGCTTGCGTCGTCTTTGAACAAATCAAAGACTTTTTCTGAAGTGACGCAGCAGGCGATCGCCGCATACCCCGAGGCCACGCCTTTTGCCATGGTGACGAAATCGGGTTTGATGCCGTAGTGCTGATAGCCAAACCAGGTGCCCGTGCGCCCCACGCCGCAGACCACTTCGTCGATGTGCAGAAGAATGTCGTATTTTTCGCAGATTTCTTGCACGCGCTCCCAATACCCAGGGGGGGGGGTGATGACGCCGCCGCCCGCGGTGATTGGTTCCAAGCACAGCGCGCCAACGGTGTCTGCGCCTTCGGCCAAGATCACCTCTTCGATCGCATCAGCGGCGCGCTGGCCATATTCTTCGCCCGAAAGATCCCACTGCGCACGGTACTCCATGCAGTGGGGGACGCGTACAAAGTCAGGCGCAAAAGGACCATATTGCGCGTTGCGCTCGTCCTGTCCGCCTGCTGACATGGTTGCAAGGGTTGAGCCGTGATAATCGCGGTCACGATACAAGATTTTGGTTTTCTTGCCGCCATAGCGTTTGTGGGCGATTTGGCGCACCATCTTAAACGCTTTCTCGTTCGCCTCAGACCCTGAGTTTGTGTAATACACCCGGCTCATGCCCGGCATTTTGGAAATCAAACGCTCGGAAAAGATGGCACCGGGGATGGAACCGGCGGAACCTGCGAAATAGTTCAGCTTCACCAATTGGTCGCGAATGGCATCGGCGATTTCAACGCGGCCATAGCCCACGTTCACAGTCCAGACGCCACCAGAGACCGCATCAAGAAACTCTTTGCCGTTTTGATCCCAAACGCGCATGCCTTTGCCTTCGACGATGATGCGTGGGTCCGTGGTTTCAAAGCCTTTATGCTGGGTCAGGTGATGCCAGACATGGGCTTTGTCAGCTTCAACCACTTTTGAGATGTCGTTGTCATTCATAGCGCCGTCCATGAGGACCTCCTGACGTTGTGCTTTAAGCTGGGGTGACTTGATTCTTTGATCAAATGATGGGCGCTAAGCAGGGTGTTGGAATAGGGCCAAAATGTGCTTTATTTAGGTCCAGTTTGCAGGGTTTTGGCCGTGCGCCCACATGGTTGTCCGCGGGCAGTATGCGCAAAGGGGTGGATGTTTCAAATAGAAATGGTTTATTCGGACTTATGGCAGGACAAACCGAAACATTGCTGAAATCCATACTCGCAGGCATTGATCGCGGAGAGCTTAATCCGGGCGATGTGATTGATGAGGCGTCTTTGATCACGCGGTATGGCGTGTCGCGCACGCCGCTGCGTGAGGCATTGTTGCGGCTCGAAGCGATGGGGCTTGTTGTTCGGCCGCCCAGAAAAGGCGCGGTGTTGTTTAAGCCCAGCCTCGAAGAGTTTTTGGCCATCCTCGAGGTGCACTCCCGTCTAGAGGCGCAAGCTGCCGGGCTTGCCGCGCGCCGGTTGTCGCCGTCCTCTCGGCAGGCGATCGAGGCGACGGTCTTGGCGTGCGAGGCGCATGCACGCACGCATGGCGATGGCGATCCTGATGGGTATTACCAGTTAAACTTGGCGTTTCATAAGACCGTGGGGGAAGCCTCGGGCAATCCGTTTTTGCTGGATATGATCAAGATGAATGCGCGCAAGTTGCTGGCGTATTATCGCGCGCGGTATCGGTACGCAGGGGCCATTGCCCAGTCCGCAAAAGAGCATCGTGAAATTGCGGAAATGATCTATGCGGGGCAGGCGAATGATGTTGAAGCCCGTATGGAAAAGCATGTGCAATTTGACCGCGTTACGGTGATGGATCTGTTGGCGGCGCTTGGTTAAGGGCTGAATTTCATCACGCCCGGGCCTGTTCAAAAAAGTTAATAATCCAATCCGCAAACACACCATTGTCTGCCCCGAGTTTAAGCGACTTGCGGGCGCGTGTGATGACGTCCTTGGGCTTGTCATCCGCAAGCTCTTCGATCAAGGCCGCAATGAAAGCATCCGTCATTTCGGGATGGTTTTGGGTGGTGAACACCTTGTTTCCAATCGCCATGCCGCCCACTGGGCAGCCGGGATGTGACATAATGATTTCGGCGTTTTCCGGAGGCGTCGTGACTTGTTCAATGTGGGCTGCATATTGCCAAATCTTGCGCGCGCGCATCCAAGGGGGCGGGGCGAGGACCTGAGTTTCGGTTGCGCCAAAGACCCAGCCGTCAGGGTTTGATCCCACTGTGCCACCAAGGGCAAGCGCGATGGCTTGATGTCCAAAGCAGGCGCCGAAAAGGGGGGCACCGTTTGCGATGATGTTTCGGATTAGGGTCAGCAACTCCCCAATCCACGGGGCATCATCATGAACCGAGGCGGGGCTTCCGGTAATAATCCAGCCATCGTGCAGGGACAGGTCTTGCGGAAAATCGCCGTCTTTTACTTTGTAAACGGTAAACGTCCAATCCGGGCGCTTTGGCGACAACAGCTTGCGCCATTTGTCCCCGTCCTTTGGGTGACGGGTCGCAAATTCGCTTTCATCGGTGTTTGTCATCAAGATTGCGATCCGCATGATTTCCCCTCTTTACATATTTAACGTGTTATATAATATATTTTGTGACGCGCATGATACAAGCAAAAAAAGGGATGCCCTACCATGACCGTATGGACGCCAACCGATGACGGCTTTGCCGACTTGTCAAGCCACGACACATTTGTGAAGGGCGCGCCGCATAATACATTCGCGCGCTTGCGCCGGGATGATCCCATCAGCTGGTCCGATTGGGACGGGGGGCAGGGGTTTTGGAATATTGTGCGCCATGCCGATATCACTGAGCTGAACCGGAACTGGCAGGTCATGTCCTCGGCGCGGGGCATTCGTATGGAGGATCAAACCTACGAAGAATATCTGGCGCGGCGCACCTTTCAGGAAACGGATCCACCGGAACATATGAAAACCCGGATGAAGGTCGGCAAAGCCTTTTCGCGCCCCGTTGTGGCCGATTTTGAAGATCAAATTCGTGCGTTGTGTCAGCCAATTCTGGACGAGGCCCTTGAAATGGGGACGTTTGATGCAACCAAGATTATCGCGCGGAAATTGCCAATGATGATGTTGGGACAAATCCTTGGCACCCCGGATGAGGACCTGCCTTGGTTGGTGGAAAAGGGCGATGCATTGATTGCCAATACTGATCCGGATTTCACTGATCATGTCTTGGATAAAATGCAAACCGATGAATACCGGATGATGCCATTTAACTCGCCTGCTGGTGCGGAACTGTTTGATTATGCAAAGGAATTGCTGGCAAAGAAAGACGCAGCTGGCGACACATCTGGCGTGCTGCATTACATTTTACAACCAGACAAAGACGGTAACGTGATGCCAGAGCAGGAGTTTCGGAATTTCTTTTGTCTGTTGGTGGCCGCCGGAAATGACACCACCCGATACTCGATCGCGGCGGGGCTTCAGGCGTTGTGTCATCAGCCTGAACTTTTGGGGCAAATGCAGGCGGGCGGCGATATCTGGGCCACAGCACCGGATGAGATTATTCGCTGGGCGACCCCTGCGCTTTACTTTCGCCGCACGGCAAGTTGTGATCATGAAATCCATGGGAAAACCATCCGCGAAGGGGATAAGGTTCTCTATTGGTGGGCGTCTGCCAACCGGGATGAAACAATGTTTGACGACCCAAATCGGGTTGATCTGATGCGCAGCCCCAACCGGCATATGTCTTTTGGCCAAGGTGGTCCGCATGTGTGTCTGGGAATGCACCTCGCCCGGCTTGAGGTGCGGGTTTTGTTTGAAGAATTCGCCAAGCGTGTCAAACTGATTGAACCTGCCGGGCCGCATAAATTCCTGCGGTCAAACTTTGTCGGCGGGATCAAAGAACTGCCTGTCACATTGCAGGCAAAATAACCCCAAAAAGCGGGGGCAAGACCCGGCATACCGGGCAGGGAGGAAACATGAAAGATCGCTTGCGTGCCCTATGGTGCGATCATCTGAGCATTCTGCGCGGCAAATACCTGCCTGAGCGCCAAATCGGAACCAGCGACACGCGGTTTTGTCGGTCCACATTTGGGGTGCATTACGACAAAGATCTGCTTGATGCGCCGGGGGCGATGATGAAGCAGGGCCTACCGGATATGGAGCTGCGCTGGCGGGCCGAGGACATTCGTGACAGTTGGGAAAGCGCGACCAAGATTGTCATTGGCGATCTGTATGATCATCACGGGGAACCGTTGAAGCTTTGTGGCCGACAGGCGTTAAAACGCGCAATTGCGGCGTGGAAAGCCCGCGGCCTGACCCCGATGATTGGCATAGAGCTTGAGTGTTTTGCGCTGATGGCGAATGAAATCGGACGTCTTGTGCCCTATGATGCGCCGGGCGGTGTGGTTTACGGAACAGGGCCGTTTTCCGACCCTCTTCGGTTTACCGATGATATCTGGGAACGCGCTGACCATCTGGGGTTCAACCTTGATATGATCACGGCGGAATATGACAGCCCACAGTTTGAATTCACGCTGACCTTTGATGAGGCGCTAAAGCAGCTTGATGACATTGTACTGTTTCGCCAAATGGCGCGCGAGGTGGCGTTAGAGCATGGATTGGTGCTGACCTTCATGCCCAAACCCATTGCCGAGGCTGGCGGATCGGGCATGCATATCAACTTTTCCTTCCGCGATGAGAACGGCAAAAATGCGCTGGATAATGGCCCCATCGGTGGGCCTGAGAATATGAATGATCTGGCGCGCGGGTGTATTGCTGGTTTGATGCATCATCACAAAGGGCTGTCTGGTTTGGTGGCGCCAACGTCGAATTCTTACCAGCGTTTGCAACCGGGATCCTTGTCTGGCTATTGGCGCAATTGGGGCGGCGATCATCGCAATGTGACCACGCGGATTTCGGGCGAGGGCGGGGCAAAATCTCGGCTTGAACACCGAATGGCGGATGCAACGGCCAACCCATATACCGCTGTTGCCGCTGTCTTGCAGGCGGCGCTGTTGGGCGTTGAAAACGGATATGCGCTTGGCCCCATGGAAACGGGTGATGGCTTTGATCGTACCGATGCGCGCGATGGCACCGGGGTTAATCTGAAAGCCGCGATGAATGATCTGGAAGCCGACCGTGTGCTTAGTGAACGGGTGGGGCAATTGCTGGTCGACAACCATGTTTTCATGAAGCGCAAAGAGGTGATCAAAACCCGTGACCTGGAAGGGGACGGGCTGCGCGATTTCTATGTGAACTTTGTCTAAAGCGTTTCCAGTTTTCATTGAAGCAGCTGTCATCGCTTTTTGCGTTTGTATGACGCGTAAGGCAGCGAACAAGCGATACAATGTGAACTGGAAACGCTCTAACTGACGAAAACCAAAGGGAGAATGACGATGAAAGTAACCTGGGTCTTGCCAGGGGGCGAGGAAGTTGTGGCCGATGTGGCTGCGGGTCTGAACCTTATGGAAGCGGCACAAAACAACAATGTCGCGGGCATTCAAGGCGAGTGTGGCGGATCGCTTTCCTGTGCCACCTGCCATGTTCATGTGGCCGAGGGGTGGCGTGAGAAAACCGGTGAAAAGGGCGAATTTGAAGAGGCGATGTTGGATATGGCGGATGGTGATGTGTCGGATGCCTCGCGGTTGTCGTGCCAGATTATCATGTCTGACGAGCTGGACGGTATGCGCCTGAACGTGCCGATCTAACAGCGGCAAACTGTCGTGACGTGCGTAAATCTGTTATTATGGGCGCTCTATTTAATAATAGGAGCGCGCGATGTCACTTGGTGCATTTTCCGTCAGCTTGGCGGTTACAGATCTGGCGAAATCCAAAGGTTTTTACGAAGCCCTTGGATTTGAGGCCTTTGGTGGAACAGAAGAGCATAATTATCTGATTATGAAACAGGGCGATACGCTAATTGGCCTGTTTCAAGGCATGTTCGACGGCGCGATGCTGACCTTTAATCCGGGGTGGAGCCAATCGGCCACCAATATTGATCCGTTTGAGGATGTGCGCGCGATCAAGGCGCGCCTGAAAGAGCAGGGCATTGCCGTGTCGCAAGAGCAAGGCGGTGAGGATGGCCCGGCCAGCTTTATGGTTACAGACCCGGATGGGTTTCCCATTCTGATTGACCAGCACCGCTGAAAAGGCGCCAGAACGCGCTGGCACCTTTCATTTTTTAGGCCGGATCAGAGCGCAGAAAAGCCTGCTTTTAGCGCGCCAAGGATCACCTGCACATCTTCTGATGTCAGGACCAAGGGCGGTGACAGGATCACATTTGGGCCTGAAATGCGCACCATTGCGCCATTCTGATACGCGACCTCTTGCAATGTCGCGGTGCTGGTTTTGTCGATGGGGGCTTTGGTGCCGCGATCTGTTACAAGCTCTAACGCGCACATCAATCCATGTCCGCCGCGCACGTCGCCGATGACATCAAATTCTGCCGCCAAGGATTGCAATCCCGCATATAATTCCGCCCCACGCGCAGCTGCATTTTCAGGGACGTTCAGGCGTTTTGTTTCCTTAAGGCAGGCCAAAGCCGCCGCCGCCCCAACCGGGTGACCGGAATAGGTGTAGCCATGACCAATGGCGGCCTTTCCCGTCTCATCCTTTTCAAAGGTCTCAGCCACATGCTCCGCGATCATGACGGCGCCAAAGGGGAAATAGCCGTTGGTGATGGCTTTTGCGGTCGCCATAAAGTCGGGTTTGACGCCCCAATGGCGTGACCCTGACCAGCTTCCGGTGCGCCCAAAGGCGGTGATCACCTCATCCGCGATCAGTAAAATACCATGTTTGTCACATATCGCACGCACGCCGGGCATAAAGCTTTCATGGGGCACGATGACACCACCGGCGCCCAGAATAGGCTCCATAATCATCGCCGCAATTGTACCTGCGCCTTGAAAGGCAATCTCATCTTCCATCGCCTGCAAGCAAAGCTGGGCCAGCGTTTCAGGATCTGTTTCGTTAAACGGATTGCGATAGGTGTATGGGGCAGGGATGTGATAGCAGCCCGGCAAAAGGGGTTCATATTGGGTGCGGAAATTGGCGTTCCCGTTCACCGATGCCCCCCCCATATGGGTGCCGTGATAGCCCTTTTTCAGCGACAGGAATTTCACCCGTCCCGGTTCGCCTTTGATCTTGTGATATTGCCGCGCCAAACGCAGCGCGGTTTCAACGCTGTCAGATCCACCCGACGTATAAAACGCACGTGTCAGCCCGTCGGGTTCAAAAAACGCGCGCAATTCCTCTGCCAGCTCAATCACCTGATCATTGGTGGTCCCGCGGAAAATTGAATAATAGGGAAGCTGATCCAGTTGGGCCGCGATGGCGTCTTTGATCGGTTGGCTGGAAAACCCAAGGTTTACATTCCACAGCCCGCCCACGCCGTCCACAACTTCGTGCCCATCAATATCGGTGATCCTGACGCCCTGTGCGCCTGTCACAATGGTCGGAGGGTTGTTTTGGCAATCGGCCGGATGGGCCATCGGGTGCCAGAGAGAGCGGGCATTTTTTTCCTTAAGAAAGTTCGAATCTTTCATGTCAGACTCCTGTTTGCGGCGGATGTGCCTGCAAAAATGTTGGAAAAGTATCAGGTGGGAAGCCACCCAAAAGCCGGGTGAGCGTGGCGGTGCGGGTGGTGAGTTCTGAAATAATCTGCGCGCCAAGGGTTTTGGTCATGCGCGCAACTGGTGTGGCAACGGCCACCGCCCCAATACAGCCGCTGTTTGCGTCAAAAACAGGAACGGCATAGGAATGAACGTCTTGTTCATAACCGCCAATAGAGGTGGCGATCCCTGTGGCGCGAATGTCTGGAAGCATCGCGCGAATGACATCAGGGTCTGTCTCTGTTTCGGGTGTGCGTTTGGTCAGGGGGGCGCCAAGAATATCATCGACAAACTGCGCATTCGAATGTGCAAGGACGGCAAGCCCGGACCCTGTTGCATGCAGATCTAACACTTCGGCGTCTTCCATCATCACCATCGTGCCATGCGCCGTGGAATAGGTGTAGGCAAAGGATGATAGAACGTCCCCATTAAGAAGCGACATATGCGCGGTTTCCCCTGTGGCGTTGCTTAATTCTGTAAGGGTTTGGGTGGCCAGTTCCCGCATGGGCACCGCATTTTCACGCAATGCGGCGAGCCTTAGAAAGGCGGGGCCAAGGCGATATTCCCGACTGGCGCCGATCTGTTCCACGAACCCATGCTGCGCCAGTTCCGATAGCAACCGATGCACGGTTGCCTTGTTGTACCCCGAAAGCCGTGCCAGATCGCTCAGCCCGATTTTGGTCGCAGATCTGGTGAAATAGTTTAACAGTGATAGGGCTTTAGAGGCTGTTCCCATGGTCTGTATTGCGGTCCTGTCTCGGGTGATGCGCAAAACTCTGCGCCTCAATTCTTCACATGTTCATTGTTTTCTTGACAGCAAGCGCGCCCCTCTGTCAATCTATTTTAAAACCAATGGTTCAAATAATGAACCGAATAAGTGACTGAATAGGGAGAATGTCATGAAGAAATCTAGCCTGATGGCAGGATTGGTGGGTGTCGCATTGACTGCGCTTGCCTCACCTGCGTTTGCCGAGTACCCGGAAAAGCCAGTAAGCTTTATCGTGCCGTGGCCCCCCGGTGATCTCGAAGACGTTCTGACGCGGATGATCGCCGAGGATTTTCAGGCAGAATATGGCATCTCGGCTGCGGTTGTGAACAAGCCGGGTGGCGGCGGTGGGCCTTTCCCCGGCGCCATTGATGTGGCAACGGCCCCCGCAGATGGATACACCATCGGCAGCTTTGTTCCCGCTGTGCCCGTGATTGGGCATGAGATTGGCATTGACGAGCTGACCCCAGAAAAATTTGACCCGATTGGCATCTTTCTGACCTACCCGTTTGTCATCGCCACCAAAGGCGATGCGCCCTATAGCACGATGGATGAATTGGCCGCGCATGCCAAAGAAAACGATGTTGCTCTGGGGCATTTTGGTGATGTGTTGACCCCAACGCAGGTGACCAAAGCTTTTGCTGTGAATGCGGGATTCGAATGGGGATCGGATGCCGCATTCGATGCGCTGGATTGCAACACATTGGCGTCGGGTGATGCAGATGTCATCAACACCACACTGCAACTGATCCTTCCATGTCTGGACGACGTAAAAGTTCTGATGGCTGTGACGGATGAGCGGATTTCGCTGGTCCCAGACGCCCCCACCGTTGGTGAGTTGGACAAAACCTTGGATATCGCCCTGTGGAACGGGCTTTTTGTGGGCAAAGACACACCCGCTGATGTGCGCGAAAAAATCGCGGCGGTTGCAGCAAAAACCGTCATGAGCGACCGTGCCCAAGCCGTTGCCAAAGAAACAGGCGCTTTGGTTTACTGGATGGATGCGGAAAAATCCGCCGAACGCATCGCTGGCGATAAGGCGACCGTGGCTGTCATCGGCGAAATCCTTCAGTAACTGAGTACGTGAAAAGGGGCTGCTTGTGCGGCCCCTTTCTTGATTATTGCCGCATCAACCACGAAGCATGAGGCTGGAATGAGCGACGAGATTTCCGAACATCCTGACAGGCCCTACCGCGGCCAAGTCCTGTTTGCAGCCCTGTTCCTAATCTGTGCTTTGCTGCTTTTGGCGGGTATTGAAGAACAAACCAAGTGGCTGAGAAAGAAAGCACTTTTCTCTCAGCCAAGGTTTTGGCCCGCCGTTGGCGTGGGGGGGATGGTGCTGTTTACAGCGCTGCATTTTTGGCAATTGCCCAAGAAACCCCGCAGGCTGCCGCGATGGATGCGCGAGGCGGATTGGTTCCAATGGGCGGAAAGCCTGTTTTGGGGCTTCACGGCCCTTTCACTTTCGTTGTGGTTGGGGCCCCTACGTGCCGCCCCCTATGTTGGGCTGATTGCGACCGTCAGGTTGGCTTGGTTGTTCATGCATTGGGTGGATCGGCGTGAATTCAAAATCTGGTTGTCTGTCTTTGAATGGGCCGGTTGGTTCTTGGCCTATGTCATCTTGGTGCCGATCCTTGGATATCTTCCGATGACCTTGTTGTTTGCGCCCATTTTGACATGGCGAATTGGCTATCGTGATCGCTTGATGTTGTGGATTTCCGTCGGATTTGCCGTCTTTGTGGTGTTGGTTTTCAAAAGCTTTCTTCAAGTGAAAATACCCGGCGCTGCGATTTATGAGTATCTTCCCAGCGCGCTGCGCTCTTTCTTTATCCTGAACTTCTGAGGGCGCAATGGACCTGATCTATGCATTTCTGGAACAGATTGGCGCCAGCTCGTCTTATCTGGCGCGGTGGGATGTGGCGCTTGCGCTGTTTGTTGGCTCGGTCGGGGGGGTGCTGATTGGCGCCATTCCCGGCGTGGGGCCAGCGGTTGCCATTGCGATCCTGTTGCCCGCGACATTTTCAATGGACCCAATTGTCGGGCTGACGGTGCTTTTGGGCATTTACGGAAGCTCGATGTATGGCGGATCAATCCCTGCGATCCTGATCAACACGCCGGGCACGGCTGTGAACGCGCTGACCACCTATGATGGCTACCCGATGACCACGCGGGGCGAGGCGCGGCGTGCGTTGTCACTGGCTTATAGTTCGTCGTTCTTCGGGGGTATCTTTTCAGTGATCTGCCTGATCTTTTTTGCGCCAATTCTGGCCAAAGTGGCCCCAATGTTTGGATCGCGAGAGATCTTTTTGGCTGCATTGCTTGGCTTGATTTTAGTGGTCACCGCGCATCACAAACACACACTTATCGCGGCTGCAATGGCGTGCTTTGGCATCTGGCTGAACACCATCGGGTTGCACACGGCGAGCTTTTCCAAGCGGTATACTTATGACCAATCGTGGTTGTCTGGCGGCGTGAACCTGATCGTTGTTGTGCTTGGCCTTTTTGCGCTGAGCCAAGCCTTTACACTTTTGCAAGGTGACGATGAAAAGGTGCGTCTAACCAAGCTTAAAGGCAGTTTTTTCCAAGGGTTTCGAGAGCTTGCCCGCCATCCCCGTATTGCGGGTGTTTCGGCCAGCCTTGGCGTTTTGATGGGCATGATCCCCGGTGTGGGCGAATTTACCGCGCAGTTTATGTCCTATACCTATGCGCAGAAATCCTCAAAACGCCCAGAGGATTTTGGGCATGGCTCGTCCGAGGGGTTGATCGCCGCCGAAACCGCCAACAACGCCGTTCCAGGGGCGGCAATGGTGCCACTTTTGGCGCTTGGCATTCCTGGCGAGGCGCTTACCGCGATGATGCTTTCGGTGTTTTACGTGCATAATGTCATCCCCGGACCACAGCTTTTCCAGAATGATATGGATTTTGTGGTTGCCCTGTATTTGGCGCTGTTGATCCTGAATGTGCTGGTTGTGGTCTTCCTTTTGATCGCCACCAATCAGCTGATCAAAGTGGTGAAAATCCCCAACCGCTTCCTTGGGGTCTGCATCTTGATCCTAAGCTTTGTGGGCGTCTATTCGTTGCGCAATTCATTCACCGACTGCATTCTGGCGGCAGCCTTTGGCATCTTTGGTTTTGTGATGAAACGCCTGCAGCTGCCTGTTGTTCCCATTGTTCTGGGCATGGTTCTGGGCGGCATTATGGAAGTAAAACTTCGCTCGGCCATGGCGCGCGTGAAGACACCACTTGATTTCATTGATCGCCCAATCGCGGCGGTTCTGTTTGTCATGATCATTCTGGTCCTGATCCTGCATTTCCGCAGGGTTTGGCTGGATCACACAAAAAGAAAGGCCAACGAATGGTCGACCAGTCACGCATCAACGAGCTTTCCCGCCATCCTATCGCGCCGCAGAAACTATATATTGACGGAGCGTGGGAAGAAGGTGCGGGTGAAACGCAAGACGTTCTCTCGCCGATCAACGGACAAAAGCTAACCACAACGATTCGGGCGTCAAAGGCGGATGTGGATCGGGCGGTGGCAGCCGCGCGCCGGGCGTTTGACGATGGTCGGTGGTCGCGCGCAGCCCCTGCGGTGCGTAAAAAAGTGCTGCACAAGCTGGCGGATTTGATCGAGGAAAATGCGCTTGAACTGGCCGTCCTTGGGGTCCGGGACAATGGCACCGAAATCGGCATGGCGATCAAGGCTGAACCGGGGTCGGCTGCGGGCACATTTCGATATTACGCTGAGGCTTTGGATAAGGTTTATGGCGAAGTGGCGCCAACGGCTGAGAATGTTCTGGGCCTTGTACACAAAGAACCCGTCGGCGTTGTTGGCGCAATTGTGCCGTGGAACTTTCCGCTGATGATTGGGGCGTGGAAACTGGCGCCAGCATTGGCCGCTGGGAATTCCGTGGTTTTGAAACCAGCAGAAACGGCCTCGCTCACCTTGTTGCGGATTGCGGAACTGGCGTCCGAGGCGGGCTTGCCTGATGGCGTGCTGAATGTGGTCACCGGCGCGGGGGCTGTGACCGGCGAAGCATTAGCGATGTCGATGGATGTGGACGTTTTGGTGTTCACCGGCTCTGGCGGCGTGGGGCGCCGATTGTTGGAATACTCCGCGCGGTCTAACCTGAAACGATGTTATCTGGAGTTGGGAGGGAAATCCCCGAACATTGTGTTCGCCGATGCCCCCGATCTTGAAACCGCCGCAAAAGTGTCCGCTGCGGGGATTTTTCGCAATGCGGGGCAGGTGTGCATCGCGGGGTCGCGTTTGTTGGTCGAGGATCGCGTGCATGATGAATTTGTGGATGCCGTGACACGCTACGCCGCCGCAATGCAGGTGGGAAACCCACTGGAGCTGTCCACAAACATAGGCGCGGTGAACAACCTTCCGCAGCTTGAAGGCAATCTTGGCTTCGTGTCCAAAGCTTTAGACGAGGGCGCAGATCTTGCCTTGGGGGGCGATCGCATCATGCAGGATACGGGCGGGTGGTATATGGAACCCACCGTTCTGACCGGCGTGAAGCCCGCGCATAATGTGGCCCAAAACGAAGTGTTTGGTCCGGTACTGGCCGTGACGCGCTTTTCATCAGATGAAGAGGCGGTGCGCATTGCCAATTCAACACATTATGGTTTGTCAGCAGGGGTTTGGACGTCGAACCTGTCGCGCGCGCATAAGATGGTGCGCTCGGTTCAAGCGGGTGTTGTGCATGTGAATACCTATGGGGGGGCGGACAATTCTGTGCCTTTGGGGGGCGTG
>CBDUJY010000032.1:0-23802 GCA_965367685.1 uncultured Planktotalea sp. | reverse complement strand
AGAGCAGCAGCTTCCCAAGCTGAATACGAGGGTTCGATTCCCTTCACCCGCTCCAATCCCCCGCCAAATTGAACCTGTCATCCGGCGAGCGGGGTGTTTCAAATTGAGTGAGGTTTTTATGTCTGCACCCGTCACAGATCCCGCAAATGACCCCTTTGCCCACATTCCGCTGGTCACCCCGCTGAACGCGGCACAAATGCAATCGGTGGGCGTGCCGGATGGGTGGCATTACGGCTTGGCGGACCGGGTACGGTTTCACGAATTGGACGCGCTGAACCACGTCAACAACGTCGCCTATTTCCGTTGGTTTGAATCGATCCGCATCCCGTTTTTCGCCCATTACCACGTGTCCTCGTACACCGAGAGCGATCCGCAAGTGGTGCTGGCCACCAACTCTGCGCGCTATTTCAAACCGATGCATCTGGGCGACAATTATGTGATCGCAACCCGTTGCAAATCCTTTCGCAACACGTCGTTTGTGATGGAGTACGGCGTTTACGTGCACGGCCAATTGATGTGCGGATCAGAAAGCGTGATTGTGACCTTGGAACAGGACGGCGTGACCAAGCGCAAACTGCGTGACGAAACCGTTGCGGCCTTCTTGCGCGATGGGGCCGAAAACGCCGGTTAAACGCGGGCGAAAAATGGGTGGATTGGGCGCGGAAAACTTTAATGTTTCCGCCCCCGCCCCTGTAAACAGTTTACAGTTTTGCCTTTTGGACCTTTAAAGAGTTTAAAGTTTCCGGTTTCAAAACTTTAAAGAGTTTACAGTTTTGACCTTATGGTAAACTCAGCCAATCCTTGATCCCACCGGGCAGTTCAGGCCGGAAATACGCCACCATGCGCCCCTCGGGCGGGGCGATGGCATCCGCGCCCCACGGCGCCACACCATGTAAGGTGAACCGGTGCAACAGATACGCCTGACCCGGCGTGGCATGCACCACCCGGCGCGGGCAGCGTTCAAACACTTTTTTCCGAGCATTTACATAGGCTTCTGTGATGTCATGGCGGCGCATATCTTTGGGTGCCACCCCGTCAAAAGCATCAATCATGGCGCGGCGCATCACGTGGTGTGAGCCGTCCCAAACCACCAAGGGGCTGGCATCGTGTGAGGTGAAATTCAGTGGAATTCCAATGACATAGCCATGCGCCTCATCCACACAACGCCGGCCATTTGCAAGCTCGGGCTTCACCCCATCCAGATGGGCCGCATCACGGTTTTTGCGAAACCTGTGGGCGGCGTCAGTTTCATCTTTGTCCTGTTTGGGATAACCTGGATAAGTGACCGATATCTGCCCCTTATCAAGCCCCTGCCAGCCATATGTTTTATTAATAAATTCAAAGAGTTGACCGCGCATCGTAGGGCCGTTTTCCACCCGCCCCTCGCCGTCATTGTCCAGCGCATTCACCCCCACAAACCATGTGCCACCAGCCCGCAACCACTGCGCTTTTTGCTGCGGATCCTGGGCGGCGGCAAGAGCAGAGGCCCGCACATGCGCCACCCAGTTTTCAATGGAAGCCTCTGCCGGAAACCGCGCCCAACCAAGGGCGAAAAACGGATGCCTCACAGCCCCAAAGCCTTGCGCAACATGTTGATGGCAACCAGCGTCAGAAAGACAGCAAACACCCGTTTCAGCGGTTTAGGGTCCATCGCATGCGCAAGCTTTACCCCGTAAGGCGCTGTAATCATTGTCATTGTTATAATAAGCAGAAAGGCCGGAATGTTCACAGCCCCAAGGGTCCACGGCGGGGCAACCGCAATATTTACAAACAGAAACCCAATCACCGACGGCACGGCAATGATCACCCCAAAGCCTGCCGCCGTCGCGACCGCGTTGTGAATGGGGCGGCCATGCAAGGTCATGGTCGGCACGCCGAAACTGCCACCGCCAATGCCCATCAGCACCGATAGAAATCCCAAAATGGGCGAAAGGATGGCGCGCTTTATGCCCTTGGGCATCTCGTCCGAAAGCCGCCATTCGGCGCGGCCTAATCCAAGGTAAGCCCCTACAATCAAACCTAAAATTCCGAAAATACCTTGCAAAACACTGGATCGCAAACCCGAGGCCACCATGACGCCAATCACCGCGCCAATGACAATGCCGGGGGCCCAGGATCGCAGAATGGCCCATTCGACCGCGCCCTTTTTGTTGTGCGACAGCACCGACCGGATCGAGGTCACGATAATGGTCGCCAATGAAGTCGCCAAACACACCTGCATCAGCTGGTCGGACCCATAGCCAAGTGTCGAGAATGTATAGAAAAAAGCCGGGACAAGCACGATGCCGCCCCCGACCCCCAGCAGCCCAGCCAGCACACCGGCAAAACCGCCAATCACAAGCAAAAGCACCACCATCGGCAAAAGTTGGGTCAGTTCTGGCATTGGCCTCTCCTATTCCGGGACATGTGACAGGGCGTGGGCCACAACGTCAATGCCCGCGCCGGGGCGGTGGGCATTCTCGGACAGGCTGCGCCGCCACATGCGCGCGCCGGGTCGCCCTGCGAACAGCCCCAAAATGTGGCGGGTGATGGCATTCAGGCGCACGCCTTGGGCCAGTTGTCGTTCAATATAGGGGTACATTTCCTCAATCACTTGATGGGCCGTTTTTGCTTTTGTTTCAGCACCATAGATGTCTTGATCTGCTGTCAAAAGCACATCCCCCGGATTGTGATAGGCGGCCCGCCCAATCATCACCCCGTCCATATATTTCAGCTGTTCTTTCGCCTGATCCAACGTCGCAATGCCGCCATTGATCGACAGATGAAGATGCGGAAATGCCTCTTTCATCCGATGTACAAGCAGGTAGTCGAGCGGGGGAATGTCGCGGTTTTCCTTCGGGCTAAGCCCCTGCAACCACGCCTTTCGGGCATGGATGGTAAAGCGGGTCACCCCCGCGGCGGACACTTTTTCCAGAAAGTCTGGCAGCACCTCTTCCACATTTTGATCATCGACGCCGATACGGCATTTCACTGTAACCTCAATATCTTGCGCCGCATCTTTCATCGCAGACATGCAGGCCGCAACCAGTTGTGCATCGCGCATAAGCACCGCCCCAAAGGTGCCCGATTGCACCCGATCCGATGGGCAGCCGACGTTCAGGTTCACCTCATCATAGCCACGTTCCACACAGAGCTTGGTGGCGGCGGCCAATTCCTTTGGATCCGAACCGCCAAGTTGCACGGCCACGGGATGCTCTTCTTCGTTGTACCCAAGCAAATGCAACGCCCCACCACGCACCAAAGCGGGCGAGGTGACCATTTCCGTATACAAAAGCGTGTGCTGGCTCATCAAACGATGGAAATACCGACAGTGGCGATCGGTCCAATCCATCATCGGGGCCACGCTCAGGCGCGCGGCTGATTCAACTGTGGTCTTCAAGGCAATGCTCCATCTGCAGCCAACCCGAGGGTTTTCAGCCAGATCTTCGCAAAGGGCAAGGGGGGGATGGGGGGCTGCGGGGATTAGGGCCAAAAAGTGATCCCTTCTGGCCCCGGAAAACACCCAAAGTTTAACAAAAAAATGGCGACTTGAGGAACCCCAAAGCCGCCATTCTTGTTATTTTACAATTACTTCGCGTCAGAAGCGTTGGCCATCAGGAATTCCATAACCAGCGCGGCCTCATCTTCTTCAAGACCTGCGCGTGGGAACATTGATGGTGTGATGCCTTTCCACTGTTGCTGGGTGAAGTGGGTAACTTCACGCGGCGCGTGGCACACGGTGCAGCGCTCGTAATACATTTTCTCACCCGGTGACATGTCAGCATAGAGGCTTTCGGTCAGGGCTTCGAGACGATCAAGGCCAAGCTTTTCATCGTCGATCGCGGCAATCTCCATGTCCTCGATGATCGGAGGTTTTTCATAGGCCATGTTCGGACCTTCGGGGTCTTCACATTTGCGCATTGAACACAGCACAGTGTTCGCAGTTGTCGCTTGCGCCAGACCGGATGAACGCTGGGTCGAGGTCAGGAAGTTGACCAGGCCAGAGTTACAGCGGCCTTTGCTGTCAAGGGATGGCCATGCGCCTTCATAGATCGAGACAACCCCCGGCATGATGTCATCACTGACAACCGCCCCGGCGATCACTGTGCCGCGATCGTTGTAAAGTTCGACCAGATCCCCATCTTCGATGCCGCGCGATGCGGCGTCTTCGGTGTTGATCCGCACAGGCTCGCGGCCCTGAACCTTGTAAAGTTTACGCAGGCTTTCCGACTGGTCCATCTGGCTGTGCAGGCGGAACCAAGGGTGTGGCGAGACAACGTGCAACTGGCCTTCTTTGGCGTTTCCGAGATATTCGTGCTTTTCCATCCACATCGGCATGCCGGGCATGTCGTCGATCTCTAGCTTGGCGAAATCTTCGCAGAACATTTCGATCTTGCCCGAGGTTGTGTGCAGCGGGTTGGCCTCTGGGTCTTGATAAAACTCGCCGTGGCGTGTCCACTTTCGGGCCTCTTCCGGCACCTCCATACGGGCGTAGCCTTTTTCCCAGAACTCCTCAAACGGGGTATGCGCGGCGGCACTGGATGCCTCATAGGCGAGCTTGATGTGGTACATCTTGTCTTCGCCTTCAGTGAACTGTGTCCACAGCCCCAATTTGTCGGCCAGACCTTCAAAGATCTCATAATCCGGCAGGCTGTCGCCGATCGGCTCGATGACCTTCTTCATCGCATAGACTTTGTCGTTGGAATAGGTGCCGCCAGAGGTGATGTCATCCTGTTCCAAAGTCGAGGCCGCAGGGAACACAATGTCACACCAGCGGGTTGCGGCTGTCCACCAGACATCAACGCTGATCACAGTTTCGACGGTCTCAAGCGCCTTGATCAGGCGGTTGGTGTCTTGCTGGTGGCTCATGAAATTGTTGCCAGAGTTAAAGATAACCTTGACGTCAGGATAGGTGTGGGTGTTGCCGTTATAGAAAACTTCCTTGCCGGGGTTTTCCAGCATGTCGGTGATCCGGCTGGCGGGGCAGACGCCGGTGACAAAGTTACGGCCTTGGGACATGCCCACAGGGGTTGATTTGCCAGAGGCCGGCATGCCGCCGTTGCCATAGTGCCAGCTAAAGCCGACGCCACAGCCCGGTTTGCCGATCTTGCCGGTCAGGGCGGCAAAGTTGATGATCGACCAGTGTGTCATTTCACCGTGCTGGGCGCGCTGCAGGGACCATGCGCCGCCGAACGATGTGTTTGACTTGGCAAACAGCTCGGCCATTTCGCGGATTTTCGCCGCGTCAATACCGGTGATTTCCGCCGCCCATTCAGGGGTTTTCGCCACACCGTCATCATCGCCTTTGACATAGGCAATCCACTTGTCAGAGCCGACAGTGTATTTGTCCATATAGGCTTGGTCTTGCAGGCCTTGCTCCAGCACATGATGCGCCATGGCGCAGAACAGCGCGACGTCGGTGTTGGGCACAATTTTGACCCAGTCAGCATCAAAATATTCGTCCGAGGCTGTTTTCTGCGGATTGAGCGAGATGAATTTCACACCGGCATCGCGGATTGATTCCCAATGTGCATACATGCCGTGGTCGGCCACGCGGTATTCAACGCGGTTGTTTTTGATCGGGTCACAGCCGACAAGTACAAAGACATCACATTCATCGCGGATGGTTTCCCATGCAGATTGTGTCGAGTAAACTTCCATATCACCAATGATGTGGGGCAAAGACACCTGCGAGGCGCCGGCAGACCAGTCACCCGAGGTGTTGGTGCAGCCACCCATCAGGTTGATCAAACGGCCTTGCAAAACGTTGGGGCGGAAGACGCCCGCGTTTGACCAGCCGCCGTAAGACGATGAAAAGATTGATTTGTTACCGTGGTTGGCCGCTGTATCAAGAAGGGCCTTGGCCGCGAGGCTCCAGGCGGTGTCCCAATCAACTTTGACGTATTCTTCTTTGCCGCGCAGCTCGGGCTTGATGTCGCCGCTTTCCCAACCCTCAAGATAGGATTTACGCACCATCGGATAGTTGATGCGGGATTTGTCATAGGTACGGTCCATAACACCGTGATTGAGCATCTCGGTTGGGCGCGCATCCAGTTCCATCATGTTGTTGATGCCAACAATTTTGCCGTCGCGCACCACGGCTTCAAATGGGCCAAAGTGGCTGGCGTGGAAGGTGCGACCCGAGTAAGAGTTTGGATCAATCGACGCAATCGCAGTTGAGCCCAAAAGACTGGTGGCGCCGAACATCGCGGCCCCCCCTTGCAAAAAGGCGCGGCGGGTTGGGGTGGCATAGGTCATGATAACCTCCGTGGATTAAGTGTTCCGTTGTCATGACCTTAGGCATTCAATGTGAACCGGTCTTTCATCTGCAATGAACAGGCTGTTCGAGTTTGTAAAAGAATGTAAAATCGGCCTAAAATCGCTGGAGGCCTTTCCCTTCAAGGACTAAGACACCGCCATGGCACAACATATTATCATCGTAGAAGACGACAGTGTGACCCGCAGACGGCTGGCGGCCTCTTTACGCAAACAGATGTACCGCGTGTCAGAAGCCGAAGATGCGGATCAGATGGAAGAGATTTTGACCCGCGATCCGGCGGATCTTTTGTTGGTGGACATCAACCTTGACGGCAAAGACGGGCTGACCATCACCCGCGAACAACGTACCAAATCCAAGGCGGGCATCATCCTTTTGACCAGTCGCGATGATCAGATTGACCGGATCATTGGCTTGGAAATGGGCGCTGATGATTATGTGACCAAACCGTTTGATAAACGAGAGCTGTTTGCCCGCGTGAAAAACCTATTGGCCCGGATCAGCGAAATTGGCGTGTCTTCGGATCCTGCGCCAGATCCGGTCTGGCGCTTTGGCCGTTGGGTTCTTGACCCCATGCGCCGCCGGTTGGTGGATGATGCGGGCGAGGTGGAAACCTTAACCCGCGCTGAATTTGAACTGTTGCACGCTTTCACCCGCTATCCCGGTGTGATCCTGTCGCGAGATCGCTTGCTGGACCTGATCCAACACCGGCAATGGGCGCCTGACAATCGCACCATTGATGTGCTTGTGGGACGCATTCGCAAGAAGATCGAGGTCAACCCCGCCCTGCCCGATTGGATCATCACGGTGCATGGCGAAGGTTATGTTTTTGCGTCCTCAGACACCTGATTTTCAAGGCTGAGGTTCGCCTTTTTGGCAGCCTGCAACAGCGTTTGGCGTGCGTCTTCTGCCGAACTCACAAGCGCGTCTTCATATGCTGCCAGCCCATTTCCATCCACAGAAGATTTTTCAATATCAGCCAGTAGCGCGCAAAACCTGTTCAGACGGTAATTTGAAGACGCGCCTTTTAATCGGTGCGAAAGTTTGCGCGCAGTTTCTTGATCGTCCTCACGCAAGGCCGCCAAAAGATCGGGCAATGTGCCGTCCAATTGTCGCACGTATTCCCGAACAATTTCCGCCGTTTCTTCCGCCCCGAGGTCTTCCATATCATCGCGCAACGCGTTCAGGGTTGAGGTGTCGGTTTCAGGTTTCGGTTTCACGGGCTCTTCTCCTCCTAGCACTTCGCGCAGAATGCGGGGGGACACGGGTTTGGTCATCACCCGCGCAACCCCCAAACGTGCGCGCTGTTCTGGGGTGTCCATGATGTTATGCGCGGTTAAGGCCACCATAAGGGGGGGATTGGGCAGTTGTTTGGTGATCTCAGCGGCCACCTCAATCCCTGACATATCCGGCAAATCAAGATCCAAAAGGATCACGTCAAACGCGGCACCACCCTTTAAAGCAGCGGCCAAAGCGGCCTTTCCGGTGGCGGCATCCGTCACCCGACATCCCAGCCGTTCAAGATAGCCGTGGGCCACCATCCGGTTGACCGCGTTATCCTCGACCAACAACACATGCTGCCCAAGATCCGCCACCGACGAGGTTTCCGCAACGCGCGTCACCAAACTCAGATCCCCTTCGGGCAAAGGCACAGTCAAAGCAAAGCGCGACCCCATCCCCGGTTCGCTTTCCACACTCAACAGCCCGCCAATCACTTCGGTCAGGCGGCGTGAAATTGACAGGCCCAGCCCCATGCCTTGAATGTCCGCCTTCTGCCCCGGATCTGCGCGCCCGTAAGCGTCAAAAATATAATCCATATCCTGTGCGGCAATTCCAATCCCGGTGTCCACCACCACAAAGCTGATGACATGATGCCCCTTTTCATCGTCAAACGCGTGATCCACCAGCAGATCCACCCGCCCGTGATCGGTGTATTTGGCGGCATTTGACAAAAGGTTCACCAACACCTGTCGGATTTTGGCGACATCGCCAAAAAGCGCAAAAGGAAGGTCTGGGGGCACCTGCACCCCAAATTCAAGCCCGCGCGCCTTGGCACTGACGCTGAGATAAGTGCCCAATTGCCCCAAAAGGTCCCGCGTATCAAAATGCACCGGGGAGGCGCGCATTTTATCCCGTTCGGTGCTGGCGTAATCCAACAGGTCATTGGTCAGCCCCAAAAGATGTTCTGCAGACACCCGCGCAATATGCAGGCGATCACTTTCTGCGCGGTCCTGCCCCTGCCCCTGCTCCGACATGTCGCTTTCCAACAGACGCAACATGCCAATGATGCCATTTAACGGCGTGCGGATTTCATGGCTCATCATCGCCAGGAATTCTGATTTGGCCCGGTTGGCATCCTCGGCATCTGCGCGCGCAACATCATGGGCCTTCATCTCGGTCACAATATCACCGGTGCGCAGACGCACAGTTTCCTCAAGCTCATCGCGAAGTTCACTTGCTTTGGCGGCACGTCCACGCAGAATGTGCAGCGCCTTTTCCATCTCGCCGATTTCATCGCGGCCACTGATCGGGATGTCGCGGTCGTATTCCTCATGTGCCAATGCTTCGATGTGCTGTGCCACACCGCGCAGGCGGCCCACCACTTGTCGACGGGCAAATTGCCAACTGACAAGGGCCGCGGCTGTGGCCAGAACCAACAGCAATGCAAGCCCCACGGCAATCCTGCGCCCAAGGGTTTCGGTCTGTTGCTGCGACCGTACCGCATCGGCCTGTAACCACCGTAAAAGATCATCGGAAAATTCTGTAAGTCGGATCACGTCATCCCGGATTTGCGACAGCAGGTCGGACATTTCTGCCCCCGCCGACACCACGCGCGTCTGCCGTGCGTAACTGCCATCGGGGGACAGTTCTTGGGTCAAGATGTCCATAAGTTCCAACGCGCGGGTGCGCGCGGCATTGGACGCGAGGTAACTTAAACGCCGCTGTGCAAAGGAAAGCTCATCCTGCACGAGCGCCCGTTGCCGTGCCAGCACGTCTATATCTGTAAGATCAACAACTTGCAGTAAAAGTCCCCCGGCTTTGTCCACCGCACGCCCCAGTTCCACCTGACGGTCATAGGCAAAGAAATCGCGGTCCGCCAATCCATCCAATGTGTCACGCGACAAGGTGGATGGTTGCGAATAAAGGTCCGCAATGGTCGCCGTCACCCGCACGCGGGCGATGTCCAGTTGGCTGGCCAACAAGGCCTGCATTTCAGCCATCACACCCGAGACCGATTGCATTTTCTGAGCTAATCCCTGACGCAGAACAAGCCGGTTTTCCGTGACCTGCCCCAACTGCGTGATCGAGGATTGCAACGTGCCCACAAGCACAATGCGATCCCGTTGCGAAGCGACCACCTCCAACTGTCCCAGGGTCTGAAAATCTGATTGCAACTCATCCAATTCAAATCGCAACGATTGCACCAAACCCTGAAGATCCCTAAGGTTTCCGACCTCAGAAAAAGACGGCGCCAAAGCCGCGACAAACACGCTTTCATCCGAAATTTTGCGTGCCAGCGACAGCGCCGGTAGGTTGTTTTGTATCAAGGCGCGCTGTTGCCCGGCCAGATACCAGCTTGACCCAAGCGCGACCAAACTGACCAAGACGGATAAGCTCACAATGAAGGTGAACACCCGAAGCAATTGTTTATCAAATCCGATCCGACGCATGGGGCGACGGTATGGTGAAATTCTGCCCGCCGCAATCCTTTGCCTTGTCGGTTTTGTCATGGGGGCGATGGGGCCCACAAATGTCTCGGCGCAAACAGGTTCGCGCGCATCGGTCTGTGTGGTGGTGCCGCATTTCAAAGATGAATACTGGCTGAGCGTGGGGTTTGGGCTGCAACAAGAGGCGGCGAAATCCGGGGTTGATTTGGTCTTTTACGAAAGCGGTGGGTATTTGGCGCTGTCCCGACAAATCTCATTGTTACAGGCCTGCCAAGCACAAAAAGTGGATGCTATCTTGTTGGGGGCGGTGTCGGCTGATGCGCCTGACATATTGGCCGCAGTAAAGGCGACAAGCACCACGACCCCTATTTTGGCTTTGGTCAACGCCTTGAATTCCAATGATCTTTCAGCATCCATCGGCGTAGATTGGCGCGACATGGGGAACGCTGTCGGCACCTATCTGTCGCAAAAACACCCCAAAGGCAGCACCCCCGTTCGGGTGGGGTTTATCACCGGCCCCAAAGACAGCGGCTGGTCCCCCCTTTTGGAAGATGGGCTGCGATTGGCGTTACGGGGATCATCGGTTGACATTGTCACCACCCATCACGCGGACACCGGCCTGCGCGAACAATTGCGTGAAGTCGAAGCCGTTTTGGCAGAAGCACCCGATCTCGATTATCTGATCGGCAGCGCCCCGGCGATCGAGGGCGCAATGGGGTTGGCGACACAATCCAAGGGGCCATTCCCCAAGCTAATCGCCACCTACATCAGTCATTCTGTGCGCCGCGGCCTGCAAAGCGGCAAGGTTATTGCGGTACCGTTTGATGACCCGGTGGCGCAGGGAAAGCTTGGGGTGCGCGCCGCGTTGGACGTTATTAGGGGGGCGCAATCCGCCACACTTATCGGCCCAAAGGTCGAACTGATCGATACGGACAACCCCGACAAAAACCAATTGCCTTTGGCACCCGCAGGTCTGGTTTTAGACATCGAGTAAGCCAGACACGAAAATGGCCTGACAGGGAACCCCGCCAGGCCAAATGCATCAACACATTGGAAGCATGCTTCTTTTACCGTGGGGCCATGCGGATTGCGCCGTCCAGACGGATCACTTCGCCGTTTAACATCGGATTTTCCACGATGTGGCGCGCTAGGTTTGCAAATTCATTTGGATCGCCAAGACGGGATGGGAACGGCACTTGTGCGCCAAGGCTGTCCTGCACCTCTTGCGGAAGACCTGCCACCATGGGCGTTTTAAAAATACCCGGTGCGATGGTCATCACCCGCACGCCGTCGCGCATCAGATCCCGCGCCATCGGAAGGGTCATCCCCACAACGCCGCCTTTTGACGCCGCATAGGCCAGCTGGCCGATTTGACCATCAAAGGCCGCAATTGAGGCGGTGTTGATGATCACACCGCGTTCGCCATCCTCGGTCACGGGATCCCCGGCAACCATGCCAGCGGCGGCTTGGCTGGCGCAGTTAAACGTCCCGATCAGGTTTACGGTGATCACTTTGGCGAACATCTCTGCATTATGCGGCGCGCCTTTGGATACGGTTTTTGAGGCCGGCGCGATGCCTGCGCAATTGACCATGATGTGCTCTTGGCCGTGGGCTGCGCGCAGGGTCTTGAACCCTTCGGCGACCGAAGCGGGGTCTGCCACGTCCACCTTGGCGAATGTCCCGCCGATTTTGGCGGCCATTGCGGTGCCTGTTTCTTCATTCAGGTCGAAAATACCGACTTTGGCCCCTGCTGCGGCCAAGGCTTGCGCCACCGCCCCGCCCAATCCGGATGCCCCGCCCGAGACAACGGCAACGGTGTTTTCTGTGATCTGCATGAAAGCGTCCCCCAATGGAATGAATGTTGGGTTGGCCTAGCATTAATTGCACAAGCGTTCAATTGTCGGGCCGCAAAGTTACGCTGCGTCCCCTCTCCGGCCCCGTTTGCCCCCTACGGGCTTACATCCATCCACCAGTCCCAGGGCCTGCATTGCGCAAAACTGGGTCAGATAGACATCCCCCGACAGCGCATCCAAGAATGAGGTGCGTGTCAAACGGTCCATCACCGGGCCTTTCACCTCAGACAAGCTCAGCGTGATGCCCGCATCTTTTAGCCGCCGGTTCAGATCCACCAGCGTTTCCAAAGCCGACAGATCAATTTCGTTCACGGCCGAACACATCAGCACCACATGGCGCAGGTTTCCTTGGGCGATGCGATCCAGCAAGTAATCTTCGATAAAGCGGGCATTGGCAAAATAAAGGTTTTCATCCAGCCGCAGGGTGACCAATTCTGGGTGGGTCAGCACCTTGTGGCGATGGATATTGCGGAAATGCTGGGTGCCGGGCACCAGCCCCACCTCGGCAATATGCGGGCGTGAGGTTTTATAAAGGTAAAGCACAATCGACAGGATCACCCCGGCCGAAACACCGATTTCCACACCAAACCCCAAAGTCAGCAGGATGGTGGCCAAAACGGCCGTAAAATCACCGCGATGATAGGTCCATGTGGCCTTGAGCATGTGAAAATCCACAAGGCCAAGCACCGCCACAATGATCGTCGCAGACAGGGTTGCCTTTGGTAAAAAATAGAGCATTGGCGTCAGAAACATGGCCGCAAGGGCGATACCAATCGCGGTAAAGGCGCCGGCCGCTGGCGTTTCTGCACCCGCGTCAAAATTCACGACCGAGCGCGCAAATCCACCGGTCACCGGGTATCCACCGCTGATTGCTGCGGCGACATTTGACGCCCCCAAACCGACCAATTCTTGGTCCGGGGTGATGCGTTGGCGTTTTTTGGCGGCAAGGGTTTGGGCCACTGAAATGCTTTCCACAAATCCAATGATGGATATAAGCAGCGCAGATCCAAAGAGGCTGCTCCACAAAGCGGCATCAAAATGTGGAATGGTCAAGGGCGGCAGACCTTGCGGCACGTCCCCCACGATGGCCACGCCGTGTGATTGCAGATCAAAGCCCCAACTGGCCAAAGTGGTCACCGCCACCGCCCCGACAGGCCCGGCCTTGGTTAAGATATCCGCCAAACGGGGTGGCACCCCGAGGGAAAGAAGCAAGGGCTTTAACCCCTTACGCACCCAAAATAAAAACCCAATCGACCCTAGGCCGATGAACAGCGTAATCACATTGGTCTGGTTCAAATGCACCACCAAGGACCCCAGCACAGAGGTCAGGGAATGGCCGTGCGCCGAGACACCCAAAATGTGTTTCAACTGGCTGGTCGCAATCAGCAATCCGGACGCTGTGATGAACCCTGCAATCACCGGGTGGCTAAGGAAATTGGCCAGAAAGCCAAGGCGAAACACCCCCATGATCAAGAGGATCCCCCCCGACAAAAATGCCAAGGTAATCGCCGCCGCCGCATAATCTGCTGGATTGTCCAACCCCAAATTGCCCACCGCCGCCGCCGTCATCAAACTGACCACCGCAACCGGCCCCACCGCAAGTGCGCGACTGGTGCCAAAGATGGCATAGGCCACCAGCGGCAGGATCGACGCATAAAGCCCCATCTCAGTCGGCAAACCCGCCAAAAGCGCATAAGCCAGCGACTGCGGGATCAACATAATGGTGACAATCACCGCCGCCAAAAGATCAGAGCTGAGCGCCGTTTGATCGTATCGCCGCCCCCAATCAAAGATCGGCGCATAACGTGTCAGGGCACCCAGCCCGATTTGGGGGCGGCGCAAAGAAGGTTTGTTCATCTATCTGTCCGAATTGGGAGAGTGGGACGCAGGATTAACGTAGGGTGGTGCCCCGCTCAGATGCGGAACACCTTATTATCAGGGGGTTAGCGGTTGGCTTCGGCCATCGACCACAGGATCTCGCAACGTGTGCCAGACCGGCAATAGGCAAACACTGGCCCCGGGGCGTCCTCCACAACGCGGGTGAATTCCACCATCACCGCAAGGGCGTCTTCGCGGCTGGACATGGGCAAAAAGGACGTTTTCATCCCCACGGCTTCGGCCGCTGTCGAGATTTCGGCCCAGCTGGGTTGGCCGGGGTCTTCGCCGTCAGGGCGGTTACACATCAAGACGGTAAAACCGGCGTCTTTAATCGCTGGCACATCCGACACCGCAATTTGCGGGGCAACCGTGACCCGGTCGCTCAGTTTTTTCGCTATCATATGATCCTGTCCTCATATTTGCGCGGCGTTAGGCGCATTCATCGTGTCTTTAGAATGCATTTACAGCGCGTTCACCGGCACTTTCAGAAAGGTATTTCCGTCTTCATCCGCCGGTGGCATTTCTCCCGCGCGCATATTGACCTGAAGTGAGGGGATGATCAACTTCGGCATGTCCAATTCTGCATCTCGTTTGGTGCGAAACTGAACAAATTCCTCTTTGGTCTTGCCGCCGCCCACATGAATATTGTGGGTTTTTTCATCCGCCACGGTGGTTTCCCACTGAATATCGCGGCCATTGGGACCATAATCGTGGCACATGAACAGGCGTGTTTCATCCGGCAATGACAGCACTTTCTGGATCGAGTCATAAAGCTCGCCTGCGTCCCCACCGGGGAAATCGGCGCGCGCAGATCCGCCATCAGGCATAAAAAGCGTATCCCCCACAAAGGCCGCATCCCCCATCACATGCACCATGCAAGCGGGGGTATGGCCGGGGGTGTGCAAGACCTGCACCAGCATTTCGCCGACCATATAGGTGTCGCCATCTTCAAAAAGTTGATCAAACTGGCTGCCGTCACGCTGAAATTCTGTGCCTTCGTTGAACACTTTTCCAAACACATCTTGCACGACGGTGATGCCCGACCCAATGCCGACTTTTCCGCCCAGTTTTGATTGTAAATAAGGGGCGGCTGACAGGTGGTCCGCGTGCACATGAGTTTCAATCACCCATTGCAGTTCCAGATCATTTTCCTGAATGTAATCAACAATCTGATCGGCACTTTTAGGGGCAATCCGACCGGCCGCATAGTCAATGTCCATCACGCTGTCCACCACGGCACAAGCCGCGGTCGCAGGATCTTTTACAACATATGAAATCGTGTTGGTTGCCGGGTCAAAAAACGCTTTGACCACGGGTTTGGCAGCGGGTGTGACATCCATCGACATATGCTTTCCTATTCTATTGTGGCGCCTGCCCGCGCAATTGCGCGTCGCGCCGTTTGGCGGTTTGGGCGATCATCCAGCGGGCCGTGAAAAGCCCTGCAATCATCGAGACCATGAAAAAGGCCACGTCCTGATTGCCGGTTGAGATCACAGGAAGCGCAGCCCCCGGACAAAAGCCCGCAAGCCCCCAACCAAGACCAAAGGTCAGGCTTCCCAACACCAGCTTGCGGTCAATAAGCCGCGTGCCCGGCAGGGTGAACTCCCGTTCAAACAGGGGCTGTCCTCGGCGAAAAACAAGGTAATACCCAGGGGCGGTGATCAAGAGCGCGCCGCCCATTACAAAGCCAAGACTTGGATCCCACGTACCTGCAATATCAAAGAAATTCAGAACCTTAGCAGGGTTCGCCATGCCAGAAATGGAAATCCCCAACCCAAAGATCAGCCCAATGGCGTAGATCAGAACAAGCTGCATATTCAGCCCCCCACCAGATGACGCATTACAAAGACCATGATCGCTGTCCCCGCCATAAAGCTAAGCGTGGCGACGATGGACCGAGGGGACAAACGCGCCATGCCGCACACCCCATGACCAGATGTGCACCCTGCCCCATAGGTCACGCCAATGCCGACAATAAAGCCGCCGATAATCATCGTCGTTCGGCTGATTGGCACCTCAATCGTGGGCATGCTGCCGGTCAGGAACAGATAGACAAAGGGGCCGGTCATCATGCCCAACAGGATCACCGCGCGCCACGCCCAATCGGTTGAACTGGTCGGCTGCAAGAACCCTGTTAAAATACCGGTAGCCCCCAACACATTGCCGCGCGCCCACATCAGCATGACCGATGCCAAACCAATCAGCAGCCCGCCAAAGGTTGACGCCAAGGGGGTGAATTCTGTTTCCATATCGCGGCCTCACTCTGTTCCTGTTCGCATGAACCAAACTAGTGCGGCGGGCGGAGGCTGGCAAGCAATTACATTCGATTTAGTGAATGTTATTGATCTAAATCATAGACACGCCTTTTCCCCGCTGCGGTCACTCAGAAACCGCCTCTTGCACAATCCCATCAAGCAGTTCCTGCACCATCTGCATCTCGCCCTCGGGGTATTTGCGATAGCCCACAACCACCTCGCCCTCGCGGTCCGACACAAAAATCGCATACGGACAGTATGATATATTCATCGGGTTGGCTTCCATCACCTTGCGGCTGACAACAGCGGAACAAAACAGAAAAATATCAGCATTATCAAAGAGAACCACGTCAGATCCGACATCTTTTCCGGTCCGGGCCAGCATGTCGCCCGTGTGGCTGGTATAGTCAATTATAAGCCCCGCCCCAACAATTGCGCTTTCCACTGCAAAGGTTGCATCGTCAAAACCACCGTCAAACGGATAGACAATCCCCGTGCCAATGTCGCGCGCGTTTGGCCCTTGTGCGGCAAGCGGAGCGGCAAGAAGAAGGGTGGTTAAGATACCAGAGGTGACGGTCGACATAAGGTTACGCATGGGGGCACTTTCCACAGTTTAAGGGCAAAATCAGGCAGCGGACGGGCCGCAGCAAGAAGCTGAACATATTCAGCTTTAGGCATACTCGCAGCACATGACCCGTCTGGCAAGGCCTATCACCAAACCTCTGGTGTCAAACCTTTTTCCGCCAAAGCCTGAAACTCTGCCTGTAAAAAACGCTGAAATATCTGATCCTTATAGGCGTCAGATGACACATATTCGAGGGATTTTAGAAAGTGGAACGGCTTGAAATAACCCGGCATCCGAAACACCTCAGTCGCCGCGCCATCCACTTTGGAAAAGATCACGCTGGTTGGGGTGAAATTGATGCCCCACTTTGCTGCCAAGTCCCGTTCCTCAAGGGCGATACCGTTCATATCGACCACCTCGCGCGCGCCCCAAAGGTTCAGCTGCACAACCACAAAATGCTCTTGTAAATGGCTGACAATCTCGTCGCGCGCGAAATTCACCTGATGCATTTCGCGACAATAGGGACAGCCCTTTTGTTCAAACAACACAAGCAGGTCTTTACCATCCGCTGTGGCGTCATCCAGGTCATCAGAAAGTTCCAGAAAACTGTCGGTGAACCACGGCTGCAGGTGCAGGCCATCGCCGCTCAATTCAGCCGCAGCCGCAGGCAAAAGCTGAAGGCTGAGTGCGGTGAGGAGCCATAAAAAACGTCGCATAATACCCTCCTGTTTACGTGGTCAGGCAAGCTTAACACGCCGCGGGGCATTCACCAAAACCCAACAAAAAACGCCGCACATGTCTGTACGGCGTTTTGAGTGTCATGTGGTGGATGGATCACTGGCTGTTGGATTTCAGGAATTCCAAGATCGCTGCGATATCTGCCTCTTTCTTCAAGCCGGAAAAGGACATTTTGTTCCCTTTCAGGTACTTGCGCGGATTGGTCAGATAGCCAGACAAGGTGTCTTCGTCCCAGACCAGCCCACTATCACCCGCCGCAAGCATCGCTTTGGAGTATTTGAACCCCTCAACCGTTGCCGCCGATCGCCCCCAAATTCCGTTCAGAATGGGTCCGGTTCCGTTTTTGGCTTTCTCGCCAACCTTGTGGCAGGCTTTACATTTCTTAAAGACTTTGGCCCCTTTGGTGGCCAGTTCTTCGTCAAATGTCACCGCCGCCGGAACCACCTCAGCCACTTCGGCAACAGGGGCCTCTTCGACCGCAGCAGGTGCCGCCGCAGATGTTTCAGATGAAACCGCACCCGCATTTGGATCGCCCGGGAACACCACGGTTTTGGTGATGCTCACCGCCGCCGGTTTGCAATCGGTCATGCAGCGGTTGGTGAATCTGCCGTATTCGGTCGCGGCGCGATCATCAACGATGAACCCAGCCGCATTTGGCATGTCCACCGAGGTAAATGTTTCTTTTGACAGGACAAAATCATCTTCAACCAAATCGTTGGAGTAAAGGATGTAAGCCACAATCCCGTAGACATCATCATCCGACAGGGTTTGCGCGGCCCCAAACGGCATCGAGCGGCGCACATAGTCAAAGGTGGTCGACAAATAGGGCCAATAGGAACCGATGGTTTTCAACGGATCTTCATCCGCCAATGTATCCGCACCGCCCGAAAGCTTAGGCCAGTTGTCGACCCCTTCGGCAAAATCACCGTGGCAGGCCGCGCAATTGTCGACAAAAACCTCTTCGCCCACTTCCACGCTGCCGGACCCTTCGGGCAGGTTTGATCCATCAGGGAAAATATCCAGATCCCAAGCGGCAATTTCATCCTGGGTGGCTGTGCGCCCAAGGCCGTATTTCTCGGCCAAAACAGGGGTTGCGGTCAGGGTGGCGATGGCCGTTGCCATCAAGACTTTAGGAAACTTCGACATTGTTCGCCTCCCCGTTTGCATCCACGTGCCACGTCTGAATGCCATTGTTGTGATAAATTGAATTCAGCCCACGCACATCGCGCAGTTGGGCCTTTGTGGGTTGCACATAGCCGGTGTCGTCCATCGCACGTGATTGCAGGAACATCTCTGACCCATCCCAATCAATATCCAGATAGAACCGCGTTAGCGCCATGGGTTTTCCAGGTTCGGCCAAACGCGCCTCGGCCCACGTCACGCCGCCATCCAGCGACACATCGACCGCCGTGATCGCCCCGCGCCCGGACCACGCCAGCCCGGTGATCACCAATGGCCCTTTGCCGTGTTTGATCGGCATTTGCGGGCTGGGCGAGGTCACGACAGATTTCGCATCCATCACCCACGTCCATTTCCGCGATGTGCCATCTTCGAGCGTGTCGGTGTATTTTGAGGTTTCTTCGCGGCTTTCCACCGGGGCGTCCACGACCTCTATCCGGCGCAACCATTTCACCCACATATTGCCTTCCCAACCGGGGACAACCAAGCGGACCGGATAGCCATGTTCCATCCGCAGCGCTTCGCCATTGGCTTTGAACGCAATCATGCAGTCATCCAGCGCTTTTTCCATCGGAATGGACCGCCCGTTAGAGGACGCATCCGCGCCTTCCACGTAAAGCCATTTGCCTGCAAGATCGCCAGCCGCATTCAACCCAGCCTCTTCCAAAAGCGTGCGCAGGGATACGCCGGTGTATTCCATATTGTGGATCATACCATGCGTGTATTGCGAGCCATTCAGTTGCGCCCCCGCCCATTCCATGCCGGTGTTGGCCGCACATTCGAGGAAAAAGGTGCGGGTGACACGGGGGAACCGCTCAAGATCTTCGTAGGAAAACACCAGCGGCGTGTCGACCAAGCCGTTGATCATCAGACGATAATCTTCTTTCTTCAGCGTGATCGCCCCCGAATGGTGCCGTTCAAACGCACAGCCTTGCGGGGTGATCGTGCCATCAAGCGCGTGGATCGGCGTGAAGTTGATCGAGCTGATGGTGTCCGCCGTCAGCCATTCCACATTGCGGCGCACCACGTCACCTTCAAATTCAATCGGCATCCCATACGGGCTGGCATCCACGCCGTCCCCCAAACCACTGGCCCAGTCCTGAACCTCGGTGATCAGCGGATCGCCTTCGGCCTTTGCGGCACCTGCGGCGCCAACGGCCACACCTGCGGCGGCGGCCCCTTGCAGGAACCCGCGCCGTGAGGGCCCGTTTGTGTTAGAGCTGTCACTCATCTGGCATCTCTCCTCTTACATCTCAATATTCGCCTATATGCATGAATAGGCGGAAAAAATGGCCCGGGCGGGATACGCCCAGACCTTTGGGGCTTAGGCGCCCACCACTTCTACGGAATTGTTCGGGTCAAGCTTGATGGTGCCCTGCTTGCGAATATGGCTTTCCACCACGTCCCAAATCTGCGGCCCTTCTGTGCCCTCGTTCACCGATGCCCAACCGGCCACCACATAGGTTTTAGACGGATCAATCGCCTCGCCGGTTTTCAGCAAAGTCATCTCGGTGATCCGGTCGCCCTGCGGTTTGGTCACATCAATGCGGTAGCCCATGCCACCGATGCGCACCATGTCGCCGCCCTGTTGGTAATAGGGGTCGGGGTTAAACAGGTTATCCGCCACATCCTCAAGAATGGTGTGGATGAATTCCCCTGTCATTTCAGAGCGGTACGCCTCGCCATACGACATGGAAGTCACGTTAAAGATGTCTTCGCGCGTGATCTCTTGCCCCGGCAGGATTGATGGCCCCCAACGCACGCCCGGCGACATCGCAATGTCAGCCTCGCGTTCATTGATCAACGCATCGCAAATCAGATCATCCCATGACCCGTTGAAATTGCCGCGACGATACAAAAGCGTGTCGGTGGTGCCGATCACCTCTTCCAGTTCTGCCTTATAAGGCGCGCGTTGGTCATCAATCAGCTTGGTGATGGTGGCATCCGGCGCAATCACGTCCGCAAAAATGGGGATCAGCTTGTGGCGAATGCCCATCATTTTGCCGTCGCGCACGTCCAGATCCACGCGGCTGACAAATTTTGAATTTGACCCCGAGGCGATGATGAACGTCTGTTCCACTTGCACCGGTTCAGGCAGCGCGTCATGGGTGTGGCCCGACAGGATCACGTCGATGCCCGTCACGCGGGTCGCCATTTTCTTGTCCACGTCAAAGCCATTGTGGCTGAGGCAGACAACCAGTTCGGCCCCCGCCGCGCGCACTTCGTCGACCATCGCTTGCATGTTCTCATCGCGGATCCCGAACGAGTATTCCGGGAACATCCAACTGGGGTTGGCGATTGGCATATAAGGGAAGGCCTGACCGATCACGGCGATTTTCACCCCGCCCCGCTCAAAGAATTTGTAAGGTTTGAAAAGCTCAGCCGGTTCATCCCATTCCGCGTCAAAAATGTTCTGACCAAGGGCCGCAAAGGGCAGATTTTCGACGATTTCATTCACACGCTCAGAGCCCAGCGTGAATTCCCAGTGGAAGGTCATCGCGTCAGGCTTCAGCGCATTCATCACGTTGACCACATCTTGTCCCTGCGTGTGGTGACAGGTGTAAGATCCGTGCCATGTATCGCCGCCATCCAGCAACAATGCATCCGGACGATCGGCGCGAATGGCGTTCACAACCGTGGCCACGCGGTCCATGCCGCCCACCTTGCCGTAGCCTTCAGCCAGGGCTGAAAAATCATTATAAGTCAACGCATAAGCAGACGGCGAGCCATCCTCAATCCCATAGGCTTTGCGGAAATCCGCGCCGGTCACATGGGGCATCTGGCCCTTGGCAGCCCCAACCCCAAGGTTGATCGACGGCTCTCGAAAATAGATCGGTTTAAGCTGGGCGTGAATGTCGGTGATATGAATCAGGCTGACATTGCCAAAAGTGTCAAACTTTAAAAGATCATCCTGCGTCAACGCCTGCTGGGCGGCCAGTTTGGCCCAATTGCCAAAACCAGAGATGCCATAAAGGGCGGATGCGGCCATTGAGACCTGAAGAAAGTCGCGGCGAGAGATCATATGCGGTTTCCCTTGGTTTTCATCCACAGCGCGGGCGCACCCATGCCAAGGTATGAATGTGTTTAGATAAAGAAATCCCGCCCAAGCAAAAGCCCGGACGGGGTTTGATCAGTTGCGGACCGACGGTCCTTCGACCGACAAGCCATTGCCACGTGATGCCACATACATTTCCAGCGCGACAAATTCGTCGGAACCGGGGCTATAGGTGTGCGCGCGCGTATCACGAATACAGCCCTTAAAGCGGGAATGTACGCCGTTCAGCTTGGTGTTTTTCAATCGGTACGTTGGGAACCCATTGATCTGACCTTGTGACAGGTGATCCGCGCGGATCATGTTGCCATAGTTTTCTTCATGGCAAGACGCGCAAGACAGGTCCAGCTGGCCAGTGCGGGTGTAATAGAGCTCTTTGCCCATTTCCCACGTGGCTTGGCCGGGTCCGTCGATGGCGACGTTCACAGGCATTCCGCGCGACACAGAGGACAACAGGGCCTCCATGTTGATCGCGGGGGCTTTGTCATAGCCCCACGCCTCGGCGCCCATCTGGTTTTCGCGACAGTCATTCATCTGCATCTGCAAAGTATAGACTTTTTCCGCGCCATCGTTCCATTTCGGGAACGTGGCTTTGACGCCTGCCATGCTGTCCACATCATTGTGACAATCGGCACAGGATTTGCCCTTTTCCCCTTCTGGGGTGGACCATGCTTCCTCTGCTGCTTCGACCCAAATCATCCCCGGATTATCAAAGTCGTCGCCTTGCATTTCCTGAGTTTGGTCTGAGCGAAACACCCACCCCGAAATCACCTCGTCCAGCACATCAGACAGATGTGCCGGGGCCGCTGTGCGGGTGACGATTTCAATCTCGCCGTTGACGATAAGTTCAGCGCTTTCATCGGCCGTGGCTACGTTCGCCCCAAACAGTGTCGAGGCAGCCATTATTGCTGCGATGCCGTATGTTTTCATACTTATTCCTCCCTTACGCTGATCTTTAGGCGACCTTGATCGACTTGGTGGTGTCGTAAACCGACCCATCATCATCGTACCATGTGAATTTGAAATCACCCGCCGCATCGACTTTGGCTTCAAATTCAAAATACGGGTTGGTCGAAATCGCGCTTTCCATCGTCACATCCACCACCATTGCACCGTTAAATTCACAGGTGAAACGGTTGATGATCGACCGTGGAATGACGTTGCCGTCTTTGTCTTTGCGCTGGCCTGATTCCATCTTGTGGCTGATCAGGGTTTTAAGGGTCACGATATCGCCAGCCGAGGCAGATTTCGGGACTTTCACGCGAGGTTTTACACCTTTTGCCATATTTCAGATCTCCAATATCTTTTGTCGTCGCAATCCCAAACCGCAAAACTGACACCCACTTTTGCTAGGATTGCCAACTGTGTGTCGCAATCCTAAACCCAAAGCTGGCACCCAATTTTGCTGGGATTGCCCCGCGATTAGCCGCCGCAGCCGCCGATGGTGACCTTTACGGTCGATTGTGCCTTGGCAAAGCTGCCGTCCGCCATTTTAGCAATGGCAACAACATCTTGCGTGCCAGCCAAACGAATACGGGTCGAGGCCGCTTGTGACCCTGCGGCCGGTCCAAAGTTGAACTGCGCCACACCTGGGGTTGGATTGCCCATCGCCAGGATCAGGATCGCCGCTGCACCGGGCGCATCCACGGATACCGGTACGGTGTTGCCGTTTTCGGCGATTTCCGGCGCGGTCAGTGTGACCCCACCTTCGCCAACCTCAGCCCCGCCCGTAAAGGCAGCAATGGCTTCGTCGGCGGCGGCGCTGGCGCGCATTGGTAACATGGCAACGGCGGTTGCACCGAGACCAAGAGCCAGAGCTTCACGACGTGTGAATTTCATGTTTCTCTCCTGTAAGTATTTTGTGGCCCACGGACCGCTTATTTCAGCGTCATCAGATAGGCGACAACATCTTCGATTTGCTGAGCTGTCAGCAGCGGTTCAACATCCCCTTCGTGGGCTTTGCCTGTGTAGGCATTGCCAAGGCGGTTAAACCCGGTGGTTTTGTAGAATGCCGGCATGACGGTTTCTTCAAACGTGCGTTTGCTGTCCACCAAAAGGCCGCGCAGCTCTGCCTCGGACCAGCGGTCGCCCGCCCCATCCAAAGCTGGCCCGACTTCACCGTGGAATGGCACATCGGCCAGATCGGTGATTTCGTGGCAAGCAACGCAATTGCCTTGCGATTTGGTCGAGGCAATCTTGGCCCCCGACATCGCGTCCCCGGGCTGGCCCGTCAGCGATTGTGCGACGGCCCCTTCTTCGAACGTGACAGTTTCTGGTGTCACTGTTTCGGCGTTTGCCGTTGTAAGCCCTGCAAGCAGAGCGACAAGCGTGATCGTTGTCCGCTTCATGTTACCTCCC
>CBDUJY010000031.1:0-27903 GCA_965367685.1 uncultured Planktotalea sp. | reverse complement strand
CCAAGCTGAACACCATGTCAATCATGAACCACGGCAGCTAAGCCAAGCGTTTATTGACATTGAAAGCCGCGCCGGAAACGGTGCGGCTTTTCGCTGTCAGACCCCTTAAGAAAGCCATTGTGAATTGTTTAGCTTTTAGCGAATAATCTTACAGAAATTATTCTGTTGTCCACAAATTTGCCCTAATCTTCCGCTATTCTCAGGCGAAGTGGATAAACTGCGCCCCTTGGCGCGACATGTTGTGAAAGGAAATGGTATGCGAACCGTATTCGGATTGGTTTTGATCCTGGGCGTCGCTCTTGCCGGGTTCGCTGTTTATTTGGCCCGCGACTATATTGGGGCCTATCAGGCCCAGCTTGAGGCGGAACGCGCCGCAGCCGCAGCCATTGTACCGACTGTCGAAGTGTTTGTGTCCGACAAGCAGCTTGCCTATGGCACCCGGATCACCAAAGAAGACGTGCGCGCCGTGAAATGGCCCCAAGATGCCCTGCCCGAAGGGACCTATCAGGACATCGAAGTGCTGTTCCCAACCGGCAGCCCCAATTACCGCACCGTCACCCGCGCAATGGAAAAAAACGAAGCCATTATGAAGGTGAAAGTCACTGAACCCGGCCAAGATGCCGGCGTCAGCTCGCGCCTGTCCGCTGGGATGCGCGCGTTCGCAATCCGTGTGGATGTGTCTTCCGGCGTGTCAGGGTTCTTACGCCCCGGTGACAGGGTTGATGTCTATTGGACCGGCCGTTCAGCCAAATCATCTGGCGAAAAAGGCGACATCACCAAGCTGATCGAAACATCCGTACAGCTGATCGCGATTGACCAAACATCTGACAGCAACCGCGCCTCGCCCACCATTGCGCGCACCGTCACGGTCGAAGTGACCCCGCGCCAGGTGGCGGCATTGGCCCAGGCCCAATCCACCGGCAAACTGTCGCTGTCTTTGGTCGGCGTGCAGGATGAAACAATTTCCGGCGCGGTTGAGATTGGGCAAAGCGAACTTTTGGGCGTGACCGAAACCCAAGTTGTTGAAAAACAGTCTTGCACAATTCGCACCCGCCGCGGTGCCGAGATTATCGAAGTGCCCGTAGCCTGCCCCACCGAGTGATTGGGAAACAGGTGTTTTTCACAATTAAATCACGGGTAAATCACCGGTAAGATCATTTGACGGGGCCCCTTGCGGCCCCGTCTTTGTTGCACGCTGACCACATGACCTTTGCGGCTCAAGTGATTGATTCTTGCAATAAAGCGAAAACTGGCGCATTCTCGCCCACAATGGGTGAAATGATCCGGAAAACCGGGCAAGCGATGTGGTTCAAACAGGCATTTGAACCGCTTTTTAAAGAGACCCAAAAAATGAGGCGTGATCGAAAGGCAGGATCACATGAAAATTGATAGACTAATGAAAGCAGCCCTATTGGGGGTTGCACTCGGATTTACAGCTGTTCCAACAGGGGCAATGGCCGAAACATTGCGCGTCATGAATGGCGCGCCCTCTGCGGCTTTGAATGTTCCGATGAACCGCGCGGTTGTGGTGGAAAGCGACGAGCCCTTTGCAGAGCTTTCAATCGCCAACCCCGGCATCGCCGACATCTCTACCCTGTCCGATCGCACCATCTATGTGCTGGGCAAAGCGCCCGGACGCACAACACTGACCCTTTTGGGCGGTGATGGTCGCCTGATCACCAACGTCGAGGTGCGCGTCGCCCCGGACATTGCCGAATTTAAAGAACGCCTGCGGCAAATCCTGCCCGGCGAACCGATCGAAGTGCGCACCGCCAACGACGGGATTGTTCTGTCCGGCACGGTCAGCGCAATTGGCCGCATGGACCGCGCCGTGGATCTGGCACAGCGTTACGCACCGGAACGCGTTTCAAACCTGATGACGGTTGGAGGCACGCAGCAGGTGATGCTGAAAGTGCGTTTTGCTGAAATGCAACGCTCGGTACGCAAAGCCCTGTCCAGCTCGCTTGCGATCAATGGCGGCACCGGCGTTGGTATCAACGCCGAAACCGGCACATGGTTGGACGGCGACAATGGCATCGGCAACCCCATCGGAGTTTCCAGCGGCACCGAAGGCGGCATGGCCATCGGCTTTAACGCAGGCTCATTCCAAGTGGCCGTCCTGTTGGAAGCGCTTGAGACCAAAGGTGTCGTGCGCACCCTGGCCGAACCAAATCTGACAGCTTTGTCCGGGCAAGAAGCCAGTTTCCTGGCCGGTGGTGAATATCCGATCCCGGTGTCTTCCGGCGAAGACAAAATCTCGGTTTCATATAAGCCTTTCGGCATTGAAATGACCTTTACCCCCCGCGTTTTGGCCGACGATCTGATCAACCTTGATCTCAAGGCGGCCGTTTCTGGCCTTGATAGTACGGTCAGCTATAACAACGGTGGTTTTAACATTAACGCCTTCCGTCGTCGTGAAACGTCCACAGTGGTGGAACTGCGCGATGGGGAAAGCTTTGCCATTGCCGGTCTGATCGAAGATGACTTTCGCGATCTCAGCGGTCAGGTGCCGTGGTTGGGCGACATTCCCATCCTTGGGTCGCTGTTTCGTTCCGCCGAATACGAGCGCAAGCAATCCGAGCTGGTGATCATCGTGACCGCCCATTTGGTCACACCAACCCGCGGCGAAGCCTTGGCGCTTCCGACCGACCGGATCAAACCACCCTCTGAAAAAGATCTGTTCCTCTTTGGAAACACCGCCGCCCCCAACCGCCCCACCAAAGGCGCTGCGGGCGAAGTCGCAAAACAGGACTTTTCCGGGTCCTACGGCTATGTGATGGAGGATTGATCATGAACACGAACGCGATCAAATCCCTGCTTGTTGCCTCGTCCATGCTGGCCATTCTGGCGGGCTGCGGGGACCAAACCCGTGGCCGTTGGAGCGGTGAAGCGGGGGAATTTATCAACGAAGGCTACTTTACATCGCCCACGACACATAACACCGGCATTCAAAACGGCGAGATCAACTATGTGATTGATCTGGCCAACCGCTTTGCCAAAGAAGTGCCTGACACGGTGAATTTTGCCTTTAACAGTGCTGTTCTTAGTGCTGAGGCGCGCACCACTCTGGAAGCACAGGCCCGTTGGATCCGTCAGTTCCCAGAAGTGCGCTTCCGCGTCTTTGGTCACACCGATCTGGTGGGATCTGCATCCTATAACAAACGTCTGGGCATGCGCCGGGCGCGCGCCGCCGTCAACTATCTGGTCAGCCAGGGCATTGATCGCAGCCGCCTAGAAGCCGTGGTCAGCCATGGGGAAACCCAACCGCTGATCGCCACCGATGGTCGCGAAATGCGCAACCGCCGCACCGTGACCGAAGTGTCCGGCTTTGTGCAACGTCACCCGACAATCATGAACGCAAAATACGCCGAAGTGATTTTCCGCGAGTATGTGACAAGCGCCACACCTGTCCCCGCTTTGACCGAAGCGGGCGTCGATAGCGGCGTTTCTAAATAACATATCTTGTTAACCAATTGGAAAAGGCGCCTCAGATGAGGCGCCTTTTTCGTTTCGGGGTCTCAGACATACCCCATCGCCTGATCACGGGCTGAAATTCGACAACATTCTGTTTTCAAACATAAATAATAGCTGACTGGACAGTTTTACCTGTTTTCCATTTCGAAACAGCGCCTATTTCGCGCCCAAGATCGTATCGAATTGACGAATAATTACGATCTTTTGGCCCCAATGTTGCCCTGATTGCCTGTCACAAAACCCAAGAAGCAAAGCAGTGCGCGCCTGAAATTCGAATCGCGCGTGGTCCAACCGCCAACAGCCACATCAAGAAGCTGAGGCCCCAAACGGACCGAACCAAGGAAGGAACAAGCAATGAGTAGCAGCGTTGCGTTACAACCGGATGCCGCCCCAATCGTCGCCTGTACGATTTCTCGGGACGTGCAGAATTTTGACCTGCTGATCGAAGACATGGAAACCGAACTGGGCGAAGCCTGGGGTGATCTGTCTATTGATAATGCAATGGCCTTTTTCGGCCAACCCGAAGCCGATACGTTGGAATTTGTTGCCATCGCCATTGATGACGACGACGAAGAGGATCTGGCAAAGGTGGCCTTGACGGTCAAATCTGCCGTCGACAAAGGCATCAAGGTGGTTGTGATTGCAGAAGAGGTCAGCCCCATTGCGCTGCACCAGCTTTTGAAAATGGGCGCGGCTGAGTTTGTGCCCTATCCCCTACCCGAAGGCGCCTTGCATGATGTGATTGACCGGATGCGCACCCCGCCCCCCACGATGCCCGCCCCGGGTGACGCGTCTGCCGCGGTGCGTGCAAAAGGTGACCGTGAAGGCGTGATTTTCGCGGTGCATGGCTTGGCTGGCGGCACCGGGTCATCGACGCTTGCGGTGAATCTTGCGTGGGAATTGACCAAGGTCGAAAAAGAGCAAGCCCCACGGGTGTGCCTGCTGGATCTTGATTTGCAATTTGGCACGGTTTCAACCTTTCTCGACCTGCCCCGCCGCGATGCGGTGTATGAGCTTTTGTCCGACACAGAAGTCATGGATTACGACAGCTTTATGCAGGCGATGTTGCCCTTTAACGACACGCTTCAGGTGCTGACCGCGCCCAATGACATGCTTCCACTGGACATCCTGACCAGCGAAGATGTGGAGCGGATCATTGAAATGGCCCGCACGCATTTTGACTATGTGGTCATCGACATGCCCACCGCGGTGGTGCAATGGACCGAAACGGTTCTGAACGCGGCACATCTGTATTTCACCACGCTGGAATTGGACATGCGCTCGGCGCAAAATGCGCTGCGCATGGTCAAAGCCTTGAAATCCGAGGATTTGCCGGTGTCAAAACTTCGTCACGTGTTGAACCGCGCGCCGAAATTCACCGATCTTTCTGGCAAGTCCCGTGTAAAACGCCTTGCGGAAAGCCTTGATATTACGATTGAAATTCAACTTCCCGACGGATTGAAGCCGGTCACCCAAGCGGGCGACCACGGTCTTCCTTTGGCAGAAGCGGCCCCGAAAAACCCGCTGCGCCGCGAGATCCAAAAACTCGCAAAATCCGTGCATGAAGTGAACCTAGCGGCTGAAACGGCCAACTGAACCGGAGGCTCCTATGTTCTCACGTTATAAGAAATCTGGCGCGCGTCCCCCGCAGGCAAACGGCACCCCAAACCTGCAGGCTGTGTCTGGCGGCAAAGCGGCATCGGCGCCCGCGCCGGCATCAGCCCCCAAGCCTGAAACAAAAGTTGCCCGCAAAGCATCGCCCGAAAAAACCCCGGCCCGCGCCGCCCCCTTGGACCGTGAACGCAAACGCAAAGAACGCTTGTCGGACATCAAGGTTGAGCTGCACAAAGAGCTGTTGGACAACCTCAACCTATCCGCGTTGGAACAGGCCAGCGAAAAAGATCTGCGTTCGGAAATCACCGACATCACATCAGAATTTCTGAACACCAAAAGCATTGTCCTGAACCGTGACGAACGTCTGAGCCTGAACCAGGAACTTTACGACGAGGTCACCGGACTGGGTCCGCTTGAGACCCTTTTGAAAGACGACACCGTCAACGATATTTTGGTGAACGGCCCGCAACAGATCTTTGTGGAACGGGACGGCAAGCTGCAATTGACGGACATCACCTTTAAAGACGAACGCCACCTGATGCGGATCATTGATAAGATCGTATCGGCCGTTGGTCGTCGTGTCGATGAAAGCAATCCGCATGTGGATGCGCGTCTGGCCGATGGTTCGCGGTTCAACGCGATGGTGCCGCCGATTGCGGTGGATGGATCGCTTGTGTCCATTCGGAAATTCAAAAAAGACAAACTTGGCATTGAAGAGCTGGTGAATTTCGGCGCGTTCTCGGAAGAGATGGCCGCCTATATTCAGGCCGCCGTGGCGTGTCGGTTGAACATCATTGTGTCGGGCGGGACCGGGTCGGGTAAAACCACCACGTTGAACGCGCTGTCATCGTTTATTGATGACGCGGAACGTATTCTGACCATCGAAGACACTGCCGAACTTCAGCTGCAACAGACCCATGTGGGCCGGATGGAAAGCCGCCCGGCCAACGTCGAAGGCAAAGGCGCCGTCAGCCAGCGGGACTGTTTGAAAAACGCCCTGCGGATGCGACCAGACCGGATCATCGTGGGGGAAACCCGTGGTGAAGAGGTGATCGACATGTTGCAGGCGATGAACACGGGCCACGACGGATCGATGACGACCATCCACGCCAACTCGGCCCGCGATGGGGTATCCCGCCTTGAAAACATGGTGGCGATGGCCGGGATTGAAATGCCGCTTAAGGCGGTGCGCTCGCAAATCGCATCCGCTGTGAACCTGATTGTTCAGGCCTCGCGCCTGCAAGATGGGTCGCGTCGCATGGTGTCGATCACCGAAATCACCGGCATGGAAGGCGAAGTCATCTCGATGCAGGAAGTGTTCCGCTACGAGCGTCTTGGCCTTGAGCCTGACGGCAAAATCATCGGTCGCTTTAACGCAACCGGCGTGCGGTCCCATTACTCGGACCGTTTCCGCCAATGGGGTTACGACCTTCCCGCCACTTTATTTGAACCGATTGTAGACAGGTAACTGACATGTCCATTTCGCCAGAATTTCTCATTTACGGCCTGATCTTCGGCGCGGTTATCTTGCTGGTCGAAAGCATCTATTTGGCTGTGTTCGGCAAATCCATCAGCCTAAATAGCCGCGTGAACCGCCGCCTTGATCTGCTGGACAAGGGTGCGCGCCGCGAAGAAGTGTTAGAGCAGCTGCGCAAAGAGATGAGCCAGCATATGAAGGCCAAGGGCTTTCCGCTCTATTCCTTGCTGGCGATCAAAGCGCAAAAGGCCGCAATTGCCTTTACACCCGCACAGCTTTTGATGGTGATGGGCGGGTTGTCGGTCATGGCTTACGTGGGGATCACGGTTGGCACATCCGCGGCCGCCCCCGTGCGCATTGCGGTGTCGCTGGCGATGGGCATTGGTGGGGTTTACCTGTGGGTCGACAACAAAGCCAAAAAGCGCATGTCGATGATGGAAGAACAACTGCCTGACGCGGTTGAATTGATGGTCCGTTCACTTCGTGTGGGCCACCCGTTTACCTCGGCCATTCATATTGTGTCGAAAGAAGTGCCCGATCCCTTGGGCACCGAAATGGGCATGATCGCCGATGAAGCAGCTTACGGTCGTGACATTGGCGACAGCCTCAAGGCCATGGCAGAACGTCTTGATATGCAGGATCTTCGGTTTCTCGCGGTGGCTGTGACCATCCAACAGCAATCCGGTGGTAACCTCGCAGAAATCCTTGATGGTTTGGCCAAAGTGATCCGCTCGCGCTTTAAACTGTTCCGCCGCGTAAAAGCGATCACCGCGGAAAGCAAATGGTCCGGCATGTTCCTGTCTGGCTTCCCGTTGGGCGCGCTGGTGATGATCAATGTGATCCAGCCGAACTATTATGACGATGTGAAAGAAACCGCCTATTTCATCCCCGCGTGCCTGATTGTTGCAGGCTTTCTGGTCGCCAACGTCTTTGTCATGAAGATGCTCGTGAACATCAAGGTATAAGAACATGATTGAAACGCTGAACCAGATGATGATCGACAAGCTTGGCCCGATGGGTCCGCTGATTGCGGTGGGGGGCCTTGGCTTTCTGTTGATGCTGATCACCCTGCCCGTCCTTTTCAAAAAAGAAGCCGACCCGTTGGACAAGCTGCGCGATATGCGCCAGAACTCGGGCACGGGCAGCGAAAAACAAGCCCTGCGTGTGGGCGGTGGCAACGACAAGCTTGAGAAATACTCGGCCTTTCTGGAACCACAGGACGAAGAAGAATATTCCGCCATTCAGCTGAAATTGCTGCAAGCGGGTTATCCCGGCAAAAACGCCGTGCGTACCTTTCACTTTGCGCAATTTGCACTGGGCATTGGCCTGTTGTTGGTGGGGGTCTTTCTGGTCTTTCTGAAGTCGCAGAACCCCACAATTGAAATGACCGCCACGTCGAAAATGATGTGGATCCTTGGACCAGGCATTGCCGGTTACATGTTGCCGAAATACTGGGTGACACGTCGCCTTGAGGCCCGCAAAGAAGAGATCATCAACGGCTTTCCAGACGCGCTTGATATGATGCTGGTCTGTGTTGAAGCGGGGCAATCACTGGACCAAGCGATCATCCGCGTGGCCACCGAAATCCGCGCTGGCTTCCCTGCTTTGGCTGATGAATTTGAGATTGTGAGCCAAGAGATGAAAGCCGGTAAAGACCGCGTGCAAGTGTTGCGTGACATGTCAGAACGCGCTGGTGTCATGGATGTGTCCAGCTTTGTGACCGTGCTGATCCAATCAGCCACCTTCGGGACGTCGATTGCCGAAGCATTGCGTGTCTTCTCTGCCGAAATGCGAGATAAACGCGTGATGCGGGCCGAAGAAAAGGCAAACACCTTGCCCACCAAGATGACACTTGCCACAATGATGCTCACAGTTCCGCCGCTCTTGATCATTTTGCTTGGGCCGTCAATTTACAACATCGCACAAACCCTGTCGAAGGTCAGCTTTTGATCCCGACATAAGGGATACAAAGGAGTGACGGGTGCCGAGATTTAGCGCTCTTGCCGCAAAGATAACCCTGATATCCGCGCTGATGATTTCAGTGGCCGGGTGTCAGGGATCTGGCCCTTTTGGGTCTGGAAAACTAGGCAAAGCCCCCACCCAAAAAGCCGACAGCCCCTATGCCCCCGCCGGGTCCACCCGCGGCGAAGACAGTGTGGATGGCTTGATTGTAGGCCACCGCCTGATGCAGGCCGGTGAATTTGAACTGGCGCTTAAGGCTTATTACCGATCCGCCGCCGATCACGGCATCACCGTGGATGTTCTGTCGGCAATTGGATCTGCGAACCTGCAATTGGGGCGTTTGGGTCAGGCAGAACGGCAGCTCCGCCAAGCCCTTGATAAAGATGAACGATTTGTGCCGGCCTGGAACAACCTTGGCGTTGTCTTGATGGAAAAAGGCGACATTGGCGAAGCCGCCCGCGTCTTTCGCATCGCTTACGGATTGGATAGTGGCCAATCTGCCGACATCCGCGAGAATTTGCGCTTAGCCCTCGCCAGACAGGGAAACGCCGATTATGATGCTGTGGATGAAAATGATTTCGCGCTGATGCGACGGGGAAGTGGGGATTACCTGCTCCTCTCGACACTCTAGAGCCCATAAGGGCCACGCGCGGCAAACGAGCAGTAGAGGACGCAACCACATGCGCCAGTCTTTCCTTGTCACCTTGTGCCTGGGCAGTGCCTTGGCCCTTTCCGCCTGTCAAAAGCCCAACAATGGGTCCGAAGATGTTGAACGGGCATTGGCCGATCTAAACGTCATTGACGAAAGCAACCTCAACGACATTATGTTGACGATTGGTGATCCGAAAGAGGCTGTGACCTATTTCAATCGCGCCGTGAAGTCCCAACCAGACCGCATTGATCTGCAACGTGGTTTGGCAAAATCACTGGTGCGCGCCAAGCAACCCACACAGGCCGTCGCGGTTTGGAAAAAAGTCGTCGCCCTGCCCGGTGCAACCGCAGAAGACCGCGTGGGACTGGCCGATGCTCTGATCCGGTCCGGCGATTGGGGTCAGGCCGAGATTGAACTGAACAAAGTGCCGCCCACCCATGAGACCTATAAACGCTACCGTTTGGAAGCGATGGTGGCCGACAGCAAGAAAGAATGGAAAAAGGCCGACAGTTTCTATGAAACCGCCGTTGGGCTGTCGACCAAACCGTCTAGCGTGTTGAACAATTGGGGCTATTCCAAACTGACCCGCGCCGATTACAAAGGCGCTGAATTGCTGTTTTCGGATGCGCTGAAATACGACCCCAACATGTTCACCGCGAAAAACAACCTTGTTTTGGCCCGCGGTGCGCAGCGCAAATATGACCTGCCAATTGTGAAAATGTCTCAGGTTGAGCGCGCGCAACTTTTGCACACCCTGGCCCTTTCCGCGATCAAGCAAGGCGACGTGAGCATGGGCAAGGGCCTGTTGCAAGAAGCCATCGACACCCATCCCCAGCACTTTGAGGCGGCGGTGCGCGCGATGGCCGCACTTGAGAATAATGTTGTAAATGGCTGATATGCTGACTGTTCAAACCGTCACCTCTGCCCTGTGGTTTTTGCCCTTTGCAGCACCCATTTGCATCTGGGTCGCGCTGAATGACATGGCGCATATGAAGATCCCAAACAAAGCCGTGGTGGCGCTGTTTGCGGTCTTTGCAGCGGTTGGGCTGATCGCCCTACCCTTGGCTGATTACCCGTGGCGCTTCCTGCATCTGGTGGTGGTTCTGGTCATTGGATTTGTTTTGAACATCGCGGGGGCGCTTGGGGCGGGGGATGCCAAATTTGCCGCCGTCATGGCGCCGTTTATTGCGCTTCAGGATGTGACGATGTTTTGCATGCTGTTTGCCGTCACGCTGATCGTGGGCTTTACCACACACCGCCTTGCGCGGGCCATCCCAGCTGTGCAACGCGCCACGCCAAATTGGGAAAGCTGGAAGCGGAAAAAAGACTTCCCCATGGGGCTTTGCCTTGGGGCCGCACTGATCTTTTACCTGTTGGTCGGCGTCTTATATGGGCAAGCGTAACACAGCTAGCATATTGATTTATAAGAAAAGCCCCGCAAATCACGGGGCTTTTCTTTGTTTGGCATTCTCATCCGGACCTCAGGGTTTGTGATCAAACGTCTCGGGCAAGGCATAAAGAATATATTCCTCTGTGCGGCGCAATTCTTTGATGTTCAAAGACCATTCCTGCGCCGTGATTTCATCCAGGATCTTTTTGCGCACATCCACCGACAGGGGGAACAGCGGCACCAGTAACAGATCAGCGTTCTTAATGCCGGTCAGATCACCGTAATACCAAGGTGCGCCGCCCGGAACCGGGCCGCCTGCGCCAAACATCCAATAGCTGGGCAAAAGATCCGCCACAAACATGGATTTCCCCTCGACCTCACCGGACGCCACAAGCTCGTCCGAAATCACCCGGAACCACGCAATCATGCCAAGGTCCAGACTTGCCCACCGCAGATCCTCGTCCATAAACGTCACCTGATCCTTGCGCATCTCGTCGTCAAAAAACGCGGCAAACTTTGTGTCTCGCCCGTCGATGGCATATTTTGCATCCAACCGATTGGCGCGCACATCAAAGGTCAATAGATCTTCGTGCCCCACCACCCCGGGCAGCACAGGCACGTAATCTTCGGTGTCCGTGACCAAATGGCGAAACGGGCTTTGCGCGATATTCACAAATGAAGGGGTGGCCAAGACAAATCCAGCGGTTGCGGCAAGCACCATGCCACGCTGTAAATCCCAACCCAAACCGTTATACACGGGCCGCTCCGGCACCAGTGCAATCAGCAAAATCGCCAGCAGCCCCACCCATTGCGGGTCATTTCCGAAGTTTTGATAGGTGACGTAAAAGAAACCGGGCAAGAGCAGCATCAACACCAAGCCTTCGCGCATCTGGCCGCTTTGCCGCAGAAACACCACCGCCAAAAGTCCCAGAATAGACCCCGACAGATAGGCCGGCGCGCTGACCACATCGCCAAACGGCAGACCGGGCTGCGGGCGCACACTGCTTCCGGCGACATTTAGTAAATCTGACAGATAATAGAGCCAAAACAAGGGGGTGCCGACATAAAGCGTCATCAGCCCAACCGCAATCAGGCCCGACACCAGCGCCCAAAGCACCGTTTTCCCCGATCCACGCGTGAACAACGCCACCAAAACGGCGGGCAGGAAGGCCGCAAAATAGGTCACTTTGATCATCGCCATCACCGCAAAGGCCAAGCCAATGACCACCCCGTCAAAAAGCTGGGTATTCGAGCCTGTGCTGACATCTGCGTTTTGATTGGGCAACATCGCCGTCACAATCGCCAAAAACGCCGCCGCCCACGCCCAGCGGTTGTAATGCATTGACACCGAGATCGCCGTGTTGCTTTCCCCATGGATCAATCCAAGGCACAGCACCAGCAACGCAATGGAAAACACAAACCGCCACACGCCTTGCAAACGGCTGTGAGACACCCACCAAATGGCTGGGAAAAACACAGCGGCGACAAGCACTTGCCCCCAAAGAAACGCCGTGCCCACACCCATGCCAAGCGTGGTGAAAATCACAATCGGGCTAAAGGCCAGAATGCCAATGGGTGTCACAAAATCCAGATGCGGCAACTGTCCGTCGGTCATCCGCAACAGAATTTGCAACAGATGCAGCGTGTCGCCTTCGTGCTGTTTGATATACAGCCCGCCCTTGGCCAAAAGCGCGCCAGACAGGACAATCATCACCGCCAATTGCACGCTTGCCAAAATGATGCCTTTTTGTTTGCTCATACCTGCCCTCTTCATTGTTTACGAAACAGAGTAATTGCCCCAACTGGGGCCGCTTCGTTGCTCTTTTGGTCATTGTTTTGACCTTTATAGCCGCGATGCGCAAGTTTTGGGTGAGGAGCAGACACCATGAACATGCACACCGCTGATTTGATTGCGCCCCCGGCGCCCCGGTCGTTGGCAGATATGAAGCTGACCACCGTGATGATGCGCGATATTCTGTTGAAAACCATGTTCCGGACCAATCTGGAACAAGTCAGCGATCTGGAACGCACGCTGGCGCTTCCGGGGCGTGTGGTTCAGGAATTGATCGACATGTGTCGTGACCAAGGGCTGATCGAAGCGATGGGCACGCTGCACGCCGGATCGCAAAGCAACGAAATGGGGTACCGCCTGTCGGACACCGGCAAAACCCGCGCGCTCGACGCGCTGGCGCAATCCGAATATTACGGCGCGATGCCCGTCCCGATGGAGGTGTATGCCGTTCAGGTCAAACGCCAATCCATCCGCAACATTCAAATGTCGCGCGATCAGCTGACCGGTGCGATGGGGCATCTTATTCTGCCCTCAGATCTGCTGGATCAACTTGGGCCTGCGGTTGGATCTGGTCGTTCGATCCTGATGTATGGCCCGCCCGGCAACGGGAAAAGCTCAATCTCAAACGGGATCCGCGACGCCCTTGGCGACAAGATTTATGTGCCGCAAGCCATTGTTTATTCAGGGCAAGTGATCACCGTCTATGACCCGATTGTGCACACAGCCGTGGATGAAATGCAGGCCGATCCAAACTCGCTTCGCAAAGCGTCAAACAAGTTTGATCGCCGCTATATCCTGTGTGATCGCCCCACCGTGATCACCGGGGGTGAATTGACGCTGGACATGCTGGATCTGAAATACAACGCCACCGCGCGCACCTATACGGCGCCCCTTCAGCTGAAATCCTCGGGCGGGGTGTTCATTGTGGATGACCTTGGTCGCCAATCTGAGCCACCACAAAAACTGATCAACCGTTGGATTGTTCCGCTGGAAGAAAACAAAGACATCCTTGCCCTGCAATCGGGTGAAAAGTTCGAAGTGCCCTTTGATACGCTGGTGATTTTCTCAACCAACTTCCATCCAAATGAAATCTTCGACAAAGCGGCCCTGCGCCGGATTTTCTATAAAATAAAAATCGACGGACCAGATCAGGAAGGCTTTCTCAAGATCTTCGCGATGATGGCGCGCAAAAAGAAAATGCCGCTGAACGAAGAGGCGTTGATCTATCTTCTACAGTCAAAATACCCAACAATTGAAAATGTATACGCCAACTATCAGCCGATTTTCCTGATTGATCAGATGATCTCAATCTGTGAATTTGAAGGTATTCCCTATCAAATGACCCCAGAGCTGATTGATCGCGCGTGGGCCAATATGTTTGTGCGCGACGAAGAGATTGTACATTAAAACAACTCCTTAATTGGCGGTGCGTCCTGAAAAATCAGATGCGCGCCGCCACTCTCTGGCACTTTTTTAGCCGTTGCGTATTGTAACCCCATGACGCAGATCCCGCCCCATTTACCGCATGGTTTGCGGCCGCACGATAATACCAAAGCACCGTGATCGGGCCGGACGGGATATTGAGCGCACAGGCGCACCCCCATGTTGATTTCAATGACGCAACGTCTTGGGCGCGCGATCCCCAGCCCATGCTAGATGTGCAGCAGAAGGAGACGCGCATGTCCTGCACCCCCGAGAATGTCGCCCGCGTTCAGACCAGTTTCAACGCTCAGTCCATGATGCAAAATTTCGGGGCGACGCTGTCCGACCTCAGGGATGGTTATTGCAAAATTTCCGCCCCAATCTTGGACAGCTGCAAGCAGCAGCACGGGTTTGGGCACGCGGCTTTGACCTTTGGGCTTGGCGATTCCGCTGCGGGTTATGCGGCCCTCAGTATGATGGACCTAAAGGACGAAGTGCTGACCTCTGAGATCAAGATTAACCTGCTTGCCCCCGCGCGCGGCGATCTGATCGAGGCCGAAGGCTTTGTGATCCGCGCCGGAAAGCGGTTGATCACGGTTGAGGCAAAGGTGTGGGCCATCACCGGGGACATCCGCACACAAATTGCCGTTATGTTGGGAACAATGGTCCCTGTGCAAAATCAAAAACTTACCGCCACGTGAACCTTCCTTCTTGCACCGATTTGTCCAAAATGGCCCAAACTTAGGAGCCCAAATGTCTGACCGCGTTACCATCACCGAAGAAGATCAAGTTGCCATCGTGACCTTGTCACGACCAGAAAAACGAAACGCGCTGGATTTGGCGATGATCGAGGCCATCGTTGAGGCCGGAGAGGAAATCGCCAAGCGAAAAGACATCCGTGCGGTTGTCCTGACCGGTAACGGAGAGGCCTTTTGCGCTGGTTTAGACCTTGCCGCAATGCCGTTGATCGCCCAAGCCGCCATGTCGGACGGTGGATTTACACAGCGAACACATGGAAATTCCAACCTTTTTCAAGCCGTTGCAATGGTTTGGGCAGAACTTCCGCAACCGGTCATTGCCGCCGTCCAGGGATACTCATTTGGCGGTGGCTTCCAATTGATGTTGGGCGCCGACATTCGCATTGCAGAGCCAAACACCAAGTTTTCAGTGATGGAAGGTCGCTGGGGATTGGTGCCTGACATGGGGGGCATGGTTTTGATGCGGCGTTTAGCGCGGGAAGATGTCATTCGAAAACTCACCTATACCGCACAGGTCTTTTCCTCTGAGGAGGCGTTACGTTGGGGTTTTATCACCGAAATCAGCGATGCCCCCCTGGAAAGCGCCATAGCCTTGGCCCAAGAAATTGCGCAGAAGTCCCCAGACGCGGTGCGCGCTGCCAAACAGCTGATATCCGACACCGAACTGACAGGATGGTTCGAGACGCTCGTGGAAGAAAGCAAAGCCCAAGAGGCCCTGGTTGGGCAGGAAAACCAGATGGAAGCAGTCATGGCCGGGATGCAAAAGCGGGCACCAAAATTCAAAGATTGATCATCACCGGGGTTTTCTATTCCGCAGCATAAGCCTGACTTGGGTTTGGGGCATCATGGGCAGATGCGCTCTCTTGCACCGTAAGCTTGCTTAACGCGATCTCAAGCGAACGGGCTTGCTCACGCAAATGTTCGCTGTCGTCGCGGACTTGATCAAACAAGGCTGCGTTTTCTTGCGTAGCCCCGTCTAGATGGGTGATGGATTCGCTGACACTCACAAGCCCTTTGGCTTGTTGATTCACCGCATCCGCAGCCTCGGACGTTTGACGAGAAATCGCCCCGATGGCATCGCTGATTTCCGTGACTTTATCCATCGCTTCAGCCACCATCGAAACCGAACTTTCAACAGCATGTGTGCTGTCATCAACCACTGCTGTGATTTCGCCCACAGCGTCCGATGACCGTTGCGCAAGGGCCCGCACCTCTGATGCAACAACAGCAAATCCACGGCCACTTTCACCAGCGCGGGCGGCTTCTACACCGGCGTTTAGTGCCAACAGGTTGATTTGGAACGCGATATCTTCGATCACGCTGACAATCTTATTGATGTTCACAGTGGTCGCAGACGCCACGTCAAGGGATGTGACCGCGCGCTTCGCCACCTTAGTGGTGGTTTGTGCGTTTTCTTCTGCTTGCCTTGCGCTTTCGCTGGCACATTCAATATTTTCTGAAACAGAGGTGACAGTTGAACTGATTTCTTCCAGTGCGCTAGCAGCTTCTTCCAATGAGGCAGCAGAGCTTTCGGTTCGGTGTGCCAACGCATTGGCGGCTTCTCGGATGTCATCAGATTTACCTGCCACTGTCCGACCGCTGCGGGTAATTGCATCCACCATGTCTTCAAGCGTGTGCAGCGTCAGATTCATATTATTCTGTAGCTCTGCAAAGATACCTTCATAAACCCCATCCATCCGCGCGCTGAGATTACCAGAAGCCAGCTCTTTTAAAACACGCCCTGTTTCCCCCAAACTGGTTTCAATGCCTGTCATAAGCGTGTTGATGGCGGCAATTAAAGCAGACAAGGTTGTGCTGTTCACCCCGGCATTTGCGCGATGTGCAAAATCCCCCCGGACAGCATGGGCAATCACCTCATTGATCTCTTTTTGCACTTGTTCCATTTCCAACAAGCGTTCTTTTTCAACGCGGGCGGCTTCGTCCGCCACCGCGCGTTCTTTTTGTTCCTTGGCAATGCTTTCCTCAAGATGCTCACGCTCGCGTTGGCGCGCCTCTTCTTGCTGCCCTTCCAGTTCTCTTGCGTGAACAAGGTTTTCACGAAAGGTTTGCGACGCCCGGGCAATGGCACCGATTTCTGTATCAGACACCATATGTTTCATATCAATCGACGTATCCCCATTGCTCAGCTTATCAAGCTCGGACGCGATATGCCGTGCTGGACGGGCAATTTTCCGCAGCAAAACATGAGAGGTCACAAGTGCCGTGACCCCAAGGGCAATCACCACAAACACCGCAACAATCAGCGCAAGGGTTTCCACGTTTGCCAGAATAAGATCCAACCGATCCGCAGCCTGATTTGTTTCAGACTTCTGCGCATCCACCAAGGTGGCAATTCCGACAAGCGCAGGCGCATCTGACACTTTGACGGCTTTGTCAATTTCTGCAACCGACTGGCCCTGTTTGACCAAAGCCACCGCCTGTTCCATTGCTGCTTCATAGGCCTGGATCACACTGGTAATATCTTTAAGCGCAGCCCCTTCAGCCGGGGTCATGCCAAAGGAACGATACCCATCCAGGCTTGCGCGCACCCGTTCCAACGCAGATGCGACCAAAGGTATTCGCTTTTCATCTTTTCGAAGAACGTAGTTTTTAAACTGATGGATCAAGCCACCATAACCAAACTCGCGTTTTAAAGAGAGCATATAGAAATGCTTGCTGGCATGCCCGCTCAGTTCGTCCGCTTCGATGTTTTCAAACAAATACTGCAACGCAGCCAAGGCGTCAGTGTCCTGAACAACAATATCGCCGTCCACAGCCTCGGGCGTATTGCCAAAGATGTAAGCCGCCTGGGCCGCTTGCAATGCATCCACATAGTCATTGACCGTCTTGCGCAAGGCGTCGATCGCGGTTTGTTCTTGATCGGTGGGGTGCTGCGTTTCAAGATCGTGAAGCGCGGTCAACACACCCTGCGCAGATTGACCCGCCGCTGCCACATGGTCTTTGTCGTTGCGGATGACATAGTTCTTAAAATGATGAATAAGCCCACCATAGCCAAACGAGGTGACAACATCCGTCAATGCGCGCGAACGTGCCGCACTGGCATGTTCATAAGAATGCCATGCCGCGCGGCTTTCATTGATTTGCACAAACATGTAAATTGCAGCCGCAGACAGCATCACGCCAATCGCGCTGATCAAACCAACGAGATAGCGTGACATCGACATGATGGACCAGGCTCGCGCCATTTCAACTTCCTTCGTTTGGTTTCTTTTTGTAACCTAAGAGAGAAATATGAACGGAGTGTTAGGGGCGCCCGAAAATTCATTCGAATTTTTGCATTTATCTAACAGGCCATGTTTTTAAAAATTTCACACAAAAAAAAGGGGGGATCCAATCCTCTGGACCACCCCTTTTTAAACTTATAAACAATATGTTACGACCCCTTAGACGGTCAGACCTTCAGGCTCAACCAAGCCATTTGCGCGGCAACAGGCGGTCAGCGTATTGGCCAGCAAACAGGCGATCGTCATTGGGCCAACGCCCCCCGGAACCGGGGTGATTGCCCCCGCAACCTGCGCGGCAGAGGCGAAATCAACGTCACCCACCAGCTTCATTTTGCCTTCGCCTTTTTCCGGCGCAGGGATGCGGTTGATGCCCACATCAATCACGGTGGCCCCGTCTTTGATCCAGTCACCCGGCACCATTTCGGCGCGCCCCACGGCGGCCACAACGATGTCGGCGCGGCGCACAACGTCGGCCAGATCTTTGGTGCGGCTATGGGCAATGGTCACCGTGCAGCTGTCGCCCAGCAAAAGCTGTGCCATTGGCTTGCCCACGATGTTCGAGCGGCCCACCACAACGGCGTTCAGACCCGACAAAGACCCGTGATGATCGCGCAACATCATCAGACAGCCCAGCGGTGTACACGGCACCATTGATTTCTGCCCCGTTCCCAACAGGCCCACGTTGGAAATGTGAAAACCGTCCACATCCTTGGCCGGATCAATGGAATTGATCACCAGATCTTCGTTCAAATGCCCCGGCAACGGCAGCTGCACCAAGATGCCATGCACCGCAGGGTCCGCATTCAGCTTGGCAATCAGCGCCAGCAAATCTGCCTCGGAGGTATCGACATCAAGCTTATGTTCATAGGAATTCATACCGCATTCCACGGTCATCTTGCCCTTTGAGCGCACATAAACCTGACTTGCGGGATCTTCGCCCACCAGCACCACAGCCAAACCAGGTGTGATGCCGTTTTCGTCTTTCAAGCGGGTCACATGGGCGGCAACTTTTTCGCGCACTGTGGCGGCAAATGCCTTTCCGTCAATGATCTCGGCTGTCATCTGTGCTCTCCTTAGTAATCGGTATTCGCGTAAGCGTCCCGATAGTGGTTCATTTGCATTTCAGTCGCATGTACCGCGTTCGACATAAGGGTGGCAACGGTCACCGGGCCAACACCGCCGGGCACCGGGGTGATCCAGCCAGCCACTTCGCTACAGCTGTCCCAATCGGCATCGCCCACGGTTTTGCCGTCGACCCGGTTGATGCCAATGTCAATCACCGCACAGCCGGGTTTCAACATCTCGCCGGTGACCAGACCGGGCACGCCAACAGCCACAAACACCGCGTCCGCAGCCCGTGAATGCATGGCAACCGAGCGGGTCATGTGGTGACACACCGTCACAGTCGCCCCAAGCCCCATCAGCAAAAACGCAATCGGTTTGCCAACGATTTCCGAATGGCCAATCACGGTCACATTCAAACCTTCAATATCAATGGGCAGAGTTTTCAGGATCTCTACCGCCGCCACCGCCGTACACGGCCCAAGTGCCAGATCATTATAGACAATATTACCGATCGAGGCGGGGTGCATGCCTTCCACATCCTTCAGCGGATGCACAAGTTTTTGAAAGGTTTTCACCGGAATATGGTCCGGCAAGGGGCGCTGAATGATGATGCCGTTCACGCGCGGATCGGCGTTCAAGCCCTGAATAATGCCTGTCAGCTGTTCAAGCGAGGTGTCAGCATCGTAATTGCGCGCCTCAAACTGAACGCCTGCGCTTTGGGCTGATTTCTGCTGGTTGCGCACATAAAGCTCGGCGGCGGCCACGTCGCCCACGGACAGGGACACCAGTTTGGGCTGCCAGCCTTTGTCGGCAAGTTCACCGGCGCGCACGGCCACGTCATCACGGAGTTTTGCGGCAATGGATTTGCCGTCGATAATTGTTGCGCTCATGTGGTTTGGTCCTTTGTCTGATTGCGTTCGAATCGCTCAGACCGTTCTTAGAAACAGTAAGGGGGGCGTGTCGCCCCCCTTGGTCAAGTGTCTTAGAAAAGACCCTCAATTTCGCCATCAGAGTTCAGACCGATGGTCATCGCCGCAGGTGTGCGTGGCAGACCCGGCATGGTCATGATGTCACCGCAGACAACCACGATGAAACCCGCACCCGCCGACAGGCGTACTTCGCGTACCGGCACCGAATGGCCCGTTGGTGCGCCGCGCAATGTTGGATCGGTTGAGAAGCTGTATTGGGTTTTTGCCATACAGACTGGCAGGTTGCCGTATCCAGCATCTTCCCATTCTTTCAACTGGTTGCGCACTTTTTGGTCGGCCAAAACTTCGTCCGCACGGTAAATGCGCTTGGCGATGGTGTCGATTTTTTCCATCAAAGGCATGTCGTCAGGATAGATCGGTGCAAAGCTGCCGGTGTCTGCGTCGGCAATTTCTGCCACGCGCTTGGCCAGATCTTCCGATCCTTCGGACCCCAATTCCCAGTGACGCGACAGGATGGCTTCGGACCCGTGGGTTTCCACGTAATCTTTCACAGCCTGCACTTCGGCATCAGTGTCGGTGACAAAGTGGTTGATCGCAACCACAACAGGCACGCCAAACGATTTCAGGTTTTCAATGTGACGGCCAAGGTTGGCGCAGCCGTTGTTTACAGCCTCAACATTTTCCCCACCCAGATCGGCTTTGGCCACGCCGCCGTTCATTTTCATCGCCCGCACCGTGGCCACCAAGACCACAACCGACGGGGCAAGGCCCGCTTTGCGGCATTTGATGTTCATGAACTTCTCAGCACCTAAATCAGCGCCGAACCCCGCCTCGGTGACCACATAATCGGTCAGCTTCAGCGCAGTTTTGGTGGCAATAACCGAGTTACAGCCGTGCGCGATGTTGGCAAATGGACCGCCGTGCACAAAGGCCGCGTTGTTTTCCAGCGTTTGAACCAGGTTCGGTTGCATTGCGTCTTTCAGCAGCACAGTCATCGCGCCGTCTGCACCGATGTCACGGCAATAGATCGGCGTGCGCTTGCGGGTATAAGCCACAATAATGTCGCCCAGACGTTTTTGCAGATCTTCCAGATCGTTGGACAGGCACAGGATCGCCATAACCTCGGACGCCACGGTGATGTCAAAACCGGTCTGACGTGGGAAACCGTTTGAGACACCACCAAGCGACACAACAATGTCACGCAGCGCACGGTCGTTCATGTCAACCACACGACGCCACGCCACACGACGCTCGTCAATCTCCAGCTCATTGCCCCAATAGATGTGGTTGTCGATCATCGCCGACAGCAAAGAGTGGGCAGAGGTGATCGCGTGGAAGTCGCCTGTGAAATGCAGGTTCATTTCCTCCATCGGCACAACTTGCGCGTAACCGCCACCAGCGGCCCCGCCTTTCATGCCAAAGTTCGGACCCAAAGACGCTTCGCGAATACAGACCATCGCGTTTTTGCCAATGCGGTTCAGACCATCCCCAAGACCAACGGTTGTGGTGGTTTTGCCTTCGCCCGCAGGTGTCGGGTTGATCGCTGTCACAAGGATCAGCTTGCCATCGGTGCGGTCCTGGACCGAGTTGATGAACGCTTGGCTGACCTTGGCCTTATCGTGGCCGTATGGCATCAGGTGCTCATACGCGATGCCAATCTTTTCGCCGATCTCTTTGATCGGGCGTTTTTTGGCTTCGCGGGCAATTTCGATGTCGGATTTATAGCTCATGCTGGTTCCCTTGAGATGTGGGGTGCGTTCTTATGTCTGCACCCTGCATATCTGGGCTTTTGATTTCACACAGGATGGAATCCGACATAATCCCCCCTGAATTCGTCGCTTTGCCGTGTTGCGCTGTTCCGTCTGCCCCCCGAAAAGCGGCAAAGTTTCGTTTGCGCGACCACTGTTTCGTGCTGATTGGGGAATACGAGTCGCCTATCCGCGCCACATGGGCTGATCAGGAATATGCAACTGAAGCGTGTCGCCCAGACGAAGCGTCCCCTCGGCCTCAACCCACATGGTCCCCCCGCGCAACCCCTTGGCGGCGGCTTTAAAGGAACGCCCCACGCCGGGCAGATCCTCATCAATCACGCGGGCGGGCAGATGGCAGGGGCGGTTTTCCATATCAACCACCAATGACACCCCAGACGGGGCAATCAGGCGCGAAGACGGCGGCAGGTGGCTAACATCCGGCAATCCCCGCAGCACAAGCGAGGCTGAAATCCACGCCGGGTCCAAACGGTCGATGCCCATACCCGCCGCGATCTGCGCCAGCTCTTCTTCGGACACCACCGACAATTGCCGCGTGTTGCGGATCAATGTGCCCTTTGGATACTGCTGCGACACCCGGGAACACGACGCGCGCACCAGCCCGGCGCGGCTTTCGCCCGTAAGTCCGGCAAAACTCAGCTGCATCTCGTCGACGGGCACATTCCGCAAGGTTGTGTCCCGGTCGGCATTTTTGCCAAGCCAGGTGATTTTGGCGGTGTATTCGGTGGGCAGTAATGCGGGCATGGGCGGGTCCTTTTGGGTCAGATGCACAGAAATTATATCTTGGTCGGCCGCGTTTTGCATCAAACAGCCGGCCGTTTCTTAGCCTGATGTCACCGGGTTCATCCCCTCGCTGCGCGCCACAGTGCGCGCCATCGCTGCAATAAGATCTGTGCGCGTCACAACCCCGACCACATTCCCGGCGTTCAGGACCGGCACGGCGTCCACCTCTCCGTCCGACAACATCAAAAGCAGGGATGACAGGGGCGTGGTGCGGGCGGCACAGGGCCCTTTTGTGGCCATGATGTCACCCGCGCGCATCAGCTTGCTTTGATCCCGGCGCAACAGGCGTTTCAGCGCCGCCAGATACCCCTGATGAAAGCGCAACGCATGATCACTGGCCTCAGAGATCAAATGCAGCTGAAAGATCACCCCAAGGAAGTCGCCCTCTGGCCCAACCACCGGAAGCGACGCAAAGCGGTGATGTTGAAACAGGTTTGCCACCTCAATCAGCCGGGTTTCGGGGCGCACGGTGATCACATTTCGTGACATGATATCCTCGGCGGTCACCGCATCACCGCTGTGCGCGGTGGCCTGAAGTTCGGCGGCGCCAATCAAACGGGCCAGATCTTCGACACCAAGGTTGAAAGATTGGTGGTAGCGTTCAAGAATGCCGGTCAATTCGCCCTCTGTAAGACCCAGACGTTCCGTGGGGTTCTGGTCGTCGGTGTCATGCGTGCTGGGGTCGTCGAACTGTCGGAAAGGATAGCGCCGCCCCGTGAGGCGCGCATAGATCGCGGCCAGCGCCACAAGGGCCACGGTTCCCACCGCAATCGGGGTCAGGGCAAACCAGAAGCCCAACGCCTCAACGGCATCCGGGCTCATCGATGCGGTCATGGCAACCGCCCCCGCCGGGGGGTGCACGGCGCGACACAGGATTGTGGCGACAATTGCCAACCCCACCGCCAGCGCAATGCACAAGGCGGGATCATGCACAACGCGGCTGACAGCAACCCCCACCAAAGCGGCAATCGTGTTGCCCATAATGGCGGACCAAGGCTGTGCCAGCGGGCTGTTGGGGATGGCAAACAGCAAGACCGCGCTCGCACCAAACGGGGCCACAAGATAAAGGCCCAGATTAAGATCAACGCCGGGTGTCAGTAAAAGCAGCCCGACCAGCCCCAGCCCAACAAACGCCCCGACACCCGCACGGACAGCTTCTGTCAAAGACACCCGCACAACCGCCGGGCCTAAAGAGTGTAAAAAATGCAAAGCATGCGCCCCTTCTGATCCGGGATAAATTGGCCGCCGGGAAACCTTCGGCGCGGGGGTGACTTCAACAGATAAGCACCACAAAGCCCACAAAGCAGCGGCAGGCTGGCCCTTTATTGCGACCTTGCCCACAGAAAACCACCCCAAACGAAAACCGCCCCGAAGTTTCCCTCGGGGCGGTTTTAATGTCTTGGCCGTTACGCCGTGGGTTCCGGTTCCATGTCCCCATCCCCAGATGGCTTGGCCTTGGGTTTGGTTTTCGGGATCGCAGTCACCGAGGCCACACCATCATCTGGTTCATCGTCCTCGTCATCGCCTTTATGCGGCGGCTCGCCGTCCATCACCCGTTGGATTTCGGCGCCTGTCAAGGTTTCATACTCAAGCAAACCTTCCGCCAAACGCTCCCACTCATCTTTGTGATCCGTCAGGATTTTGAACGCCGTATCATAGCCGTCCTGGATAAAGCGTTTCACCTCTTCCTCGATCAGCTCTTTTGTGCTTGCTGACACGGAAAAACCGGCGGTGTTGCCCGAATACCCTTCGGCGGCTTCCGCGTAATCAATGTTGCCGACCTTGTCCGACATGCCCCAGCGCATCACCATCGCACGCGCCAGACCTGACGCTTGCTGGATGTCACCGGCGGGGCCGTTTGACACATTGTCTTCGCCGTATTTGATGATCTCAGCGGCTTTGCCCGCCATCGTCATCGCCAGCTTTTCTTCGCATTCAGACCGGTGCCAGTTCAGACGGTCAATCTCGGGCAACGACACAACCATACCCAGCGCGCCACCGCGCGGAATGATCGTCGCCTTATAGACCGGATCACATTGCGGCAGTTTTAAGCCAACCACAGCGTGCCCCGCTTCGTGATAGGCGGTCTTTTCTTTCTGGTCGTCCGTCAGCACCATCGAGCGGCGCTCGGCCCCCATCATCACCTTGTCTTTGGCGTTCTCAAAATCTTCCATCGTCACAAAGCGGCGACCAATGCGGGCGGCCATCAAGGCGGCCTCGTTCACAAGGTTCGCCAGATCCGCACCGGAAAAACCGGGTGTCCCACGGGCAATGATGCGCATGTCTGCATCTGGGCCCAAAGGCACTTTGCGCGCATGTACGCCCAAAATCTTTTCACGGCCTTTGATGTCTGGGTTCGGCACAGTGACCTGACGGTCAAAACGGCCCGGACGCAACAGCGCAGGGTCCAGCACGTCACGACGGTTGGTCGCGGCCAGAATGATCACGCCCTCATTGGCTTCAAAGCCGTCCATCTCAACCAGCAACTGGTTCAGCGTCTGCTCACGTTCATCATTGCCGCCGCCATAACCAGCCCCACGCGAGCGGCCAACGGCGTCGATCTCATCGATAAACACGATGCACGGCGCGTTCTTTTTGGCTTGCTCAAACATGTCGCGCACGCGGCTTGCGCCCACACCCACAAACATTTCCACAAAATCCGACCCGGAAATGGTGAAGAAGGGCACGCCAGCTTCGCCTGCAATCGCACGCGCCAGCAAGGTTTTACCGGTGCCCGGAGGGCCGACCAGCAACGCGCCTTTGGGAATGGTGCCCCCAAGACGCGAAAACTTCTGCGGGTTGCGCAAAAACTCAACAATCTCTTCCAGCTCTTCCTTGGCCTCATCAATGCCCGCCACATCGTCAAAGGTCACACGACCTTCGCGTTCGGTCAGCATCTTGGCTTTGGATTTGCCAAAGCCCATCGCGCCGCCTTTGCCGCCGCCTTGCATCCGGTTCATCATAAAGAACCAAAAGCCGATCAGCAAAAGCACTGGCAACAGCAGGGTCAACAGGCTCATGATGCCCGATTGCTGCTGGGCTTCGGCGTTTACCTCAACACCTTTGTCCAACAGCCGGTCGGTCACTTCCGCATCCCCCGGCACAATGGTTTGATAGATTTTGCCATCGGCGCCCTGATACGACAGCGTCTCGCCGTCTACCGTAACCGTTTGCACCTGTCCTGCATCCACAGCAGCCACAAATTCAGAATAGCTTACGTTGGACGAAGCCGTGCCGCTCTGCCCGTTTGAAAACAGGTTGAACAGCGTCAGGATCAGCAAAAACAGCACAATCCAAAAAGCGAAATTTCTCGCGTTGCCCAAGGGGGTTCTCCTTTAATGCCTTTGACGCTGGGTCGAATAAGCGCCAGTCCTTAAAATAGGGATCATGCCGCTATGTTCAATGCGTTAAAAAGGACGCGGCGAAATCATTTTGCTCTGGGTGCGTTTCTAGCCGCCAAATGTCGCTTTCTTGGGCAATTGGGGCCGCAATCACGCAAGATTGATGCCAAATGGCCGGGGTGACCATCAGGGTTTGGCGCGGAATGCCGCTTGCGCGCCAGTCTTTCAGCTGAGAAATCCCCGCGCCCAGGGCGCGAATCTCTGTCTTTTTGTCGGTGTTCGCCCCGTCAGGCCCGGTGATGCGCCAACGCCCATCCCAACGTGCACCCAAGGGGGCACTTAAATCCGCAACCGCCGACAATTCCCGCGTGACACGCAGACCCGTTTTGTGACGCCACAAAAGACAGCCGTGCAAGGTGGCCGCCTGCCCGTCCAGCGCTTCATGTATGGCCCGGATCAAAGTGGCCCGGCGCGGGCGATAGCTGGCGCCAGACACAAACCCAAGTGCGCCTGCCACAAGGCGGTCGCGCGTCTCAGTGGGCAACTCCATCAGCCCCGTGGGGTCGATTACAACATCGCCCGCCTCAAGAGAACACAGCGTTTTGGCCGCCACATGGGCCGCGCGTTCCAAGACCGCCCGCGCGTCAGCCATGGCCACCGCTGTGGCAACCAAACGATCCGCCGTCAGCCCAAGATCCGCCAGATCCGCCATCGCCTGACGCATCTGCACCCGGTCAAATCTGGGATCAGAGTTTGTGGGATCGTCGCACCACGTAACATTTCGCGCCCGCAACAGATCGCGAAGTGCTTCGCGCCGGTGTGTCAAAACCGGCCGCAGCCAGCGCATGTCATGTGCACGCCAATCATCGCGCATGCCCGACAGCCCATCCACGCCAGACCCGCGTGCGAGCCGCAGCAAAAACGTCTCGGCCTGATCATCATGGGTGTGGCCAAGTGCAACCGCGTCGATCCCCAAGCCGTGCGCCTTTTTCGCCAGCAATCCATAGCGCGCCTGACGGGCGGCATCTTGCAAATTGCCCTGCCCGTCCCAATCGGTCCATGTCAGGATATGGTGATCCACGCCCAGGTTGGCGCAAAACTTTGCAACCTCTTGCGCCTCGGCCTTGGCGCCCGCGCGCAACCCGTGATCCACGGTCAGCGCGGTGATTTTTCTGCCTGTTTCCTGCGCCCACTCATGGGCCAGCATCAAAAGGGCCGTAGAATCGCTCCCCCCCGACACCGCAATGCCAAGATGGGCGATTTTGCCGTTCGCGACCGCCCGCTTAAAGACCGACCCAAGTGTCAGTTGCACCCCAACCGTCCACGCTCGGCCTCGGCGTCTGTCACATTGGGATTGCCGGGAAAGCGTTTGCCAACCTCAGACAGGGTCACGCAGGCCTCGGACGTTTGACCCAATGCCCCCAATGATTGCCCCAATCGAAACAACGCATCCGGCGCAGACGGCCCGTCCGGCGCACCGGAAAAGGCATTCAGATACGCGCGCGCCGCGGATTTCGTCTCGCCCGCGCCCACAAGGGCCTCTCCGCGCTGAAAATGCGCCTGTGCGGTCATCGGACCACCGGGATAGGCGTCGATAAAGGCGGCAAACATCCGTTCTGCACCAGTAAAATCACCGGCCTCAAGGGCGGCGGCGGCGGCTTCGAAATCCGCTTGTTCACCCACCGCCAACTGGCCGCCTGCCTCTGGCATTGGCGGCGGCAACACGGCAATCGGCGCATCCGGCAGCGCCCCGCCAAGGGTCGTGGTTTCGCCAAGGGTCGAAATATCGCCGCCCTCAAGTTCAACCAAACGAAACTCAAGGTTTGCAATCCGGTTGGTGCCATCTTTGACGATTTGGTTCAGCCGGAAATCAAGCTTTTCGGTCAGGCCAGTGAGGCGGGCAAGTTCGCCCTCAATCGCGGACAGACGCTGGGTTGGGGACCCTGCACCGGTGTTGGTCGATGCCCCACCGGTTGTCGACAGTTCCGTCTTAAGCTGTTGAATTTCCACATAGAGAAGCGACAGTTCTTGACGCACATCCGCCAAGGATTGCGCCCGATCTTGCGCCACTAGTGGCGTTCCGGTCGGTACAACCATCGCAACAGCAAGCCCCAAGGCCAACCCGATAAACTTCGCACGCATCACGCTCTCCTTATGCGCAAATTCGGTTTTTGCGAAAAACCAGAAAACTAGTTTTCTAGTTTTCTAGTTTTCTAGTTTTCTAGTTTTC
>CBDUJY010000030.1:0-29473 GCA_965367685.1 uncultured Planktotalea sp. | reverse complement strand
GTCTTCATGGTTGGATACATCTTAGCACGCTGTCCAGTTTTGCCGGACCACTTCAGCATTTCCGAGCGCCACCCCCTACAGTGCAGCTTTCGCATTGCTGACGTTATTACTCAGTGCAGCATGTGAGATACCTGAATAATCGGTATGTGTTGCAAGTGAGCTACTGCTGCAGTTGCGTCATTGGCGAAAACAACCGATGCAAACGACAATCTGATCAGCATGGATATTCATCTTGATCCTTCCATGGGCCCCGAAAACGCGGAGCTGACCCGTGCATAGCAAGACAACTGGCGCTATGCGCGCAGATATCTTGCGTGAAACCGCAAGTGATCCTCGATGAAACTGGCGATGAAGTAATAGCTGTGATCGTAGCCTTCGCGGCGATTAAGTTCCAAAGGATAGGCGCTGGCCTTTGCAGCCGCTGCCAGCGTTTCTGGCTGAAGCTGCTCTTTGAGGAAATCATCGGCCTCTCCCTGATCGACAAGAGCCGGGATGGCAGCGGTCGCATCGCACATCAGCAGGCTGGCATCATAATTGGCCCATGCGGTGCTGTCCTCGCCCAGATAGGCGGCAAAGGCCTTTCGGCCCCACGGGCAATTGACAGGGTTGCTGATCGGACTGAAGGCAGAAACTGACTGAAACCGCTCAGGATTTCGCAGAGCCAGAACCAGCGCGCCATGGCCGCCCATGGAATGACCAAAGACCGACCTTTTGTCGCTGACAGGGAATGTCGTCTCGATCAGTTGCGGCAGTTCGTTCAGCACATAATCATACATCTGATAATGGCGGTTCCACGGGGCTTGTGTGGCGTTGACATAAAAGCCCGCGCCCTGCCCCAGATCATAGCCGTCGTCATCGGCAACCGTATCGCCGCGCGGGCTCGTATCTGGTGCGACAATGGCCACGCCCAACTCTGCAGCGATGCGCTGCGCGCCGGCTTTCTGCACGAAATTCTCATCTGTGCAGGTCAGCCCGGACAGCCAGTACACCACCGGCACTTTTTGCCCAATTGCGGTTTGCGGCGGCAGGTAGATCGCGAACCGCATGTCGCAGTTCAACGAGGTTGAACGGTGGGTATAGTGCTTGGTCCAGCCGCCGAAGCTCTTGTTAACGATTATGTTTTCGAGGGTCATGCCGCACCTTTGAGACCTGTGTTGAGGTCGCGCCAAGAGGGGCGCGACCTTTGGTTGGTTTACTTGTCGAAATGGATGACCGAGCGGATGCTTTTGCCTTCGTGCATCAGATCAAAGGCCTCGTTGATGTCATCAAGACCCATCGTGTGGGTGATGAAATCGTTCAGCTTGAATTCGCCTTGCATGTAGCGCTCGACGTAATCTGGCAGTTCCGACCGCCCCTTGACGCCGCCAAAGGCAGACCCGCGCCAGACACGGCCGGTGACAAGCTGGAACGGACGGGTCGAGATTTCCTGACCGGCACCCGCCACGCCGATCACCACGGATTCACCCCAACCCTTATGGCAGCATTCCAGCGCAGAACGCATGACGTTGACGTTACCAATGCACTCGAAGGAGTAATCAACACCGCCGTCTGTCATCTCAACGATCACGTCCTGGATCGGCTTGTCATAATCCTTGGGGTTGATAAAGTCTGTCGCGCCCAGCTTGCGGGCGAGGTCAAACTTGCTCTCGTTGATGTCGATCACGATGATCCGGCTGGCCTTGGCCATTGCCGCACCGATGACCGCCGACAGGCCGATGCCGCCCATGCCAAAGATCGCAACAGTCGCGCCTTCTTCGACTTTGGCGGTGTTCATCACCGCGCCCATGCCGGTGGTGACGCCGCAACCCAGCAGGCAAACCTCTTCCAGTGGCGCCTCCGGGTTCACCTTCGCCAGCGAGATTTCGGGCAACACGGTGTATTCCGAGAAGGTCGAACAGCCCATGTAGTGAAAGATCGGCTGGCCGTCTTTGTAGAAACGGCTGGTGCCGTCGGGCATCAGGCCTTTTCCCTGAGTTTCGCGAATCTTCTGACACAGGTTGGTCTTGCCGGACTTGCAGAATTTACATTCCCCGCATTCAGGCGTGTAGAGCGGGATCACATGATCGCCGACGGCAACGCTGGTCACGCCTTCGCCGATCGATTCCACGATGCCGCCGCCTTCATGGCCCAGCACGGCAGGGAACAGACCCTCAGGATCGTCGCCTGACAAGGTGAAGGCGTCGGTATGGCAAACGCCTGACGCAATGATGCGCACGCGCACTTCGCCAGCCTGTGGCGGCATCACGTCGATTTCTTCGATGGACAAAGGCTGGTTTACAGCCCAGGCCACGGCGGCTTTGGATTTGATAATATCGGTCATCGGGGATCACTTTTTCTATGGAAAGAGAAGCATGTGCCGTGATTTATCTTATTCTATAGACGGGATAATCCCTCATTTCAGCAAATGACTATTACGATCTTGTAATAATGAGGGTCTTCCACAGCGCGGCACAGACGGTCATATTCAACGCTGAACTTGCCTCCGAACTGAGGCGCACCGGATACCCCGACACACAGCAGGCCCACATGATCGTTCGCGACTCTCCTGCCACGCTCAAACTGTTCTTTGTGATGCAGGGCTTTGTGATGCAGGGCTCTGTGGTGCCAAAGATCCTTGGCAGGATCATCGGCATTGCACTTTTGACGATTGCGGTGGTGTTGGTGGATCAACATGTCGCCACGCTGCCGCATATTTCCATCGGCGCGATGGGGATATTTGGTGTCGCCCTGTCGCTCTTCCTCAGGTTTCGCAATAACGCGGCTTATGACCGTTGGTGGCAGACGCGTAAGCTTTGGGGCGCGATGATCGCCGATGTACGCAACCTGCGGCGGCATATGTGCGTCTTTGTCGGCAAAGGCGAAGACCGCGAGAAAATCCTGTCCTGCGCCGTGGCCTTCGCGCATTTGCATCGTGGTTTCTTGAAGGGCACCGATGTGAAGGCGGATATCACCCCGTGGATCGGTGGTGAAAAGGTGGCGGCGATGGTCACAAAGAAAAACCCGGCAGATGCGGCACTCCGCTCGATGGCCGACAAGATCGGCAAACTGATCGAAGAAGACGCGATCAGCGGGTTCAGACAGATGACGATTTCGCAAACCCTGTCATCCATGGCGCTGGCGCAGGCGCAGGCGGGCTGTGAGCGCATCTTCACGACGCCGCTGCCGTTTGTTTATTCCCTTTTGGTGCGACGGACGACCTATCTCTATTGCTGGTTACTGCCCTTCGCGCTGATCGAGGCGACGGGATGGTTTGCTCCGCTCTTTGCCGCTGTTGTGGCCTATGTGTTCTTTTGTCTTCAGGCCGTCACCAACGAGTTGGAGCATCCCTTCCGCAATGTGCAGAACGGATTGCCGCTGGATGCGATGTGCCGCACGATTGAGATTTCGGTGTCAGAAGCACTGGATCGAACCCCGCCTGAAGCGATGGCCGCGACCGATCATATGCTGACTTGAAACGGCTATGGTCTTTGTCGAACGCTTATCGCTGAAAATGCCTATGTCGGCCGCATTTCTTGTGTCAAAACGTCAATGAGTTCTCGCACCCGTCTGGGGACAAAGCGGTTGTCGGGCCGCACAATCCAGATGCCTTCTGGTTCGGGCTGAAAAGCCGACAAAACGGGAACCAACGTTCCGTCGTCAAGATGCTGCTCAACGTAGTAGTCAGGCAATTGAGCGATCCCCAAACCCCTCAGAACCATGCTAGTGATCGCCACACCACTGTTACAGCGCGATTTGCCGCTGATCTGCTGATGTTTCGCGGTGCCATTGTGCCCAAACCGCCATTGGCGGGCTGAACCTCGCAGGCAATTGTGGTTTCGCAGATCCGACGGCTCATTTGGGTGTCCGCAGCGCTTTAGATAATCAGGCGAGGCACAGGCCATCAGGCGACGTTCACCAATCTTACGCGCGATCAGAGATGAATCCGGAAATTCACCCAAACGCACTGCCAGATCGTATTTCCCTTCAATCAAATCAAACCTGTCATTCGATAGATCGAGATCAACCGACACCTTTGGGTGAAGCAGCTGAAAGGTGGAAATTGCAGGCGCGATCACACGTTCGCCAAACTCCACCGCCGCAGTCATACGGATTTGACCGGTTAATCCCGCTTGTCGGTCGGTCAGTTCATCTTCGGCAGCGTTGAGCAGTCTCAACGCTTCTCGACAATGTGCCAGATAGGTCTCTCCGTCCGGGTTCAGCGCGACATGCCGCGTTGTTCTGGTGAACAGTTTGACCCCAAGCCGGTCTTCAAGCTCGGAAATACGCCGGCTGACACTGGCAACGGTTGTGTTCAGCCTTTCGGCCGCAGCAGTGAAACTGCCCGTTTCGGCGACAGCTACGGCTTCATCGACACCACGCCAGTTCATTATTGCAAAATCGTAAAGGTAATTATCATGCTTCCATCATTATCACCAATATCGAAATAATCTAGGCCATTCTCATCAACGAAAGGAAATGAGAATGACACTGACCAATCTAAAAACCACCGCCGCCGCGTTTGGGCTTGGCCTCTTGGCAACGCAGGCCGCCGCTGCAGGCTGTGACGCCCTGCCGGATCATGCTGCCCTGACTGCAGCGCTGACGGCCAGCACCGCCACCACTTCAGAAATCGTCAATGGCGGTCTGGAGTTGAACATGTGGGCCAGCGTTGTGGATCGTGACGGCACCGTCTGCGCCGTTGCCATGACAGGCGACAATCGTGGTGACCAATGGCCGGGCAGCCGGGTCATTTCGGCGCAAAAAGCCAATAGCGCCAATGCGTTCAGCCTGCCTGGTCTGGCACTCGCAACAGCTAACCTTTACTCGGCAACACAGCCAGGCGGTAGCCTGTTTGGTCTGCAGTTTTCCAACCCTGTAAACCCGCAGATCGCTTATGGAAATGCCGAAGCCTATGGCACGGAGAACGATCCTCTTGTCGGGCAACAACCCGGTGGCGTGAATGTATTCGGTGGCGGTCTGGCGCTCTATGATGCGGAAGGCGTTCTGCTTGGTGCGATTGGTGTCAGCGGCGATACATCCTGTGCAGATCACAACATTGCGTGGCGCACACGCGACGCTTTGGGCCTCGCAACCGTTCCCGGCGGTGTCAGCGCGAATGGCGATGATGGTATCCTGTATGACATCACCAATGGGGCCAGTGCTTCTGGATTTGGTCATCCGACATGTGGCGGCACTGAAAACACGATTGCAGCGCAGATTGGTGCCGGGCAGTAACTCGTCGGCATCAATGCTAGCGTCAAAAATCAAAGGTCGCGCGATTTGCCCTGCGTGGCCTTATTTCATAGGCTGCAATTGAAGTTCACAGGGTCACGGTTCGGCCTAACTCTTGGCCGCGCCTTTCATCGCGTCTTCGCCCTTTTTCCAAAGGTTGCCTTGCCACAGCTCTTCCAGCCCGGTTTCACCACTTGCACCTTCGGTTGTCAGGTAATCGTAATAGGTTGTCGGTTTATGGCCGGTCAGATTGTAGAAATCAGGGCTGCACCGCGTGTAAAACCCATTGGTCAGGTATTCAAAGAACTCGGCGCGTGTCGCCCAACGGATTTGAAAACTGGCCTTCGTTCACGATCGTCTTGCCGTCAGTTTTGAGGAGGTGATTCATGAAAAAGTTGTTGCGCAGCGCTGTGACGTTCAGCCCCACGTCGATCAGCGCCTTCTCGCCCCACCAGCAATGTTGTAGCATCAGCGGAATTTCGGCACCGGCGCGGGACGCATGCTGACCCGCGTCATAAGAGGCGGTATTGGTATCCGCACCGATACAACTGATCCGAGCAACATGATTGATCTGATCACGGCGACGTCCCAGTTCCTTGCTGAACGCAAGATGCTGCTCAAGCATCGGGTCAAGGGATGCGGAGTAAACGGCGGGAACACCCTCCAGTGCGGTCTCCCATGTCTGGGGATCGGAAAGGTCAAACTTCATGACCTCATCAGCACCGAGTGCCTTCAGACTATCGGCTTTACTCTCGCTGAAATAACAGGCCCGCACAGTGATGCCCGTATGTTTCGCCAGACGGGCCACCAGCTCTCTGCCGATGCGGCCGGTTGCTGACGTCATCAAGATGGTCTTTTGGGTCATTTGGTGCACTTTCAAAAAGGTAAGTTGGCAACTCTTTGACTTGGGTGACGTGAAAAATTAACGGGATTTGATACCCACAAAAAGGTAGGAAGCGACGAATTCACGTAAGTTTAAGAAACTAGATTGTTGAAGCCCAAGCCTCAATTCTGCTTATTGGATAACCCAGAATGACATGGTGTAAGAACCAAAAGCGGTCGATACAAGTGACGTACCCAGCCCGCAAGATATTGTGTTTGGCTCTTTCGTACCAGCCGACATTAGTGCTACCCGCAGCATTCGGCGAAAAGGGCTCTGCACTGCCGTAGTAGTTACCAAGCGATAACGACCGCTTTAAAATGACGAACGGCTTCTACCGTTCATCAAAATTCTTAGATGTCGATCCGCTCGAAAATGCTCAGCGCGTCTTCGAGCCGACCCCCAGATATCTGACGGTGCTATCAACCTTTGTGTGTCCAAGCAAAAGCTGGACGGCACGCAAGTTGCCTGTCTTTCGGAAGATTTCCGCCACCTTTGTTCGGCGCATGGAATGGGTGCCATAGCCACTGGGCTCTAATCCGATAGAAACAACCCAATCCCGAACCAATCGTCCATACTGGCGTGTTGATATGTGCGGGCGATCATGAAAACGACTTGGAAACATGAACTGGCATCCGATTATTTCCAGAGAACTGATCCAGTTTGTCACAGTTTCTCGCGTGTTTTCAGCCAGTTCAAACTGCACGGGCTTGTTCGTTTTGCTTTGAACGACCGACACGCGCTCACGCACCTGGTCATCCCTGATAAGATCATCAACCTTGAGCGTGACCAAGTCGCAACCGCGCAATTTACTATCGATTGCGACATTAAACAAAGCCAGTCGCGGAGGTTGCCCGCGAATTCTAGGCGCGCGCGGATGGCCCAGACCTGCTTGGGACGCAACGGGCGCTTTTGCCCGACAAGGCGACCTTAGTTCCAGGCTCTGCGTTTCGGTGTAACGGCGGGAAGTTGGATTCTTGGCATGATTTGTCCTCCATCCAACCCTCCAGCCCAAACATCAACATAGCGCTGACGACGTATTATAGCCGAAAAACTTATGTCGGCTTTGCCGTGGGCGTGCCTCTAAGTGTTTCTGCGAAAGCTAAAGGCGAATCGAGCCCAGACTCACCGATGCTGCGTCATGCATGGATGTCCGCTAACGAAGGTTAGCCAAATACCTTCAACAACTACTTGAGTTTTGAACGGGTTTTTTGGCAGCGTCAGAAGGGGCCGTTTTTGCATGTGTCAAAAATGAGCGTTTTTGGAACGTGAATGCGTGAGACGCGAAATCTAGATGTTCAGACGCTCCGCAAGAGATAGATCTTCGTCCGCAGCGCTAGAAAAAACGAGAGCACTTTCCAAGTGATGCAAGTGTTCATTAACCAATTCCACCAGGCGGTTTTCATTTCTCTGCTCAAGCTGGTCAATAATCAATGCATGCTCATTCTCGGCGCAGTTAGGCATTTCACCTGCACTGTAAAGGCCCAAAATAAGCGTAGATCTGAGCGTCAGATCTGAGAGGTAATCCTCCAATACAGAATTGCCCACAATAGTAGCAAACCGCATGTGGAACTGTCTGGACAACCGAAGCTCAGATGGACGGTCGTTGTTGTCGCGCGCGACCGTTTCATCTTTGACGTTCTGGCGAAGGTAGGCGATATCAACGTCTTGCACCTTCGGGATGGCTAGACGTGCGAGAGAGCGTTCGATTGCACGGCGCGCCTCGAACACTTCATGTGCCTTTTGGGGGGACGGAGTTGCAATATAAGCACCACGGTTCGGGCGCAACTCTACTACATGCTGTGCCGCAAGCGCAGTCAACGCCCTTCGGACATTCGCACGATTGCACTCAAAGAGATCACTGAGATTCTTCTCAACGAGTTTCGTGCCTGCAGGCAGCCGCTGCTCTGCAACTGCATCCAAAATTGATTCAACAATCAACGTTTCTGGAAGAGCTTCTGAGATGTCTGATTTGTTCAGGAATTCATTCATGGGAAGAACATAGATAGTGACGATGTCTTTTCAAGACATATTGTGATTGTTGACATTTTCCTCAAGATTGTTAACAAAGCTGTTACTTATTGTTAACTTTTCAGCCTGGAAGTCTCGACAAAACCTGCTGCAGAGTTCGCTAAACACATAATATGTAAGGGGGATATGATGCGGATACTTATTATGAATCCGAATTCAACGGCCACAATGACCGAGAAAATCGCGGCATCTGCGCGTGCGGTCGCAAGTGAAACGACCACAATTGAGCCAGCGACAGGCGTCGACGCACCGGCAAGTATCCAAGGTCATCATGATGAGGCGATGTCTGTTCCTGGGTTGATCGCCCGCGTGCGGCAAGCTGAAATGGACGGCGTCGATGGCGTTGTTGTGGCTTGCTTTGACGATCCAGGTATTGGTGCTTGTCGCGAGGTGTTTTCTGGTCCTGTTATCGGCATCTGTGAGGCGAGCGTAAAGGCTGCAAGCATGCTTGCGACATCGTTTTCCGTCGTCACGACGTTGCCGCGTGCAATTCCCGTAATTGAGCATCTCATCCATGGCTACGGCCTGTCTCACATGTGTCGCCGCGTGCGGTCTGCTGAAATTCCTGTGCTTGCGCTTGAAGAAGAAAACTCCGGTGCCAAGGAAAAAGTGCGGGACGTTATTTTGCAGGCTGTTCGGGAAGATAATTGCGAGGCTGTTGTTTTGGGCTGCGCTGGGATGGCGGACCTGACGGAGTGGTTGACGGAAGAAACCGGTGTTCCTGTGATCGACGGCGTTACCGTCGGAACAAAAATGGTTGAGGCGCTTGTGGGAGCGGGCCTGAAGACCAGCAAAATCTGCGGCTATGCCGCACCTATCGAATAATCTGGGAGGATAGATGATGACTGCAACAGTGGAGATTGAAGAAAAGGCGTTCGGTGAAGAAAGCCTTGCCCCACAAAAAACACGGATTATGGACCCTTGGTCCTATCTGTTTGCATGGCTTGGCGGCTGTGTGTCGATTGGTACGTTTACTGTTGGTTCCGGCCTTGTTGGCACATTGAACCTGCTACAAACCGTTGTTGCGATTGCAATCGGTTGTACGGTTATCGGTGCTGCGCTGATGATTAACGGTCGCGCTGGCCATAAGTATGGTATCCCGTTCATGGTTCAGGCGCGTTCCGCATTTGGTTTTGCCGGAACACGTATTCCCGCCTTGGTTCGCTCGGTTCCGGCAATCGTTTGGTATGGTTTTCAAAGCTGGATCGGCGCGGGCGCTCTTAACCTCGTGTCCGCCACTCTGTTTGGCTATGACAACATGTGGATGTTCTTCATTGGCTTCCAGTTCTTGCAGATCGGTCTGTCAGTTCTTGGTTTCCACGGCATCAAATGGCTCGAAAACATCGGTTCCATCTTCATCATCGGTTCCTTGGTTTACATGTTCTTCAGCGTCCTCAACAAATATGGCGACGAGATTTCTACGAACCTCGTAAGCGCTGAAGGCACATGGGGCGCACCCTTCTGGGGCGCAACAATGCTGTTTCTCGGTGTGTACTCAACCATGATGCTGAACGTGAGTGACTATTCCCGTGAATTGCGCACCAATGTTGGTCCAATTCGCCAGATTGCGATCTACGCGAACTCCATTCTGCCAGCGACCCTGTTCATGGGCTTGATCGGCTTGATGGTTACTGCCGCGACAGGCGAAGTTGACCCAATTCAGGTTTTCTCTAGCGCTGTTGATAACAAGCTTCTGCTCGTTGTTACTCTGCTGTTCATCGCGTTCGCTCAGGTTACGACAAACATTCTGAACAACGTTGTTCCCCCAGCATATGCTCTTATGGACGTTTTCAAACTGCCATACAAACTGTCTGCTGTTCTCGTTGGTCTGCTTGCCTTCGCAACCTTCCCATGGAAGCTCGTTCAGGAAGAAAGCGCTGCCGGTCTTGGTTTGTTCATTCAGACATACTCTGCGTTCCTCGGTCCGATCTTTGCGATCTTGGTTGTTGATTACTATATCCTACGCAAGCAAGAACTGGATCTTGACAAGCTGTATGATCCAGAAGGTCCGTACAAAGGTGTGAACTGGGCGGCCATCATGGCCATGGGCATCGGTATCATAGCGGCTCTGTCGTTCTCGTCTGTGTCTTGGTACGCAAGCTTGATCCCAGCTGGAGCGGCTTACTATCTGCTTATGAAGAAACTTCCAGCAGCCAAGCGTTTCTGCGAATAAACTCTAAGCTTGGCCAAGCGCGGAACTCTCTGCGCTTGGCCAATACAGTCAGCCCTAAGCCTGCATGGGCATGCCTGAGCGTCCGGACGAAAGGTGGGCCAGTTCACAGAACGCCTACACTGCTTCCAAAAACCACCGTTTTTGACACGCCTCGCCAATACCCGGCCATTGATGCCTGTGCTGCGAAGGACTGTTTTGTCCGCACTTTGATCCTTTGCTATCATTACTGCGCTGCAAATTGTTCGAATGACTGGTTTTCACGCCGCGGTGCGGTAAAAAATTCTAGCAGTCGCAGCATAATCAACGCTGCGAGCGCACACAGCACAAAATCAACAGGTCCGGAGTGGGCTCTTCAGGAACCTTCGCGGCTTGATCCACGAATGACTGGTCTTGGATGAACCGCCTTTCGCTTCACCGCGCATGAACTTGTAAACTGCGCGACGAAGTTGACCTTCGCCTCATCTGGCTGGATGTCTGCTTCCGTCTAAGCGATGCGAGAGGCCAAATCGATGGACTTGGCCTGAAACTTTGCATTTTTCAACCGCTCTGCGTCCCATTGCTCCATCGCAAGATCGGCATTCCACGCCCCGACATCCTTGGCGATGCGTCCTCGCCTTTCTTGCCTGAACTTTTTAAAATATCGCCGAACCTCACCGACCTTGAGACACTCTCGGGCGGGTGGCCCATTCAGGGCAGCGTCAGGCGACTGTGCGGAACCAAAGATATCTGTCAGGGTCCGGCGCTCTGTGGCAGTCAGCCCGTTTACGACCATCGCCCCCAGCAACAGCGATTCAGACAAACATCCATTGGCCGTGACAATCTCGTGCCGACCACAGGCGAAATGACTCCAAGTGATGTCTTGTTTACCCTTCATATGACGAATGCGCGGCAACATCGTCAGAGATTTTGCCGGAGCAAAGGCCTCGGTCTTGAACCAGCCATCCAATTGGCCCTCACCTCCAACAAGAATTCGGTGCTGCGGCGAGACAATCATTGCTTGCGACGGACACCCCGCCCCAAGCGCACCCGCCTCGATCAGCACGGGTTTTGCATCCGTTTCAACGTTTTGCAACGGCTGGTCTACACTGCGCACCCAGCGGATGGCCTGCGGCCCATGGTCGAGTGTTGTCACCAGATCGCCGGGGCACAGCGTTTCCACCGCGCGAGGCCCGTTTGGTGTCTGGATGAGGGTGCCTGGCGCAAAACAAGGATAGGTCAGATTGGCGAGATTTGTATAAACAAAGTCGTAGCTGGCACCGGCAACACTATCGAGTGAAATCGACTCCATCGGCTTTGCAGTCAAAGCATCGTTGTTTGTGTTCCCCGGTCTGTGCGGCGCAATAAAAACACGCCCTTCCGCATCCTGCAGAACAAGAACTTGGGTCGTATCGGTGGTGGCATCCGTATAGGTCACAGTGACGTTGAAGATCATACTTGAATCTAGGTCGACCGTATCGCCAGCAAATGTTATCGTGTTGCCCGACCCATAATCGTTGTCATACGTGTGTTCGTCCCCGTTTGGGTCGTTCAAGGTCAATTGTTCATGGTTTTTCCATGCTGGTGACCCCGCACTTCCGAAAACTTCCCCCACCAATGTCGAGGCATTCTCAGAATTGCAATTGGACTCGTTCGGATCGACGTCCGCGTAAGTTCCAAGGAAAAATGCATTTAACGTGTTTGAGGCCATGACCAACTGGAGGTTTTGAGTTCAGTGAACCCCTGTTTTGCACAAACAAATTATCAATCAGTTACTGTCTAAAGAACAACCATAGGGCCCCACGCTAGCGCGCTAACATGGGGCCCAGCTAGAATCTGGTCGATACCGCAAAGCAGCCATTTCCGGTATCGCAGAAGCAGGGTAATCAGGGCTCAAAGCCGCCTTGCTGCGGTGCAGAGAATTACGCCATTTCAGGGTTGACTGAATGTCGGGTCCCGACGTCGCAGCATGGTTGGTTCGCGCTTGCGGAGAAAGTCCGCAATCCGCCCCAACAGTACTCATCCGCTTAACACCGCCGGATTGACCAGGAAGGCCCGCGATGGTCGCCCGCCGCGTGCGTTTTTCTTCACCTCAACGCTGCGCAAAATATGATTATCTTCAATGACTTGCAAGACGGAGTTGACCTCGGCAGCGGTGCCAATCCCGGCGCGATCCAAGCGCATGGCGGCCCGTTCCACCTTACAGACAGACGCGTCCGCATAGGCGCGGCGCGCCATCGCAAGCGCGTAATGCTCCACTAGGTCCGCCGCCCGGCTAAAGGTCTGCGCGTCAATCTCGTGTGGCTGATCACATGCCATGGCGACCCAATCCAGATGCGCCAGGATCAAGGCAATCCGTGCCGTCAGCCCAGGCAATTTGCCTATGTAAGATAACATTAGGCCCTCGGCCCCGTTCTCCCAGTCCCTTACGTTATGGCGAAACGTGTCCAGCCGATCCTTGGCCCCCTCATCAAAGCGCAAGACCCATGGGCGCTGTTGGTCGTGTTCATCAGTCATAAGTTGCAAATCATAAAGCCGCCCCAAAGCGCGATGGATAAACGCCTCATCTGGCGCGGAACGCGGGCGCATGATCGGCACCGGATCGGGCCAGATCGGGCCAGATCGGCAGGAAGCGCGCAAGCAACCCGTCATCATCGGACTTCATCAACAGGCTGCGCAGCCGGTCGGGCTGGATTGATCCGGTAACACCCACCGACAGCCAGTCGATATAAAGCGGCTCACGGCCCATGCGCTCAACCCGGTAGCCCCACCCGCCATAGGCTTCCAGCCAGAACAGGCGATCCGAACGGCCGCCCCCATAGCGCGTCATGCCCATCAGCCACCCAGCCAATTCATCACGCGCCATCGACGTGCCGCGTGGTTGGTTTGCCAGGATCACGCCCAACCGCTCGACCGTGCTGTCAGTCACCGACAGGCAGGGCAAATGGCGTTCCAGCCCTGGATCGGCTTCGTCGGGCTTGGGCGGCAGATCGTCACCGGCTTGAGTGCCGCTTTGGTTGCTTCTTTCCAGACGCTTTGCGCGATCTTTGCCACTTCGGCCCGCTCGAACCATTTGGCAAGATCGGCCTCGGCGGTCTTGCGCATATCGCGCTCAAGCTCGTTCAGGGGTGCCAACACCGCATCAAGCCCCGGCGACTTATTCGAGGATGGTGCACCGATCAGCATCGTCCAGAGGATTGGCGGGGCAGACTTGGCCTCGGCGGCGTCCCTGATCCACGTCGCCCATTTCGGGGCAACGATATCTGCCAGAGGTAAGTCGGGCGCGGGCGGCAGTCCCTTACGTAAGAAACGCGGCGACGGTTCGGCCCAATCCTCTAGGTAAGGTATAGGCTTCAGATGTAGGATCATGCGGCCACCGCCTTTCCCAACAAGACATCGTTCCAATCAAACCCCTCGGGCGCGGGCAACATCATCACTTGCCAACCCAAAGCCTGCGCTCGGCGGGCGAGCGATTGCGCTGCGTCCCGCCCTGGCGCATCCATGACGACCTCATAAGAGCACCCCGCGTGACAATGCACCAATAAGCGGCCATCGACACCCACGCCCAGGCTCAAACTGGGCGACCGGTCTTCATGGGCCGGGCAACAGGCAAGCCCGCTCAAGCCGCGCCAGGTTCCCCCAAACGTGCGGGTAGTGTGTTCAGCCAGGATCATCACGTCACCTCGCTGGGAAAACGCGTGGGCAAAGCGTCCATGAATGGATGCGCAGGGGCGTTGTAAGCGTGGTGATGCCGGATCAGTGCTGTTTTGGTGGTGCAGTAGCCGATATTTCGCCAAGCCGCCCCAACACGGATGTTTTGGAGCGCTGCTTTTGCAAGACCCATTGCAGCCCGTGGCGACAGATGATGACCCGATAATGCCCCATGCGGAAAAGCTCGGCGCGGTAAGTGTTCGACGTCTCGCGCACGCTCAGATCAATGGGGCGCGCCACTGTGCGATTGTGCATGTTCATTGAAACACCCCGCCCAAGCTGCGCGCCTCAAACCACGCTTCAATGTCGATGGTCCGCCCGCCCAACGCACGCTTGCCCAGCTTGATCGGCTTGGGGAATGTTCCCTTGACCATCATCGCGTAAAGCGTCGAGCGCGACAGCCCGACCAATTGCTCCACATCAGGGCGTCGATAGATTTTGTCCTGCGCCATATGTGACTGCCTCCCATTTGCCCCATACGCGCTCAATCTGAGGGGCTTGATTGGCCGTTCAGCACCGCTGACCAGTGCTCTAGCATCGCGCGACGACTCAGCATATCCGTCCGACGATAGGCCCGCTCAACCTCACTGCCCACAGTATGCGCCAGCGCAAGCTCGGCCAGAACATGGTCATATTCATTCTCAGCCGCCCAATCGCGAAAGGTGGACCGCAATCCATGCGGTACAGCCGGACGGTCTGAGCGGGCGTCGAGATAGCCAACACCGCCCGCCCGTTCCTCGGCCTGCTGCATTTTGCGCATGACAGCGGACAGCGACATATCTGATAGCATCCCGCCTTGCGGCGCAAAGAACACAAATTCGCTACCTTCCAGGCGCGGCACGTCGCGCAACAACCTGACTGCCCCCTCTGGCAACGCGTAGTTATCCAAGGTCGGGCGCCATTGCTTGCGGTGCTTGTCGTTGCGAAACTCCTTGAGCTTGATCTCAAGATACCGATCCACGGCATTGGCGAACGTCATGTTGCCCTTGTTTAGGTTGCGCTCGACGCGTGGGGCTTTGCCATTGCGCACCATACACTTGTTCTCAAGCGCATCCTCGCGCGCCATCGCCAGGGTGGAAATTGGAAAACTGCCCAGTCCAAGCTCAACACGCTTGCCTCCGACAACCACGCGCTGCACCCACTGCTTGCGCCCCTTCTTGTCGATCCGTAGGTAAAGCCCGAATTTGGCCATGGTCGGGTTGAAGTGGTCACAACTCTATCCCCCATAACATCCCCCATCCGATGCCGGATATAACGGGAATATACAAGATGTTAACGGAACTGATATTTGGCTATATTTCTACAACAAAAAGGTAAAAACTGGATGTAGTGGGATCAGCCGGGTACGCATTATGGCTGCCGCACTCTCCGCCATTATGCCTTGAAAACCTGATCAATTGCCCATTACTGACGTAAAATGCCCGCGATTCATGTGGCGGCAGGTGTTCTTGAAGGCATCCCAGATGAAACGCCCACGACATGACACATCCGCCGCCCCTATGACGGTGCACCGACCTTACCCGGAACCGTCTTGGGATGTGGTGATCGCCCTATGCGCCCAGCCAGCTGCGCGCCGCGTCACTTAGCCAAGGCTTTAACGTTTCGGCAAGATCCTGGTGATAGCGTTCCAGCCATGCCCGTTCATCTTTTGTCAGCAGGTCCATCTGCAACATATCCGTTTGGATGGGCGCCCAAGTCAGGTTTTCAAACGTCAAAAACCCATCATCCTCTTGGACAATGGCAAACAGGTTTTCAATCCGAATGCCATAAAGCCCCGCCACATAATGACCCGGCTCAATCGACATCACCATGCCCGCGACCAGATCCACATCATTGACCGGTTTGCCAATGCGCTGCGGATGTTCATGCACCGACAAACGATGGCCAACACCATGCCCGGTGCCGTGATCGTAATCCAAGCCCAAATCCCACAGCGGACGGCGGCAAATGGCGTCAATATGATGCCCCTTTGTGCCCGGCGGAAAGCGCAGGGTCGCAAGCGCGTGGAAGGCTTTGAACACAGCCGTATACGCCCGATCATACCCCACAGGGCGCGCGCCAAAGGAAAAGCTGCGCGTGGCATCCGTGGTGCCCGTGTCATATTGCCCGCCACTGTCCAACAGATAGGGTGCGTCAGGCAAAATAGGCGCATTGCGCCCCTCGGACGTGGCGTAATGGCACATCGCCCCATTGGCTGAGGCGGCAGAAATCGGGTGAAAACTGTTGCCCAAAAATCCGGGGCGCTGGCGGCGCAGGGACAGGATTTTTTCCTCGGCCTCGCGTTCAGTCACCGGATCCCCCGCCCGGGCGCACGCGGGCACTTTTGTGCTTAACCAAGCTGAAAACTCGGTCCAGGCTACGCCGTCTTGCACGTGACAGGCCCGCATCCCCTCAAGCTCTGCCCGGTTTTTTTGTGCCTTTGTCAGGGTGATCACGCTTGGCCTTTCGCAAATTCGCGCCCCCGCTTTGATCAACGCCTGTTTTGCAGCCAGCGGCGAAAAACTTGGGTCAATCAAGGCCGTGTCACCGGCGCGGACCTCTTGTTCCAAGACCAGCAAAAACTGATCCACGGGCAGGATTTGCACCGTGTCGGGCAAAGCGGCGACCACCCCCTCTGCAAACTTTGCCGCCGGTACAAACCAACGCGACGTGCCGTCAGCGCGCAGCAAAAAAAAGGAATTGGGCACCGGAATATAATCGGTATCCGCCCCGCGCACATTCAAAAACCAAGCGATATTATCGGGTTGCGTTTCCACATGCCATTGCGCGCCCAGATCACAGAGCGCCGCGGCAAGCTCGGCTGATTTCTCGGCGGTTGTGCGGCCCGCAAATTGCAACGGAAACGTCGTGATCTGCCCCTGCGGCACGGGGGGCTGATCCGCCCAGATTTCATCCACCGGATTGTCCACCATCGCCACCAATTCGGCGCCGTGATCAGCACAGGATTTTTCAAATCGCGCGGCCCAAACCGGCGGCCAATGCATGTGATCCAACCCAACCCGACAGCCGGGTTTCAGCTGGGTGGCCAGATACTCCTCTGGCGGGTGATCAAAGATGTGGAAATGGCGAAACAACGGGCTGGGGCTTTCGCCCTGAACCTGCACGCTATAGCGCCCATCGACAAAAATCGCCGCCTCATCTGCGGTGATAATGGCCATGCCCGCAGAGCCGGAGAACCCCGTCACATAAGCCAGCCGCGCATCATGATCCGCCACATATTCGCCCTGATGGGCATCATAACGCGGCAGCAAAAACACATCGATGTCACGCCGTTTCAGCGCGTCTCGCAAGGCTGCGAGCGTCTTTTCTTGCGGCAAATGTAGCGTGTCAGCCATGATGTGCCCCCTTATGTTCTTGGGTCCGGTCGTCTTCGATCCGTTCCACGTGGTGACAGGCCACTTCGCCCCGTCCGTGAAGTTTGCGCAGATCGGGCAGCGTGGTGGTGCATTTGGCATCCGCATGGGGACAGCGCTGATGAAACGGGCAGCCTGACGGGATTGCCAGGGGCGACGGAAGCTCGCCTTCCAGATGTTGCACACGGCCTTTGTCGTCAGGATCCACCGAAGGGGCCGCCGACAACAGCGCACGGGAATATGGGTGTGACGGGTTGGCAAACAGCGTTTCGCTGTCGCCAATTTCCACAATCCGCCCCAAATAAATCACCGCAACCCGGTTTGACACATGGCGCACAAGACGCAGATCATGCGCCACAAACAGAATGGTCAGATCCAGCCGGTCTTGCAATTCAAGCAGCAGGTTCACCACCTGCGCCTGAACCGATACATCCAAGGCGGACACCAGTTCATCTGCAATCAAAACCTCAGGCTCAACCGCCAAAGCGCGGGCGATGGCGATACGTTGCCGCTGGCCGCCGGAAAATTCATGTGGGAATTTCTCTGCGGCGTCTTGCGGCAAAGACACAAGTTCCAACAGTTCTGCGACACGCGCAGGGATGTCCTCTTTCGGGCGCATCTGATGCACCGACAAGGCTTCGGACAGGATCTGCCCGGTGGTCATGCGCGGATTAAGCGATGAAAACGGGTCCTGAAACATCATCTGCACCCGGCGGTTATAGCTGCGATCGCCGATCACATCCGGGTCAAACACATCTTGCCCATGGTGAAGCACCTGCCCCGATGTGGGCGCATAAAGGCGCACGATACAACGCGCAAGCGTGGATTTACCACAGCCGCTTTCCCCAACAACACCAAGGGTTTCGCCTTTGTGCAAAGTCAGCGACACCCCGTTTAACGCGCGCACCACGCGGCCCTCTTGTCCGCGCAGCACATCAAGAAAGGATTTCCCAAGTGGGAAGGCAAGGGTCAGATCGCGGGTTTCTAAAACGGTCTCGCTCATGCCGCGCCCTCTTTGTTTTGAACAGCTGCGTTTTGAACATCAGCCGCCGCAATCGGGTGAAAACAGGCCACCTGCCGGGCATTTTGATTGCTGAGATCAACCAGATCTGGTCGCGCGGCGCGGCAACGATCACTGGCAAAGGTGCATCTGGGCGCAAACGCGCACCCTTCGGGCAGTTGATCCAAACTGGGCGGCGTGCCAGGAATGGAAAACAGCGGCGTGCGCGGGGGCACATCCTGTGGCACGGATCGCATCAGGCCCACCGTGTAGGGGTGGCGCGGCGCACGCAGCACGCGGCGCACTTCGCCCTGTTCCGCAATCCGCCCCGCATACATGACCGCCACCCGGTCACAGGTCTGGGCGACAACACCAAGGTCATGGGTCACAAGCACCACGCCCATTTCCATCTCATCCGCCAGCTTCAGGATCAGATCAAGAATTTGCGCCTGAATGGTCACATCCAGCGCGGTTGTGGGTTCATCCGCCAACAGAAGTTTCGGATGAACCGCAAGGGCAATGGCAATCATCACCCGCTGGCGCATGCCGCCCGAAAACTGATGCGGATAATCGCCAAGTCGGGTGCGCGGTGCGGGGATCCCAACCAGATCCAGCATTTCAACCGCGCGATCAATCCGCGCGGCCCGCCCCAGATCCGTATGCGCCTTAAGCGTTTCGGTCAGCTGCCTCTCGACCGTCAAAAGCGGGTTCAGAGAGGTCATCGGCTCTTGAAAGATCATCGCTATTTCACGGCCGCGAATGTGGCGAATGTGCCGTTCAGACATGGCCGTCAACTCTTGTCCTTGCCATGTGACCGACCCTGTGACCTCGCCGTACCGGCGCGCCAAGCCAAGGATGGATCGCAGGGTGACGCTTTTGCCCGATCCGCTTTCACCGACCAGCCCAAGCACCTCGCCTTTGGCGACCGAAAAACTGACGTCACGCAGGGCTGGCAAGGGGCGCCCACCGCGCATGAAGGTGGTTGAGAGGTTTGAGACCTCAAGTAAATTTTGTTCTGTCATGATCCTGCCCCTCACCCACGCGGCCGCAAAAGATCGGCCAAACCATCACCAATTAGTGAAAAACCAAGCCCGGTCAGCACAATCGCAATCCCCGGCATCAGCGACAGCCACCAGGCGGTGGTGATGAAATTCCGACCTTCGGCAATCAGCACGCCCCATTCGGCCTGTGGCGGTTGTGCGCCAAGTCCCAAATAGCCCAGCGAGGACCCCAAAAGGATCGCCAACGCCATATCCGTCATCCAATAAACAATGACCGGAGTGATCGCATTGGGCAGCAGGTGGCGAAAGATGATCCGCCGGTCGCGATACCCCATGACCCGCCCGGCGCTGGCATAATCATTGCCCATCTGGGCGATGATCTCGGCCCGCATCAAACGCGCATAATAAACCCAACCCACCAGCGTGATTGCGATATACATATTGATCAGCCCCGGCCCCAAAACGGCGACAACCGAAATGACCAAGACAAGGAAGGGAAAGGTGATGATCGCATCGACCAAACGCCCAAAGATCATATCCGCAACACCGCGGTAATACCCCACAAGCGCGCCCACAACGACACCAATCAACATCGCAAAGACCGTGGCCAAAATCGCCATCTGGATATTGACCGTATAGGCGTGGATCACGCGGCTTAAACTGTCGCGCCCAAGGCTGTCGGTGCCAAAGGGATGCGCCCAGCTTGGTGCTTGGCGCACGGCGACATAATCAATGAAATTCGGATCATACGGCGCAAAAACGGCGGGAAACAGCGCCAAAAGAGCGGACATAGTGATGATCGCCACGCCGATCAGAAAGCCCGGCTTGCCCAAAGCTTCGCGGGCTTTTGATCGTTTTGCCGGAAGAATTTCGGCTGTGTTTGCACTCAGGTCACTCATGTCAGGCGCATCCTTGGATCAAGCGAAGATTGAAACAGATCGGTCAGCAAAAACACCACGGACACCAAGACCGCAAAGGTCAGCGTCAGCCCCTGGATCAGCGGATAATCCCGCGCAAAAATCGCCTCGAGCATCAAGCGTCCCAGCCCCGGCACCGCAAAAACGGTCTCGGTCACCAAAGTGCCCGACATCAGGTTGCCGATGGACAGACCCAACAGTGTCACCGTGGAGATCAACGCATTGCGCAACACATGGCGCCCCAAAATCAACCGATCCGGCAGGCCCTTGGCGCGGGCAAACTGCACATATTCCGCGTCCAGAACCTCAATGATGGACGAGCGCAAATTGCGCATAATGATCGCCGAAGTGTAAAGCGCGACGGTCACAGACGGTAGGAACAGATGGTAAAGCCGCGCGCCAAACGTGTCGCCGTATCCCCCCACCGGAAACCAGCGCAAATGGGCGGCAAGAAAGGTCAGCAGCACCAGACCGATGTAAAACACCGGCGTGGACAGGCCCACCTGAAACACGGTGCGGATCACACTGTCGATCCAGCCGCCCCGGTTCAGCGCCGCAACAAAGGCCAATGGCCCCGCAATCATCAGTGACAGGGTCACCGCATAAAGGGTTAAAAACCCCGTGGCGGGAAGGCGATCAAAGATCACCTCGGTCACCGGCGCACGCATCAGGATAGAACGCCCAAGATCGCCTTGGATCGTGTTGCTTAGAAACAGCCAAAACTGGCGCCACATCGGTTCATTCAGCCCCAAACGCTCGCGGATTGCGGCCAGATCGGCGTCAGACGCACGATCCCCCGCAATTGCAATCGCCGGATCGCCGGGCAGAAACCGCACCAGCAAAAAGATGATCACCATCACCAAAAGGAAGGTGGGCACCATCAGCACCAGTCGTTTCAATATATAAGAAAGTGTCGCCATCCCGCGCCCGATCCCCTGTGATGGAAAGGTAAGATGGGCGCCACCAGGAAAGCCCCAGCAGCACCCGAAGTTTAATTTTATCAGCGACTTACGCTTGCCGCTTCAAAAATATTGTTGCCAAGTGGGGTCTGCACATAACCATCAACTGCCCCGGAAACGGCAACTGCAAAAGGCGTCTCATACATAAAGAGAAGCGGCGCAGCCTCAGCATAGATCGCTTGCATCTTGGCATATTGATCCGCCCGTTTGGCCGGGTCAATCTCGGTGGCGGATGCTTCAAACAGCGCGTTAAACTCGGCGTTGTCCCAGCCCGTGCCCACGGCGTTTGCGGTGGGGGTGTGCCCCAGCCAGCCAACCACTTGTGACGGGTCGTTCACATCATTCACCCAACCATAGGTGTGGATGTCATATTCACCCGAACGGTTTTTGGCACCGCGTGTTGGCCCATCAACCTGTTCCACCACCAGATTGATGCCAAGGGGGGCCCACATTTGCTGCAGGGCTGCAAAAATGGTGCTGTCATCAGCCGATCCCGCCAGCGTGGTCAGGGTGATTTCCGTGCCCGCGGCCAAACCGGCCTCACTGATCAAAGCTTTCGCCTTTTCAATGTCATAGGCATACAGCTGGCCATTGTCTGTCGCCAGTTGCGTGGCCGCCGCCATCAAAGGAGAGGTCATCGGTTTGCCCGCGCCCTGAAGCACCAGACCAATCAACGCCTCTTTGTTGGTGGCAAGGTTTAACGCCTGACGCACCCGCACATCGGCCAGTGGATTTGGCGATCCATCCGCACGGGTTTCACGCGTGTTGATCGGCGAATAAATGATCCGCGTCGACGGATAAAGGTTCATGTTGATGTTGGGGGCGGCGTCCAGTTCGGCCACCCGTGAAAACGGAATAAACTCCGCCGCATCCACTTCGCCCGCCTGCAATTTCAGGATCCGCGTCGCATCATCCGGGATGATTTGAAACGCCACTTTGTCAAGATACGGAAGGGCTTTGCCGTCCGCCCCCATTTTCCAGTAATTCTCGTTCGCACAAAACTCCATCGAGGCACTTTGTTCAAACCCACACAGGAAAAACGGGCCAGAGCCAACCCCGGCCCCACCGGCCGCAAAGATCGCCGCCGACTTTTCCTGATCCGTGGCCCCAGGCGCCGCGTCATAAACCGCCTTCGACACAATCGCCGTATTGAACGTGGCCAGCATCGACAGGATGGTTGGATCTGGGTTTTTCAACGCAAGGGTGATGCTGTTGCCCTCGGCGGTTACGGTGTCAATGGACCCCAGCAAACCGGCCCAGGGGCTGAGGTCAGGGTTGCGGGCGCGATCGAGTGAAAACACCACATCCTCGCCGCCAAGCGGGGCGCCATCAGCGAATTTCAAACCCTCCCGCAGGGCCAAAGTGACGGTTTTCCCGTCAGCAGACACCGCATGTCTTTCCGCAAGCCCCCCCACGACAGAATTTCCGTCTTCGCTGGGACGCAAAAGCGTATCAAACAGGCTGCCGACCATCCAGATATCCGGATTGCGATCCGCGTAAATCGGGTCAATCAGACGCGATCCATCATAGCGGGCGAAATTCAACGTCCCCCCGCGTTCTTGTGCCAAAGTAGGGGTTGAAAGGGCCGTCGCTGCAGCCAAGGCCGCCACCATGAGGGTGCGTTTCATCATATGTCCTCCCAGACGTTCTTAATATTGGATCCAATATAACAAGACTTTAGCATTACTAAAGTTTTTTTTAGTGATCATGAATTTGGACGCCAAAACCTGGGACTAGACGGATGATTTTATGGAAAAATTAACTTCACATGTGCATGAGTGATGTCAGCAGACGCGCCCCAAACGCTTCGCCGAACAAAGGCGAATCACTGCCACACGCCCGCGCAGCGTGCAATTTCATATGATATTGAAAGGGGGCGGCTGATTTAGCCGGTCGATATCGGGGTCGAACTGACCCAAAGCTCGGTTGTCTGGCCGGCGCTGAGCACGCGGGAATGATGGGGTTTGGACGTGTCATGATGCAAACTGTCGCCAGGGTTCATCACAAACACCTCATCCCCCAGATGATATTCCACCTGACCATCCAACAGATGAAAAAACACCTCGCCTTGGTGACACATCCGTTCGGACATATGCCCGGCGGGGCGGTGGATGATGGTGGGATACATCAATGCGCCCGCAAACCCCGGCCCCAGCTTTTCATACGACCGGCCATTTGTACCAAGCACATAACCTTGCCCGGACCCGGCGGGGGTAAATTCGCGCAGCTCATCGTTGACAGACAAAAGCTGCTCAACCGTGGTGCCCAAAGCGGCGGCAATTGACAACAATGAGGCAAGCGACGGCGCGCTGAGACCACGTTCAACCTGTGACATAAATCCGGTGGTCAGACTGCTTTCCCCGGCGACCTGATCCATCGTTTTGCCCATGGCCTTGCGCCGCTGTCGAATGGCTGCCCCAAGTTGGCTGGGTTGCCCGCTGGCCGCGTGTTTCGATTTGGGGGCGTTCATGTTGGGATCCCATCGGATGGCTTCGGTGTGTCGAACACAGCCATACGGCAGCAACGGATGATCTGTCCAGCCCTGCCCCGTGTCGCCAGAATTCAAAACGCCGTCCTACGGCCCCTCAAACACGCAGCTATCACATTGTTATCATGTGACAATCACAGCCTGATTTTGGTGGAAAAATCGCACATGACTCTTGTTGGATGCATGAGTGACCGCACCTAGAACACCCAAATGGCCAGTCCTCTAAGTGCGTTCTGTGCCCATATCTGTTGTAATCATTCCGGGATGAGCAAAAGCAATGCAGGCGGCAAAAGCGCCTTAGTCATCCCCAGATGTCTCGCCCAAAAATCCGGTTGCCACCACAAATTTTTCCGAGCTGTCCGACCGGCTGGACGGCGGTTTCATATATTGGACTTTCTTGAACTTCATCCGCAGCATTTTCTGCAATTCGGCTTCGGCCCCACCGGCCAAAACCTTGGCCACAAATGTCCCGCCCTCATCAAGCACATCAAAGGCAAAATAGGCCGCCGCTTCGCACAGCGCCATGATCCGCAGGTGGTCGGTTTGCTTGTGGCCGGAACTGGACGCGGCCATGTCTGACATCACCACATCGGCCTTGCCACCCAAAAGCTCTTTCACTTTCAGGTCCGCATCGTTTTCCATGAAATCAAGCTGGTGGAACTCGGCCCCCGCCAGCCCTTCGACCTCTTGCAGATCAATGCCAAGGAAATGCCCGGTGCGCTTGCCTTGCTTTTCGCCAAGCGAATTGATGCGCGGCACAGCAACCTGCGCCCAGCCCCCCGGCGCACAGCCCAGATCAACCACCCGCGCGCCATTGGTCAGAAAACGGAATTTATCGTCCAACTCCATGATCTTATAGGCGGCACGACCGCGATAACCTTCGGCGCGCGCGCGTTGCACATAGGGGTCATTTAACTGGCGTTGCAACCAACGGGTTGATGAGTTGCGCCGTCCGCGTGCTGATTTCACCTTAACGGTCAGATCACGCTGTCCCCGACCCGAGCTTTTACGCGCCCGTTTCGAATAGGTCTTCCCTGCCCCCGGCGTACCAGTTCCAGAGGTTTCACCTGAATTTCCGTTATCGTCCGTACCGTCTGACATCAAAAAGGCCCATCTTCCAAAACACCGTCCGAAGACATCTGCGAATAAAGAATGCCCTCTCTAAGGCCCCGATCCGCAACAGACAAGCGATCCGTGGGCCAAATGCGCAAAAGCGCCTGTAAAATTGCAGCCCCCGACATGATCAGTGACTGACGATCCCGGCCAATATGGCTGTTCATCCGCCGCCCTTGTGGGCCAAGCGCAAGATAGCCCTGAATGACCCGTTCAATCTGATCGGACGTCATCCGCAACCCATCAACTTTGGTGCGATCATAGCGGCGCAGGCCCAGATGGGTCGCCGCAACCGTGGTCACGGTGCCGGATGTGCCAATGATCTGAAACCCTTCGCGGGGGGGTTCGTGGTAAAACGGGCTGAACCCGGCCAGTTGTTCTTCGAAATGCACCGACATCAACGCATAACGCCCGCTGTCATCCTCAACATCGTCAAACATCTCGCGCAGGGTCGCCACGCCCAAAGGCACCGAAATCCAATCCACCACCGAGGCGGCTGGAAACGGGCTGGCGCCGCCAACAAAGCCGCGCCCCATGCGCATGATCGACCGGGGGCGTTCAAGCGGCGGGACTTTTGACAGATCAAGCCAGACCAGTTCGGTTGACCCGCCACCAATATCCACCACCAGCAATTGCTCGGTGCGGGTAGACACAAGGGGCGCACAGGACACCACGGCCAAACGCGCCTCTTCCTCGGGCTTGATAATCTCAAGCTTCAGGCCCGTTTCGCGGCGCACATATGTCATGAAGTTTTTTGAATTTTGCGCCCGGCGGCAGGCTTCGGTTGCGACCAACCGCATCCGTTCTACATCATGCTTGATCAGCTTTTTGCGGCAAATGCGCAGCGCCTGAACCGTGCGCGCCATAGACGCACGCGACAAGCGGCCAGAGGCCTCAAGCCCCTTGCCCAGCTGAACAGATTTCGAAAAGCTGTCCACGACATGAAACTGACTGCCCTTTGGTTGGGCAATCAGCATGCGACAAGAATTTGTGCCCAGATCCAAGGCGGCATAAAGCGCACTGGGATCCGGGGTATTCGGCGCGGGGGTTCGGACCGCTTTTGGGAACGCGCCCGCACCATCGGGACGCTTGGGCGCCATAACAACACGCCCTCCATTTCAAGTTACCCTATAGATAGGCCCGCGCGCGCGCATAAGCAATCCCTTGCGAGGCGCCCCTGCCATCACAACTTATAATCATCTTGAGAAGATTTCACATGGCAGCGCGCCCTTTCTGCCCCCCAAACCATAGCCGGACGCCGAAAATTCCCATATGCCAGTGACGCAATTGCGACAAGGGGTCGCTTGTGGGCAAAACCATGTCGAAATCCGTCCCTGCCATCAGCGGGGCGCGTCCTAGAACAGATAAAGCAGAAAAGGGAGAATCGCAGATGCCTGACGTCACGATCGTTTACTGGCGGGATATGCCCGCACAAGTCATCGTCGGCAAAGGCCGCCGGGGTGCCAAAGCCCCCCTGCCCGAGCGATTTGAACAGGCCATTGACCGGGCCGCCATGAAAATCGGCGCACGCGACAGCGACGCCTATTTGGCGGAATGGCGCAAGGCCGCCCCCTATTCTGTTGAGGGAGACCCGCAAGAGATTGCCCAGGCCGAAGCGGCACGCATCGACGCGGAATACGATCAGGAGCGTCTAAAAGCGCTTATTGCCAACGATGGCCAGGCATAGATGAAATGCCTTGGCCCAAGCTGATGGAGGCAGCCATGGCGCTGTTGAATTTCCGTAAAAAGACGTCTGAAGATGTCAAAACCTCAAGCCCAGAGCTTCAGTCCTTTCTGAAAGGCTACTCGATTGAGGTGATGCCGCGCACAGCCGCAAAAGTGGATGATTTCCGCGACCTCTTGCCCCAAGGCACCCGCGTTTACGTGGCGCATATCGAAGGCACCCCGATTGAGGAAATGGTCGAGACCGCCAAGCGGATCAACGGCGAAGGGTATGAGGTCATGCCCCATTTCCCCGCCCGCATCATCAAAGACAAGGCCACTTTGGGTGATTGGATCGCGCGGTATCAGGGCGAAGCCAATGTGAAACAAGCCCTGCTTTTGGCGGGCGGCGTGGCACAGCCGCATGGCGATTTCCATTCCTCGATGCAGCTGTTGGAAACCGGTCTTTTTGATAAGGCGGGCTTTACCCATCTGAACGTCGCGGGCCACCCTGAGGGCAACAAAGACATCGACCCGGATGGATCCACCAAAAACGTCGAAGACGCGCTGCGTTGGAAACAGAAATTCTATGAGACCACGGATGCCAAAATGGCGCTGGCGACCCAGTTTGCCTTTGAAGCCGGCCCAATCATCAAATGGGTTGAAGACATGAGCGCGGCAGGCATCGACATTCCCGTGCACATCGGCATCGCCGGCCCCGCCAAACTGCAAACCCTGATCAAATTTGCGATCGCTTGCGGCGTTGGCCCCTCGCTCAAGGTGCTGCAAAAGCGCGCGATGGATGTCTCAAAACTGCTACTGCCGTATGAGCCGACCGACGTGTTGAACGAACTGGCCGCCCACAAGGCCGCCAACCCTGATTTCAACATCACCAAAGTTCACTTCTTCCCACTTGGTGGGATCAAAACCAATGCAAATTGGGCCATCAACAACGGCGGCGAAAACACCGCCCCGGTAAATGCAAACACCGTGAACGCAAACAAAGGCTGACCCATGACCAAGACCATCGTAGAATCCGGTTCCAAAACCGCCATCATCGGCTTTGACCAGCCTTTTGCCGTGATTGGCGAACGCATCAACCCCACGGGGCGCAAAATCCTGAACGCGGAACTGGAAGCGGGCGACTTTTCCCGCGTTGAGGCAGACGCGCTGGCGCAAGTGGCCGCCGGTGCCACCATCCTCGACATCAATTCGGGCGCTGTGTTTTCGGGCAAAATGGCCGAAGATCCCCGCTATGCGGACAATAACTTTGTGGAACCCACATTGATGCGTCAACTGGTTGAGGTGGTTCAGGCCGTGACCGATTGCCCGCTGTGTATCGACAGCTCGGTGCCCGGCGCGCTTGAGGCAGGCCTTGCCGCCGCCAATGGCCGCCCGCTTTTGAACTCGGTCACCGGCGAAGAAGAACGCCTGGAACAGGTTCTGCCGCTGGTGAAGAAATACAATGTGCCCGTGGTGGCGATTTCCAACGATGACACCGGCATTTCCGAAGACCCCGATGTGCGCTTTGCGGTGGCTAAGAAAATCGTCGAACGCGCCGCTGATTTCGGCATTCCGGCGCATGACATCGTGGTCGATCCACTGGTGATGCCAATTGGGGCGATGGGCACCGCGGGCCTTCAGGTCTTTACCCTTGTGCGCCGCCTGCGCGAAGAGCTGGGCGTGAACACCACCTGCGGCGCGTCAAACATCTCATTCGGTCTGCCCAACCGTCACGGCATCAACAACGCGTTTTTGCCAATGGCAATGGGTGCGGGCATGACCTCGGCGATTATGAACCCGATTGCGGTCCCTGTCGGCCCCAAGAAATTCGCCGAAAAACGCGCCGAGATTGAGGCCAAAGGCATCATCATTCCCGAAGGCATGGATGACGAAACCATCTGCGAAGTGTTTGGGCTTGGGTCGACCAAAGCCAAAGCGGGCAAGGAAATGGAGGCCATTCGCGCCGCCAACTTTTTGACCAACAACGATGATGGCGGGGCGGAGTGGATCAAGTTCAACTCGTCCAATTCTGGGGCCACGGGGGCCGCTGGTGGGCGCCGTGGTGGTCGTCGTCGCCGCGCGTAAGCATCATGTCGCGCCGAAAGCGCACAAATACCAAACTAAAAAGGGCGCACCACGGTGTCCAGCCCCTGATGGTAAATGTTGAAATCAAATATGAAGGTCAGCTAAGACTTGGCTGACCTTCTTTGTTTTTGTTCTTCTCAAGCAAAAGTTTTTCATTTTCTGCGAAAGTGGATCATATCTTTAATCAATGTGGCCGAACTTCTCCTGTGCAGAGGTTTTGGCAAAAGTTTCATGAATACAAGCGGGTAAACTCATGCATTTGATACTATGGGCCGCATACCCTAACTTTATAGTATCCAAAGCCGGCCAATCGAGAGGGTGTGATTCACGCCTGAAAAAATGAAATCAGATGTGAGTTCATTCTACTCAACTGAACCGCGCCTATCGGGGCTGGTTGAGTTGTGCAAAAGTGAAATGAATGCTGCTGAGGTTTGGCTCTTCGGTAGTCGCTCGCGCGGTGATCACCGCCCAGATAGCGATTGGGATATCTTAGCCGTTGTCCCTGATAATTCGCCAGACGAACTTGACTGCCCCATTAGCGCATTTCGTTTGCGTCGTAAGTCTGGTGTCCCCGCCGATCTATTGACCGTCCGCCGGAGCGAATTCCTTTCCTCACTGAATACAGTTAACACAATTAGTTATGCAGTGAAGCGAGAGGGCATAAGGCTGGATGCCCAAAGCCGCGAGGATTGCCAGCCATGTGAGTATTGCTCTTTCTGATCTCGTGAGCGCAAAAAAGCTCGGATTCTCTGACAGAAACGCAGTTCAGTTGCTATTTTATGCAGCAGAAAACCTCCTGATGGCTACTTTAACTTCTAAGGACATTGACCTTGGGATGATCAGAAAAAAGTAGGGAAACTTCGCCCCGATGCCCATGCTGCGTTGCGTGCGTCATTGTTCATCTTCTTGT
>CBDUJY010000029.1:0-30448 GCA_965367685.1 uncultured Planktotalea sp. | reverse complement strand
ACATTGTCGCAGACAGACCCGTTTTTTGGATCGTCAACCGATATGCCAAACCGTTTGATGTGACTTTCCCACCATATTGAGTGCTACCTGGGACGCGGTTCACTTGATAGCTAAATGTAATGCGCTTTTTATTGTCCACGCTGACCTTAGCTGCAATCGGTTTGCCAATTTGATTTTGAATGATGCCATCCAAAACTTTAACCTGACCAGTTGCTTCATCATGCCAAACCAAAACCTGAACCGGCAACCCTTTGTTCCGCGCCCCATTTTCACGGATATCGCAACTGTAATTTTTTGCAGCAAGCGGTGCTGTTGTCAGGACCAAACCAAGAATCGCAATCAAAAAAGATGACTTACGCATTAAACCCTCCATCGCGTCATTCTACTCAGGGTGGATATTGGCAAACCAACTCCGCTTCAACCGAATTGTCAAACCGTTGGTAAGGCAAATGCGCACGGCCCCAGTTTTTCTACAGTTTGCATCCAAACGCTTACCAAAAAAAACGGCCCTCAATTCTGAGAGCCGTTCTAATTTTCATCTGTGTCAAAACACTATCCGTTCAAATTCACTTCGCCACCCGGCAAAGCTGCGTCTTTCAACAGGTCAAACGCGTATTTTCCGACCGACCGAAAGCAGACCAATTCGGCTGTTTCGTCATCAATCATATGAAACGCCGCTGGAATTTGCGCGATGCGTGTGCGGCGCAATTGCCCCGGTGACAAGGCGTTCACATCCGCCGGGCTCACCTTGGCAACCACTTCGCGGGCGGCAGCACCAATGATGCGAAACACGGTCCGTGCATCTGACACATTGACTGCCAGCGCATGTTCACCTGCCAAAGCCTTGGTCAGCGCCGCAACCATATCATTTGCGGCGGCATGATCCACAATCAGCAACAGCTCATCCGGGGACATCCAGCCAACGCGGCCTTTGTCACCCGAAGCAATCGCGCCCTGCCCGGGCATCGCAGCCCCGGTGGCGGATTTGACCGCCTTGGCCAAGGCCTTTGACGCAAGATCCCCACGCAGGGTGATCATGCCCACAAGGCCCTGTTCTTCGACACGCACATAGCCATCAAAGCTGGCGCCATTCAGCGTAGAAACAGCATTAGACATTTTGCTTCTCTCCGTCTTTGTCATAAAAGACCGGATCACAGATCCGCGCCTTGATCACAGTGTTGGTGCCATCAACGGTCGGGAAGGAAATCACCTCGCCCATCCGGTCCGGACCATGCAACACAAGCCCCATGGCGATGCCCTTTTTCAAGGTCGGCGAATAATAGGTAGAGGTCACGCGGCCGATGACTGTCTTTTGGCCATTCGCGTTTTCACCATCCCCCTGTGCATAGGCACCATCTGGCAGAACCGAACCGTCAAGCGTCTCAAGCCCCACCAGTTTCCACCGTTCAGGATCCGCCATATGGGCACGCGTGTGCGCCCGCTTGCCGATAAAGTCCTCTTTCTTTTTCGAGATCGCCCAGTTCAGCCCCAGATCCTGCGGGATCACGGTGCCGTCGGTTTCATCCCCGATCATGATAAAGCCCTTTTCGGCCCGCATGATATGCAGCGCTTCGGTGCCATACGCCATCGCACCAAACTCTTCGCCCGCTTCATGCAGCTTGTCCCAAAACGCGCGGCCTTGACTGGCAGGGACGGCGATCTCATAGCTAAGCTCGCCCGAGAATGAGATCCGGTAAACCCGCGCCTCAAACCCGCCCAAGGTGCCGTCTTTCCACTGCATGAACGCAAGCGCCTCTTTCGACACATCCATACCACCCAGCTTTTCCAAAAGCTTACGTGCGTTTGGACCAACAACCGCAACCTGCGCCAACTGCTCGGTCACATTGGCGACATAGACATTCCAGTCCCACCATTCGCATTGCAGCCACTCTTCCATGTGGCCATGAATACGATCCGCACCGCCAGAGGTGGTGTGACACAGCCACGTATCCTCATCAATACGCGCCACAACACCGTCATCCGACAGGAACCCGTTTTCCGAGCACATCAGACCGTAACGGCATTTGCCCACAGCCAAGTTCGACATCATGTTGGTGTACATCATATCAAGGAATTTGCCTGCATCAGCCCCTTTGACAATCAGCTTGCCAAGGGTGGACGCATCCAAAAGCCCCAAACGCTCACGCGTGTTCAACACCTCGCGGTGCACCGCCTCGCTGTGGCTTTCGCCATTACGCGGATAGGTGTACGGGCGGCGCCAATGGCCCACAGGTTCCATATAGGCCCCCTGTTCTTCGTGCCATTCATGCATCGGTGTGCGGCGAATGGGTTGAAAGATCTCGCCGCGCGCCTCGCCCGTGATCGCGCCAAGCGAAATCGGTGTGTAAGGTGGGCGGAAGGTGGTTGTGCCCGTTGTGGGAATTTCCTGATTTAACGCATCAGAAAGAACCGCCAAGCCATTGATATTCGACAACTTACCTTGGTCCGTTGCCATGCCCAATGTGGTGTAACGCTTGGTGTGCTCAACACTTTCGTACCCTTCACGGGCCGCCAGCTGAACATCCGAAACCTTCACATCGTTCTGGAAATCAAGCCACATTTTCATGCGCTTTTTCGGACCGGCACCTTGCGGCATGATCCACACGGCAGCCATAGGCTGGGTCTTTTCTGCATCCGACTTGGGCGCGGCCGCTTGTGATGCGTCCCCCCCAACAGCCGCCACAGCAGATTTACCCGCAGCATCGCCATCTGCCAGCACATCCGCCAGAGACATAGCGCCAGAGGCCGCCCCTGCCGTGATGACAAACCCCTTGCCGTCATGGCTGGTCGGTGCGCGATCAGGATCAGGGCGGAAATGGGCGTGCGTCTCGTCCCAAATCAATTTGCCGCCGCAATGGGACCACAGATGCACAACCGGCGACCAACCGCCAGACATCGCGACCGCATCACATTTGATCTCTTCCAACGCAGCGCCTTCGCCCACTTGGGCACAAATCGACACGCCGGTCACTTTCTTGCCGCCATGCACCATTGCAATGGCTTTGCCAGCTTCCACACGGATGCCCGCCGCACGCGCAGCGTCAGCCAATGGGCCTGTCGCCTCGGGACGTGCGTCCAGAATGACCGGAACGTCAAGGCCCGCGTCTTTCAAGACCAAAGCCGTGCGGTACGCATCGTCATTGTTGGTCACAACAACGGTGCGATCGCCAACGGAAACGCCCCAATTGACAACATAGTCGCGCACCGCAGACGCCAGCATCACGCCGGGAATGTCGTTGCCCGCAAAGGACAATGTCCGTTCAATCGACCCAGTTGCGGTCACGATCTGCTGCGCACGAATGCGCCACAGGCGATGACGCGGACGCCCGTCGCCGGGGGTGTGATCTGCCACACGTTCATAACCAAGCGCATAGCCGTGATCATACACGCCTGACCCCATGGTCCGGATGCGCAGGGTGACATTGTCCATGGCCTCAAGGGCGGCAACGGTGTCATCAACCCACACGCCACTCTCTTTGCCATCAATGCTGCCGCCATCAACCGGTGCACGCCCCCCCCAATGGGCGGTTTGCTCGATCAACAAGACCGACTTGCCCGATTGACCCGCAGCCAAAGCCGCCGCTAAACCGGCCACACCGCCGCCGACAATCAGGACATCGGTGTGGTGATAGAAATGCTCATACCGATCTACGTCGCCTTCGGTGGGCACCTGCCCCAAACCAGCGGACTGACGTACAATCGGTTCAAAGACATGTTTCCAACCCGCACGCGGGAACATGAAAGTCTTGTAATAGAAACCAGCCGGCAGAAAACGCGACACATAGTTATTCACCACACCCACATCGAACTCAAGGCTCGGCCAGTGGTTTTGCGAGGTTGCGGTCAGACCGTCAAACAGCTCGGTGGTGGTCACACGCTGGTTCGGTTCAAACCGCCCGCCTGTGCCCATGTTCACCAGAGCATTTGGTTCTTCTGCGCCCGAGGCAAGAATGCCGCGCGGTCTGTGATATTTAAATGAGCGACCAACCAAGGTCTGGCCCGTTCCCAAAAGGGCTGCGGCAAGTGTATCACCCTCATAACCCTGCATTTTTTTACCGTTAAAGGTGAAGTTCTTCACCTTGCTGCGGTCGATCAGGCGACCGCCTGATGCCAGACGAGTGCTCATTTATAGCCCTCCCACTCTGGGTGTTTCGCTTTGACTGCGTCGATGATCGCCTTTGGCGGCTCATAGGTCTGCGCAGAATAGGTGCCGTATACTTCCAACGTCATGGTGTTGCGGGCCGCATGAAAGAACTTGCCGCAACCAGACGCGTGCCGCCAGCGTTCAAAATGAACACCTTTGGGGTTTTTACGCATGAACAAATAGCCTTCGAAATCATCATCTGATGAGCCGGGGCCAAAACGCTTCAGATGCGCTTCGCCGTCACCGTGCAGGTCCGACTCATCGGCCATAACGCCGCAATAGGGGCATTCAAGGATCAGCATCTTTATTTCCTCCTAGTGCGCAACGCCAGCGGCGACGCTTTCATCAATGAACCGACCTTCGGTGAAGCGGTCCATGCCAAACTCGGCTGCCAGTGGCCCCGGTTCACCCTTGGCCACCAATTCCGCCATCGCCCAGCCAGACCCTGGAATGGATTTAAATCCGCCCGTGCCCCAGCCTGCGTTAATGAACGTATTGCCCAGTGGTGTTTTTGAGATGATCGGCGAGCGGTCGCCCGTCACATCCACAATCCCGCCCCATTGGCGCAACATCTTCAGGCGTGACACAATTGGGAAGGTCTCAACCAAGGCCCGTACGGTTTCTTCCACATGGTGGAACGATCCGCGTTGGGTATAGTTGTTGAACCCGTCGGTGCCGCCACCGATCACCATTTCGCCTTTGTCAGATTGCGACATATACCCGTGCACGGTGTTGGCCATCACAACCACATCCATGCAGGGTTTGATCGGCTCTGACACCAGCGCTTGCAAGGCCACCGATTCCATCGGCAGGCGGAAACCACCCATTTCAGCCAAGCTGCCTGAATTCCCAGCGACCACAATCGCCATCTTATCGCACTCAATCTCGCCTTTGGTGGTGGACACACCTGTGACATTACCGCCGGATTGGCGCACCCCGGTCACTTCGCATTTCTGGATGATGTCCATGCCCATTGCCGAACAGGCCCGCGCATAGCCCCAAGCCACCGCATCATGACGGGCTGTGCCCGCGCGTTCTTGCCACAGCGCGCCCAATACCGGGTAACGCGGGCCATCAAGGTTGATGATTGGCACCAGCTCTTTGACTTTGGCGGGCGAGATGAATTCGGTTTTAACACCTTGCAAAGCATTTGCATGTGCGGTCCGCTCATACCCACGGATCTCGGCCTGTGTTTGCGCCAGCATCATCACGCCGCGCGGGCTGAACATGACGTTATAGTTCAGATCCTGCGACATCGTCTCATACAGCGAACGCGCTTTTTCATAGATCGCCGCAGACGGATCTTGCAGATAGTTCGAGCGGATAATGGTGGTATTCCGGCCCGTATTGCCGCCCCCAAGCCAACCCTTTTCGATGATCGCCACATTGGTGATCCCAAAGTTCTTACCCAGATAGTAAGCGGTGGACAGACCATGGCCGCCAGCGCCCACAATCACCACATCATATTTCTTCTTTGGTGTGGGCGACATCCAGGCACGCTCCCACCCTTCGTGGTAACGTGCTGCTTCTCGCGCAATGGCAAATGCCGAATAACGTTTCATGCGATTCCCCCAAGTTCGGGCTTCGGTTTTCAAGTTGTTGTACGCATTATACCGCCCATCCCAACGCAACCCAGCGCCGTTTATGGTCAAAAAGCGACACGGGGAACACATGCAGGCGGAAATGCCCCCTTCACACCTTCGTGAAGGGGTAAATCGCTTGACGTAAATCATGTCACCCCCGCCCGAATTGTCACATCTAAGCTTTGGGGGTTTTTAACCCGACCAAGCCCCTATACATGATAGGGAACAAACGATGCGGAGACATTATGGTTTTCTGGGCACTTACTGGCGCGGCAACTTTGGCCGTTGTTATCATCCTATCGCGACAAATGTTGCGCAAATCCCCCGAGACTGATCGGGCGGAAGTCACCTCTGACATGCAGATCTATCGCGATCAGCTGAAAGAGCTAGAGCGTGATGTTGAACGCGGCACCGTGACCAGTGCCGAAGCAGATCGCACACGGTTGGAAATCTCACGCCGCTTACTAGAAGCGGACCGCGCCGCCAAAGCGCGCACGGTTGCCAGCGATGCCCCAGAAATGATGACCCGTGGCACCGCAGGGATTGCGGCGTTGGTTTTGATCCTTGGCGGATTTGGCCTCTACTGGACGCTCGGGTCCCCCGGCATGCAGGACCTCGGCCTGAAAAAACGCATCGCCTTGGCCCAAGAGGTGCGCGACACCCGCCCAGGACAAGCCGAGATCGAATCACAGCGCCCCGCATGGGAAGGCCCGCCAGCAGAAACGCCAGCGGATTACCTTGAACTGATCAAAAACCTACGGGCGTCGGTTGAGAAAAAGCCCGATGATCCCAGAGGGTTAGACCTGTTGGTTCAGCACGAAAGCAATCTTGGAAATCACATTGCAGCACGTAAGGCGATGGATCATCTCATTGCCGTAAAGGGCGATGACGCCAGCGCAAATGACTTTGCCCGACAAGCCGATGTGATGATCATGACCGCCGGTGGATATGTCTCGCCTGAGGCGGAAGAGGCATTGCGCCTCGCCTTGTTAAAAGAACCGCGCAATCACGTGGCACGCTATTACACCGGGCTTTTGTTTGCTCAAACAGACCGGCCAGATCTGGCCTTTCGCATGTGGCGCGCTCTTTTGGAAGAAGGCCCCGATGGTGCCCCTTGGATCACCCCAATTCGCAGCCAGATCATGTTTCTCGCACAAGCCGCAGGCGTGGATTACACACCGCCCGCCGCCCGCACAGCACCCGCCGATGACGCCGCACAGCCCGGCCCAACCGCAGATGACGTAGAAGCCGCACAGGACCTTAGCGAAGAGGACCGTGGTGAAATGATCCAAAGCATGGTGGAACGCCTGTCAGAGCGTTTGGCCACAGAAGGCGGCACACCCGACGAATGGGCCCGCCTGATTTCAGTGCTTGGTGTTTTGGGCAACACCGAACGTGCCGCCGCAATCTGGGGCGAAGCACAGGACGTGTTTGCAGATTACCCCGATGCGCTTGATATTGTGCGGGTTGCCGCCAAACAAGCAGGTGTCGCCGAGTGATTTTTGAGACGATTGAGGAATTCAAAGACGCGATGCCGCCCTTTTGCGCCTTGGCGGGGCTGGACCTTGGCACCAAAACAGTTGGTGTCGCGGTCTCTGATGGCTTGCGACAAGTCGCAACGCCTTTGGAAACCATCAAGCGGAAAAAATTCACGCTGGATGCCGCGCGCATTCTGGAAATCGCTGCTGATCGCCAGATCGGCGGCCTTATCCTTGGCTTGCCCCGAAACATGGATGGAACCGAAGGCGCACGGTGCCAATCCACCCGCGCATTTGCTCGGAATCTCACCAAACTAACCGACATCCCGATCAGCTATTGGGATGAGCGCTTGTCCACTGTGGCGGCCGAACGCGCGCTGCTAGAGGCGGATACGTCTCGAAAGCGTCGCTCCGAAGTCATTGACCATGTGGCTGCCGGCTATATCCTGCAAGGGGTATTGGACCGCATGAGGCATCTGTAATGGCTGACGACGCACAGATTTGGCAACGCAATGAGGTCGACAGCCCTTGTGTGAAAATCTGCGTGGTCCATCGAGATGCAGGCCTTTGCACAGGCTGTTTGCGCACCATGGATGAAATCGCGACATGGTCGACACTGGCGGAACATGAACGCCAATCCATCATGGATGCCCTGCCCGACCGGCGATCAGAACTCACCAAACGTCGCGGTGGCCGGAAAGCCCGGCGGCAACAGCAAAGCTGACCCCCCTCGCTGCAACGTGTCGTGTGCCTTTTCGTTAAGGTTTAGGGCACAGCCAGAAACGCCCCAGACCGCGCCTTATATCCTTGTCCCACCCGGTTTTACGGCCGCGTGGGAAACGCGATCTGACGATCCGTTGTTTACGCAAACCAGCCAGCTATTCAGCCGCTTCTGCTTCGATCTCGGCCGCGCGCTTTTCAACCAATCCGATGATGTGTTCGATCATCTTGTCATTGTCGAGCTTGTGGTCCTGCTTTCCCGCCACATAAACCATACCTGACCCAGCACCGCCGCCGGTAAAGCCAACGTCCGTCATCAACGCCTCACCCGGGCCATTGACCACACAGCCAATGATCGACAGGCTCATCGGGGTGTGAATATGGGCCAGACGTTCTTCCAATGTTGCTACGGTTTTAATCACGTCAAAGCCTTGGCGCGCGCAGCTGGGGCAGGAAATGATGTTGATGCCGCGATGCCGCAGGCCAAGGGATTTCAGGATCTCAAACCCGACTTTGACCTCTTCCACCGGGTCCGCCGATAGGCTCACCCGGATGGTGTCCCCAATGCCCGACCAAAGAAGGTTGCCCAGTCCAATCGCGGATTTGATGGTGCCGGACACAAGCCCGCCCGCCTCGGTGATCCCTAGGTGGATCGGCGCATCGGTTGCCTCGGCGATGCCCTGATAGGCGGCTGCCGACAAAAAGACGTCCGAGGCTTTCACGCTGATTTTATACTCGCGAAAGTCGTTTTCCTCGAGAAGGCGAATATGCTCAAGCGCGGATTCAACCATCGCATCCGGGCAAGGTTCCCCATATTTTTCAAGAAGATGTCGTTCAAGAGAGCCAGCATTCACACCAATGCGGATGGAGCATCCGTGGTCTTTCGCCGCCTGCACCACATCGCGCACACGGCCAGCGTCACCAATGTTTCCAGGATTGATGCGCAAACATGCAGCCCCCGCCTCGGCCGCTTCAATTGCGCGTTTGTAATGGAAATGAATGTCCGCCACGATCGGCACCGGGCTTTCGCGCGTGATCTCTTTCAGCGCCTGAGTTGATCCCACATCCGGGCAAGAAATCCGAACAATATCTGCCCCGGCCTCGGCCGCCGCCATGACTTGCCCCAATGTCGCCTTAACGTCCGAGCTGTCCGTGTTGGTCATCGTCTGCACCGCAATCGGCGCGCCCCCCCCAACCGGGACATTTCCCACCATAACCTGACGGGATTTGCGACGTTCAATGTCGCGCCAAGGGCGAATGGGATTGTGGCTCATGACTGACCTTTCCAGCGCTGTGTTCTCGCCAAGAGATACCGCGCGCGAGGCCCCATCACAAGCATCAGAATGCTGTCGCACAGGGAAACAAGCGCGCATTTGCGCACGATTTAAGCATTGCAAAGGATTGAGCTGTTCAAAGGTTTCCACGCGCCAAATTGCCGCCGGACGCTGACCGCCTTATTGGCTTAACTGCAATTCCGCGACATAGGTGGCAAGGGCTTGATCTTCTTCCACATTGGCAACCGAATAGATCTCGGTCAGCGCATCTTGCGAAAGAGCGACATTCTTAACCACCGATGGCCCTGCCCCGGCTGGACCATAGGCCGTGCCGTTCACCGCAAAGTAAATCGCCCCCGCATTGCCAGAGCGCAGAACCGGTGCGGCTTCTGTCTTGGGCAAAACATAATGCTCACCCGCATCGAGGATTTTTTCAAAGATCACAGAGCCGTCAACAGATTGGATGCGCACCCAAGACGGGCGAACAGCGAAGACCGCCACTTCTGCCGCATCCTCACCAAAGACCTGAACCGAGCGGGGGTTAATCGCATCATTTGTAACAGCGGCAATAACCGTTTGTGCCGTGATGCCTGCATCAAGCACCGGCGCGCCCGGCACCAAGGGGGCCTGTTGCATCTGCGTCGGAGCATGCGCAAGCACACCCACGTGACGGGGGTCCAAAGTGGAAATGGGCGCGTCGCGTTGCGTCATCACCGGTACATCAAGGGCGGCGGGGCGATACAAGCGATCAAGCGCTTCGGCTGAAGGTGGCACCATAACCGTTCCGCCGTCCGCAAGCTCGGTCGTGCCTTCAAAAACCGGCAGTTCAGACAGCACACCGGGGGTCTGCTCAACGGGCGAAAAATCCACACGCTGAATTTCCTGCAAAACGGACCAGCCTGCAAAACCAAGAACGCCGACAAGTGCTGCCAAAACGGCAACTGATCCTACGGCGCCGGGTTCAATACGGGCAAAAATGCTTTCGGATTGCGGCACCCAATTTGCGTTGGGATTGGCCAAAGGGTCAGAGTTTTGCTTAACCTTTTTCGCGGCACCCGGCTGTGGTTTTGTTGACGCCGCTTTGGACATCCCATGTGCCGTGGCAAAGCCTGATTCTGCACAAAAGCATTCAAATGCCCAGTCAGGATTAAGGCCAAGATAGCGCGCATAAGACCGCACATAGCCCGCGATAAACCCCTGTGTTTCAAACGCAGAGGCATCGGCATTTTCGATTGCGGCAATATAGGTGGCTTTAATTTTCAGCTCTCGCTGTACGTCCAGCAAAGACTTGCCAAGGGTTGCACGTTCACCGCGCATAACGTCCCCAAGACGCAGATCGTAAGAGTCAAAGCCAACGGCTTTCTCTTCTTCTTTGATGCGCGACGATGCCCAACGCCCGATCATACAGCCTGCTCCTGATTAATACGCCTGTCCCTAGCGAAAGTAGCGATTCGATGATCCGCTACCTTTCAAAGGGAAGTTACCACATACTTAAGTTTTATGCATCTGCCGTTTGGACTTAGGCGGAAAGCTCGGCGCGATTCAGCTCACAATGCGACCAAAGTTGGTCCAAGGCGTTCACCAAACCATCCATTTCTTTCGGTCCATGCACCGGTGATGGGGTAAAGCGCAGACGTTCGGTGCCGCGCGGAACCGTTGGGAAGTTGATGGGTTGGACGTAAATTCCAAATTGTTCCAACAACATATCTGACAGCTGCTTGGTGTGCACAGGGTCGCCCACAATCACGGGAACGATATGTGACCCATGATCAATGATCGGCAGGCCCAGCCCTTTCAGCCGTGTTTTAAGCACTTTTGCCTGTGCCTGATGCTTGTCGCGAAGCGCCTGATCCTCTTTCAAATGCGCCACAGACGCCGCCGCCGCCGCCGCAACTGCCGGTGGGATCGAGGTTGAGAAGATAAAGCCCGGCGCATAGGACCGAATTGCGTCACACATTTTGGCCGAGGCCGCGATATAGCCACCCATGACGCCAAATGCTTTTGCAAGTGTGCCGTTAATGATGTCGAGACGCCCCATCAGCCCATCACGTTCCGCAATCCCTGCCCCGCGCGGGCCATACATGCCCACGGCGTGTACTTCGTCGATATATGTCAGGGCGCCAAATTCGTCGGCCAAATCACAGATCGCTTCGATCGGGCCAAAATCGCCATCCATCGAATAGATCGATTCGAATGCGATCAGCTTGGGGGCCGCGGGATCATCTGCCTCGATCAACTCGCGCAGGTGTTCGACGTCATTGTGACGGAACACGCGTTTGTTGCCGCCATTGCGGCGTACGCCTTCGATCATCGACGCATGGTTCAAAGCATCGGAATAGATGATCAGACCGGGGAATAGTTTTGGCAAGGTCGACAGGCTGGCGTCATTTGCGATGTAAGCGGAGGTAAACACCAAGGCGTCTTCTTTCTGGTGAAGATCCGCCAATTCGGCCTCAAGTTGCTTGTGGTAAACCGTGGTGCCCGAAATGTTTCGTGTTCCACCGGATCCCGCACCGGTCGCATCAATTGCTTCATGCATGGCGCCCAAAACAGACGTATGCTGCCCCATGCCCAGATAATCATTGCCACACCAAACGGTCACCGGTTGTTCCGTTCCGTCAGGTTTGTTCCAAGTCGCATGAGGGAAGTGACCTTTGTGACGTTCAATCTCGATAAACGTGCGATAGCGGCCTTCTTCGTGAAGACGTCCGATGGCTTCGTCCAGCTTTCGGTTATAGTCCATTATCCCCTCCAAGTGCCCCAAGTCTGAGACCCGATGATCCTGTGTTGTGACAAGCTTAGCCGAAAACTCCTCCAGACACATTCAAATTTATGAAATGTTCTGCAAAAATCGGCCAAGTCATTCGCGCGTTAGGCCAACTAGCCCCAACCGTGGTCGTATTACATTGATCTGGCGCAAATGAAAGGGACCGAAAGGTCGCAGAATTCGACACCACATCCCAAGGCAACGCAGATCGGAAACTTTCCTCACTGGACAGTCCGCCTGTGCCTGATAGGCTTCGCCACAGACGCCCTTTTGGGGGCAAAGCACCACATGACAGGAGCATCCCATGACGCTTGACCGCGTTCTTGACCGTATTGATCAAGACCTATCCAAATCCGTTGACCGGCTGTGTGAATTGTTGCGCATTCAGTCCATTTCCACTGACCCAGCCTTCAAAGCGCATTGCGATACAGCCGCCGATTGGCTGGTCAACGACTTGAAAACAATCGGCTTTCAGGCAGAAAAGCGCGTGACCCCCGGGCATCCAATGGTTGTTGGGCACCACGATGGTCCCGTAGGGGATCAAGATCGCCACCTGCTGTTTTACGGCCATTATGATGTGCAACCCGTCGATCCATTGGACAAATGGGATCACGACCCATTTGCGCCGTTTGTCGAAGACACACCGAAAGGGAAAATCATCCGCGCCCGTGGCGCCTCGGACGACAAAGGTCAGTTGATGACCTTTATCGAGGCCTGCCGCGCGTGGAAAGCCATCCATGGGTCGCTGCCTGCCAAATTGACGATCTTTTTTGAAGGCGAAGAAGAATCAGGGTCCCCCAGCCTTGTGCCCTTCATGCAAGACAACAGCGATGAACTGACAGCGGACATCGCCCTGATTTGCGACACCTCAATGGTCAGCCCCGGTGTGCCCTCAATTGCCAGCCAGCTGCGCGGCATGCTCAAGGATGAATTCACCCTTGTTGGCCCATCCCTTGACCTGCATTCCGGCCATTACGGCGGACCAGGGCTGAACCCCCTTCGCGAAATGTCCCGCATCATCGCCAGCTTTTATGACGAAGAAACGGGCGCCGTAGCCATCGACGGGTTTTATGACGGTGTGTCTGAGGTCCCCGCCGAGCTTTTGGCCCAATGGGAAACCTGTGGTTTTGACGAAAAGGGATATCTGGACAACGCAGGATATTCGATGAACCACGGCGAAAAGGACCGCACCAGCCTTGAACAGCAATGGGCACGACCCACGCTGGAAATCAATGGCGTTTGGGGCGGTTATAATGGGGCCGGCTCAAAAACGGTAATCCCATCAGAAGCACACTGTAAAATCACCTGTCGCCTTGTGGGCGACATGGATCCCGACGCATTGCGCGACAAGCTACGCAGCCATGTCGAAGCGCAGCTGAAACCCGATACCAAGGTGATTTGGGACAATGATCTTGAAGGATCACGGGCCTCCGTCATGGATATATCGCGGCCCGAATTTGCAGCCGCCCAAAAAGGTCTGTCAGACGAATGGGATCGCGAGGCCGTTTTTGTCGGCATGGGCGGATCCATCCCCATCGCGGGGTTTTTCAAATCCATTCTCGGGATGGAATCCATGCTTGTGGGCTTTGCCAATGATGACGACAAAATCCATTCCCCCAATGAGAAATACGACATGAAAAGCTTTCACAAAGGCATTCGCTCTTGGGCGCGGATATTGTCAGAGCTTTCCTGATCAAACACTCGAAACCAAACAAAAGGGCCTCAGTTTTGGGGCCCTTTTCATTTCATCATATGCAACATTTACAAAGCGGGTGGGGAATGTCTGCGCATACGAACCAGTTTGACGACAAGAACACCCCACGGTGCGCCATGCATTAGGAAATCAAAGATATCAATTGGCGCCCTCAACTCTCCGGTCACAAGCATAACAAGCTTTTCCCAAACATGCGGCGGCGTAAAAGGCGCAAGACCAATGGTCAGACAAAAAATCAAAATTGTCCCTAAGGAAATGTCGTCAAGTATCGCCATACGGTCCTCATGTCTTCACCATCGACAGTGTATCGCCAGCCCGACCTAAGAGGAATGTGGTGATAAGACGCGGAAACGGCGCCAAATTATCTGACAGTCTTAACATCGAGATTTGGGGGAAATGGCGCGGTTGACGGGACTCGAACCCGCGACCCCCGGCGTGACAGGCCGGTACTCTAACCAACTGAGCTACAACCGCGCGTGAGGGCTGTTTAGGCTGAGGCTGCTGGGGCGTCAATGGAAAAAACACCCCTTTTTGAAATCAACGAGAATAAAGATCAAAGCGACCAAATTCGGGCGCTAAAACAAAAAAGCCCCGCCAAATGGCGGGGCCTTTTTAAGCGCAAAATCAGGCAGTGTGGCGCGGTTGACGGGACTCGAACCCGCGACCCCCGGCGTGACAGGCCGGTACTCTAACCAACTGAGCTACAACCGCTCACTGCCAGTCTTGCGACTGTTTGGGCGTTCTATTCTGCGGGCGCTGAGGCGTCAAGCATCAAAGTGAGGTTTTTATCATTTTTCCAAAACCACATGCCCAAGCACCTGATATTGATGGAAAACACCCACCTGCCCGCCCGGATACTGTCACATTTCATATGGGGTTAAGCCCAGCTAACGGGCGCGCCTGCTCACGCCTTTATCCGTCAACAGGCTGTCCCATTGGCTCTTGATGGCGCTCCACGACATTTCGTTCGGCTTGTCCGTGGCAAATCACATAAATTTCAGAAAAATCAGAAACGGCCCGCGCTATCACAAGCCCAATCATAGGCGATCAAACACATCTTGTCAGAAAAGATAGAATGGTGGGTCGTGAGAGGCTCGAACTCCCGACATCTTCGGTGTAAACGAAGCGCTCTACCAACTGAGCTAACGACCCATTCCGGAGCTTTGATTAACGCTGTGATCCGATCAGCGCAAGGGTCTTTTTCCAACAAACAGAATATTTTTTTCTGCTTCTTCCCTGCCGCCGATCCCTTAAGTTTGCGGCAAGTAAATGGTGGGTCGTGAGAGGCTCGAACTCCCGACATCTTCGGTGTAAACGAAGCGCTCTACCAACTGAGCTAACGACCCAACGCCGGCGTATCTATCGTCACTCGGCGGCAGGTGCAAGGGGGTCAACACCAGAATTTTCAACCTTTTTCCGGCGCAGCTTGCAGATCATAATTTCCGCATCACCAATATCTTTTTTGCGCTTCACTTGCATCTTCCCAAGCGAAGGGAGCTTCAGCTCTTCCCCTGCTGACAGTGCTGCGCCAAGTTCTGCTAAAGCGGCCTCGGTCACGTCGCGCACCTGATTGGGGCGCATACCCAACCGCTTTGCAACACGCACAATCATTTCTTTTTTATTCACCGGCAGGCCGCCGTCTTGAACCACATCCTTCATCCCATTGTCATTCGGCGTCTCATCAGAGGATTTGACATCTGGGGATGGTTTGTGAACCACAGGGGCAATCGCGGCATCAATCGCGGCATCCGCTTTCGTCCCAGACAGGTGCTCTTTTGCGGCCACACTGGGCTGAACCGGATTTTTCCGAGCGGATGTTCCCGATTTTGCGGTTGTCCGCGCCTTGGTTCCGGTGGTTGTTTTTTTCGTTTTCGTGGCCATTTTGCTGCTCAGCCCCTTATTGTTCCTATTTCGGAACAGATTAACCCGATTGAGTTAACAAATCCAGTGCAGCAGAGAAAAGAAAACGGCGCGCCCGGAAAAGACACGCCGTTTAGCTTAATATTCACCGTGGGTTATCGGCCGCTAGTGTGCGACCTGGCTTGACCCACCAGCCTCTTTGACCAGCGCGGCAGCGGCCGCCTCTTCTGCGGCTTCATCCCACTCAACAGGTTCAGGAACGTCCACCAACGCCAGTTTCAAAACTTCTGACACATGTGACACCGGAATGATCTCCATCCCCTCTTTCACACTGTCAGGCAGATCCGGAAGGTCCTTTTCATTTTCCGCCGGGATCAGCACGGTTTTGATGCCGCCACGCAAAGCCGCCAAAAGCTTTTCTTTCAGCCCGCCAATGGCCAAGGCATTGCCACGCAACGAAACTTCACCGGTCATCGCAATGTCTTTGCGCACAGGAATACCTGTAAGCACCGACACAATCGACGTCACCATCGCCAGACCTGCGGACGGCCCATCCTTTGGCGTCGCCCCATCGGGCACGTGCACGTGAATATCCCATTTCTCAAATTTAGGAGGTTTCACACCGATCTCAGGCGCGATCGAGCGCACATAGCTTGAGGCAGCTTCGATGCTTTCCTTCATCACATCGCCAAGCTTACCTGTTGTTTTCATGCGACCTTTACCCGGAAGACGCAGCGCTTCGATCGACAAAAGATCGCCACCCACAGATGTATAGGCAAGCCCTGTGACCACACCAACTTGGTTTTCTTCTTCGGCCAAGCCGTAACGATGACGGCGCACACCCAGCATATCGCCAAGCTCATCCGGGGTCACATCGATGCTGACCTCTTCTTTCTTGACGATTTTGGTCACAACTTTACGTGCCAATTTGCCAATTTCACGCTTCAGGTTCCGCACCCCAGCTTCGCGGGTGTAATAGCGGATGACATCGGTCAGCGCGGCGTCAGAAACTGAGAATTCCTTGGCTTTCAGCCCGTGGTCTTTCACCTGCTGCGGCACAAGGTGTTGGCGCGCGATCTCAAGCTTTTCTTCTTCGGTATAGCCTGCCAGCGGGATGATCTCCATCCGGTCCAAAAGCGGCCCTGGCATGTTATAGCTGTTCGCCGTGGTCAGAAACATCACATCCGAGAGGTCATATTCCACTTCAAGATAGTGATCGACAAAGGTCGAGTTCTGTTCCGGATCAAGCACCTCAAGCATCGCGGATGCGGGATCGCCACGGAAGTCCTGACCCATCTTGTCAATTTCATCAAGCAAGATCAGCGGGTTGGTGGTTTTCGCCTTTTTCAGCGCCTGAATGATCTTACCGGGCATCGAACCAATATAGGTCCGACGATGACCGCGGATTTCACTTTCATCACGCACACCGCCCAAAGAGATGCGAATAAATTCACGCCCCGTGGCCTTGGCAACCGACTTCCCAAGCGAGGTTTTACCAACACCGGGCGGGCCAACAAGGCACATGATCGGGCCTTTCAGCTTTTTGGACCGCTGCTGTACAGCAAGATACTCAACAATGCGCTCTTTGACCTTCTCAAGACCATAGTGGTCGCGATCCAGCACTTTCTGCGCGTTGTTCAGGTCTTTTTTCACGCGGGATTTCAGACCCCACGGAAGACCCAGCATCCAATCCAGATAGTTGCGCACAACCGTGGCCTCAGCCGACATTGGCGACATGTTCTTGAGCTTTTTCAGCTCAGCATCTGCCTTTTCTTTGGCCTCTTTCGACAGCTTGGTGCCGGCGATTTTCTCTTCCAGCTCACCAAGTTCGTTTTGACCTTCGTCCCCGTCGCCCAGTTCTTTCTGAATGGCCTTCATTTGCTCATTCAAATAATATTCACGCTGGGTGCGCTCCATCTGGGATTTCACGCGGGTTTTGATCTTTTTCTCAACCTGCAGCACGGACATTTCGCCCTGCATCAGCCCCATAACCTTTTCAAGTCGCTCAGCGACCGTAAAGGTTTCAAGAAGCTCTTGTTTTTGCTCAACTTCGACACCCAGATGCCCAGCCACAAGATCCGCCAGTTTATCCGGCGCACGGGTTTCAGCCACGGCGGCCAGCGCCTCTTCCGGGATGTTTTTCTTGATCTTGGCATAACGCTCAAAATCTTCACCGACAGAGCGCAGCAAAGCTTCCAGTTCCGCGGGGTCACCGGGGCGCTCTTCGATCAGTTCCGCTTGCGCTTCGAAATAGTTTTCATTGTCGAGGAAGTCTGTGATCTGCACCCGCGCCTGACCTTCGACCAACACCTTTACGGTGCCATCGGGCAGCTTCAAAAGTTGCAAAACATTGGCCAAGACGCCAACAGAGTAAATGCCATCCACTTCGGGTTCATCCACCGCGGGGTCGATCTGGCTGGACAGCAGGATTTGTTTGTCATCCGCCATCACCTCTTCCAATGCGCGCACCGATTTGTCGCGCCCTACAAAAAGCGGCACGATCATATGCGGGAACACGACAATGTCGCGCAGCGGCAGCACTGGGTAGGATTGGTTAAGTTGCTCAGTCATGAGGCTTCCTTATTATTGGCAAAACACAAGATCCCTAAGTTTCGGCAATCACAGTGTTTCCGCGTTTCAGACCGTGTATTTGGGAAGCACACGCCTGATTTTCAACCTTGTTGGCGCCAAGTTTGCCCGCCAATCCCGGCAAGCACAAGGGCAAGTTCGCTGTGTTTGTATCAATTGGGGTGATCAACATATGGTGTTTTGTTGCTCTTTCATCAAATCAGCGGTGGATTGCTGGCCCTTGAGTGTCGTGGCAGGTTTTACCCTAGCCCCCATTCCCAAACGTTTCACCGCAGATCTGGCCCGTTCTTAGATCGGTTCAATATCACCCTGCGCACGGCCCGCATGGAAATCCGCTTCCCATGCCGCAAACTGACCGGCGGCAATCGCATCACGCATGCCTTGCATGATCTCTTGATAATAATGCAGGTTGTGCCAGGTCAAAAGCATGCCCGAAATCATCTCTTGCGAGCGAAACACATGATGCAGATAGGCGCGTGAATAGTTGCGGCAGGCAGGGCAAGAACAGTTTTCATCAATGGGCCGCGGATCATCTTTGTGCCGGGTGTTTTTGATGTTCAGCACACCGCGACGGGACCAAACCTGCCCCGTGCGCCCGGAACGTGAAGGAAGCACGCAATCCATCATATCAATGCCGCGTTTCACGGCGCCCACAATATCATCAGGCTTGCCGACCCCCATCAAATAGCGCGGCTTGTCTTCGGGCAAAAACCCCGGCGCAAAGTCGAGGCAATCAAACATCTTTTCCTGCCCCTCACCCACCGCGAGGCCACCGACAGCGTATCCATCAAACCCGATGCTCTTAAGCGCCTCGGCACTTTCCTCGCGGAAATCCTTTTCTAGCCCGCCCTGCATGATCCCAAAAAGCGCATGACCTGGCCGGTCGCCAAACGCATCCTTTGAACGTTCCGCCCAGCGCATCGACAGGCGCATGCTTTCGGCAATGCGTTTGCGATCGGCTGGCAAGGCGGGGCATTCGTCAAAACACATCACAATGTCAGAGCCCAAAAGCTTTTGGATCTCCATCGAGCGTTCCGGTGTCAGCTCATGTTTGGATCCATCAATATGTGAACGGAAGGTCACGCCCTTTTCCGTCAACTTGCGCAGATCAGCCAAGCTCATCACCTGAAACCCGCCACTGTCCGTCAGGATCGGTTTGTCCCAGTTCATGAATTTATGCAGCCCGCCCAGCGCATGAATACGTTCCGCCGTAGGGCGCAGCATCAAGTGATAGGTATTCCCCAACAGAATATCCGCCCCCGTGGCCGCCACGCTTTCGGGCATCATCGCCTTGACGGTGGCCGCCGTGCCCACGGGCATAAAGGCAGGTGTACGTATTTCTCCACGCGGTGTCGAAATCACACCGGTGCGCGCTTGGCCATCTGTGGCCGACAGGGAATAGCTGAATTTGGTCATATCCCCCGAATGTCGCAAAATCTGGAAAATGCCAAGAGGGAAATGGCGCGGATGCCCGTCAATTGATCTGTATCATATGTTTTTTGTCAGGGTTGCGACATTGCTCCTCTGGACCTTCGCACATGTAATCCTTATATGTTCGCTCAGGAATAAGACGGGATCCAAAGATGACCATGGAATCGCAAAGCCAGCTCGAAGGCGAGCCGCTGATCAAACCTTCAACGGCTGATCACCCCTTGTATGACGCAGTGGTAGAGGCCTGCCGCTCGGTCTATGACCCGGAGATTCCGGTGAATATCTATGACCTTGGGTTGATTTACACCATTGAAATCAACGAACAGAATGAAGTCGATATCATCATGACCCTTACTGCGCCGGGTTGCCCTGTGGCCGGTGATATGCCCGGATGGATCGTAGAAGCGATTGAGCCCGTGGCCGGGATTAAGATGGTTAACATTGACCTCGTGTGGGAACCGCCATGGGGCATGGAGATGATGTCAGATGAGGCACGTCTGGAATTGGGCTTTATGTAAGCCCCTTCCCTTTGCAAGATCACAAGGCAGGCCCAGCGCCTGCCTTTTTATTTAAGCCCTCAAGCTTGTTTTATTGACAATCAAGCCCCTAGACTTGACATCACCTCCTTAAGTCTGCAAGCTTGAATACACCAATATCAAGCGACAGGACTTAAGGTGAGCCAGCTTTCCCCCATTGCCGTGTTAACCGGCGACATTGTTGGCTCAACCAAAGCCACGCCAGACGCGGTGTCACAGGCGCTTGCACTCTTACAGAGCCTTGCGGAAGATATCTCGGCACACAATCCAGCAGATACCATGCCCCGCTTTACAAGATTCCGGGGGGATGGCTGGCAATGCTATTTTGACGCGCCCGCATTTGCGCCTCGAATAGCCCTTGCGATGGTTGCCAAATTGCGAGGTGCCAATATTGGACTGGAAACCCGCATCGCCATTGGGATCGGCTCTTACACATCTCTTGGTCGCAACGATCTTTCAGATGCAGGTGGGGACGTGTTTGAAAAATCCGGACGCGCGTTGGACAGGATGTCAACGCAATCCCGCATGGCCTTTGCCTGGCGCGCAGCCACGGCCACAGATCAAATCGCCCTGACCTTACTGCGTGAACGCGCCAGCAAATGGTCGCAGGAACAGGCTGAAGCAATGGCCGAAACACTGCTGCCCAGCGCCCCCACCCAAAGCATCATTGCCGATCGGTTGGGTATTTCCCCCCAAGCGGTGTCTTATCGCCTGTCGGGCGCCGGGGCCCCCGCGATCAAAAAAGCCATAGACCTGTGGGAGGGCGACATTACGAAACGCCTTACCCAAACTGAGGTGCCTCCCCATGCTTGAAACCTTCCTCGCGCTCACCCTTGCGCATCTCTTGGCGGATTTCGTGTTTCAGACAGGCGCAATGGTGGCAAACAAACGCCGCATGGATGTCTTCTCGCTCCATATCGGCACTGTGGGTCTTCTCAGCCTGATCGCCCTTGGTGGCAGTTGGCAGGCCGCTTTGGCCGTGACCCTCGCCCACGCGATCATCGACAGCCTTAAAACCTTCGCGCTTTCACAGCGACAGTCGCAACAACTCTGGGCGTTTCTCACCGATCAGATTGCCCATATCGCCAGCATTGCCCTTGTCACCCTCTACTGGCCGGACAGCTTTCTTGCAGGGGCTTGGGGTGTCACATCGCTCCAGATCCTCACCCCTTTCATTCTGGCCATCGGGTTTCTGACCGCCACCACAATGGGCGGGCCTATCGTTGGTGGCCTTATGCGCCGCTTTCCGCAAAGCTTCGCCATACAGGGGCTGAAAAGCGCAGGCCGCATGATTGGTCTTTTGGAGCGCGCCTTTATCTTCTTTCTGATCCTCTTCAACAGCCCCATTGGCATCGGTTTTCTGCTGACGGCCAAATCCGTCCTGCGCTTTGACACCACCCGCAAAGGGCAACGGGCATCAGAATACGTGATTATCGGCACTTTTGCCTCTTTTGGCTGGGCCATGGCCATCGCATTTCTCACAAAAGAGGCACTTACGCTGATCACCCCTTGAGAGATGCGCCTTAACCCCCTAAATTTGTCAGGCTCACCTGATTGGGCATAAGGAGAATGCGCGATGTTCGGTATCCCCGGAAAACAGGCCCTGACCATGACAACACAGGCCGCCAAACAGATCTCTAAGTTGATGGAGAAAGACGGCCATGCAGGTTTGCGCATCGGCCTGAAAAAAGGCGGCTGTGCGGGTATGGAATACACCATGGACTATGTGGACGAGGCGGATCCCCATGACGAGGTGGTGGAACAAGACGGCGCGCGCATCCTGATTGCCCCCATGGCGCAGATGTTTCTGTTTGGAACCGAGATCGACTATGAAATCGGCCTTCTGGAAAGCGGCTTTAAGTTCAACAACCCAAATGTCGACGAGGCATGTGGCTGTGGGGAATCAGTGACCTTCAAAACCGTTGAAGAATTGGCAGAAGAGTTTCCAAACGGTGTTCCCAAGCTAAGCTAAGCCCAAAACACTCACTACACAGCCCTTGACGCCCTGCCCCGCAAGCCTGAAAACAAACCCACACAAAACGGGAGGCTTACGATGCGGCGCAAAATGGCAGCAGGCAACTGGAAAATGAACGGCTCAACGGCGGCGTTGAACGAGCTGACGGCCCTTGGTGACGCACATAGCGATCCAAAATCCGAGCTTTTGATCTGCCCCCCAGCGACCCTTATTACCGCAGCGCGCAACACGGCCGCCAAGCAGATTGCGATCGGCGGGCAGGATTGCCACGGGGCGCCCTCTGGTGCGCATACTGGTGACATTTCCGCCGACATGCTGGTGGATGCTGGCGCAACATACGTGATCCTTGGACATTCAGAACGTCGCGAAGACCATGACGAGGATGACAGCGACGTGCGCCAAAAGGCACGTACGGCCCTTGAGGCCGGATTGAAGGTTGTGATCTGTCTGGGCGAAAGCCTGAAAGAGCGTGAAAGCAACAACACCCTCGACATCATCGGCGGGCAGCTTGCCGGCTCCATTCCCGATCAGGTCACTGGCGAAAACCTCGTGGTCGCCTATGAACCCATTTGGGCCATTGGCACAGGTAAAGTCCCAACTTTGGATCAAATCGGCGAAGTGCATGATTTCATCCGCGCCCGGCTTGAACGTCGATTTGGCGCAGGCGTGGGCCGCTCAACCCGCATCCTATATGGCGGGTCGGTCAAGCCGACAAATGCCGCTGAAATTTTTGCGGTATCCAACGTGGATGGGGCTTTGGTGGGCGGGGCCAGCCTGAAGGCGACTGACTTCTCCGCCATCATTGAGGCTTTGGACAACGCCTAATTTGAACAACGCTTAAGCCACAAAAACAACAAGCCCCTGCCGAGGTTGGGGCTTGACCTCATGCACGCCATACTTAACATGTTAATTACAGCATGACGGAGCCCACAATGAATCACGACGATCTGGTCACATGGTCAGCAAAAGCCGCCGAATGGGCGCGCGACTATCACAAGTCCCTGCGCGATCGTCCCGTGCGCCCCCAAATCGCCCCGGGTGAGTTTCTGGCCAAGATCGAAGGCCCGGTGCCAGAACAGCCAGATCCCGTCGACGCCATCTTTGACGATTTCACCCAGCTGGTGCCGGATGCCATGACCCATTGGCAGCACCCGCGTTTCTTTGCCTATTTCCCGGGCAACGCCGCCCCCGCCTCTATGCTGGCCGAACAACTGGCCAACGCCATGGCCGCCCAAGCGATGTTGTGGCAAACCGCCCCCGCCGCCAATGAGATGGAAGACCTGACCATCCGTTGGCTGCGCGATGGATTGGGGTTGCCTGCGGATTTCACCGGCACGATCCACGACAGCGCCACAACCGCCACTTTCAGCGCCGTCACCACCATGCGCGAATTGGCGTTGGACCATGAAGGCGTAACCAAAGGGCTGGCCAAAGCGCCAACCCTGCGCATTTATGCCAGCGCACAAACCCATTCCAGTGTCGACAAAGCCGTGCGCCTGTCGGGCATCGGTCAGGACAATCTGGTCAAGGTCCCCACCATCCTGGATCACCCAACATGGTCAATGGATCCCAAGGCGCTGGACACATTGATCCGTGACGACATCGCGGCTGGGTTAAAGCCGGCGGGCGTGGTCCTCTGTGTGGGGGGCACCTCTATTGGCGCCTGTGATCTGATCGGCGAATGCATTACCATCGCACACTCCCACAGGCTCACCGTACATGTGGACGCCGCTTGGGCAGGCTCTGCGATGATTTGCGAAGAGTTCCGACCGCTGTGGGCAGGGATAGACGCCGCAGACAGCATCGTCTTTAACCCCCACAAATGGCTAGGTGCGCAATTTGACTGTGCGGTGCAATTTCTGCGGGACCCTGCCCCACAAATCGGCGCAATGGGGCTGCGGCCTGACTATCTGAAAACCCAAGGCGCTGACGATATCGTCAATTATAACGAATGGACCCTGCCCCTTGGTCGCCGCTTTCGCGCGCTGAAACTGTGGTTTCTTCTGCGCGCCGAGGGGCTAACCGGCCTGCGCACCCGCATCCGCAATCATGTGACCTGGTCGCATGAGGCCGCCGATGCAATTGCCGCCCTGAAAGGTTTTGAAATCACCACGCCACCGATCTTATCCCTGTTCAGCTTCCGCTTTGAAAATGATGCAAAAACGGCAGAACTGTTAGACCGTGTGAACCGGGATGGGCGCATCTATCTGACCCAAACCAACCACAACGGATCCTTTGTGATCCGGGTGCAAGTTGGCCAGTTTGATTGCACCCGCGAAGATGTGATGATGATCCCCGCCGTGTTGTCCGACCTATCACACGACCTGTAGGGCAAGGATTTCTTTACATAATCATGCAACCCTGCTTATCCCGATCGGGAAGGATGGGGCTGTCACAGTTCACTGCCAGACCACGACCAACAGTTGCCCCCCCTTCGGCACCGGATTGCCACATTTTGGGAGTATCCTGAAATGACCGATCAATAAGCGCACGGCTTGTAAGTCCGGTCTAAGAACACCTCTGCCCCTGGCCCGTTTCAGCCAGACCCCGACCAGAAACAAGCAAACGCGCGGGCACAAAACGAAGTGTGTGGGTGTTTCGCAAGGTTTCCCAACCAAAGGCGCAACACCCCGGGTGGTAAAGGGAACAGACCAAATGGAGTTTGGAGAAGAGTTTACAGTTAGAGAATACATCGCGGACGGTGTGATCCACGGATTAGGCGTGCTCGCCGCAGGGATTGGCGCCACCGCCCTTGTGATCTGGGCCGCAATGGCTGGCCCAATGGGGCATATGACACCGATCATGGCATATTCTGCGGGGCTTTTGGCCTCTTTTTTATTGTCTGCGGCTTACAATATGACATTACATCGCCAAGCAAGATCTGTTTTGCGAAGGTTTGATCACGCGGCGATTTTCATCATGATCGCAGGAACTTACACCCCCCTCGCCTTGATCGGAATTGGCGGCACAAACGGGATGGCCTTAAACATGGCCGTTTGGACCATCGCCGTGGTGGGCGTTACAATGAAACTGTTCTTCTTTGGGCGGTTTGAGCGGTTCACCTTTCAGCTGACATTGATGCAGGGCTGGCTTGCGGTCCTGGCCATCGGCCCGCTGATTGCCGCCTTCAGCTTGCCGGTGCTCATCCTTTTGGTCGGCGGCGGCGTGCTGTTTACACTTGGCACGATTTTCCACCTGCGGGACCATTTGCCTTTCAACCGGGCAATCTGGCACAGCCACGTTTTGGTGGGGGCCGCGATGCATTATGCCGCTGTCTTTTTGATCCTGCGCGGCTGATCGCCTGCGTCAAAACACCGCCTATTTACGACATTTCCGGGTGACGCAAACAGCAAAGCCCCCCTCCTTATCTGCACGCTTAATAGGGGGAAGGAGGATGAAATGGACCGATATTGGATCATTTCCATTGTGGTAAGAACGATCGGCGCTGAGCGCGGACGTGCTGCGCGTGGCAGACCCTGAGGGATCCCCTCACCCCACACGCAATCTTACAACATAGACGGATATATTCATGAGCTCACCTTCAGCCCGCCGTTCTGGCGGTCGCGCTGCCCGCAAAGCCATGCGCGCAGCCCCCCTTACAGATGACATTCGCCCGGTTCGCCCCGGAATGGACGGCGGGACATTGCGCGTCTTGTCTGAGGCGGACGTTCTGCGCATCCATAACGCAGCCCTTCGCGCCCTGGAAACCATCGGGTTGGCCGACGCGCCCCCCAGCGGCATCGAGTATCTGACCAAAGCCGGTGCGATCTTGGGCGATGATGGCCGACTGCGCTTCCCCCGCGCCTTGGTCGAAGAAACCATTGCCATGGCAAACAGATCCGTCACCCTGCACGGGCGCGATCCAAAACACGACATGCACTTGTCCGGCAACCGCGTGCATTACGGCACAGCCGGGGCCGCTGTACATCTTGTGGACGTTCACGGGCGTGACTACCGCGACAGTACCGTGCAAGACCTGCATGACGCCGCGCGCATTGCCGACAAGCTCGATAATATCCATTTCCTTCAACGCCCTATGGTCTGTCGCGATATCCTCGACAATTGCGAGATGGATTTAAATTCAATCTATGCCAGCTGTTCGGGCACCACAAAACATGTCGGAACATCCTTCTCTGAGCCCGGCTTTGTCGCCCCGGCCATTGAAATGCTGCACATGATTGCGGGCGGCGAAGACAAATGGCGCGAACGGCCTTTTGTCTCCAACTCCAACTGCTTTGTGGTGCCGCCGATGAAATTCGCCACCGAAAGCTGTGAGGTGATGGAGGAATGCATCAAACACGGCATGCCCGTGCTGCTTTTGTCCGCAGGCATGGCCGGGGCCACGGCACCGTCCACCATCGCAGGCGCCATTGTTCAAGCCACCGCTGAAGTGCTGGGCGGGCTGGTCTATGTCAACGCCGTGAAACCCGGCGCCCCCGCCATCATTGGCACATGGCCCTTTGGTCTTGATCTGCGCACGGGCGCCATGTCTGTCGGATCAGGGGAACAGGCTTTGCTAACGGCAGGCTGCGCCCAGATGCACAAGTTTTATGGTCTTCCTGGTGGGGCCGCCGCTGGCGCATCGGATTCCAAGCTGCCGGATATGCAAGCCGGATGGGAGCAGATGTGCTCAAACGTTATGGCCGGTCTGTCCGGGTTGAACATGGTCTATGAAGCCGCGGGAATGCACGCATCCCTGTTGGGGTTCTGTCACGAAAGCCTGATCCTTGGCGATGACATCATCGGACAGGCGCAACGCTGTGTGCGCGGGATTGAGGTGTCGGATGACACCATGGCGTTGGATCAAATTGCCGAAGTGTGCATGGGCGGGCCGGGGCATTACCTTGGCACCAGCCAAACCCTCAGCCGGATGCAGGCCGATTATGTTTACCCAGCGCTGGGGGATCGAACATCCCCAAAAGAATGGGCTGAACTTGAAAAGCCAGATCTGCTGGAAAAGGCAACGACCCGCAAAGAGGGCATATTGGCGGAACGCTCATCCGCCGCCTTTGACCCAGAAGTGGATGCCAAGATTCGCGCAGCGTTTAACATTCACCTGAGTGTTTAAACCACAAAGCGCGCGGAACACAGAAACGGGGCCGGTGATCACCCACCCGGCCCCGTTTTATATCCATCCGCGATCAGCTTTTTGCCGCTTCGGCCTTTTCCTCAAGCGCCATCCATTCGTCTTCAGACTGGGCCAGTTTTTGCTGACGCTCGGTCAGACCTTGGGTGGCTTTCTGGAATTTCACAGGCGCCTCAGAAAACAGCTTTGGATCCATCAAAAACTCTTCAAGCTTGGCAATTTCAGCCGTCAGGCGGTCAATCTCAGCGGGCAAAACTTCAAGCCGGTGCTGTTCGGTGAAGGACAGCCCAGTTTTCGGGGCTGCTTTTTCTGCGGGCTTCTCAGCCTGTTTTGATTTCTTTTTCTGCGCTGGCGCCTCGTCATCACCTTGTCGCTGCGCTTGATAATCCGACCAGCCGCCGGGATAGATCACGGCTTTGCCATTCCCTTCCATCGCGATGGTGCGCAGCGCGACCCGATCAAGGAAATCCCGGTCGTGGCTGACCAAAATCGCGGTGCCTTCGTAAGACCCAAGGATGTCTTGCAAGAGATCAAGCGTCTCAACATCCAGATCGTTGGTCGGTTCATCCAACACCAAAAGATTGGACTGGCGCGCCATGATTTTGGCAAGGATTAACCGCGCTTTTTCCCCACCAGACAAGGACCTGACAGGCGCGCGCGCCTGTGCTTCGTCAAACAGAAATTCTTTCAGATATCCAACCACGTGCTTAGGATGGCCGCGCACCATCACCTGATCCGCCTTGCCCGAGACGCGCATTTCTGGATCACCCGTCAGATTGTCCCAAAGGCTGTCATCCTCAACCAAAGTGGATCGGTTTTGGTCAAACACCGCAAGTTCAATTCCGGTGCCAAAGGACACGGTGCCAGTGTCAGGTTCTTCTTGTCCAATCAGCATTTTCAAAAGGGTCGTTTTGCCGGTGCCATTGGGGCCAACCAAGGCAATCCGGTCCCCGCGCATCACACGCAAATCAAACGGGTTCAGAATGCGCTTGTCGCCGTAAGATTTTGAAATCCCTTGCGCTTCGATCACCCGGCGTCCAGATTTTGGCCCCGCCTCAAACACCATCTCAGCCGCACCTTGCCGCTTGATCTGGCTTGATCGTTCATCGCGCAATTTGCCCAATTCGCGCAGGCGACCTTGGTTGCGTTTACGCCGCGCGCTGATGCCTTCCACCGCCCAACGGGCTTCGGATTTGATTTTACGATTGAGCTTGTGGCGGTTCAGATCCTCTTCTTCCCACGCCTTGTCGCGCCAAGCTTCAAAATGCTCAAAGCCCTTTTCCTGCCGGCGCACTTGGCCACGATCGACCCAAAGCGTGGCGCGGGTCAGATTGCGCAAAAAGGCCCGGTCGTGGCTGATCAGAACAAAACCCGCGCGGGTGGTTGAAAGCTCATCCTCAAGCCATTGGATCGCCTGAATATCAAGGTGGTTGGTTGGCTCGTCCAGAAGCATCAGGTCGGGGGCTTCGGCCAGCAGTTTTGCCAAAGCAGCGCGGCGCCGTTCACCGCCTGAAGCCGTTCCAACCGGCGCATCAAGGTTCATCTTTAACCCTTCTGCCACGCGCGCAACCAGATATTCTTGTCCGGGCTCCAGCCCGCTTACGGCAAAATCCCCGAGCGTCTCAAAGGCGGACAGGTCCGGGTGCTGTTCCATATATCCAACGGACACACCGGGGGACAAAACGCGCGTGCCGCTGTCGGCCTCGATCATCGCGGCCATCACCTTCATCAGCGTGGATTTGCCGGATCCGTTGCGCCCCACCAGCGCCACGCGGTCTTGCGGTTGGATCACCAGATCCAAGCCGTCAAATACAGGATCACCGCCGAAAGTCAGCGAGATATCGTTCATTTGCAAAAGGGGTATACGTGCCATGGGGCTGAGTTAGGGGGCCAAAGCGGTCAGGTCAACGGTAAAGGCGCCTTAACCCGCCTGCGCGCGCAAAAGACGGGCGCGGGCGGGCGGAACCGAAGCAATTTCCAACCCGGTAAAGACATGCAGCGTGTTCAGGTCATGATCCACAACCGCATGGTCCGACACCCAGCCCCCCATAGACAAATAGCTGCGCAAAAGCGGCGGCATCATCTGCAATCCACGTTTGCGATCTGTTGTGGCGCGTTTGCCGTCACCATAGCGAAACACTTTCGGCGCTTTCACCCGTGGCAGCCAACGTTTGGGCGCAAGGTGCTTGTCCTTCAGCATGGAAAACGTATCGAAATAGGCCGTTTCATCCGTTCCTTGGAAAGACGAACAGCCAAACAACATGCCCGTTTTGCTGTCATCCACAAATTGGGTCAACATTGCCCAAGCCACCCGCAGAACATCCGCTCCCTGCTCCACCTCGGGCACGATACAAAATCGCCCAAGCTCCGCCATCGGGGCGTCAAAAGAGCTGAGCGCAGACAAGTCATAATATTGCGCGGCGTAACTTGTGTGGATCTGAGAGCCATCGGAAAAGATCATCAGGCGAAAACACCCCACCACCTCTCCTGACGCCTGATCCTCAATCAAAACATGCCGGCACATCACATCAAACGGATCAACGTCCATGCCATCGCCGCCGCGAAAACAGCGGTGACGCAAGGCTTGCGCCGCCTGCACATCCGTATCCGTCACGGCGAACCTGGCCAGATAACGACTGTTACACTTTCTCGGCATTGGCTGTCTCCGGACTTGGCGCGGGGGCCGCGCGCGCCTAAATATGCTCTGCCCCCGGTGAACACACAAGTTTATGCACATCCGTTGTGACATGATTTTAAAAATGAAATCATTTATTTTCACGGGGGAACAGGAAATGAGAGGCGCAAATGACCAAAATTACAAAGTCCGAAGACGAATGGCGCGAAGAACTAGGCGATGATTTGACATTTCAGGTCACGCGGAAAGCCGCCACAGAACGCGCGTTTTCGCACCCCGGTTTTCCAGAAGAAGACGGCGTGTTTCGCTGTGTCTGTTGTGGGGCTAAGCTGTTTGACAAAGAAGGAAAGTTTGAAAGCCATTGTGGCTGGCCGTCCTTTTCAACCCCCGCAAAAGACGCCCCCATTGGAGAGAAAAGCGATACAAGCTTTGGCATGACGCGTACCGAAGTGGTCTGTACGGAATGTGATGCCCATTTGGGGCATGTGTTTCCTGATGGACCCGGCCCCGGTGGGCTTCGCTATTGCATCAATGGGGTGTGTTTGACCTTTGAACCGGCCAGTAAGTAAAAGTAGAAAATAAAAAAGGGCGGCCAAATGGTCCAGCCCCTGTCGGTAAATGTTGAAATGAAAACTTTGGTTGGCCACAATGTGGCC
>CBDUJY010000028.1:0-31735 GCA_965367685.1 uncultured Planktotalea sp. | reverse complement strand
AGAAAACTAGAAAACTAGAAAACTAGAAAACTAGAAAACTAGAAAACTAGTTTTCTGGTTTTTCCATCATTCACGCGATGTAATTTCGGCCAGCTTTTCGATTTTCGCGAGGGCCTGCCCGCTGTCGATGCTCTCAATCGCCATGGCCACCCCATCTTTCAGGTTGCTTGCCTTGTCGGCGACAACCAAAGCGGCAGCAGAGTTCAGCAAAACCGCATCGCGATAGGCGGATTTTTCGCCCCTCAGAAGGGCCGAAAAGGCAGCCGCATTCTCGGCAGGTTCCCCACCCATAATCGCTTCAAACGGGTACACGGGCAGGCCGGCCTCCTCAGGGTGAACCTCAAATTCACGCACCGCGTCATTTTCCAACGCGGCAACCCAGCTGACACCGGCAATGGACAGCTCATCCGTGCCGTCAGATCCATGCACAAGCCACGCCTTTTCAGCCCCCAGCATTTGCAATGTCTCGGCCATCGGGCGGATCAGGTCGCGCGAAAAGGCGCCGGTCAGTTGACGGGTCACGCCAGCGGGATTTGTTAAGGGACCCAAGATGTTAAAGATCGTGCGGGTGCCAAGCTCGATCCGTGTTGGCATGACATGCGCAATGGCCGGGTGGTGCATGGGGGCCATCATGAACGCAATCCCAACCTCACGCAAAGCGGCCTCAACCACATCGGCGCCGACCATGACATTCACGCCCATTTGCCCAAGCGCATCGGATGCCCCTGACTTGGACGAGAGGTTGCGATTGCCATGCTTTGCAACCGGCACACCCGCGCCTGCAACGACAAATGCAGTCGCGGTTGAGATGTTCAGCGTGCCTTTTCCGTCGCCTCCGGTGCCGACAATGTCCATCGCGCCGGCTGGCGCTTTCACAGGGCGGCATTTGGCGCGCATCACAGCGGCGGCGGCGGCGTATTCTTCGACCGTTTCGCCGCGCGTGCGCAGCGCCATAAGCAGCCCCCCAATTTGGCTGGGGGTTGCTTCGCCCTCAAACAGGATGTCGAATGCCTTTTCGGCCTCGGCACGACTAAGTGGGCGATCCGCGGCAGCATCGATCAGCGGTTTGATACGGTCGCTCATGCGGGAACCTCATCTTTCAGCGGTTTCACATTGAGACCAGCCGATTTCAGGAAATTCGCAAGCATGGCATGACCATATTCCGACCGAATGCTTTCGGGGTGGAATTGCACGCCTTCGATGGGCAGCGTTTTGTGGCGCAGCCCCATGATTATGCCGTCTTCCAGCCAGGCGGTGATCTCAAGACAGTCAGGCAGGCTGTCGCGATCCACGATCAGGGAATGATACCGTGTGGCCTCAAGCGGTGTGGGCAGCCCCGCAAACATGCCTTTATCGGCGTGGTGCATCGTGCCCATTTTGCCATGCACAATTTCGCCCGCGCGCACGACTTTGCCACCAAACGCCTGTCCGATGGTTTGATGCCCAAGGCAAACCCCCAACAAAGGTACGCCATTTTTCGCCGCAGCATGGGTCAATTCAAGGCAAATTCCCGCCTGATCCGGGTCACATGGCCCGGGTGAAAGTAAAATGGCTTGGGGATTCAGCGCCAAAGCCTCTTCCACCGTGATCACATCATTGCGTTTGACCACCACTTCGGTGCCCAATTCGCCCAAATAATGCACGAGGTTGTAGGTAAAGCTGTCATAGTTGTCGATCAGCAGGATCATTGGGCGGCCTTTCAGCATTTCGTGGCGCAACGGGGGGTTACGCGCGTCTCTCGTCGGGGTATACATGTTCAAACCAAGCGCTGCGGGTCAAGGGCAGTGCAGAGATTTTCGAGGAGAGCAAGCATGGCGCGCGGTTTTCTTTCGGGTATTGCGATGGGTGTCGTGGTGTCCGCCGCTGGTCTGTCGGGCCTGTCAGTGATGACAATGCCCCCCAGTGGGGGTGTGACCGGGGCGGCCGACGACATTGAGGTTTCAACATTGCCCAACGGCGCGGGGGATGAGGGTTCTCTTGATGTAGGAGAGGTTGATACCCCTTCTGATGACAGTGCTGATCCCCAAGAGGACACGCCGCAAATGGCTGCGCCGACCGATGATGCGCGTACCGATGATGCGCAAGCGGACCCTGCTCCACTTGGTGAAACAGACCCGCAAGAAAATGTGCCCCCCTCGGCTGAAGCTGAAACGCTGGACAGCCCGTCGGATGACGCCCCTTCGTCGATTGTTGTGGACAGCGCGTCAGATCCTACATCAGACCAAGGAATGGTTGAACCCGCTGATGCGCCGATTGTGGAGACCCCTAATGTGGTTGTTCCCGATGCGGCACCAGATCAGCCCGCGGTCCCGACCGAAGACATGCCTGCCGCAACACCTCTGAGCGAAGGTGCAGAGGCGGACCTTTCGTCTGATGCCCCGCCACCGCCCGCGATGGATGAAAAGGCACCTGATGCCAGCCCGGCCCCTGAAACAGATGCGCCGAAAGACATCACGCTGCCAGACGTTGCCCCCATGCCTTCGGCTGAGAACACACCGCCCGCCATTGATGCAGCTGATGGGCAGGATATCGCAGAGCCTGATGTGGCACCCAAGGCTGGCACGCCTTCTGAGGGGGCCGGGGTGAAAAGCGCGCCAGTTGCACCTATTGGTGATCTTGCGCCAAATGTGGAAACAAACCGACTGCCCTCTATTTCTGACGAGGCCCCACAAGCTGAGGTTGAGGCTGAAACCACTGCAACTAAAACAGAGCAATCACCGCTTGCGATTGTGCGCAATGCCACCGACTATGACCGTGTGGCGGACCTGCCGGTCATGGCCCTTATGCTGAAAGACGAAGGCGGTGCGCGCGCGACCCTTGGTGATTTATCGACCCTGCCATTTCCCGTGACCTTTGTTGTGGATGCCACTGCGGCGGATGCTGCAGAAGCGGTCGCCTTTTACCGCGCGCAGGGGGCAGAAGTTGTGGTGGAAGTGGCCCTTCCGCCGGCATCAACCCCAGCGGACGCCGAAGTGAACTTTCAGGTGCAAGCGCCGATTGTGGATCAAGGCGTTGCTGTTTTGATGAATGATATCAGCGGCTTTCAGGAAGACGCTGACCTCGCCAAGCAAGTCGCGCAAATCCTTGTGGCCAGCGGTCATGGTGTGGTCAGCTTTCCCAAAGGGCTCAGCACAGGCAACCGCCTTGCCATCAAAGCGGGCGTGCCAGCCGGAACCGTGTTTCGCGACCTTGACGGCGCAGGACAAGACGGGCGCACGATCCGCCGGTTTCTTGACAATGCCGCCTTCAAAGCGCGTCAAACAGAACGCGTGATCTTGTTCGGACGCGCCCGCCCAGAGACGGTGCAGGCACTGATTGAATGGAGCCTTGGCAACCGTGCAAAATCCGTTTCAGTTGCCCCGGTCAGTGCGGTTTTGTTGGGCGAGTAACAGCCGCAATCTAAGGGGCTGGTGCCGAGCTCCAACCGTGGCCCACCGCCGTCATTATCGATAATGGCGGCACGGTTCTGGCGCGTGAGCCGCGCGAAAATTGCACAAATCGACTGGGTGTCGGTTGGGCGGAACAAGGCCCTGACCAAAAGAAAAAGGCCGGAGAATTCCCCGGCCTTTCAATCTGTCTCAAGGTCAGATTTGCTTATTTCAAGATCGAACGGCCTGCATATTCTGCGGTGGCGCCCAGCATTTCTTCGATCCGGATCAACTGGTTGTATTTCGCCAACCGGTCAGAACGCGCAAGTGATCCGGTTTTGATCTGGCCGCAATTGGTGGCCACAGCAAGATCCGCAATTGTTGCATCTTCGGTTTCGCCCGAGCGGTGCGACATTACATTGGTCATCCGCGCGCGGTGGGCCATGTCGACGGCTTTCAGAGTTTCTGACAGCGTGCCGATTTGGTTCACTTTCACCAACATCGAATTGGCGGCGCCTTTGGCAATGCCTTCGGCCAAGCGGGCCGGGTTGGTCACAAAAAGATCGTCGCCGACCAATTGGATTTTATCCCCGATGGCTTTGGTCAGGGCGACCCAACCGTCCCAGTCGTCTTCGTCCATACCGTCTTCGATTGAGATGATTGGGTAGTCGTCACAAAGGGCCGCCAGATACTGTGCGTTCTCGTCAGACGTCAGTGATTTGCCTTCGCCAGACAGCACATATTTGCCGTCTTTGTAATACTCGGTCGCCGCACAATCGAGCGCAAGATAGATGTCTTCGCCCGGCGTGTAGCCCGCTTTGGTGATTGAGCTCATGATGAAATCAAGCGCGTCACGGGTTGAAGCGATGTTGGGGGCAAAGCCACCCTCATCACCAATGCCTGTGGACAGGCCCGCGGCGGTCAGCTCTTTTTTCAACGTGTGAAAGACTTCGGCCCCCATGCGCACAGCCTCGCGAATGTTTTCGGCGGCCACGGGCATGATCATAAACTCTTGGATGTCGATCGGGTTGTCCGCATGCTCGCCGCCATTGATGATGTTCATCATGGGCACAGGCAGCGTGCGGGCAGAGGCACCGCCAACATAGCGATACAGCGGCAAGGCCGAGGCATCCGCCGCCGCTTTGGCCACAGCCAAGGACACACCCAAAATGGCGTTGGCGCCAAGGCGACCTTTGTTCTCGGTGCCATCGAGTTCGATCATCGCGGCATCAATGGCTTCTTGCTCGGTCGCGTCAAAGCCGATCAGCATTTCGGCGATCTCGCCATTCACGGCTTCCACGGCGGCCAAAACGCCTTTGCCCATGTAGCGCGACTTGTCGCCATCGCGCTTTTCCACCGCTTCATGTGCGCCTGTTGAGGCACCGGAGGGCACGGCAGCACGGCCCATCGAGCCGTCCTCAAGGATCACATCAACCTCAACGGTTGGATTGCCTCGGCTGTCCAGGATTTCGCGGGCGAAAATATCGACGATGGTGCTCATGTTAGCGCTCCCAATAAGAAGAAAACTTCAGTTGAGGCTCTTTAGCGCGTCAGGCGGCGTCGGGCAACCGGGCAGCCCGTCTGTTAGCGCGACCTTCACGCACAAACATGTATATCCCGGTGCAAATCACAATTGCGGCCCCCAAATAGGTAAGCATATCTGGACGTTCGTTAAAGATGATCATGCCGACAATCATTGAAAAAATCAGCCGCGCATATCGAAAGGGCATGATGATCGACGTTTCCGCAATGCGCATGGCAAGCACAATGGCGTAATAGCCCGCGACGCCAAACACCACTGCACCAAACAAATAGGCCCATTGGACACCCTGCGGCATCACAAATGGGGCGGTGATCGGAATCATCAACAGCCCCGCTGGGATCAATGAGGCGAACCCGTAAAAACTGACGGAAATCGACGGGATTGATGGGTCAATTTGACGGGTGATCAAGTCGCGCAGGGCAATGCCAAAGACGGCGGCAATGGGGAAAAGGGCGGCCATGTCAAAATCTGCAGCCCCCGGGCGAATGATGATCAACACACCTATAAAACCCACGCCAATCGCGCTCCAACGGCGCCAGCCAACGGTTTCCCCCAGAAACAAAGCGGCCCCGGCGGTGATCGCCAAAGGGGTGGCCTGAAACACGGCGGCAACTGTTGAGATGGGCACCAAGGAAAGGGCGGTGATGAAAAACATCGCAGAGACACCCTCGGCCGCGTTGCGCCACAACATTTTAGGGGACCGCATGTCGCGGTGCACCAAAGGCGCCAATGTTCCGCGGTTCACAAAGGTCGCCACAGCAAAAGCCAAGGCCCCGCCAGCCCCAAGAAACACCAGCACTTCGGACACAGGCAAGCCAGCCGAGCTGGTTTTAATGAACGCATCTTCCAAGGCAAAGGCGGCCATGGAAAGCGTCACGAGAATGATACCTTTGATATTTTGCATGTTAAGCAATCCTGAAATTCACTGGATGACCCAATCGTAAAATTGGATCCAAAACAAGCGGGAATTGCGTGATGAATGACATTCCAAAATATGATGAATGCCAAGGGCAAGATTTCAGCGGGCGCGCTCTTTTTCTTGCCTTAAATATCTCGGGGTAAGGGGCAGAGCCCCTTCTTGGTCAGTCTTTTTTGATCGGCACGCCGTATAATTCCAACCGGTGATCTTTCAACGTATAGCCAAGCTTTTGCGCGATCTTTTCCTGAAGCTCTTCAATCTCAGGATCAACAAATTCGATGACTTTTCCGGTGGTCAGGTCAATCAGGTGATCATGATGGTCCCGGTCGGCACTTTCATATCGCGCGCGCCCATCGCCAAATTCATTTTTCACCAAGATCCCGGATTCTTCAAACAGCTTCACGGTGCGGTAAACCGTGGCCAATGAAATACCCGCGTCAATTTCTGAAGCGCGCGCATAAAGCTCTTCTACATCTGGGTGATCGTGATGGGCCGATTGCAAAACGCGGGCAATGACCCGGCGCTGTTCGGTCATGCGCAATCCGCGTTCTTCGCAGCGTTCCAGAATGTTCTTATTCATCAGTTGCCCCTGATTCCGTTTCCTCTCTTATCGCGCGAAAATGCTTTGGGGAAAACGGATAATTGAGAGTTTAAACATTAGGCGTATGATCCGCTGTTACGCGGCCGTGCCCCAGCTTGATCAGACCGTCAGGCGGCCTTCCATCACTTTTACCGCGTTTCCGGCAACGGTGACGCGTCCGGGTTCGGCCATCAGCTTAATCCGTGACGGGCGGCCCATGTCGTCGCCCTGATGAACGGTAATGCCGATCTGTGCGCCGCGCCATTTGCACAAAAGGGCAGCAAGCGGGGCGGCGGCGGACCCTGTGGCTGGATCTTCGGGAATGCCGTCCAGGGGCGCAAACATGCGGGCGTGAAGAACATCGCCAGCGTCCACCCAAGGATAGACTGCAAAATCGTGATTGCCGGGGAAAAGCGCTGTGCCTTCGCGCATCGCATCCAGATTTGGCGAAAGTTTGGACAGGGTTTCGCGGTCTTTCACCTGTGCAAACACAAAATCCCCGCCCAGTGACGCCAACACCGGTTGCGATCGAATGTCGTCTGGCGCACACCCCATGGCGCGGGCCACGAGGGTAATGTCGGGCTCGCCTTTTATGTCCAACGGATGCTCCGTCACAAAAGAAGCCGCACCGTCTTTGGCTTTTGCAACCAGCGGCCCGATGCCCAGTTCCAAAACCATGTCCTCACCACCGCCAAGATCGGACAGCATGATCGCCGTGCCGATGGTGGGATGCCCTGCAAAGGGCAGCTCGCGCGTAGGGGTGAAATACCGCACGCGGGCGGTGTGGTTAGGATCTTTGGGTGGCAGCACAAAGCTTGTTTCTGAAAAGTTGAACTCGCGGGCGATGGTCAGCATTTCCGCGTCAGACAGGCCGGATGCATCCGGAATGACGGCCAGTTGGTTGCCGCCAAACGGGGTGTCGGTGAAAACGTCATAGACAAAATACTGCATTACATCAGCTCCGGTTCGCGGCCCAATCGGCCCGCCAAGGGGGCCACGGTCAGCCCTTGGATGATGATTGAGAAGACCACAACGATATAGGTTGCGGTCAGGATCAATGGTTTCCAATCGCCTTCGGGCAAGGATAGGGCAAGGGCCACGGAAATCCCGCCCTTAAGCCCGCCCCAGGTCATGATCGGGATCACGCCTGTTGAAAAGCGCCTAAAGGGTTTCAGGATCATGACCGGCACGGCCACGGCGGCAAAGCGTGCAAAAAGGGCAAGGGCAATGGCGGCAAACCCGGCCAGTACCGCATCGCCCGTAAAGGCCACGGCGAACACCTCGACCCCGATCATTAGGAATAGAACCGCGTTTAATATCTCGTCGATCAGCTTCCAAAACGCATCGACATAATGGCGGGTTTCCTCGGTCATTCCGTGTTTGGCCCCCACATCCCCGATCAGCAATCCGGCGCAAACTGCCATGATCGGGGCTGAAACATGCAGCGCCACCGCCAGTTCATAGCCCCCAAAGGCAAGGCCCAGTGTGATCAAGGCTTCAAGCGAGTAGTCATCAATCAGGCGCATGACCCGGAAGGTGAGCCAGCCAAGGGTGACCCCCAAAAGCGCACCCCCCAAAGCCTCTTGCACAAAAAGTTTGGCCGCGCCGTCCACCCCACCACCGCCATGGCTGCCCCCATGCGGAAAGGCGATGCCGACCAGCACCAGAAAAACGACATAACCGACACCATCATTAAACAGGCTTTCCCCAGCGATTTTGGTCTCTAAAGATTTCGGCAGGTTCGCTTTGCGCAAAACCCCCAGCACCGCCACAGGATCCGTGGGGGATATCAGCGCCCCAAACACCAGCGCCACCAAAAGCGGCATTCCGGTCAGCCAGCTGAACCCAACCCCCACGATAACGGTCGATAATGCGACCCCCATTGTGGCCATCAAAAACACCACCCGCCACTGGGCGCGCAGGTCTGAAATTTTCACGTGAAGGGCGCCTGCAAACAGCAACAGTCCCAGCATCCCTTCCAGCAAGGCGTCGGAAAAGTCGATGCTGGTCACGGTGGTGCGCACCTGATCCGCCATGCCAAGGCTGGGCAGCAACATGTCCAGAATCATCACAGCGACGGACGCCATCAAAGACACCAAAAGAATCCCAATGGGCGAGGGCAGTTTCAAGAAAAGGTAATTCACCGCGCCAAACGCACCGGCCAGGACAATCAAAAGGGACGTGATCTGTAGGAAACTCATTGCCTGCTCCAATACGCTAGGGTGTGCCGTCTTAACATTTTGCGAACGCAACACAAACTGCTTGACGGCCCCAAGCACACGGGGTCCTGTCGCGGGATGGACAGTAAAAAACATATGGATGGATTTGGCGCGGCCGCTTTGGTCGGGTTTTTTCTGTTGTTGGCGGTGAACCAGGTGGTGATCAAGCTGACGAATGACGGGTTTCAACCGGTTTTCGCGGCTGGACTGCGCAGCGTTGGGGCGATTTTTGTGCTGGGGCTGTGGATGATCCTGCGCGGGGTTTCATTTGATTTTCGCAAAGGAACGCGTGCGTCTGGCCTGTTGGCAGGGGTAATTTTCGCGGTTGAGTTTATCTGTCTGTTTGTGGCGCTTGATCTGACCACCGTAACCCGCGTGTCGATCATTTTCTATTCCATGCCAGTCTGGATGGCGGTGGTCGCGCATTTCACCCTTCCGGGTGAGCAATTGACCGGCCTGAAATCGCTTGGCTTGCTTATGGCGTTTGCGGGCGTGGTCTGGGCCATCCTTGATCGGTCGTCCGCTGGGGGGCAGGCCTCGATTTGGGGGGATCTGGCCGCGCTGGGGGCGGCGTTGACGTGGATGGCGGTCAGCTTGACGGCGCGTCTGACGCCCCTTCGGGATCTTACAGCGGAAATGCAGATGTTCTGGCAGGTGCTTGTTTCAGCCCCGCTTTTGCTGATTGCGGCCCTGTTTTTCGGGCCATTTATACGCGATCTGCAACCTGTGCATTTTGTTGGGATGGCCTTTCAGATCGTGTTGATTGCCTCTGGGGCGTTTCTTTTTTGGTTCTGGCTTTTGAAACGCTATAAGGCGTCTTCGGTGGCCTCATTTGCGTTCTTGTCACCCATTTTTGGCGTGGCGATGGGCTGGGCGTGGTTGGGCGAAAAGCTAAGCGTGGCCACGCTTGGATCGCTTGGGTTGGTGGCGATTGGGATTTTGCTGATCAACCGGCGATCTTGATACGTGCCCAAACAGGCAGGTGATCTGATGCCACACGTGTCAGCGGGGTGTGCAGGACCTGCCCCTCGCAAATCTCAACCCCTTTGCTGATCACCACCCGGTCCAGCGCCGCAACTGGGCGTGAGGCATGAAAACTGTGCCCAAACGCGTGAATGTCAAAGTCACGGTCCAGTGGTTCAAACCCGCGATGACGGGACCATTCGTTGAAATCCCCAAGGATCACAGAGGGCAGGGTCGGGCCGCGCAATTTCGATGCCAGCCGGTGCATCTGTTGATGGCGATACCGGCGCATGAGACCAAGGTGACAGCCAAAAATTCGCAGTTTTCCGGCAATCTCAACACTGACCGCACCACGGGGTTCCAACCCCGGAAGAGGGGTGCGCGCAGGGTTTGCAAAGTTAATCCCGCGCCGGACAAGGATCGCGTTTCCGTGACTGCCAAGGGACACGTCATTTGTCGCCAAAGGCACAACGGCGTAATCGCTTTCCTCTTCGATCATCTGGTGGGGTAGGGCTGCGATGCGCGGACCCAATCGACGATCGGCTTCTTGCAGCACCACGACATCTGCATCCGCTTGGGTGATGACTTCTAGGATCCGACGCGGATCACGCCGCCGATCCAACCCCACGGCCTTTCGGATGTTATATGTCAAAAGGGTCAGATCCACGGGGGCTGTCGCTTTGTTAGGTTCCACAAAATGTCCGTAAAACACGCTGGTCCGGCAAGGGGGCGCATGTCAAATCCATATCCGCATTTTGTGGTGCAAAGGGTCGCGTGAAGGCACTGGCTAGGCGATGGAAGGGTGCGTAGTTGCCGTCGATCCCAGCCTGAATGGCGGCTTCAATTTGGTGATTGCGTGGGATGATCGCGGGGTTGGCGCGGGCCAATGTGGCATCGGGGGCGTCTTCTCGGGTCAGGCGCGCCTGCCAGTCGGGGGCCCAGCTGTCCCATGCGCCGTCATCACTGATCTCATGTGACGCATCCCGGGTTTGTAAGGCGGAAAATGTCAGGGTGAAATCGGCTTGGCTGGACGCCATGCGCGACAGCAGGCCAGAGATAAGCCCCTCATCCCCGTCTTCTGATCGCGTGAGGCCAAGTTTGGCGCGAAAGCGCGTGGTCCACGCCGCGTGAAACAGGTCCGGAAACCGGTTCAAAACCTCGCCTGCCTCTTCCACGGCGGCGTCTTCATCGGGGAACAATGGCAAAAGCGCTGTGGCCAATTGCGCAAGGTTCCACATGCCCATATCGGGCTGGGCTGCAAAGGCGTAGCGCCCCGTTTGATCAATCGAGGAAAACACCGTGCGTGGATGATAGGCATCCAGAAACGCGCAAGGACCATAGTCGATGGTCTCGCCTGAAATTGCCATATTGTCGGTGTTCATCACGCCGTGAAGAAAGCCAACGGACATCCATGCGGCAATCAAGTTGGCCTGTGCGCGGACAACATGTTCGAGAAATTCCATGGGGCTTTTGGCATCTGGATAGTGACGCGAGATGGCATGATCTGTTAGCAACCGCAGCCCCTCAACATCCTTTTGTCCGGCAAAATACTGGAACGTGCCAACACGGATATGACTGGCGGCGACACGGGTTAAAATAGCACCGGGATAGCCGCGTTCGCGCTGCACCCGTTCGCCGGTCAGCGCGGCCCCAAGCGCGCGGGTTGTTGGAATGCCAAGGGCATGCATTGCCTCAGACACCAGATATTCGCGCATCACGGGGCCAAGCCACGCGCGCCCATCGCCGCGCCTTGAAAACGGGGTCACGCCCGAGCCTTTTAGCTGGATGTCGCGCCGATTGTCATTTGGGCCAAAATTGCCAGTGACTTCGCCCAGCAAACAAGCCCGCCCGTCGCCCAAACGTGGCACCCATCCGCCAAACTGGTGCCCGGCATAGACCTGGGCAATAGGATCCGTTCCGGGCAAAAGTACATTCCCCGTCAGGACCTCAGCGGTCAGATCCTTCGGGTCAAACCCCAGCGCTTGCGCCAAGCCCTTATTCACGATCAAAGTTGAAGGGGCGGCCACGGGGGTCGGCGCCTGACGGGCATAAAAGCGGTCGGGCAGGCGGGCGTAGCTGTTGTCAAATGTCACGGTCATTGGGCCATCTTACAGCAATCGAACCATTTGGTGATAACGATCCCGAGATTGAAATCCGATGCGTTCATAAAGCGTGCGGGCGCGCATATTGTCGGTGTCGACCTCAAGGTTCATTGCTTTGATCCCTTCGCTGGCGAGCGCGCGGGCCAAGGCCATCATTGCCTCGGATCCCATGCCACGCCCCCGCACACGTTCGCGGACAAAAAACTCATCCACCGCGGCTTCTAATCCGCCAAATTCGATCGACCAACCAAAGCTGATGGCGATATAGCCAACCGGGGCCGAGCGCGGCCCAATCATCCAGATGGCACCATGGGGCGAGCCCTCAAGAAGCGGGGCAAGCGCCCCCCGTCTTGTGTCGTCGTCTTGGACAATGCCTTGCGATGTATGCAGGCTGCCAACCAGGGTCATCAACCGGTCAAGATCATCGGATGTGGCCAGTCGCAGGGCGCTCATAATCTTGCAATCCGATCGGTCAACAGGGTGAAAAAACTGTCAGCATCAAGGTCGCGCATAAAGGTGGCGTTGGGCGGGCGATCCGTGACGCCCCACCAATCGGCCACGGTCATGCCCATGGTCAGTTCCGAGGTGGTTTCGATCTCAACATTCACGTGGCGACCTTTGAAAAGCTCTGGGCGCAGCAAATAGGCGATCACCGTGGGGTCATGCAGCGGCGCACCTTCTGATCCATATTTCTCGCGATCAAACCGTTCAAAGAAATCAGTCATCTCGGCAACCGCATGCCCGACCGGGCCGGGCAAGGCGCGGAACGCATCGTTTCGGGGTTTGGTGACCAGCGCCTTGTGGGTGACATCCAGCGGCATCACCGTAATTGGCGCGCCAGATCTAAACACAATATCAGCGGCTTGTGGATCAACGTAAATGTTGAACTCTGCCGTGGGGGTGACATTCCCAACCTCAAAATAGGCACCACCCATCAGCACAATCTCTTGCACGCGGGCCGCCACATCCGGGGCGCGATCAAAGGCGGTTGCGATGTTGGTCAGCGGCCCCAGCGGGCAAAGCGTGACCGTTCCTGCGGGTTCATTGCGAAGGGTATCAATAATGAAATCGACAGCGTGTTGATCCTGTACAGGCATCACCGGGTCGGGCAGGACTGGCCCGTCCAGTCCGGTCTTTCCATGCACATATTCAGCGGTCACAAGGGCGCGCGCCATCGGGCGGTCACAGCCTGAATACACCTTGGTCTCTGGCATCCCGGCAAGTTCGCACACGATGCGCGCATTCTTTAGGGTCAGCGACAATGGCACGTTTCCGGCAACGGCCGTAATGCCCAAAACATCCAATTCTTCCGGGCTGGCCAAGGCCAACAGAATGGCAACGGCATCGTCTTGTCCGGGGTCGGTATCAATGATGATTTTTCTAGTCATTTTAGCGCCTTATGAGGTGAGGTTATGCAGCCACTTCAATCCAGATCGGAACATGATCCGAGGGTTTTTCCCGGCCTCGGATCTCTTTGTCGATCTGACAGTCGATCAGCACATCCGCGCATTCTGGTGACAGCAAAAAATGGTCAATGCGGATGCCATCATTGCGTTGCCACGCACCGCGCTGGAAATCCCAAAACGTGTATTGCTCGGGTGCTGGATTGCGCGCGCGGAAGGCTTCGGTCAGGCCAAGGTTGACCAGTTTGCGAAAGGCGTTTCGGCTGTCGGGCAGAAACAATGCATCTTTGGTCCAAGCTTCGGGCCGGGCCGCGTCTTCTGGTTGGGGGATGATGTTATAATCGCCTGCCATGAGGAACGGTTCTTCTTTGGCCATTAATTCCTGCGCGCGCGCATAAAGCCGGGCCATCCAGCCGAGTTTATAGCCGTATTTCCCCTCGTGGATCGGCGCGCCGTTTGCGTCAAAATCAACGGGGTTGCCGTTGGGCAAATATAACCCGCAAATACGAATGGCCTGTTCGTTGATCACGGTGGCCTCAATGTAGCGCGCCTGTTCATCGGTGTCGTCGCCGGGCAGACCACACATCACATCCTCAAGCGGAAATTTTGACAGGATCGCCACGCCGTTAAAGCTTTTTTGCCCATGGGCGGCGATGTTATATCCCATGTTTTCAAAATGTTCGCGGGGGAAGTTCTCATCCACGGATTTCACTTCTTGCAAGATCACCACGTCAGGCTGGGTTTCTTCCAGCCACGCGGTCAAGGCGGGCATGCGGGCTTTGATCCCGGCGATATTGTAGCTGGCGATTTTCATGACGCGCTCCGTGTTGTTGGGGTCAATGTGGGGGGAAATGGGCGGGGACACAAGGTGCCATGCGCGGCGCGGGGTGTGTTGCTGGTATCAGGGGCGGGAATGCGCCGAGGTTGCGTGGATTATTGGTGTTTTGACGCGATATCTGTGCCTGCCACATATCCCGACGACCAGGCCCATTGGAAATTAAACCCGCCCAACCAGCCGGTCACATCAAGGCATTCGCCGATGAAGTAAAGGCCGGGAATTGTTTTTGACATCATGGTTTTACTGTCGACGCCATCGGTGGAAATTCCGCCCAAGGTCACCTCGGCGGTGCGGTATCCTTCCGACCCGCTGGGCGTTACGGTCCAGTTCTGCAACTGATCACAAATCTCGCGCAGGCGGGCATCGGATTGATCCGCAAGATTGCCGGACAGGCCAAGCTCTGGCGCGAGAAAGTCGATGAGCTTGCTGGGCAAAAGACGCCCCAATTCGGTGGTCAGATTGCGCCGCCCCTCGGTTTGGCGTTGATCGCGCAGCGCGGCAAACAGATCTCGGCCATCGGTCAGGTCTATCGTCACCGCTTCACCATCCCGCCAGTAAGATGAGATTTGCAGGATGGCGGGGCCAGACAGCCCGCGATGGGTGAACAGCAGTGCTTCTTCGAAACTGGCGCGGGTGTTGAACACGCGGACAGGGAGCGCAAGCCCGGACAGGGGGGCAAAGCGCCCATCGGTGAAGGTGAACGGCACAAGTGCGGGGGTGATGTCGGTCACGTCATGGCCAAATTTCCGCGCAATATCATAGGCAAACCCAGTGGCCCCCATTTTTGGGATCGATTTTCCCCCAGTTGCAAGCACCAGATTGCGCGTGGTGTGCGTGCCTTGATCGGTGTTAACCGCGAAGCCGTCTGGAGTTTTCTCGACAGAGGTCACGCTGCAGTTCAGAGAGATTTTCGCCCCGGCATCAGTCGCATCGCGCACCAGCATATCAACGATCTGGGTGGCTTTTTCGTCGCAAAAAAGCTGACCAAGTGTTTTTTCGTGCCAGGCAATGCCAGCACGATCCATGCGGTCAATGAAATCCCATTGGCTATAGCGTGCCAAGGCAGACTTGTGAAAGTGCTTGTTTTGGCTGATGAAATTTACGGGTTCCGTGTGCATATTGGTGAAATTGCAACGGCCCCCTCCGGAAATCCGAATCTTTTCGCCCGCGCGTTTGGCGTGGTCAATCAGCAGGGTGTTTTTGCCCGCATGTGCGGCGCAAAACAATCCTGCCGCGCCCGCGCCAATGATGATTGTGTTCCACGTCATGGCGGTGAAGTAACTGTTTTATATGCTTGGGGAAAGGCCTAGGTGACCGGGATTAAATCGAAAAGGATGTTCCGCACCCACAAGAGGCGGTCGCGTTTGGGTTGTTGATCACAAACCGCGCACCGATTAGCTCTTCTGAGAAATCAATCTCAGCATTGGCCAAAAAGGGCAGGGACATTTCGTCGATCACCACTTTTTCACCGGCCCCATTCAGCACAAGGTCACCGTCGGCCTGATCGCCCAAGGTGATGTCGTATTGAAACCCGGAACAACCGCCGCCTTCGACCGCCACACGCAGCACCTTGCCTTGATCAGCGGCGCCAATTTCGGCAAGCCGTTCAAAAGCACGGTCCGTTACTTTCGGGGGGAGGGTAAGTTCCATAGCCATATCAGTGGGAATTCCATTTCATGTTCTGCGCAAATTGAATATAGGTGGGGCAACGGGGCGCGACAAGACGTCTTGAGAAAACGGCCCAATCACATTGCCGGGACAGCAATTTGGGCCAGCGGTGATCGGCAGAAAAGGAGCACGCGAGATGCTCGCCACCTATGCAACCCATCCTGAACGCACACGCGGGCGCCTTTATGGCGAAAGCGAAAGCGCCTTTCGCGAGCCTTATCAAAGGGATCGTGACCGGATCATTCATTCGTCGGCGTTTCGGCGGCTGAAACACAAGACACAGGTTTTTGTGGAGCATGAAGGCGATTATTTTCGCACGCGGCTGACGCACTCGATTGAAGTGGCGCAGGTTGCGCGCACCATTGCGGGCACATTTGGATTGAATTCGCATCTGACCGAAGCGGTCGCCTTGGCGCATGATTTGGGTCACACGCCTTTTGGTCACACGGGCGAAGATCGTCTGGATGAATTGATGGCCCCGCATGGTGGCTTTGATCACAATGCCCAGGCGCTGCATATCGTGACCTCGCTTGAGCGCCATTACGCAGAGTGGGACGGGTTGAACCTGACCTGGGAAACGCTTGAAGGGATTGCCAAGCATAATGGCCCGGTCACGGGGGATTTGCCCTATACACTTGCGGAATATAATGCGCGGCACGATTTGGAATTGAACACACATGCAAGTGCCGAGGCGCAGGTGGCCGCTTTGGCGGATGACATCGCCTATAACAACCACGACCTGCATGATGGCTTGCGCGCCGGATTGTTTGATTTGGAGGAGCTGGCCACGCTGCCGATTGTGGGCGATATGGTGCGCGAAGTGGATGGAAAATACCCATCTTTGGATGCGGACCGTCGTCAGCATGAGGCGCTGCGCCGTGTGTTTGGCGTGATGGTTGAGGATGTGTTGACCACCTCTAAGCGGTTGATCCTAGGGGATAACCCGGCAAGCGTTGAGGATATTCGCGCGCTGGACCATCCGGTCATTCAGTTTTCAAACGGGCTTTGGGCGGATCTGAAGGTGATCCGCGCGTTTCTGTTCAAACGCATGTACCGCGCGCCTTCTGTTGTTGAAATGCGGGAAAACGTCTCCAAGGTGCTTGAGGATCTTTTTGCGCATATGTTGGCCAATCCATCTGATCTTCCTGCAAGTTGGCAAGGGGAATTGGCCGGTGCAGATAAGACGGCGATTGCGCGTCATGTGGCGGATTACATTGCGGGAATGACCGATCGCTTTGCCCTTCAGGAACATGCGCGGTTGGGGTTGGGGGGCTAGATAGGGGCTTTGCCCCTCGCTATTCGCTCACCCCAGGATATTTTAAGCAATAAAAAGGGGGCAAGCGTGCGCGCGGTCTTGGTCGCTCTCTTGACCTTTGGGGCTGTGCTGATAGGAGTGCGCAGGACGTATAAAGGACCCGAGATATGAACCTGTTTGCCGAAATCCGCGTGCTTGTGATCAACAGCCTAGATGCGATGGTCGCTGAGGGCACTTTGCCTGCTGGCCTGAGCTTTGACAATGTGGCCGTTGAACCCCCGCGAGATGCGGCCCATGGGGATATGGCGACCAATGCGGCGATGGTTTTGGCAAAGCCTGCCAAGATGAAGCCGCGTGACATTGCCGAAGTGTTGGCGGGTAAGTTGGCCGAAGATGCGCGCATTGACGTGGCCGAAGTGGCCGGGCCGGGCTTTTTGAACCTGCGCCTGTCAAACGGACTTTGGTCCGGTTTGGTTCAGGACGTTCTGAACAACGCAAATTTTGGCCGCTCGCCAATGGGGGACGGGCAAAAGGTCAATGTCGAGTATGTGTCCGCCAACCCAACCGGGCCTTTGCATGTGGGCCACACGCGCGGTGCCGTTTTTGGCGATGCTTTGGCGAGCCTTTTGGAATATGCCGGTTATGATGTCACGCGCGAGTATTACATCAACGATGGCGGTGCGCAGGTCGATGTTTTGGCGCGCTCGGTGTATTTGCGGTATCTTGAGGCCCATGGCCAAGAGGTTGCGTTTGAGGATGGGACCTATCCAGGGGATTATTTGGTGCCCTTAGGGCAGGCGCTGAAAGACAAAGTTGGCGATGCCTATATGGATAAGCCTGAATCCGAATGGCTGGTTGAAATCCGGGAATATGCCACCGCTGAGATGATGGATCTGATCCGTGAAGATCTGGCGCAGCTGGGCATCAAAATGGACGTGTTCTACAGCGAAAAGTCGCTTTATGGCACCGGTCGGATCGAAGGTGCGCTGGAAAGCCTTGAAAGCAAGGGTTTGATTTATGAAGGTGTGCTTGAGCCGCCCAAAGGCAAAAAGCCCGAAGATTGGGAACCACGCGAACAGACTTTGTTTAAATCCACCGAACACGGCGATGACGTGGATCGCCCGGTCAAGAAATCCGATGGCGGTTGGACCTATTTTGCGCCGGACATTGCCTATCATTATGACAAGGTTGAACGTGGCTTTGATCAGTTGATCGATATCTTCGGTGCGGATCACGGTGGCTATGTCAAACGGATGAAGGCGGCGGTGTCTGCCCTGTCTGACGGCAAAGTGCCGCTGGACATTAAGCTGACGCAGCTGGTGAAGCTTTATAAAAACGGCGAACCGTTCAAGATGTCAAAACGGGCAGGGACCTTTGTGACCCTGCGCGATGTGGTGGATCAGGTTGGGGCCGATGTGACCCGCTTTGTGATGCTGACCCGTAAAAACGATGCGCCGCTTGATTTTGATTTCGACAAGGTGAAAGAAGCCAGCCGCGAGAACCCGGTTTGGTATGTGCAATACGCCCATGCGCGGATCCGGTCTGTGTTGCGCAAAGCCGCCGATCAAGGCGTGTCTTTGGACGGAACACCGTTGATTGAGGATGAGGCAGAGCTTGCTGTGGCCAAGAAACTGGCTGAATGGCCGCGCTTGGTTGAAATTGCCGCGCGCACCCATGAACCGCACCGCGTTGCCTTCTATCTCTATGAACTCGCATCAGAATTCCAATCTTTGTACAACCGTGGAAACGAAAAACCCGAGCTGCGTTTTGTGCAGGATGGCAATAACGCATCATCTGCTGCGAAAATCGCTTTGCCGCGCGCAGTGGCTGTTGTTATTTCCTCGGGTCTTGGTATTTTGGGGGTAACTCCGGCCGAGGAAATGCGCTGATCACAAGCTCAACTCGGTCTGGATAGGGCGCCAATGGCGTTCATCGAGGCAACGAGCAGAGACCGGGGAGGACGCGACAAAACGTGTCCCATGCCGGGTGTGAGGCAAGAATGGCAGATATCAATTGGGGCAATACACGTGCCCCTGCGCAGACCCCGTATATGGGAACCGCAGCACCGACCGGTACTGCACACTCTGGACATATGGCTGGGTATCCCGCCCATCCGCAAAGCCAAGGGTATGTGGATCACACCCATCATGCGGCACCACAAGCGCATGGATATCCGTATGCGGCCCCCCCCGCGCAAATGCCTTCGCATGTTGCGGCTCAGGGTCCCCATGCTGACCCATATCAGACGAACCACCCAACTCAGATGGGATCGGGGCAATACGCACCGAACAACTATGCGCCGATGCAAGGTGGTGCGGCGCCCACAGGCGGTCGTACCCCATCAGGCTTCGGCGCACTTGCCAATTATGCTGGGGCCGCCGTGTCGCTGGCGCTGGTCGCGGGTTTGGCGGTCTGGGGTTATCAGCTTGCCGTGCGTGATGTGTCGGGCATCCCAGTGGTGCGTGCGCTCGAAGGGCCGATGCGCGTTCAACCTGTTGATCCGGGTGGGTCAGCTGCCGCGCATCAAGGGTTGGCTGTGAATGCGGTGCAAGCCTCTGGTGAGGCCAGTGGGCCGTCTGACCGGGTTGCCTTGGCCCCCGCGCCGGATGCGCTTGAGGCTGAGGATCAGCCGGTAAACTCAGCCGCCGCTGTTCAAGAGACCCCTCAGACGCCAGTCTTGGAACCCATTGACGTTGCAATGGAAACCACCGTTTCTGCCACACCCACCGCTGCGATCGACGTTGCGGCGTTGCCTGTTGATCCTGTTGCGGCGGCCTTGGCAATTGCGGAACAAATTAGCCAAAATATACAGCCGTTGTCGGAAACAGGTGCAGAAGTTACGCGTATTTCTGCGCCAAGCCCCTCTGTTGCCCCACTGGTTGCTGGGCCAAAAATTATCCCGGCTTCGGTGCCAGGCGTGCGCCAGTCTCCGCGTCCAGTGACACGTCCGGCTAACTTGCCAACCGTGGCCCCACAGCCAGCGTCTTTGACCGCCCCTGTTGCAACCACCACAGCGGAAGTGACGGCAGATGCCATTCCCGCCGGAACACGACTGGTGCAACTCGGTGCTTTTGACAGCGAAGATGTTGCACGGACCGAGTGGGGCAAGCTGTCGGATCGCTTTGAGGATTACATTCCGGGCAAAACCCGCGTGATCCAAAAGGCCAAATCAGGCGGCAAGACGTTTTACCGCTTGCGGGCGATGGGATTTAAAGACCTTGCCGATGCGCGCCGTTTCTGTTCAGCTTTGATGGCAGGCAAAGCCGCCTGCATTCCTGTGGTCACCCGCTAAGGGTTTTCACGGTCTGTGACAAGTTGAGGAGTGTGCCATGTCTGAGCAGGGCGCCTATATTTTTGGGTGTGAGGGGGTAACGCTTTCACGCGCAGAACGCGATTTCTTTGAACGGTCCCAACCATGGGGCTTTATTTTATTTGCGCGCAATGTGGACACACCTGACCAATTGCGCGCGCTGACGGCGGACCTTCGCGGATCTGTCGGTCGAAATGTTCCTATTTTTATTGATCAAGAGGGCGGGCGTGTTGCGCGGATGGCATCGCCGCATTGGCGCATTTGGCTGCCTGCGTTAGAGCAAGCCCAGATGAACAAACGGGATGCCTCGCGGGCGATGTATCTGCGGTATCGTTTGATTGCGGATGAGCTGATGTCGGTGGGCATTGATGGCAATTGCGCACCGGTGGTGGATTTGGCCTTTGCAGACACCCATCCCATTTTGCGCAATCGCTGTCTTGGGGAAGATGTCGTGCATGTGGTTGAACGTGCGCTTTCGGTGGCGCAGGGGCTGTTGGATGGTGGGGTCCTGCCGGTGATCAAACATCTTCCCGGCCATGGGCGCGCCACATTGGACAGCCACAAAGAGCTGCCGCGGGTCAGCACCCGCGCCAAGACCCTGCACAACACGGATTTCTTGGCATTTGAAGGGGTGGCGAGCCTGCCGCTTGGCATGTCCGCGCATATCGTTTTTGAAGATATTGACCCCGATCACCCTGCGACCCAATCACCGAGCATGATCAAATTGATCCGTGATGACATTGGGTTTAACGGGCTGTTGATGACAGATGATCTGTCGATGCAGGCGCTGGACGGCCCGCTTTCCTTGCGCGCGCGACGGTCCCTTGCGGCGGGGTGTGACATGATCCTGCATTGCAGCGGGGATTTGGAACAGATGGCCGAGGTGGCGGATGCCACGGGTCCGCTTTGTGACATTACTAAGTTTCGGGCTGAAAATGCCCTCACATGGCGCAAACCCCCTGTTCCTGTTGACATCTCCGCGCTTGAGGCTGAATTTCAAGCCCTGATGACGGGACAAACACCTGAGAATTAGAACGGGGCGCATGGCAGAACAGGACGCATTTGCAGAAGATGTGATGTCGGTCTCAGAACGCTTGGCGGCTGAGGCGCTGATTGTCGATGTTGAGGGCTTTGAGGGGCCGCTTGACCTTTTGCTGACCTTGTCTCGCACCCAAAAGGTGGATCTGCGGCAAATCTCAATTCTGGAATTGTCCGAGCAATACCTTGGTTTTGTTGAGAAAGCCCGGCATCTTCGCATTGAATTGGCGGCTGATTATTTGGTGATGGCGGCGTGGTTGGCGTTCTTGAAGTCGCGCCTTTTGCTGCCCCCGGACCCAACAGAAGAGGGGCCGTCGGGCGAAGATCTGGCCGCGCATTTGGCGTTCCAATTGGAGCGCTTACAAGGCATGCGCGATGCCGCCGCCAAGCTGATGGCGCGCGATCAATTGGGGCGGGATTTCTTTGCGCGCGGCATTCCAGAGGATGTGATGCGGGTGCGAAAGGTGACCTATACCGCAACCCTGCTTGATCTGATGCAAGGCTACGCCCGCATTCGCACCAAAGATGAATTTCGCCCCTTTGTGATGGACCGTGACAGTCTGATGACCATGGAACAAGCGCTGGACCGGATGCGCGATTTGGTGGGGTATGCGGGCGATTGGACTGATCTATCAAGCTATCTGCCCGAAGGCTGGGTGCTGGATGGAAAACGCAGGCGCTCTGCCACCGCGGCCAATTTTGCAGCCACGCTTGAACTTGCCAAACGAGGAATGATTGATCTTCGCCAAGAAGACACCTTTGCCCCGATTGAGATCCGCAGGAAATCGCAATGAATGATCAAGTGACTGATGACAAAGAAGAAAGCCTGTTTGATGCCCCGCCAATGGGCGAACAGGAACGTATGGTTGAGGCGATTTTATTTGCCTCGGAAGAACCTGTAAGCGTGACTGAATTAGACGCGCGCATGCCCCACGGCGCGGATGCCGCTGAGGCGCTGGCGTATCTTGTGAAGCGATACGAAGGGCGCGGTGTGCGTGTTGTGCGTGTGGGCGATGCTTGGGCCATCCGAACCGCCCCTGATTTGGGTCACTTGATGCAGAAAGAGACCGTTGAGACGCGAAAGCTAAGCCGTGCCGCGATCGAGACTTTGGCGATCATTGCCTATCATCAACCTGTGACCCGCGCGGAAATTGAAGAAATTCGCGGTGTGTCGGTGTCGCGCGGCACGGTGGATCAACTGATTGAAATGGAATGGATCCGCTTTGGTCGCCGCCGAATGACACCGGGCCGACCTGTGACCTTTGTGGTCACGCCCCATTTTCTGGATCACTTCGGTTTGGAAAGCGCGCGCGACCTGCCGGGTCTGAAAGAATTGCGTGCCGCTGGCCTTTTGGAAAGTCGCCCACCACCGGGTATGATGCCGGGGCCAGATACCGAAGACGAAGACGAGGCCACAACAGGTCAGTCAGAGTTGTTTGAGGATTGATGCGGCAGGAAGGGACATGAATTTGTCCCATTTCTCTGCTAGTCTGGGCAAAGACAGATTGGAAAGACCAAATATGAATATGAACAGTATCATCAATATGGTTCTGCGGCGGGTGATCGGAAAACTGATCAACCGTGGTGTGGATGCAGGCATTGATCTGGCGGCCAAACGCGGCCGGAATGATGACCATCCCGCCACGCAAGATATGACCGAGGAAGAGCGTGCGCGTGCGAACCAAGCCAAACAGCTTGCCAAAAAAGCACGGCAAGGCGCACGCATAACGCGGAAACTTTTCTAAAAGCCGGTTCGCCTTATGCGGCGTGAAACACTTATGACTTAAAGTGTTTCGACAGTTTCAGACCTTGTCCCTGATAATTTGACGCAATGTCGGACCCGTAAAGGGCCTGTGGCGTTTGCGACATGCGTTCATAGACCAATCGCCCAACAATCTGCCCATGCTCTAAGACAAATGGCGCCTCGTGGCAGCGGACCTCTAGCACACCACGAGAACCCGATCCCCCTGCCGCATCATAGCCAAACCCAGGATCAAAAAATCCTGCGTAATGCACGCGAAACTCGCCAACCATCGCAAGATAGGGGGCCATTTCAGCGGCGCAATTTGGGGGGATGGCGATCGCTTCGCGGCTGACAAGGATGTAAAATGCGCCGGGATCAAGAATGATGCGCCCTTCGGTGGTGCGCACCTCTTCCCAATAATCGGTGGGGTCGTAATGGGCCAGTTTTGACAGATCAACAACGCCGGAATGGCGTTTGGCGCGATATCCAACCAGATCTCCGGTTGCGGGTTTTAGATCGACCGAAAATCCAAGACCGTCTGAGATCACAGGGTCGCCAGATACAATCGGCGTCTCGGCATGCACATCGCGCAGTTCATCATCGGTCAAAAAGGTCCGGCCTTGGCGATAGATCATCTGTGTCAGCATTTGACCGGGCTGGGCGACAACCGAAAAGCTTTGCGGGCAAATTTCGGCATAAAGCGGTCCGTTGTATCCATCTGGCACGCGGTCAAACTCAACCCCTTGGTCGGTGATCACGCGGGTCATCAAATCAAGTCGTCCGATTGACGACTTGGCGCTTGCGGCCCCTGATGTACCTGAGGGGAGCGCGAGATGCTCCATCAATGGCACAACATAAACGCACCCTTTTTCCAGCACCGCGCCACCTGTCAGCGGAAATTCATGCATGGTCAGATCGGCAAGGCGCTCAGTGACCGTGCGGCCATGTCCAGGAAGGAACGAAGCGCGGACCCGATACGCCCGTTCGCCCAACCGTAAATCCAGGCTGGCGGGCTGGATTTGGTCGTTCAGAATCGGGGAAGTCGCAGAAATGACGCCTGTTGTGATCATGTCGCGGATTTGACTGTCGGCCAATACACCCGCCTGTACACTCGTTTGCACATCTGATGTCATCTTGATCCTCGCTGTCGGGCGCCATGGCCGCCCCGTCCCATGTACAAAAACGCCCACCCCAAAGAGGGGCGGGCTGTTTTCTGTGTCATTCGGTTTGCCCGGAAAGGGCATGTCAAACCAAGTTGGGGGGCCTTGATTCGGATCGCCGCAGATGCGGTGATGTTGGTCGGGCTAGCAGGACTCGAACCTGCGACCTTCCGTCCCCCAGACGGACGCGCTACCAGACTGCGCCATAGCCCGACTGAGGCCCTTACATAGAGATTTTCACGCGCAGGGCAAGGCGGAAACAGCAGGAATTGTCCCCCAATTTGCACTTCTTTTCCTTAGGACGTGCCCGCGCGGGTCATCTGTACGGAAAGTGCATCCAGACGATCGGCAAGGGCTTGAAGAACGGGCAAATGTGCGTTGGTGCCATTTTTGCGTGCATCCCGAACGGCGCAGGATGGGCTGTGCGCTGTGGCCGCGAGCTGATCAAGGTCCGGGTCCGCGGGGATATGTGAAATATCGGGCAGAGGCGTGGGGGCGGCTGCGGCGGCGGGTGGCAATTCCGCAGGCATAACAGGGGGTTGCTCTGCTTGACCCATGTCAGCAGGTGGTGCGGATTGTGCCGCTGGTATCGCTGACGATTCATCCATAACCCCCGCTTGTGGCGCCTTTAGGGGCGCATCAGGCGTTGGCGTGGCTTCTTCAATCGGCGCTTCAGGCGCGCGATCATCAGGCAGAGAAGCATCTGTTGTTTCAATGGGTTCGGGGGCTGTGTCATCGAGGGGCATCTGCACGGTCGCATCAGCAAAGTTTGCCAAAGGTGCCTCGGCGATCGGCGCATCCACCAAGGTTGCATTTTCTGGTTCGCTGTCGAGTGACGGCGGCAAGTTCACCTGTGGCGGTGTGATGACTGGGGATTCGGGGGCGAGGGTTGCCGCTGGTGGTGTGCTGTCTGCCGGAGTCGGGGGGGATGCCGGGGCACTGGTTTCTTCGACCGATTGGGCAGGTTCAGAAGCCCCATCAGCTTCGTTGGGCGTTGCCACGGATGGCGCAACCTCTTCAGGGGCGTGCGCTGGTACAGTGTTCTCGATGGATGTGGGCAGGCTGGGCGCATCCTCAACGGGCGCGGTGTCTGCAAAACTGAACAAATCCATGGGTGTATCGCCAGTTGGCGGTGTGGGGTCGGCGGTCACGACAACATCATCCGGTGTCATCGGCGGTAGATCTTCGGGTATTGTTGTGTTGATGGTGTCCGCCTCAAGGGCGTCTTTGATCGTCGCATTTGCCGCAAGCGTTTCGGCGATGGTTGGCCCGTCATGAGGGATGGGCTCGAGTGGGTCGACGGTGGGATCAATGGCGTTGGGTTCAGAAGCCATTTCAGTTGTATTTGGGGGCGAATCTGCGGGTTTTTCCGCGGTTGGATCAGCGTGCAATTCAGCCGGAAATTCGGTGGCCAAGTCTGCGGCCAGATCTGCCGACGGTGGCGTGCTTTGCGGATCTGACACATTCGTGGCACCGGTCGCAGGGGGCGTGTCTTGCGATGCTGTTGCGCCAAGATCTCGCAGCTCATCCCCCGCTACGGGCATGGGGGCGTCCTCTACAGCGTCTGTTGGCCCAACATGCTGTTGGGTGGTGGGGGCAACCGGGATCTCGGGGCGCGGGTCCACCATCCCGGCGGGCGCCTCCTGTTCAGGTGCATCCGCAAGGGGGGGCTCTGCAATGGGGGTCTCAGGAACAGCGGGTGCGATCGGCGCTTCGATATCAACCGACTTTTCAACCGTGTCATCGCGCGCCGTGTCCAAAGAAACGACATTTGATGATCCATCGTCACGCAGCTCATCCGATTCGATGGCCGGAGACATCGTCGAGACGTGTTTGACGCCTTGTTCCCGCAACAGCTTTTGAACCCCGCGAATGGTCACACCATCTTCGTGCAACAGCTTGCGGATCCCGCCCAAAAGTTCCATGTCGGCAGGGCGATAGTAACGCCGCCCCCCGGCACGTTTTACAGGTTTCACTTGGGTGAAACGACTTTCCCAAAAGCGCAGGACGTGCGTTGGCACGCCAAGCCACTCGGCCACCTCGCTGATGGTGCGGAAGGCGTCAGGCGACTTTTTGTCCATGGTGGTTACCCGGATTTACTGTGGCGACAATTACGATACAAATCCTAGATAAGGATTTGATATATTAGCTTTTATTTCCGTCAGTGACGCGATCTTTCATCAGATGCGATGGGCGGAATGTCAGGACTCGGCGTGGCAGGATTGGCACCTCTTCGCCGGTTTTTGGATTGCGGCCCACACGTGCGGCTTTATCGCGCACAGAAAAGGTTCCAAAAGACGAGATCTTGACGCTTTCGCCATCGACCAAGGCATCGGACATATGGCCAAGAACACTTTCAACCAGCCGTGCGCTTTCGTTTCGTGACAGGCCCACTTCGCGAAACACAGCCTCGCTTAGATCCATACGCGTCAAAGTCTTTTCACTCATTGATCATCCCCCTGTTGTGTTGTTGAGGTTGAGAATGGGTATTTTGCTTTGGGCTGTCAATAAGGATGACCAAAATCAAAGACTTGTGGCGAAGTTTTCACTTGGTTTGATGGGCAGACCCCGTGCCATTACCAGCGAAGCACAACTGCGCCCCATGCCAAACCGCCGCCAATGGCTTCTGTCACCAGCAAATCGCCATCCTTGATTTTCCCTTGTTTTCGTCCCTCATAAAGGGCCAAAGGAATTGAGGCGGCAGAGGTGTTGCCGTGTTCTTGCACGGTCACAATCACACGGTCCATTGGCACGCCCAGCTTTTTGGCGGTGCCTTGGATGATGCGGATGTTCGCCTGATGCGGGACAATCCAATCCACGTCATCATCGCTTAGCCCAACTTTGTTCAGCGCAGAATCAGCGGTTTCGGCTAATTTGCCAACGGCTTGACGGAACAGTTGGTTGCCCTGCATGCGCAGGAACCCGGATTGCTGATTGGTGGATACGCCACCATCAACATAAAGCATCTCGCGCATGCGACCGTCAGAGTTCAGATCTGCGGAAAGGATGCCCTTATCGTCGGTCGACCCGGTGCCTTCGGCGGCTTCAAGGATCAAAGCCCCCGCGCCGTCGCCAAAAAGCACACAGGTGGATCGGTCGGTCATATCAAGGATACGTGAAAATGTTTCCGCACCGATGACCATCACCCGCTTGGCTTGCCCAGACAGGATCAGGGCATTTGCGTTGGTCAAGGCAAAGACAAACCCTGCGCAAACTGCTTGCACGTCAAAGGCAAAGCCACGGGTCATACCCAGTTCGCTTTGGACCATTGTGGCCACAGAAGGAAACGTGAGGTCAGGGGTCGATGTCGCAAGCACGATGGCGTCAATGTCATCGGCCACAAGACCCGCATCGCTCAAGGCTTCGCGCGCGGCGTTTGCCCCCATCTGCGATGTGGTTTCCCCCTCGGCTGCAAACCGGCGGCGTTCAATGCCAGATCGCGCCCGGATCCATTCATCCGACGTGTCGACAATGCTTTCGAAATACGAGTTTTCCACCACGCGTTCCGGCAGGTAATGCCCAACGCCTTTCACCACGGCACGAATCGTCATGCTTGCTGCTCACCCTTCGTTGATATGCTACCTTGGCGCCGTGTTTCGGCTGACGCCACCCTTGCCGCGAGTTTCTGATTAAAGCCAGATTCGGCCAAGGTGAAGGCCAGTTTTACCGCCGACGAAATCCCCAAAGCATCCGCAGACCCATGGCTTTTGACCACCGTGCCATTCAGGCCCAGAAAGACGCCGCCATTGGAGCGGCGCGGATCCATGCGTTTCTTAAGGCGCCCCAAAGACGCCATTGAGAACAGGGCGGCAAGCTTGGAAAACAGCGTTTCGGTAAAGGATTCGCGGATGAAACCGGCCATTAAACCGGCGGTGCCCTCGGCCGTTTTCAAAGCCACATTCCCGGTGAACCCATCGGTGACAATGACATCAACACGATCAGACGGGATATCCACACCTTCGACAAAGCCTATGAAATCAATATTGGCCTCGTCCGCTGCATCCGCGATCATCTCATGGGCGGATTTCAGCACAGGGTGGCCTTTGTGTTCCTCTGTGCCGACATTCAGCAACCCAACACGGGGACGGGCAATACCAAGGCCGTTGCGGGCGTAAGACGCGCCCATCATGGCGTATTGCAACAGGTCGCTTTCTTCCGCGCGGATATCCGCGCCCACATCCAGCATGACGTTAAAGCCGCCGGGATTGCGTGATGGCCAAAGACAGGCGATGGCGGGGCGATTCACGCCGGGCAGTTTGCGCAGGCGCACCATCGACAAAAGCATCAAGGCCCCGGTGTTGCCACAGCTGACGGCCACATCCGCTTCGCCCGCTTTCACCGCATCAATGGTGGACCACATCGAGGTCTGTTGCCCATTTCGCATAACGTACGAAGGTTTTGCATCCATCGTCACCACTTCTTCCGTGTGCCTGATCTCAACACAATCAGAAAGTGCCGGGGTGCGGGCGAGAAGTTTTTCCAAAGTGGGTTTGTCGCCATGCAGCAAGAACCCAATGTCAGGGTTCTTATCCGCAGACAGAGCAAGGCCGGCAACCACGGCTGCCGGCCCCTGATCGCCGCCCATGGCGTCGACCGAAATAATAGTGCGTTTCGGGGCGTTCGTTGTCATTTTTAGTCCCTTGGCCTGAGGGCCCTGCCTGTGGGCACCCCTGCTTTTGGGACTTTTACTGACATGCCCGCCCGAAGAGGGCAAGTGCCTTACGCTGCGTCTTCGTCGTCGAAGTCCGCTTCGCCCGTCATGGCAACAACTTCACGGTCGTCATAGTGACCGCAAGATGGGCACACATGGTGGGGGCGCTTCAGCTCGCCACAGTTTGTGCATTCGTTCGGGTTTGCAGCAACCAGAGCGTCATGTGCGCGGCGATTGTTGCGGCGCGATTTGGATACTTTGTTCTGTTGGACAGCCATCGTCTCAACCTTTGGTATTAGGGGCGCGGGGCCGTTGAATTCTGGGGCTCATGCCCGGTGATCTTGTTCAGTCGTCTGTCATCAGCGTCTGAGTCTGGCGCGTCATACGCGGTTTCGCGTGCGCTGTCCAACCCATCTTGCGGAGAAGCCGGGAAAATACTGTTTTTCGTCGTTTGCGCAAGGGGGGAAGTCTTGAAATCGGGCCTTCAGACCCAAATCAGGCCTGATTTTTGCGAATTTCCCACCCGGATTTCAACAAAACGACCCTAGCGCCCCTATTTCTCGTCCTATGGATCCGAGTCGCCCGCCAATTTATCCCGCAATCCGGCAAGACCCGCAAAGGGGCGTGCGTCTTCATCGGTCATGGGGGTGACGCCTTTTTCGGCAAAGTTCTGCTCAGACAGGTCTGCGCCCGCTGCGCGTGGGTACGGCGGAAGGGCAAGCGCCAAGGCCTCGATCAAGACTTCACCCAGGTCAATGACGTCACCCAAGGGGTCTTGGGTCACATCCTCGGGCATTTCCACTTCTTCTTCATCCGCGGTCTTGCGGGTCGCGGCCAGCCACTGGCGTGTGACGTCTTCTTCGATCCGGGTGGTGACCGGTGCCAGGGTGACAACACAGTCTTGCAAAACCGTGGCGCCAAGGTGGGCCGTCAATTGCCAGTCGCGTTTGCCTATCGGTTGCAATGTTCCTTTAAAGCGAATTTTGCGCAGGCCGGGAACGTCGATGTCTTTGGCAATGGCGGCACAGGTGGCGTCATCCAAAACCAGCTCAAATTGGGTTGGTTCATGTGTGACAAGGTCGGCTGGGCGCAAAGGATGCGAAAAGGGAAGGGGCATATCAGTTTGGGTCATGATGTATCGTTTCTTGAACGTTGGGCAATCCTGAGGTAAGCCGATACGCGAGACTGGCAGTAAAATGCAAGATGCCAAACGTGGGGGGGCTTATGTCGAGAGTGATGCGTGTTGGGCTGGCGGTGATGCTGGCGGGCCTTATTTCGGCCTGTTCGGCGACTTATCGCAACCATGGCTATATGCCCACTGAAACCGATGTCGAAGTGCTGCAAGTGGGCGTGGATACACGCGAAACTGTGGCCGAGGCGATTGGTCAACCGGGCACTGCGGGCCTGCTGACAGGCAGCGGATGGTACTATGTACAAAGCCGTTTCAAGCATTTTACCTATAATGCGCCGGAAGAAATTGATCGGCAAGTTCTGGCGGTCAGCTTTAACGATGCAGGCACCGTGTCAAACATCGAACGCTTTGGTCTGGATGATGGCCGTGTGGTGGTTTTGTCGCGTCGTGTGACCGCAAGCAACATCAAGGGTGTCAGCTTCTTGCGTCAGCTGTTTGGGTCGTTTGGCCGGATCAATCTGGAAGATTCGCTTAAGTAGCGAAGTTCGCAGTTTGAGCGATTGTTTTTGAAAAGGGCGACCATTTGGCCCAGCCCCTGTCGGTAAATGTTGAAACTCTGCGGGTATTTTTCCCGCGGGGTTTTCCATCATAAATTTGCGACCCAATTCCTCTTAATAATCAAAGAGGTGCAAGATGGTCGGATTACTTACAGCAATTACAATGTTTCTCTCAGTCGGCTCGATAGTTTTGCTACTGCGCGCACCGTTTCTTCTTGGTCGGCGCATGAAGTCTCTCAAGCAGGCTGGTTATGGGTTTCTTGGGACCATCTTGGCAACCATGGCCCTTGGAATTGCGATTCCGCCAGACAGTGATTTGGAGGCTCAGGACACGGCGGCGCAAATGGAGCAAGAGCTGTCGTCAACTGATATGCTGGCTGACTGCTCTGACGACTTTCAACTCTGCGCCTCAGAGGCAGAATTCAAGCGCTTTTCTCTGCTCTTCCGCGTTGGTGTCGAGCAATGCAAGGCTGCAACAGTGGCCAAGGCCGATGAATATCGTGTGAGCGGCTACAAATCAGCAACAGGGATTGTTTCCTTTGGCGCCGATGTATTTCACCAGATTGCCTATATTCCTGGAACTCCTTGGCATGATATCATGCTGGAGGCGGGGTTTGTGATGAAAGATGAAGGCCTCACAGTTCAGGTGCATGGATCGGCACGGGCACCAGCCGGTTCGGTATGCCTTTTTGATCTAGATTCGCAGCGCGTTGAGCGGATTTCAATTCGGTTCGACTAAAATTCAGCGACTACAGAAAATCGCGCTCATATATTCGCCCGCGCGCAAGCCCCAGCTTCATCGCGGGTGTTTCTTTTTTGCCGTATCCAACCCAGTTGTGGTGGAAGCGGTAAATCTCCGTCATCTTGACCATGATCGCTGGTTTATAAAGGTAATACTTGTCCCAAGTCTTGCGGCCGCTGGTTTCCGATATCTGAGGCCGGGCTGCAAAACGAACATTACAGCGGAACTTGTGGAAATAGGCATCGACACCTCGCACGGTCGCCAGGCGCAAAAGCCTTGCAGCCGAGCGGGCACTTAGCCCCGGGCGATGGGTGATCAATTGAATCCGGCGGTCTGGTTCTGATTTTGTGTGATATGGCCACGAAAAACCATTTGAAAGGCTCTGACCGACGATTGATGAGGCGATCTCGGTGTCAACCAGATCAGCATGATCCCTATTTGATAGTCCGTCGAGCTGAGAGGCCGTCAGGCCAGTCTGCCCGGAAAGCAAACTTCGCCCCGATGCCCATGCTGCGTTGCGTGCGTCATTGTTCATCTTCTTGT
>CBDUJY010000027.1:0-36225 GCA_965367685.1 uncultured Planktotalea sp. | reverse complement strand
GCTCAAACGCGAAAAGCGATAACGGATGCTTTTATGAAAACCGGAAACGCTTAACGCATTTCGACTTAAACGTGACTCACCTATCGCTGCCTGAAATCAGAGATTTTGGGCGCGTTAGGTGAAACAGTGTGTTTAAGGAAAAGTCGAAACACTTCAGATCAGCTTTCGCAATAGGTGCGCACGGCCTGACCAAATTGTTTGTACTTCTGCCAAAACCGCTCATCCGATGCGCGATCAGATTGCCGGGTGGACTGGCTTTGATGTGGGTCTTTAAAGAATTTCACCACGCGGGTTTGTTCTTTTCGGTTCAACATCGCGCTGGCAACATCCTCAATACAGCCACAAAGGCTGCGCGATGCGGCGCTGCGATCGGCGCTTAAACACGCTTTCTGGATCCCGCCAGCATGGGCCGCTTGGGATGCCAAAACGGTTGAACTCAGAACACAAGCGATAACCAAGTGTTTCATTTCTCTGCCTCTTTTGCATTGTTCACTATGCACTGACCGATTGGCCTGTTGTGGGTTCAGATGAATCTCTGCTCCTCATTACGCATAAGATAACACAGCCCGGCCCTTGGTGGCAATTTCACAAAAGATCACCCCGCTGAATGTGCGGAAAAAGGTCAGATTTATCAGATTTTGGTGACGGTGATCCGGGGCAAAAGCGCCTCAAAATCACGTTTGGCACAGAGCGCCGTGGCCGCAGACATCACCGCAGCCGAGGCCGCCGCAACCCCTTGCGCCAAGGCCTGTTGCGGGGCCTCTCTCCGTGCCAAAGCCAATGTGAACGCGCCCAGAAAGCTGTCGCCCGCGCCCACTTTGCTGTTCACCACCACATCCGGTCCGGTGCCGTGCCAAGCCGCGTTTTGTGTGGCCAGAACGGATCCGTCTTTTCCGCGCCCTAAGATGACCATCGCGGCCACATCCCGCGCGATCAGCCCTTGCGCAAATCTCGCGGCGTGTTGTGTGGTGGGCAAGGCGTGGCCCGCCATCGCCTGACTTTCCACCTTGTCCAGCCGCAGCACAGACACGCGTGCGCCGCCGTTCAGCACATCGCCGCCCGTGGTATCAAGCACCAGTTTTGCGCCCGCATTCTCCACAAGTGCTGCGCAATCCTGAACGAACCGCGCGCTGATCCCCGGCGGCATGGACCCGGACAACACCACATATTGCCCCGCGCGCAGATGGGTTTTAATCGCGGCAAGACAGGTGGCGTTTTCATCCGCGCCCCACAGCGGGCCGGGCATGACAAAACGGTATTGCGTTTGCGCGGCGCGGTCGCCCACGGCCAATGACAGCCGCGTTTCACCGGGGATGTCCACCACCACATGCGGCACGTTTTCGCGCCTTAAAAGCGCAGCCACCTGCTGACCGCGAAATCCGGCCAAGGCGACCAAAGCGGTGGCCTGCCCGCCCAGAATGCCAATTGCGCGGGCCACATTGGTGCCGCCGCCACCGGGATCCAGCGTGGGGGCATCACAGCGGATTTTATCCTCGGCCACCACGTGATCTGTGTCGCTGGACATATCAAGCGCCGGGTTCAGGGTGAGGGTCAGGATCGCGGTGTTTGGGACGGGCATGTTGTGCGCTCCAGCATGGGATTCCCCCAAACTTAGGCAGCTTGAAATGACCCGTCCTTGATATGTGTCAGCGTTAACTGAACCGGTTAAGGGACGCTTTAAGCCGCCCGTTCGGTGATCGCGCGCGCCACCACATCCTGGGCCACATCGGCGGGGCTGACGCCCTTTCGCGCGGCCTCATGCAGGATCGCATCCATCGTGGCATCCAAGGCGGCGACCTTGTCATCGACCCAAGCTTTGCGGTTTGCAATCTTAAGGATTTCTGTGGCGACATTGATGATCCCACCGCCATTGGCGACAAAATCGGGTGCATAAAGAATGCCTTTGTGGTGCAGCAAAGCGGCATCGTCTGGGGTTGCCAATTGGTTGTTGGCCCCACCCGCAACGGCGGCGACCTTAAGCTGCGCAATCGTGTCCGCGTTCAGAATGCCGCCAATGGCGCAGGGGGCAAAAATATCGGCCTGCACGCCGTAAATCGCGTCCAGCGCAACCGCTTTGGCGCCCAGTTCCACCACCGCCGCATCGACGCGGTCCTCAGAGATGTCGGTGACGATCAGATTGGCGCCTGCGTCCGTCAACAGCTCACACAGGTTCCAGCCCACATTGCCCAATCCCTGTACGGATACGGTTTTGCCGGTCAGATCGGGGTTGCCAAAACGGTGCTTGGCGACACAGCGGATCGCGTTGAAAATCCCGCGCGCGGTGATGGGCGAGGGATCGCCCGATGCAAACTCCCCATCCGCCAGCCCCGCCACAAACCGTGTCTCACGCGCAAGCTCGGCCATATCGGCGGGCGTCATGCCCATGTCCTCTGCGGTCCAATACTGCCCGCCACAAGCCTCAATCGCGCGGGCAAAGGCATGCAGCAATTCGGGCGTTTTCAGCACCTTGGGATCCCCCAAAATTACCGCTTTCCCGCCCCCAAGCGGAAGGCCCGCCGCGGCGTTTTTATAGGTCATCCCCTCAGACAAACGCATCACATCCGTCAGCGCCTCTTGCTCTGACGCATAGGGTTTCATCCGAAGCCCGCCGGCAGCTGGCCCCAATGTGGTCGAGTGGATGGCGATAAAGCCGATCAACCCGGTGGCTGCGTCCTCAACGCGGCGGATATCTTCGTGGCTGGTGGATGGAATGGATACGCTGTTCATCTGTCTCTCCCTTGGTGGGGCGACTTTAAAGGCGCGCGCGCGAAGATTTGCACCAATTTTCGGCGTGATTTATACATGGATTAGGGATAATCTGCTGCCAAGATACATTTAACGCGAGAAATACTATGGACAGCACCGATCATCGCATCATCAAAGCGCTGCAATCCGATGGCCGCCAAAAGCTGGGTGATCTGGCGCAAAAGGTCGGCCTGTCGCCCACCCCCTGCGCGCGCCGGGTGGCAGCACTTGAGGCGGCGGGCGTGATCACGGGCTACGGCGCGCGGGTGGATCAGGCCAAACTGGGCCTGCCGGTCAGCGTGTTTATCGAGGTCGAATTGGCCAGCCAAAGCCGCGAAGCGATTGACGCCTTTGAACGCGCCGTGTCACGCATGGATGAGGTGATGGAATGCCATTTGATGAGCGGCAATCGCGACATCATGCTGCGCGTGGTGGTGGCCGACCTGACCGCCTTTGACCGGTTCATGGAAAACCACCTGATGCGCGTTGATGGCGTCAGCCGAATGCGGTCGAGCTTTACCCTACGGACCATGGTCAGGCGGAATGTGTTGCCGGTCGGCTAGGCGTCGGGTAGGCGGGGAGTGGACGTCACGCGGAAAATCACCGCCATCGGTGGTGGGGTTTGAGAGCTTAGAACAGCGCCCGACACTGGGTGGGCGCAATGACGGTTGTGTTTGGCAACCGGCCGAAACACCCTAATAGGCTGATCTGAATTGCATCCGTTGCCAAAGCGCCCTCCGTTTTGCCGAAGGCAAACCTTTGGTTCGACGGGGAGGGGCGGGCGCTGTTCGGTGTGCCACCGAACGGGGCGGTGTTTGTGGGGTGACATGTAGGGCGTGATCCGAGCGGTGTTCGTGCCTAGGTTTGTTCTGGTCAATCGAAGGAAGTGACATAATCATAAATAAATTTTGACATGTGTTTGATGTTGGATACTACTTATCCGAGATTGGAGACCCGTATGAAATATATTGAAGAATTAATTTCAGATAAGAATACTCCCCGACTTATTCCCAGCTTCAAGCAACCAGAACGAAAGCTGCTATCCGTCTTTATGTCTATGCTTGAGTGTTCACCTAACATCCGTGCAGAGTTTTTGGCACAATGTGGATGCCGAATTGCAAAGACGGGCGCCTATCAAAGCTTGATGGAGGTGTCTTATAAAGGAAGTAAATACCCAGATGTGAGACCTGATGGTTTGGTGTGGTGTCGGCGCGGGCAAACCGATTGGGCCGCGTTTATCGAAGCAAAAGCTGACGTGGGGAAAATCAGAACCGAACAAATTCAGGATTACGCGCAACTTGCAGATCAGGTTGGAGTGCCGGTTGTGATTACAATTTCCAATGACTTCGCATTGAAGCCGGATGAGCCGCCTTACAATATTCCCAAAGCTAAATTGAAATCACGGGATTTATACCACTTCGCTTGGGCCGACATCCGAACATTTCTGGAGTTGCAAAGGAGCAATGCTGATCTTTGTGAGTTTGAGTTGTATGTTTTAGATCAGTGTCTCGAGTTTTTTTGGGAAGATGGGGCCGGCATTCGAACTTATGACGCCATGCCAGAGGGGTGGCCTGCGTTTGTCGAAGCATCATCTACAGCCCTTGGGTTCAACTCCAATATCAAAGGGTTTTCCGAAATCGTGTATGGATGGCAACAAGAACGCCGTGATCTGTGTTCTAAACTAACGCATAATTTGCATCGCCGAGTGTCCTTACGACATTCAGCTGGAATTCGGGCCGACGAAGATACCCGTGCAAAGGAAGACAGGCGTGCGCTTTCAGAAGATTACCTAATCACGGCAGGCTTTTACATTGAGAACGAAAAACTTTTGCTTGATGTGCGCGCTGATCTTCGTGCCTGCAAAGTTGCATGTTCGATGGACCTTCCACTGCCAGAAGGCAAAGGTAACAAAGCCCTGACCACTTGGTTGATTAAATGCTTGGCTGATGTGGATGCAGATGATGCAATGTTGTTTTTTGATTGGCCGGGCACCAAGGATGATATGCAGATTGGCTTAGCTAAGTTTCGCGATGACCCGGAACTGGTTGTTGCCATTCGCAAAGATGCCCCGCGACGCATCAATATCAGCCTCTGCACACATTCGGTTCGACGATTCAAAAGCCGCAAGCTGTTCATCGAAGATTTAGAGGCCACAGCCTTTCGGATGTTGAACTTAGGCAAACAGGTGGGGTGGATATTATAAGGCGCTACGTGGGCGCTTGACTGCAACGCGTTTCCCTATAATACGCTACCCTTATGACCGACCTGAAACACATCCGCAATTTCTCGATCGTGGCGCATATTGACCACGGTAAATCCACCCTTGCTGACCGCCTCATCCAAGAGACGGGCACGGTGAAGGATCGTGACATGCAGGCGCAGCTGCTTGACACGATGGACATCGAACGCGAACGCGGGATCACCATCAAGGCCAACACGGTGCGCATTGAATACACGGCGGATGATGGGCAGGATTATACGCTCAACCTGATCGACACCCCCGGCCACGTGGATTTCGCCTATGAGGTCAGCCGCTCGATGCGCGCGGTTGAGGGGTCTTTGCTGGTTGTCGACAGCTCGCAAGGGGTTGAGGCGCAGACGCTGGCCAATGTCTATCACGCGATGGAAGCGGATCATGAGATTGTGCCGATCCTCAATAAGATCGACCTGCCCGCGTCCGATTGTGACCGCGTGGCCGAACAGATTGAAGATGTGATTGGCATTGATGCGACCGGCGCCATTCAGGTGTCTGCCAAAACGGGGCAGGGGATTCATGAGACGCTTGAGGCGATCGTGAACGAGCTGCCCGCGCCAACCGGCGACATTGACGCGCCGCTCAAGGCGATGTTGGTGGACAGTTGGTATGACGCCTATCTGGGTGTGATCGTGTTGGTGCGCATCATCGACGGCAAGCTGAAAAAGGGCGACCGCATTCGCATGATCCATACGGATGCCGTGTACCCCGTGGACCGCATCGGCGTGTTCCGCCCGCAGATGGAGATGATTGGCGAACTTCGCCCGGGCGAGATTGGCTTTCTGACCGCCTCGATCAAACAGGTGCGCGACACGCGGGTTGGCGACACAATCACGCATGAGAAAAAGGGCACCACAGATGCGCTGCCGGGGTTTAAACCCGCGCAACCGGTGGTGTTTTGTGGCCTCTTCCCCGTTGACAATGCCGAGTTTGAAGACCTGCGTGACAGCATCGAAAAACTCGCCCTGAATGACGCGTCGTTCAGCTATGAAATGGAAACCTCGGCCGCGCTGGGCTTTGGCTTTCGCTGCGGCTTTTTGGGCCTGTTGCACCTCGAGGTCATCCGCGACCGGATTGAACGCGAATACAACATTGAACTGATCACCACCGCCCCCAGCGTGATCTATCACATCTACCTCAAAGACGGCTCAATGCTTGAGCTGCACAACCCCGCCGACATGCCCGATATGTCGACGATTGACCACCTTGAGGAACCGCGCATTAAGGCGACCATTCTGGTACCGGATGATTACCTCGGTGACGTCTTGAAACTGTGCCAAGACCGCCGCGGCATCCAGCTTGACCTGACCTATGCGGGCTCGCGCGCGATGGTGGTTTACGACCTGCCGCTGAATGAGGTGGTGTTTGATTTCTATGATCGCCTGAAATCGGTAACAAAAGGTTACGCGTCCTTTGATTATCAAATGGACGGCTACCGCGAGGATAACCTTGTGAAAATGTCGATCCTTGTGAACGACGAACCGGTGGACGCGCTGTCGACCATGGTTCACCGCGACCGGGCCGAGGCACGGGGCCGGGCGATGGTTGAAAAGCTCAAAGACCTGATCCCCCGCCACATGTTCAAAATCCCGATCCAAGCGGCAATCGGCGGCAAAGTCATCGCGCGCGAGACGCTCTCGGCCATGCGCAAAGACGTGACCGCGAAATGTTACGGCGGCGATGCCACGCGGAAAAAGAAACTGCTGGAAAAGCAGAAGGCCGGGAAAAAGAAGATGCGGCAATTCGGTAAAGTGGATATTCCGCAAGAAGCGTTTATTTCCGCCCTGAAAATGGATTGAACAAAAAATGGCCTCGCAAGAGGCCATTTTTCGTTCCGTGGGCGAAAGCGATTGTTGCAAACAATCGCGTGCCACCCCGCCAATGTTCTGCGATAGCCCAGCCCAAAACACCCCAAAGCCCTGCCAACCCGCGGGGCTTTCTTTTGGTCACATACATTGCAAAGTCCCGTCCGGACGATAGACCGGACAGCGCCCGTTCGTCAGGGCTTTCGCCGCCCCACTGGGGCGACGGTCCCTTCCTCATCCCCACGGGAGGGCGCTTTTGCAAGGTTGCAAATAAGATCAGCGTTATGAGTGTTGCGGTCGGTTGCCAAACAGGAGTTCGGGTGCTCGAAACAGGTCATTGGGAGTTAGGTTGGCCACCAGTTAAATATCGTACTTAGGCGATCTTCAGCTAGAACAATCCCAAGTGCCACTGCGATGTCCAAGAATATGGTTGCACCAAATCGAGTCCATCGCTTGTTGAATGATTTTACTAACTCAGTCCTCCGCGTTTCATCACCTTGGTCTAGACAAATAAAGGAAGGACGAGGTTGTCTTATGGATTTTGTAATTGACGAAACGAAACCACTAAAAAGGACGAAAAAAACAACGGAGACAGCAAGGCTTGCAACGATATATTTGGCAATGTTCCCGTCTACCAAATAGGAGGCCGCAGCATGAAGTACTTGGTCAGGGGTTGCTGCGCCCTCTGATGCATAGAGAAAATTAAAAAACAGATCGATCAACAAATTGACTGCGTACAGACCAACAAACAATGTTGTAAACATATTGAGTGGGCCAGAAATCTTTCTCAGAAAAGTATCGCCCGGAGTCGGCTCAAGTAAAAGCTTTTCAATGTGCCCTCGAATATGGTGTTCCAAATCAAGGCCCCAGGTCACACGGGTGTGGTTGATTGTGTAGGAGATCAACCCGAACCTGCTGCCGTCCGATCCCACTTCCATTTGGACTTTGTCGCCTGATACTCGCATTCGAGAATCATTTTTAACCATGTCCAATGTTTCGTTAGTGCTGCCTGATGAGCGGATCACAATGTCAATCTCTTGCTTTTCTGGTTCATCAGAATCAGGAAAAGATATGAAAAATGAGGCGTGTAATGTAACAAGTGTTGGATAACGCTTGCTCGTTTCTGTGTAGGATGAAAAATCTTCTACACTTGGAAAGCGACGTGAGGTGCCATTTGTATAGTAGACGGCGACCTCACTATAGACCGACTTACACCCATTCTGCTCGTCAACCCTTTGGTCAACAAGGTGAAAAAAGTTTTCAATGTCTATTCGTTTTAGATCAAAGACACCACGATGGGCCCCAAATATTACTTTGAAGTCTCGTGACGTGTTTCGAAGAATTGATCGAAGTGCTGAGCGTTCGTTAGGCGCTTCAAGCGAAGTGCCAGCTCCACGATTAGCTGATGGAAATCCATTCATTTTCTCCTACAGTTCCTGTTCGGAACAGCCTCTCACTATAGCATTAACAATCTATTGTATAGGAGAACTACACTCATTTGTGATGATCTGTGAAGTGGGCGCAGTGAAGAAATTCAATTTTAAGGTGATTTTTCCAAGTAACTTGAGTGCTCCGGTTTCGTTCAAATTTGGCGCAAAGAAATGGACAATGGTTATGCACGCCTAGTTACCCGACGTTTCACCCACGCCCAAACCTCCACCAACGCCGCTTCACAGTCCCACCAGACTCAACACACTCCTCCCCCTCCACATTTTCCAGACTCCCCTCGCTCCCCTCTTGCGCCCTCTTGCGTTCCTCTTGCCGCGCGTCAAAGGCGGCGCAGCGGGCGTGGAAGTCGGCTTCCATCTGGTCGAAATCTATCGGGGGTTTTGCGGGGGTGTCTGTTTCCGTTTGCATCCCATATCGCTGCATCAGATCCTGGAGGGCGGGGTCTTGCGTGGTGGCTTCCGCCTCGGCCAAGGGGCGTTTCCAGCCGGTGGCTTTCACCCAAGCGGCACCGTGGCGGTGGCCGGTGGCGGGATCAATTGGCCCGTACAGTTCGTAGTCTTCGTCACGCCAAATCAGGTCAAGCTCGTCCATCGTGACAAGGGCGGCGATTTGTTTTCCGTGGCGGGTGATGATCACGCGGTTCTCGCGCTGAACGGTGGCATCCAGTGCTTCGGTCAGGCGGCTGCGCAATTCGGTCATGGGGATGGTCAGGCGGGGGATCAGTCGGGACATTTTGCACCTTTAAACAGTTTAAAGTTTCTGGGTTTACCCCCTTTAAAGAGTTTACAGTTTTGCCCCTGCGACCTTTAAAGAGTTTACAGTTTGGTCGTCAGAATGATTAAAGAGTTTAAAGTTTTTCTAAGTGATACGAACGGAGCCAAACCATGTCTTGCCCTCTCTGCTCAGCGGATGCTCCGCTGGAAAATTACGATGTGACGGGCGGCCCGGCGGGGGCGTCGGTGGCGATTTGCGGCACCTGTGCGGGGCAGCTTGATGGCACGTTAGAGGCGGCGCATTGGCGCGGTTTGGCGTCTGCGATGTGGTCTGAGGATGTTGCGGTTCAGGTGATTTCTGCGCGTGTTCTTAAGCGGTTAGGCGAGGCGTGGTCGCAGGATTTGCTGGATCAATTGTATCTGGATGAAGAGACGCAGGCTTGGGTCGACAATGTCGCCGGTGAAAGCGCGCATCGTGACAGCAACGGTGTAACGCTGAATGCGGGCGACAATGTGGTGCTGATCAAGGACCTGCCGGTGAAGGGCGGGGGCTTTACCGCCAAGCGCGGAACCGCTGTGCGGGGCATTTCATTGGTCGCGGATAACCCAGAGCATATTGAGGGCCGGGTTGAGGGTCAACGCATTGTTATTCTTACGCAATTTGTGAAGAAGAAGTAACATGCGCTCGCCTTTGTTCAAGATTGTCATGACGTTTTATGGCATCATCGGATCGACCTTGGCCTCGGTTCTGGTGGTGGTGGCATTGGTCAATGGGATCACCGGATTGTGGCCCCTGTTGGGGGCGGCGGTCGTCGGGTTTATCGTTGGTTTGCCAGTGAGTTACTATGTCGCAAGGGCAATGATGGGCGACTGATCCAGATCAAGGTTTTGCGGCGGCGGAGCGGGCACAAATTCACCTGATCGCATATAATTAGCTAATGAGGGATTCCCATGCTCCGCCTGACCGCCGTTATGTACCTTCCTGTAGGAGCCACTTTGGCCGGCATTTTCATCGTCGTGGCCCTGACGATGGGGTTGGATACCATCCAGCCAATTCTCTACTCGGCCATAGCTGGGTTTATTGTTGGGGTGCCGATTTCTTGGGTTGTGGCCAAACAGATTAACAACCTGTCGTAAGATTGCGGTTGAAAGGGGCCGCCCTCCGGGGGTATGCGTTTTCCCAGCGGTCCCGTAGCTCAACTGGATAGAGCATCTGCCTTCTAAGCAGAGGGTTGGGGGTTCGAGTCCTCCCGGGATCGCCAATTCTATTACATTGCAGCAACGCCCCCGAAAGCTTGCCGCCAACATCACCCCAAGCCGGACAGTGTTTCCCCGTTTGGCACACTAATTTCCGCAAAGGTCGCTGATATTATTGATTTTTCTGACGGGGCTGTGGTGGGGCGCCATCGTGATGCCGCCTGCAAAAACGGCCCCCGAGATGTGATCCCAAGGGCCGCTGCCATGCAAAGTTGTCCAAGCTCTAGATCAGTTCCGCGCGCGGCTCGACCACGGGTTTTGCAACCTCTAACGCCTCGGCCAAATCAATGCTGCGATCAAACAGGGCGCGGCCAATGATGGTGCCGGACACATGCGGGACATATTGCAGGCGCGACACATCGTCGATGCCATAGATAGTTCCGCGCGCAATCACCGGCGCATTGGCTTCGCCCGCAAGCTGGGTGATCAGCGCAAGGCTGTCTTCGGCGTCACCAATATCGGCGTCAATATCGGTGATCACGATTGCGGCCAGCGGGTCGCCTTCAAAGGTTTTCAGGAAGGTTGAGGCCTCAAAGGCGCTTTTGTTGTGCCACCCATCGCTGACCACTTTGCCTTCGAACACATCCACCGCCAGAACAATCTGGTCTGGGTAAAGCTTGGCCGCTTCTTTGATAAGGTCTGGTTGATAGACCGCCATGGTGCCCACGACGATACGGGCGGCCCCGTGATCAATCCATTCGCTGATCCGTTCGAGTGTGTGAAAGCCGCCGCCCAATTGCACCGGTATGCCAACACTGTGGATAATCTCGCGGATCATATCGGCGTTGCGTTCATCGCCGGACATGGCGTCGAAATCGGTGATTTGCAGGGCTTCTGCCCCGGCTTCAGCATATTCCTGTGCGCGGTTTACGGGATCTACATGCCAGATCTGCGGCTCTTCTGTACGACCACGAAACAGGCTGACGCAGCGGCCTTCGAGCAGTTCAATCAGGGGGTAAATAATCATAATGGCCTCCTTTGGCTGCGAGGGTCGCAGGGGTGCCTTCACCAAGCGCGATTCCCTTGGGGACGTCAGACTGAGAAACGACGCGACAGGGGCGAAAACAGACAGAACCGCCGCAGATTGCAGTCAGCCAAGTCTACACCAAAAGGTGTTTCATTGCACCCAAGGGGATGGGCGGCGCTAAAAGACTATCACATTCCGCCGCGCTGCCCCGGTTTTGGTGTCGGCAATGGCGGCGTTGATTTGGTCAAATGCCCAAGTGGCTGACACAAGTTCATCCAGCTTAAGGCGTCCCTGTAGATAAAGGTCGACCATCCACGGGATGTCGCGCTGAATGACCACGTCCCCCATCAGGGTTGCCTGGATGCCTTGACCAAGGGCGGCCATGACCACCGGTTCATATTGCGCCATGTCACCCGAATGGGGCATGCCCACGGCGACCAGCTTTCCGCCCGGCGCAAGGTAACGTGCGGCACTGTCATAGGCGGGAATGGCCCCCACCGTGACAAAGACCGCATCCGCCCCGCGCCCCGCCGCCTTATAGGCCGCTTTCCAAGGGCTGGGGCCGCTGGCCAGAACCGCCGCCGTCGCCCCAAACTCGATCGCCATATCAAGCTTTTCTTCGGTCATATCGACCGCAATAATATTGGCGGCCCCCGCCAATCGCGCACCTTGGATGGCATTTAACCCAACGCCGCCCGCGCCGATCACCACCACGTTTTGCCCGGCCCGGATGCCAGCCGTGTTAACCACAGCGCCCACCCCGGTGATGACGCCGCACCCCAACAGGCAGGCGGCGGTCATGGGGATCGTGTCCGGCAGTTTCACCACTTGCGAGGCTTCTACCACCACCTTTTCAGCAAAGCCCCCGGTGTCCAATCCTTGGGTAAGTGCGCTTCCGTCCGTGCCGCTGATCGGCCCTTTGGTGGCGTCATACCGCGTGGAACAGCGCACCGGATGGCCCGACGTGCAAGGCGCGCAGGTCTGGCAGGACCGGATCAGGGTCACAACAACCGGATCACCAATGGCCAGCCCATCAACATTCGGGCCAAGCGCCGTAATCCGCCCCGCGGCCTCGTGGCCAAAGACGGCAGGCAACGCCCCGCCCCACGCCCCTTCGGCATAAGAGATGTCGGAATGGCAGATCGCGACCGCCTCAAGCGTCACCTCAACCTCGTGTCCTTCGGGTGCACGGATCTGGATGTCTTCGATCACAAGATCTTCGCCAAAGGCGTGGCAAACGGCGGCTTTGATTGTGGGCATTTCGCGCTCCTTCTTTGCTTGTCACAGTGCAAAGCGGGCGGGGAGGGGGCAAGGAAATTTGCGGCCCAATGCACCGTGACGCTAGGTCAAATCCGCGCTGATCCGGTCCAACAGCGTGGCCAGCCCGGTGGGATCTGCGAAAAAGGGTGAATGCCCCGTGTCGATGTCAAACCGCGCGCCGCAATCCTTGGCCATCTTGGCCTGATATGCGGGCGGAATGGCGCGATCTTTTGTGCAGCGGATATAGCTGGCGGGGATTTTATGCTGCCCTGAAATGGCGCGCATCGACGGGGCCATCGGTTCATCGCACAGATGCGCCGCCGCATAACCCATGATCTCGGGGCAGTCTTGATACAATCGGTCTTGGGTTAGATCCGGTTTAAAGCGAAAGCTTTGCCGGTCATGGGCGACCTCAAACGCATTGGCCAAAGGCTGTTCGGGCCACGCCTTGCGCATCTCAACAAGGCTAGTTTCCGGGGCGGGCACATAGGCGCACAGATAGACCAGATGGAGGATGTTGTGCGGCTTCAAACAGGCCGCTTGGGTGATTGGAAAGCCACCCATCGAATGCCCGACGACGATGGTTGGTGTCTTAAGCGCATCCAAAATGGCACGGGCATAGCTGTCCAAATTGGCGTCAGTTATTGGTGTCTGATCGGCCCCATGACAGGGCAGGTCAATGGCGCGAACGCGGTGCCCTAAGCGGGTTAATTCCGGGATCAGATCCCGCCAGCACCATGCGCCGTGTCCTGTGCCGTGGACCAAAAGAAACTCAGACATGTTTGGTGACCTCAAGGAAATGGGTAAGGGCGGCGGCGTAGGCTTGGGGCTGTTCAACGGGCGACATGTGACCGGATTTTCGGATCAGTTCAAACGTGGATCCGGGGATCAGGTCGGTCAATTCGCGCACCAGATCAGCGGGGGTAGAGCCATCCTCGGACCCGGCGGTCACCAAGGTGGGCAGGGTCAGCCGGGCGGTGCTCTCGAAAAGGTCGGTGTCGGCAATCGCCTCCATACAGCCTAGATAGCCAGCCAGCGGCGTGGCGCGCATGATGTCAGCGGCGTGGTGGATCAATTCTGGACGGTCGCGGTGGGTGGCGCGGGCGAACCAACGCTGCATATTCGGGCCAAGCACGGCCTCAATGCCCTGTGCCTTAACCTCGGCGATCCGGGTGGCCCACACTTCCGGTGTGGCGATCTTTACGGCGGTGTTGGACAGGACCAAGGCGCGGATCAGGTCAGGGCGTTCCGCCGCCAACCCCTGCGCGATGATCCCGCCGATGGAAAGCCCCACAAAGGCGCAATCTTTGACCTTTAACCGGTCCAAAGCAGCCGCAGCATCACGGACCAGATCGGCCATGGGATAGGGACCATCGGGACAGGGGCTTTGTCCGTGCCCGCGCATGTCCATCCGAATGATCCGCAGGGTTTTTGGCAAAAACGGCAGCACCGCGTCCCACATGGTCAGATCCGCGCCTAACGCATGGGCAAACACTAACGCAGGGGCGTCTTTTGGCCCCTCATCGATCACAAAAAGCGGGCAGGGGTCATCACCGGGCAGGATCATTTCGCGCGCGCCTTGCCGCCGCGCAACGTCAAATGCGCCATGATCTGACCGTGATCAGACGCGAGCTTGTTATACGGCGCCTCGGGGTGGGATCCATCGGTGATATGGTCATTCAGAACGCTGAAATAGGTCATGTCGGCAATGCGACCTTCATTGTCCGGGTGGAACTCACGGCTCAGGAAAATCTGGTCAATGCTTTCAAAGACGCCGCCGAAAGAGGCGGTATAGACCATGTCGCGCAAGCTTTTGCGCACAAAGAGTTTTTCGGCGGAATGCAGGCGCACGGCGTCAATCTCTTCGGTGATTTTCACGCTCTCAGCCTCGGAATACCGATCGCGTGGGGTCTTGGCATCATGACGCAACATCCAGGCGTAGTTTTTGAACGGCACTTCGCCCGAGATAATTTCGGAACTGACAGCATGTTCGCCGTCATTGAAATCGCCAAGCACCACCACCGGGTTACCGGCGTTGATTTCCTCAACCACCAATTTGCGCAACACCCAAGCCTCGGCCATGCGGCGCATCGCGGCGCGGGCGGACCCCAGCGCACGGGACACGGGATCGTATTGGGTCAGGTCTTGCTCGGGTGCAAATTCCGCGCCCTCGGGACGGATAAATTCGCCCAATTTGGATTTGAGGTGACAGTTGAACAATGTGATCACCTGATCGCCGACCGGGATGCGCACCTTTAGGATTGGGCGCGACAGGCGGGTCAGGGTGAAATGGCCCGCGTCATCCGCGAAGGGGATGGTCAAGGGGGTGGGCAATTCCTGCACCACCTCCGGCGCGCCGACAAAGCCAAAACGCGACAGCACGGCCAGACCGGGGCGACGATGTCCCGGTTCCCCATCATTCACATTGGGCGCAAACGCCACATGGCGCATGTCCCACGGCTCCACCGCCAGTTTGCGAAAAATCGCTTTGCGGTGATAACGTTTTGAGCGATCGGGGATGGTGGTTTTGTTCAGCTCATCCGCGCGCAAGTTCGCCTCGTGGATCACATCTCGCAGGGCGCTTTCCTCAAAGATTTCCTGAAACCCAATCACATCCGCATCCAGCGACAGCATTTGATCCGCCATCCAATCGCGCTTCCACGCGTATTCTTCGGGTGTGTAGGACTGAAACTGGTAATATTCCTGATCGGGGCCAATCAGGTTTTTGACGTTGAACGATGCAAGGGTGAAATCGGTAAGCTCGGGTTTGGTCACGGGGTCATTGCCTCCAACGCGCGGGTAAACATGGGGGTGTCGACGTTGCCGCCGGTTGCCACGACGATCACGGTGTCGCCGGATATTTTATCGGGGTGAAAAAGCGCGGCCGCAAGCGCAACCGCCCCGCCGGGTTCAATCACAATTTTAAGCCGGGCAAAGGCAAGCGCCATGGCGCGCAAGCAGTCGCCTTCGCTGACCACCAGACCGGACCCACAAAGACGGTGCAGAATCGGGAAAGTCAGATTGCCGGGTTGCGCGGTGATGATCGCGTCACAAATGGACCCCGCTTTCTGGGCGTTGCTTTGAATGCTGCCTTGGGCCAGCGACCGCGCGACATCGTCAAAACGTTCCGGTTCCACAGGACGCACGCGCATCTTAGGCGCATCAGCCTCAAGACTAAGCGCAATGCCGGACGTCAAGCCGCCCCCGCCACATGGCACCAGAACCTCGGCGGCCTCAATTCCAAGCTGGGTGGCTTGCACGGCGATTTCCAGCCCAACGGTGCCTTGCCCCGCGATCACTTCCGCTTCGTCATAGGGACGCACCAGCGTTAATCCACGCGCCTTGGCCAGCGCATCACAGATTGCATCGCGGTCATCTGTCGCCCGATCAAAAAACACCACCTCAGCGCCGTAAGAACGGGTGTTTTCGACCTTAAGACGCGGGGTGTCGGACGGCATCAGGATCACAGCCGGAATGCCGAAATCCTGTGCGGCCAGCGCCACCCCCTGTGCGTGATTGCCCGAGGAAAAGGCGATCACACCTTTGGCGCGGATGTCCTTGGGCAGCGCCGAAATGGCCGCCCGCCCGCCGCGAAACTTAAAGCTGCCGGTATGTTGCAGGCACTCCGCTTTGATCAAAACCCGGCGCCCGGCGATCTCATCCAGAAAAGCCGAAGACAACAGGGGTGTTTTGCGTGCGTGCCCGTCAAGGCGCTGGGCGGCGGTGCGGATGGCGTCAATGTGCATGGCACTGCTCTAACCACGTACGGATGACCGTCAGCGCCTCGGGTTCATCCAAAAACGGCACATGGCCGCGATCTGGCACTTTGGCGTAAAGCATATCCGGGCGGCGCATCTGCATTTCAGCCACGGTTGCATCGGTCAAAAGATCTGAGTTTGCGCCGTGGATCAGCGCAAGCGGCAGCCCGCCAAAGGCATCAAACATCGGCCATAAATCGGGGGTCGGCTGGGCCCCGGCCTCTTCCACCGCTTTGCGCAACGCCGGGTCATACCGGTTTTCAAGCTTGCCGTCTTTTTCCTCGTAAAGGTGGCGCACTTCTTCGTCCCAACGCTCCATCGACACATTGTGAAACCCGGCCTGTTCCATCGCCGCTGCGCGCATTTTGGTGGCTGACCCAAAGGCGCGCCACGCGGGGCGGCGCCCAAGGTATGACATGATGTATTTTAACCCGCCGGGGTCAATCTCTGGACCGATGTCATTCAGACACACGCCGATCAACCGGTGCTTGATCACAGCTGCCAACCCCATCGCAATCAACCCACCGCGCGAGGTGCCAAGAATGGCGGCTTTTTCCAGCCCCAGATGATCCAGTAAGCTCAGTACATCTTGGGCCTCTTGCGGGACCGTATAGGTCTGATGTGGTGCCCAATCCGATTGCCCACGTCCGCGATAATCCATGCGGATCAGCCGGATCCCGGTCAGATGCGGGGCGACAAAGTTGAAATCTTCTGAATTACGGGTGAGCCCGGAAAGGGCCAGAACTGGCAAGCCTTCGCCCTCGTCGCGGTACGCCAAAGTGACGCCATCTGATGCCGTGAATGTTTTCATCTTATCGCCCCTCAATCTTTCTGTGTCAGTAAGCACAGTTCAGAGCGGCCCGTCCAGACGCCCTTTTTCTTGCCATAAATATCCCCGCCGGAGGCCAGAAAGCAATTGGCACAACAAAAAAGGCCACCCGAAGGTGGCCTTTGCAATGCATTGTATTAAGGTCACAGATTATCCGGCTGCGGCATCCCTAAGACGTGAAATCCACTGTCCACGGTGATGATCTCACCTGTGGTGCAATTGCCGTAATCTGAGGCAAGATAGACGGCGGTGCCACCCACGGCCTCAAGCGTTGCGTTTTGGCGCAGGGGGGCGTTGGCCTCAGTATGGCGGAAGGTTTTGCGCGCGCCACCAATGGCCGCCCCGGCCAGTGTTTTCATCGGGCCGGGCGAGATGGCGTTCACGCGAATGCCGTCAGGGCCAAGGTCGTTGGCAAGATACCGCACGGACGCTTCCAGCGCCGCTTTCGCGACCCCCATCACGTTATAAAACGGGGTCACGCGGTTGGATCCACCATAAGTCAGCGTCAGGATGGTGCCGCCTTCGGTCATCTTCGGGGCCGCCCGGCGCGCCACTTCGATCAGCGAATAACAGCTGATGTCCATCGAGTTTTTAAAGTTCGCGCGGCTGGTGTCGACAAAACGCCCGGCCAGCTCGTTCTTGTCGGAATAGGCAATCGCGTGCACGACAAAATCAAGGCTGTCCCAGCGGTCAAACAGGGCCTCAAAGCCTTTGTCCAACGCCGCGTCATCCGTGACATCCATATCGACCAGAAAATCCGATCCAAGGGTTTCCGCAAGCGGAGCGACCCGTTTTCCAAACGCTTCGCCTTGGTATGAAAACGCCAATTCCGCGCCTTCCTTTGCCATTGCCTGCGCAATGCCCCAAGCGATAGAGCGTTGGTTGGCGACCCCCATAATGAGGCCGCGTTTTCCGTGCATTAATCCTGCCATGTCATCCGTCCTCAAATCAGTCTTTAAATTTGCTTAAAAGCATTGATCCATTGGTGCCGCCAAAGCCAAAGCTGTTGGTCATCACGGTGTCCAGACCGGCGTTTTCCACCAATTCGGTGGCAATTTCACCTTTGTTGATCGCGGGGTCCAGCTCTTCGACGTTGATCGAGGGCGTGATGAAATCATTCTCAAGCATCAACAGACAATACACAGCCTCTTGTGCGCCGGTGGCGCCTTGGCTGTGGCCGGTCATGGATTTGGTAGAGCTGATCGGCGGGGTGGATCCTTCGCCAAACACACGGCGGACCGCTTCCACTTCGCCCACATCCCCAACAGGGGTCGATGTGCCATGTGCGTTGATATAACCCACTTTGCGACCTTCGGGCAGGGTTTCCAGCGCCACGCGCATCGCGCGTTCGCCGCCTTCACCAGACGGCGCAACCATGTCGTGCCCGTCGGATGTGGCACCGTAACCTGTCACTTCTGCGTAAATCTTGGCGCCGCGCGCTTTGGCGTGCTCAAGTTCTTCCAGAACCAAAATGGCCCCGCCGCCGCCGATCACAAACCCATCGCGGTTTGCGTCAAACGCGCGGGATGCTTTTTCGGGCGTGTCGTTGTATTTCGATGACATTGCGCCCATTGCGTCGAAAAGGCAGGACAGGGTCCAATCCAACTCTTCGCCGCCGCCAGCAAACATCACATCCTGCTTGCCCATCATGATCTGTTCAGACGCGTTGCCAATGCAATGCAGGCTGGTTGAGCAGGCCGAAGTGATCGAGTAATTGATGCCCTTGATCTTAAACGCGGTCGCAAGGTTGGCGGAAATGGTCGACCCCATGCATTTCGGAACCGCAAAGGGCCCGATGCGCTTGGTGGCACCTGATTTCAGCGCCGTTTGGTGGGCGGCAAACATTGCGCTGGTCGATGGACCACCAGAGCCAGCAATCAGCCCGGTCCGCGTGTTCACAACATCCTCTTCACCCAAACCCGCATCGGCAATCGCCTGTTCCATGGCGATATGCGCATAGGCCGCGCCTGGACCCATGAACCGCAACGTCCGTTTGTCCACATGCGCTTTGATGTCAATATCGGGCATACCTGCGATCTGGCTGCGAAAGCCATGTTCCACCATATCGGCATTGGCTGTGATGCCAGATTTCCCAGCTTTCAACGAGGCCAGAACCTCTTGGGCGTTATTCCCGATGGCCGAGACAATGCCCAACCCTGTGACGACGACGCGACGCATATGGTCTCTCCTTGAAAAGGTGTCAAAGGCGGCGGGGCCGCCTGAAATTTTTCAGTTCTCGTTTATTCTTCAGTGGCCAGGCCGACCTTCATGCCTGTCACTTGATAAATCTCTTCGCCATCCGCAAAAACACGGCCATCAGCCACGCCCAGCTTAAGCTTGCGATCAATTACACGGGTGAAATCCACGTGATAGGTCAGCATCTTGCGGTCTGGTTTCACCATCCCCTTCAGCTTCACTTCGCCCACACCCATCGCCATGCCGCGCCCCTGCCAGCCGCGCCAGCCAAGGTTGAACCCGGTCAACTGCCACAGGCCATCAAGACCCAGACAGCCGGGCATAATCGGGTTGCCGGGGAAGTGGCATTCAAAAAACCAAAGATCCGGTGTGATGTCGAATTCCGCCACAACATGACCCTTGCCATGTTCGCCGCCGTCCCCCGAAATATCGGTGATCCGGTCCATCATCAGCATGGGGGGCGCAGGAAGCTGCGCATTGCCCGGGCCAAACAGCTCGCCGCGCGCGCATTTCAAAAGGTCTTCCTTGTCAAAGCTGGTGGGGTAGTCTGCCATTTGCCGCCCTATATCTTGTGTGTTTCGTCCCTTTATCCTCTATCATCCGGGCAAACATGGACGCAAGGGCAGCGGCGCGCAGCCGCCAATAAAATAGGGGGAAATTGATAACTTGTGCAAAAAATCATGGAAACCTGACAAAAGCGGGCTTATATTCTTCTGCACCTAGTTGGATTGAACCGAATGACCCAAGTTGACACCGCCCCTGAAACCAGTTGGCTGGCAAGCGCCGGATTGCGCCCGACACGACAGCGGCTTTCCTTGGCCACCCTGTTGGTGGGGGACGGTGAACACCGTCATGTAACAGCCGAAAGCCTGTATGAAGCGTCACGCGACAGCGGGGAAAAGGTATCCCTTGCAACGGTTTACAACACATTGCGGGTTTTTTCTGACGCGGGCCTTTTGCGTGAAATCACCGTGAATGGCGCGCGCAGCTATTTCGATACCAACGTGTCAAACCACCCGCATTTCTTCTGGGAAGACAGCGAAGAGCTGATGGATGCGCCGGATGAGGATCTTGAGATCGCCCGCCTGCCAGCCGCCCCCGAAGGGGCTGAGATCAGCAAGGTGGATGTTGTGATCCGGCTGCGCCGCACCTGATTCTGGACCTGCTTTCACAGGTCAGAATGGAAAAACCGCCCAGATGTCTTGGGCGGTTTTTGTGTTATTGGGCCGATCAGCCAACTGAGACGATTTCAAAATCAAAGATCAGGGTCTTGCCGGCCAGCGCGTGATTTGCGTCCAGCGTGGCGATTTCGTCGGTCAGATCGGTGACTGTCACAGGAATAGGCTGCCCCTGTGGTCCGCCCATCTGAAGCTGCATGCCGACCTCAAGCGGGATTTCGGCGGGGATCTCAGCGCGGGGTACTTCCAGAATGGCTTCTGGTTGGCTGGGGCCGTAAGCCTCTTCGGGGGCAATGGTAACTTTTTTCTTCTCACCAACGGTCATGCCGGGCAGGGCTTTGTCGAGGCCGGGAATGATCATGCCGGATCCCACGGTGAATTCCAGCGGGTCGCGCCCTTCTGAACTGTCAAAGGTGCTGCCGTCTTCTAGGGTGCCAGTGTAATGAATGCGCACGGTTGCGCCTTGGGTGACTTCGGTCATATTCGCCTCGTGATATAGGGGGGTGGATGGACGAGGCCGCAAGCATCAGGCGGGTGCTCGTTGAATGGGGGTAATTTACCGTGTCGGTGCGGGATGTAAAGGGTTGGGCCAGCAGCTATGTTGGCGCATCTTAAATCCAGCCTTAAATCCGTTGGTCTAAAACCACTGACCGGGTTCCATCAGTCCCAAATCCAAAAGCTGTTTTGACGACCATTCAAATTCGGTGGAGTTGTGCCATTTGAACGTGTGGATATCAAAGGTCGATCCGGCGTTTGATTTCAATGCTTTAGCGGTGCGAAAGCTGGCAATCGCGACAGTGATGTTGTTGTGCCAGGGGCAGGAATAGGTGTTGTATTCTTCGTTGTTAAAGGTGTGGTCCGGCAGTAATTCCAAGCCGGGCTTGGCCCGAAACAGCGAAATGCGGTCGATTTTGCGGCGCGGACTGGGGATGTGTTCTTCGAACCGCCAACGCAAGCCGCCAAAGAAGTCCAACTGGCGGTCTTTTGGGTGGCCCTCATTGTTTGGATCGGGGCGCCCAAGCGCGTAATAGCCCGATTTGTCCATCCACGCATCTTCCAGCGACACGGCGTTGGGATTGCGCAATAAATCTTCGGCATAAAGATCCACAACATAGCTTAACACGCCCCCGCGGCGCTCTTCTGTGTGAAAGGCCAAAAGCTCGCCTATGGCGCGGGTTTCGCAAAAGGGGTGAAACAGATATTCCGCGTTAAAACAATAATATAGCCAGATGCCGGGGGCCGTGGCAATCACTGCATTTACCGCCGTATGCAGGGCGTTTGCGACCGACATGTCATAGTCGATGCGGTGGATGTCCATCTCAAGCGCGCTGGGCAAGTCAAGGACGTCAGGGGCAAAGACCAACAGCTCTTTGAAGCCTGCGTTTTGATGGTGGCGGATGGTGCTGTCGACCTCAACCAGATCTTCGACAAAGATCATCGCAACCGGACCTTTGGCCAACGCCTCGGGGCTGGATTTCAAAAAGTCGCTTAAACCAGAATACCGCATGACCGCTCCCACCTCCGCGCATATTGCGGACCCATGGTTAAAAATCCACCAATTTCAAACGCTTTGCAAGGGATCCCTGTGAAATGCGCGGCGAAGGGGGCGGGTAATTGCGCACCCAGTGTCGCCCCCAACGCGGGCAGCCGTTGCAGCTGGGATGAGTTTTGTGTAGGAGCGGGCTTTAATCTATGCCCCGATCCATCCTGACCCATTGGGAAAACGTAAGATGTCCGACGCGAAAACCGACCCAAAGAAACTTTTCATCCGCACCTATGGCTGTCAGATGAATGTCTATGACAGCGAACGCATGGCCGAAGCGCTGGGCGCGGATGGCTATGTGGAAACGGATACGCCGGATGATGCGGATATGATCCTGCTGAACACCTGTCACATTCGGGAAAAAGCGGCGGAAAAGGTCTATTCTGAACTGGGGCGACTAAAGGCGCTTAAGGTCGACAATCCTGATCTGAAAATCGGTGTGGCCGGTTGTGTGGCCCAAGCCGAGGGCGAAGAGATCATGCGCCGTCAGCCCGCCGTTGATCTGGTGGTTGGCCCGCAAACCTATCACCGCCTGCCGCAGATGATGGAACGTGTGGATCAGGGGAAAAAGGCGCTCGACACCGATTTTCCGGAAGAAAGCAAATTTGAACATCTGCCAACCCGTCCCGGCGTGCGCCAAGGCGCGCAAAAGGCGCGGCGCAATCCGGCGGCGTTTTTGACCGTTCAAGAAGGTTGCGACAAGTTTTGTGCCTTCTGTGTGGTGCCTTATACGCGCGGGGCCGAGGTCAGCCGCCCGGTTGAACGGATCTTGCGCGAAGCCAATGAGCTGGTGGAGCGCGGCGTGCGCGAAATCACGTTGTTGGGGCAAAACGTCAACGCCTATCATGGCGCGGGGCCAGCCAATTTGGGTGGCGGGGATTGGTCGCTTGCGCAGCTGATCTGGGCGCTGAATGACGTGGATGGGCTAGAACGCATCCGCTTTACCACCAGTCACCCCAATGACATGGATGACGCGTTGATCGCGGCGCATGGGGAATGCGAAAAGCTGATGCCTTACCTGCATTTGCCGGTGCAATCCGGGTCGGATAAGATCCTGAAACGGATGAACCGCAGCCACACCGCCGAAAGCTATTTGCGTCTGATCGAACGGATCCGGGCCGCACGCCCTGACATTCTGATCTCGGGCGACTTTATCGTGGGCTTCCCCGAGGAAGACGATCAGGATTTTGAGGATACGATGTCCTTGATCCGCGACGTGAAATACGGGCAGGCCTTTAGCTTTAAATATTCAACCCGCCCCGGCACGCCCGCTGCGGAACGCGCCTTGGTGGATGATGATCTGGCCAGTGAACGCCTGCAGCGTTTGCAGGCTTTGATCACGGAGCAGCAAAAAGAGGTTCAGGACAGCATGCTGGGCCGGGACGTTGGGGTGCTTTTTGAAAAGGCAGGTCGCTTTGAGGGGCAGATGGTCGGAAAATCCGAATACCTTCATGCGGTTCACGTCAATGGCGACGTCAAACCGGGGGATTTGCGCCGGGTAAGAATCACCGAAAGCGTGCGCAATTCGCTGAAAGGTGAATTGTTGGACTGACCTTAAGAAAGTTTCTCCTCTTAAATCTCAACAATGTGGTTGCATTGCGCCAATTGTGGCGCGATTGCACACAATATATAGGGAATATCTCTTCCTTTACCCACGAAATTTGCTACACTTGGCAAAAATCTTAATCAACTTTGGTGATCTTCTGTCTCACCAATTCAATTATTTAGTGGGGGAACACGTGGCTGGGAAATTTTCAAATACTCTTCGCCTTGCCTGCGCATCCGCAATTGCGGGTGGTTTGTCGCTGGCAATGATGGCTGGGGCCGCTTCGGCGCAGCAATATGTAAACGGTGCGCGGTATGTGCCGACCATCTGGGTCGATCCCGATGGGTGCGAACATTGGGTCATGGATGACGGTGTTGAGGGGTATATGACCCCCCATGTCACCCGCGATGGCCGCCCGGTCTGCCGCCGGGGCGATGTTTGCGCCGTGATGAATTCGGATCAGCTGTTTGCAACCGATAAATCCAAGATCACCGCCGCAGGCAAAGCGCATCTTGAGCAATTCTTTACGCAAGCGGGTGCCGCGTCTTATGTGATCTCTGGTCACACAGATGCCCGTGCCAGTGACGAATACAACATGCGCCTGTCTGAACGTCGCGCCAATGCGGTTGCCCGTGTGGCACAAAGCGTCGGCGCCCGGATCGCGTCGATCCGCGCCTACGGCGAACGTCACCCGGTGGCCTCTAACGCGACCGCGTCTGGCATGTCCAAAAATCGCCGTGTCGAAATCATCTGTCTGCGCTAAGGAGCTGAGCATGAAACTGATCAAAGGTATTGCACTTCTTGGTGCCGCATTGTCACTTTCGGCCTGTATGGGTGAGAAAAACGATAAAACCGTCGACCGTGGGTTTGACAGCAAACACCTCAGCCAGCTTGTGGCCGGTGTTTGGGTTGATCCAAACGGCTGTCAGCACTGGATCATCGACGATGGTGTCGAAGGGTACTTGTCGGCACGGATGGACAAATACGGCAAGCCGATCTGCAACGATATCTATCCCGAAGGCTACGCCGTTGGGAATTACAAAGCAGGCAGCACCTTCGCCGACACGATCTAAACCGCTTTGCGCTTTTAATTCAAAAGGCCGCCGAACATCTGGCGGCCTTTTTTGTGTCATCTTCGTGAAGATTGGTTCATTTGGCTTGCAACCACCCGCCGCTCTTGGCACCATTTTTATATGACCCCTAACGAAACGGAGATTGTCTTGGGATTTGATAACCTGACCGCCGCGCCTGTTGACGAAAACAGCCACGAGGTTTTGCTGGAATTTCCTGACAATCGGCTGCTGATTGATCTTTGTGGCGAGTTTGACAAGAACCTCACCCATATCGAAAGCTTTTTAGGTGTGCAGATTGTGCGCCGTGGCAATCAACTGGCGATTTTGGGCGAGGCGCGCGAAAAAGCCGCTGAGGTTTTGAACGCGCTTTATTTGCGCCTTGAAGCGGGGCAATCGATTGAACCCGGCGATATTGACGGCGAAATTCGTTTGGGGGGCTCGGATGAAGATACCGGCACCCGAGACGGCGACCAGATTGAGATGTTCAAGCCGGGCAATACCGAGATTATGACCCGCAAGAAAACGGTTCAGCCCCGCACCGCGGCGCAAAAAGCCTATGTGGAAAGTCTTTTCAGCAACGAACTGGCGTTTGGGATTGGCCCTGCGGGCACCGGGAAAACCTATTTGGCCGTGGCCGTCGGGGTGAACATGTTTCTTGGCGGGCATGTGGATAAAATCATCCTGTCGCGCCCCGCTGTTGAAGCGGGTGAACGGCTGGGTTTTTTGCCCGGCGATATGAAAGACAAAGTCGACCCCTATATGCAGCCGCTTTATGACGCGTTGGGCGATTTTCTGCCCGGCAAGCAGGTCGCCAAACTGATCGAAGAAAAGCGCATTGAGATTGCGCCGCTTGCCTTTATGCGCGGGCGCACGCTTGCAAATGCCTTTGTGGTGTTGGACGAGGCGCAAAACGCAACCTCGATGCAGATGAAGATGTTTCTGACCCGTCTGGGCGAAGGTTCACGGATGGTCATCACCGGGGACCGGACCCAGATTGATCTGCCGCGCGGGGTGCAATCGGGGCTGCGCGATGCCGAGGGATTGCTGCGCGGGATCAACCAAATCTCGTTCAATTATTTCACCTCAAAAGATGTGGTGCGTCATCCGCTTGTGGCCAAGATCATTGAGGCTTATGACGAGGCTTCTGAAAGTGCTGCGGCTAAAAAGGTTGCTGCAAAGGTTGCCGAAAGCTCCTGATGTCTGTCGATGTTGTTTTTGAGGATGCCCGCTGGGAAGAGGCGGGGTTAGAGGCGTTGGCTGAGGCGGCGGCGCGTGCGGTGTTGTCCCATCTTGGGGTGGACGCAGATGCGGAAATTGCGCTTTTGGCCTGTGATGATACGCGCATTGCCGAATTGAATGCTGAATTTCGCGCCAAGGGGCAGGCGACCAATGTTTTGTCATGGCCGTCGGATGAACGTGCGGCCAACATCCCTGGTGCGCATCCTGATGCGCCTGAGCCGGATTTCCCCGATGCGCCGCTTGAATTGGGTGATATTGCCATCGCCTATGACACATGTGCGCGCGAAGCCATTGCTCAAAACAAAGATTTCTCCACCCATGTGACCCATCTTTTGGTGCATGGAACCCTTCATCTGTTGGGTTATGATCACATTGACGAAAAAGATGCGGCCCTAATGGAGGGGTTAGAGGTTGAAATCCTTGGCAAGATGAGCATTTCAAACCCATATTTAGTTTAAAGCGTTTCACGATGAAGCTGGGTTATAGCTTGATTTTGAACCGTCCGCAGCATCAATAGGTTCTGAGCGTTTTGACCTATTGCCGTGGTGCAACGACAAGTCAAAACGCTTTCAAGCGCATTTTGCGCAAATACGGAAAAGGATCCATGGGCGACAGTCACGACGGCTCTTCTAGTGCAGCGCAAAGCGCGCCACATCCTGACGACAAGAGCGCAGGGCAAAGCAAAAGCGGGTTTTTCAGCCGGGTAATCGGGGCGCTTAGCCCGACAGATGCCGGGGACCCCATTCCGCAAAACATCCCGCAGGTGGCCAATGGCGTGCCGCAGCAGGCGTCGCCCGGCATGGTCAATCTGCGCCGGATGCGGGTCGAGGATGTGATGATCCCGAAATCCGAAATCATGTCGGTGCCGGTGGACATCAAGAAAATCGAACTGTTGGAATTGTTTCGCGAAAGCGGGCTGACGCGGTTGCCGGTGTTCGAAGGCACTTTGGACACGCCGATTGGGCTGGTGCACCTGAAAGACTTTGCGCTGACCCACGGGTTTGGCGTGACAAAGGGTGGCAAAGCCGAACCCTATGCGCTGAAAAACCTGTTGCGCCCCTTGCTTTTTGCGCCCCCGTCCATGCCCATCGGCGTGTTGTTGCAAAAGATGCAGACCGAACGCATTCACATGGCGCTGGTTATTGATGAATACGGCGGTGTGGATGGGTTGGTTACGCTTGAGGATCTGATCGAACAGGTCATTGGCGAGATTGAAGACGAACATGACACCGAAGAGGGGGCGCTGTGGCAGGCGGAAAAACCCGGCTGTTATTTGGTTGAGGCCAAAGCCCCGCTGGATGAATTTGAAGCCGCCATTGGTGTGCGCCTCATGGGCGAGGATGAGGACGACGAAGAGATCGACACCCTGGGTGGCTTGGTCTTTCTGTTGTCTGGGCATGTCCCGGCCCGGGGCGAGGTGATCTTGCACCCCGAGGGGCCGGAATTCGAAGTTGTCGATGCCGACCCGCGGCGGATCAAACGATTGCGGGTGCGCATTCCAGACCAACAGGATGGCTAAGGGCGTGCCCCGCCGATCCATCGGGGTACATCTGCGAACCTCGGTGCTGCCGTTGATGGCGCTGGGCGCTGTGTCCGGGTTGGGGCAGGCGCCTTTTGGGTGGTGGATCTGCACGCTTATCGGCTTGGTGTTTGGCCTGTGGCTGACGCTTTTGTCCCAGTCCGCCAAACAGGCGATGCTGCGCGGTTGGTCCTTTGCCACCGGATATTTTGGCCTGTCGCTGATGTGGCTGGTGGAACCTTTCATGGTGGACGCCGCACGCCACGCGTGGATGGCGCCATTTGCGGTGTTTTTCATGTCAGGGGGGCTTGCGCTTTTATGGGGCGGGGCCGCTGGTGTTGCGCATCGGTTTTCTGCCGCAAATTGGCGCTGGCTGTTGCTTGCCATCAGTCTGACCGCCGCCGAGCTGATCCGCGCGCGGCTGTTTACGGGGTTCCCCTGGGCCAGCCCCGGCCATGTCTGGATCGACACAGCCTTGGCGCAACTGGCATCCGTCATCGGGGCCTCGGGCCTTGGGGCGTTGACCTTTCTTGTGGCCGCGACAATCGCGCAGGGGATCGTTATCGGGCGTGGGGCAGGTGCAGGCACGCACGCTTTGACCGGGGGGGGGCTTATGGGGATTCTGCTCGCCCCGGTGATCCTTTTGGGGCCCGCACAGCCAATGCCCCCGGATCAAGAAACCACCCTGCGCCTGATCCAACCCAACGCGCCCCAGCACCTGAAATGGCACCCAAAATATGGCTATGATTTTGTCACCCGCCAGATTGAACTGACCGCCAGCCCACCCGCACCTGACCAGCCCAAACCGGATCTGGTGATCTGGCCGGAAACCGCTGTGCCCACTTTGCTGGAGTGGACCGGTGGTCTGCTCGAACAAATGGCCGAGGCCGCGGGGGGTGCCCCCATTTTATTTGGTATTCAGCGCGGCGAGGGAGTGCGGTATTTCAACAGTCTTGCCCTGCTCGGAGCTGATGCCAGTATCTTGGCGACCTACGACAAACACCACCTTGTGCCGTTTGGCGAATACATTCCCTTTGGCGACCGTTTGGCCAAAATCGGCATCAATGCGTTCGCCGCACAATCGGGCAATGGCTATTCCGCTGGCCCCGGCGCGCGCGTTCTGGATTTAGGACCCACCGGAAAAATGCTGCCGCTGATCTGTTATGAGGCGGTGTTTCCCCGTGACATTCGCGCAGCCCCCGAACGCGCCGATTGGATTTTGCATGCCACCAACGATGCGTGGTTTGGCGATTTTTCCATGCCCTTTCAGCATCTTGATCAGGCACGCTTTCGGGCGATTGAATTTGGCCTGCCGGTCATTCGTGTTGCAAATACAGGGGTTTCGGCGGTGATTGACACTGGGGGAACGGTGCGTGCGCAGATCCCGCTCAATACCTCTGGCTTTCTAGACGCAAAAATTCCCGCATCCTTGCCCGCTACGCCTTATTCTCGCCATGGTGACCAGCCATTAACCTTTCTTGTGTTAACCGTGCTGGGTGCTTTTGTCATTCGGCGGCACACGAAAAGCATTTGACCATGCCCCGCAGGGCATGTAACGCGTAGGGGCATCCCCACCACAACGGCTTCCTGACGTGGTGGGCTTTATGTATTGGAGCACTTCTCATGACCCGCAAGAACCACGTATTTACTTCGGAATCCGTATCCGAAGGGCACCCCGATAAGGTGTGTGACCGAATTTCGGATGCTGTCCTTGACGCATTCCTCGCCGAAGATCCACATGCCCGCGTTGGCTGTGAAACCTTTGCCACCACCGACCGTGTCGTCATCGGCGGCGAGGTGCGCGGCCCGCAAAAGGTGCTCGACAATGTTGTCGATATCGCCCGCGCATGTGTGAAAGACATCGGCTATACCCAAAAAGGTTTCCACTGGGAAACCATGGATGTGTCGAACTTTTTGCACGCCCAATCCGTTGACATTGCCCAAGGGGTCGATGCGGCTGAAAACAAAGATGAAGGTGCCGGGGATCAAGGCATCATGTTTGGCTATGCCACGGTTGAAACCGATGCGCTGATGCCGGCCCCCGTGCAATACAGCCACGCAATTCTGCGCCGCTTGGCCGAGGTGCGCAAAGACGGGACCGAGGCCTGGATGGGCCCGGATGCCAAATCACAGCTGTCGGTACGTTATGAAAATGACATGCCGGTTGAGGTGACATCGCTGGTGCTGTCGACACAGCACCTTGATGAAACCATGTCGCCCGGCGATGTGCGCGCCGCGATTGAACCTTACATTCGCGACGTGCTGCCTGATGGCTGGCTGACCGAAAACACCGCATGGCATGTAAACCCAACCGGCAAATTTGTGATCGGCGGCCCCGATGGGGACGCTGGCCTGACCGGCCGTAAGATTATCGTGGATACCTATGGCGGTGCGGCCCCACATGGGGGCGGTGCGTTTTCGGGCAAAGATCCGACAAAAGTGGATCGCTCAGCCGCATATGCTTCGCGCTATCTTGCGAAAAACATTGTGGCCGCAGGCTTGGCAAAACGCTGCACCTTGCAGCTGTCCTATGCCATCGGTGTCGCGCATCCGCTGTCAATTCTGGTCGATACCCACCGTACAGGTGAGGTGGATGAGGCTGAAATTGAACGCGCCGTGGGCCAAGTCATGGATTTGACCCCACGCGGCATCCGCGAACATCTGGGCATGAACAAACCGATCTATCAGCGCACTGCGGCCTATGGCCACTTTGGCCGCGCGCCCACTGATGACGGTGGGTTCAGCTGGGAACGCACAGATCTGATTGACGCGCTGAAGCGCGCCGTTTGATCCACCTAAACCCGATCAAAGGCCCGCCCAACCGGCGGGCCTTTTTCGTTGCCACCTTGACGGATCATCCGCCACATGCGACAGGCCGCCCATGACGGGACATGATATGACAGACAGAAAACACTCCTCCGGTGCGCCGTGGCGCAATTTCTACGGTCGCCTGAAAGGCCATAATCTGCGCGACAGCCAGCAACAGTATCTGGACGCAGACCTCGCGGCCCTGTCGCCCGGTGCTGTGGGGTGGGACGAAAACCCAGATCGCACGCCTTTAGACCTGAAAGCGCTTTTCGGGGACAAACCTGTCTGGCTCGAAACCGGGTTTGGCGGCGGCGAGCATATGGTGCATCAGGCCGCCAGCAACCCGGATGTGGGCATCATCGGCTGTGAACCTTACATCAATGGCGTGGCCATGCTGTTGGGAAAAATCCGCAAAGCAGGGTGTGAAAATGTTGCGGTGCATCCCGGCGATGTGCGCGACATGTTTGATGTGCTGCCCGAGCATTCGATCGACAAAGCGTTCCTGCTCTACCCCGACCCTTGGCCCAAAAAACGTCACCACCGGCGCCGCTTTGTGACCCAAGAATACCTGCAACCGTTCCATAAGGCCCTTAAACCCGGCGCAGAATTCCGCGTGGCGACCGACATTCCTGATTATGTACGCCAAACGCTTGAAGAAGTGCCAAAGGCGGGCTTCGAATGGTTGGGCGAAACCCCAGATGATTGGCGCAATCCTTGGGCCGACTGGATTTCCACGCGTTATGAGCAAAAAGCCCTGCGCGAAGGCCGCACACCGCACTATCTGACCTTCCGCCGCATCTAAGCGGTCACCGCGCGCTCTTTTTCTTGCTGAAAATACCTCGGGGTGAGGGGCCGCTCAATGAGCGGGCACGAGGGGCAGCGCCCCTTCCCCCTTTTCCACTCTGGAAACTCTGTCATGTGTGCGCTATCAGAAATCAACATCTGAGGAGAACGCCTATGTCCGGCCACGGCCCCGCCATTCCCATGACCTCGCGCAAATCCGGCCCGCTTTCGGGTGTGGCCAATGTGCCCGGTGACAAATCCATCTCGCACCGCTCGCTGATCCTTGGCGCCATGGCCGTGGGCGAAACCCACATCACCGGCCTTTTGGAAGGCGAAGACGTGATCGGCACCGCCAATGCGATGAAAGCCTTTGGCGCGGATGTTGAGCGTTTGGGCGATGGCGAATGGCGTGTGAACGGCGTGGGCGTCGGCGGCTTTCAAGAACCTGAAGACGTGATTGATTGCGGCAATGCGGGGACTGGCGTTCGGCTGATCATGGGGGCGATGGCATCCTCGCCGATCACGGCGACCTTCACGGGGGATGCAAGTTTGCGCTCGCGCCCGATGGGCCGTGTGACCGACCCAATTGCGCTGTTTGGCGCGGCCTCTTATGGGCGTGAAGGCGGCAAGCTTCCGATGACCGTCATTGGTGCCGCGGACCCTGTGTCGGTGACCTACACAACCCCGATGGCCTCTGCTCAGGTGAAATCCGCCGTGCTGCTTGCCGGGCTGAATGCGCCGGGCAAAACCGTGGTGATTGAAGCCGAAGCCACCCGCGACCATACCGAACGCATGCTCGTCGGCTTTGGGGCTGAGGTTACCGTCGAAGACACCGATGAAGGGCGCAAAATCACCCTGACCGGCCAGCCGGAATTACGGCCCCAAACCATCATCGTGCCGCGCGATCCAAGCTCGGCGGCCTTTCCGGTTTGTGCGGCCCTGATCGTGCCAGGATCGGATGTGCTTGTGCCAAATATCGGGTTGAACCCCACCCGCGCCGGGCTGTTTTACACGCTGCAAGACATGGGCGCGGACCTTGTGTTTGAAAACGAGCGCCTTGAAGGCGGTGAACCTGTGGCGGATCTGCGCGCCAAATACTCGCCCAATATGAAAGGGATCACCGTCCCACCTGACCGCGCCGCCAGCATGATTGACGAATACCCAATCCTGTCCGTGGTTGCGGCTTTTGCCACCGGCACAACCGAGATGCCCGGCGTGCACGAGCTGCGCGTGAAGGAAAGCGACCGGATTGATGCGATGGCCAAAGGGCTGCGCGCCAATGGTATCACCGTGGACGAAGGCGAAGACTGGTGGTCGGTTGAGGGGCTTGGCCCGGAAAACGTGCCCGGTGGCGGCACCGTGGCCACCGTGCTTGATCACCGCATCGCGATGTCTTTCGCCTGCCTTGGGATGGCGACGCAAAAGCCCGTGCATCTGGATGACGGCGGGCCGATTGCCACCAGCTTTCCGGTGTTTGAACCGCTGATGGCTGGCTTGGGGGCGCAAATCACCCGCGATAACAAATGAACCTTCATCGCGTCTTTTGGTGTGTCTTTGCCATTACAATGGCGATCTATCTGGCCATGCTTTTTTGGACGATGCCGGGGATTTCAGCACAGGCGGGTGGGTTGATCCCGTTTGACATGCGCCCAAGCGGGTACAGCTTTGAAGAGGCGCGCGAATTCCTGTCTGCCTTAACCGAAGAAGGCCGCACGCTGTATCTGGGACCGCAGCATGTTTTGGATCTGTTCTATCCGGGGCTGTTGATGCTGACCCTGATCTTGGGATATTTTCTGCTGTTTTCTAAACCTTGGGCCATTGGATTTTCTGGTGTGGCTGTGTTCGCCGCCGTCTTTGACTGGTCAGAGAATGCCAAGGTTGCAGGTCTGCTGAAAACCGGCCCAGCGGCCCTTACACCGGAACAAGTGGCAAGTGCGTCCCTGTTGACCGTGTTAAAATCCGGCGCAGTCACCCTGTGCATGATTGCTTTATTGGCTGGCGCGTCGCTGGCTGTTGTAAGCCGACTGAAGAGAAGAAAAACATGACATTTACAATTGCGATTGACGGACCTGCGGCGGCAGGCAAAGGAACAATTTCAAAGGCTGTGGCGGCGCATTTCGGGTTTGCGCATCTCGACACGGGGCTGTTGTATCGTGCCGTGGGGGCCAAAACGCTGAGTGGGGCGGACCCGATCGAGGCCGCCAAATCCCTGACGCCAGAGGATATGACAGGCGATCTGCGCACCCCCGATGTGGCCCAAGCGGCCAGCAAAGTGGCCGTGATCGCAGAGGTGCGCGCCGCTTTGGTCGATTTTCAACGCAGCTTTGCGGCGCGTGACGGCGGCGCGGTTCTGGACGGGCGCGACATTGGCACGGTGATTTGCCCGGACGCTCCGGTGAAGCTGTTTGTCACCGCCAGCGCCGAAGTGCGGGCCGAACGTCGTTATCTGGAATTGTCGCAAAAGGGTCTGCCGGACACGCAGGAACAGGTTTTGGCCGATGTGATCGCGCGCGATAAACGCGACAGCGAACGTACTGAGGCCCCTTTGAAACCCGCCAATGATGCGGTGATCATTGACACGTCGGATTTGTCGATTGAAGACGCCGTTGCCAAGGCAATCGCCGAGATTGACGCGCGCCGCTGAAATCAGGCGCGCTTGCCCGTTTCTTCGTGTTTCACGTCAAACTCTGCGCGGGCGGCGTCGATGTTAGGCAGGTTGTCCAACGCCCACATCCCCAATGCTTTCACCGGTTCGCGAAACGAATGACCCAGTGGGGTCAGGGCGTATTCGACTTTTGGCGGAATCGTTGGGTAATAGGTGCGGCTGACCAGCCCGTCACGTTCCAGATCGCGCAGGGTCAGGCTGAGCATACGTTGCGAAATACCCAGGTTGCGTTTGAGTTCATTGAACCGCAGCACGCCGTATTGCGCGAGCGAGATTACAATCAACACAGACCAGCGATCACCCACGCGCGCCAGCACCTCGTTGATGCGTTTGCAATCGGGGCAGCCCGTTGCGGCCTTGCTTTCGGTCATGGGATGTCCTTTCGGGGCGAATGCGGTGGGGCAGGGTGGTTTCACGGCTGATACCGGGTTTCAAAAAAGTGCCTTCTTGCGGCGTCATCCAGTGCCTCTTATATCGTCGGTATCAAATTTATACCACCCTGCCGGCGACATGTGCCCGGCCACGATAAGGACAATCGACATGGCATTGGATAACCTGTCTGAGCTGATGAACTGGCGTTACGCCACAAAGAAAATGGACCCGGCCAAGGCTGTGCCCGAAGGCGATGTCGCGCGTATTCTGGATGCGATCCGCATGGCCCCCACATCCTCGGGCACCCAGCCCTTTGAAGTGTTTGTGATCACCAACCCTGAAATCCGTGGCGAAATTCGCAAAGTGGCGTGGGATCAGGCACAAATTACCGATGGTTCACACCTGTTGGTGTTTGCCGCATGGGACAATTATACCGCGCCGCGCATTGATGCGGTGGTCAGCCAGATGGAAGACGAACGCGGTGGGGCGAACCCCCTTTTGTCGCAATATTACGACAATCTGAAAGCCGCGTATCTGCCGCGCGCGGCTGATGTGAACTATGAACATGCCGCCCGTCAGGCCTATATCGCGCTGGGGTTTGCATTGATGGCAGCCGCAGAAGCACAGGTCGACAGCACCCCGATGGAAGGGTTTGATCCGGCTAAAGTTGATAAAATCCTTGGCTTGAAAGACAAAGGATTGCGTTCGGTCATCCTGTTGCCACTGGGCTATCGCGACACATCGGGCGACTGGCTGTTGCCGATGAAAAAGGTGCGCAAAAGCGACGAGAAGCTGTTTCAGCGGATCGACTGACCTCCGGCCTTTTTCTTTGCAAAAAAATATCCCCGCCGGAGGCATTTCTTCCGTGGAAAAGCCACCGGCACCAGCGGGTCTTGCCCCTTGCTTTATTGGTCGTTTCGGCGTATGACCCGCCCTGTCGATAAGGTGAAAACGCCGCGATACAGGGGAAATTGAGCAGGGTCGGGACGTCCGGCCCTCTTTGTTTTGCGGCTAACCTGTTGACCAAATTGGACAATCCAAGACCCGTGGAGACAACCACGAGGCCCGAAAACGACTTGAAAAGGAATCTGAGACCACATGGCTCAAAATGTATCAATGGAAGACTTCGAAGCTCTCTTGCAAGAAAGCTTTGAAATGGACACACCCGAAGAGGGTTCAGTTGTCAAAGGTAAAGTCATCGCAGTCGAGAATGGCCAAGCCATCATCGACGTAGGCTACAAAATGGAAGGCCGCGTTGACGTAAAAGAATTCGCTAACCCTGGCGAAGCCCCTGAAATTGCTGTTGGCGACGAAGTAGAGGTATTCCTCCGCGCCGCTGAAAACGCCCGTGGTGAAGCTGTTATCTCACGCGAGATGGCCCGCCGCGAGGAAGCATGGGATCGTCTGGAAAAAGCATACGCTGACGACGCACGCGTCGAAGGTGCGATCTTTGGTCGTGTTAAAGGTGGCTTCACTGTTGATCTGGGCGGCGCTGTTGCGTTCTTGCCAGGATCACAAGTTGACGTACGCCCCGTGCGTGACGCTGGCCCATTGATGGGTCTGAAGCAGCCATTCCAAATCCTGAAAATGGACCGTCGTCGTGGCAACATCGTTGTTTCGCGTCGTGCGATCCTTGAAGAAAGCCGTGCCGAACAGCGCGCCGAAGTTATCGGCAAGCTGGCGGAAGGCGATTCGATTGATGGTGTGGTTAAGAACATCACCGAATACGGTGCGTTTGTTGACCTCGGCGGTGTTGACGGGCTTCTGCACGTGACCGACATGGCATGGCGCCGTGTGAACCACCCCTCTGAGATCCTGACAATCGGTGAAACCATCAAGGTTCAGGTCATCAAGATCAACAAAGAAACCCACCGCATCTCGCTGGGCATGAAACAGCTGCAAGACGATCCTTGGGATCTGGTTGCTGGCAAGTACCCACTGGAATCAGTGCACACTGGCCGCGTGACCAACATCACCGATTACGGTGCATTTGTTGAGCTGGAGCCAGGCGTAGAAGGTCTGGTGCACGTGTCTGAGATGTCTTGGACCAAGAAAAACGTACACCCAGGCAAAATCGTTTCCACCAGCCAAGAAGTTGAAATCATGGTTCTGGAAATCGATAGCGCCAAGCGTCGCGTTTCCCTTGGCCTCAAGCAAACCATGCGCAACCCATGGGAAGTGTTTGCAGAAACACACCCCGCCGGCACCGAAGTCGAAGGCGAAGTCAAGAACATCACCGAATTCGGTCTGTTCATTGGTCTCGACG
>CBDUJY010000026.1:0-37476 GCA_965367685.1 uncultured Planktotalea sp. | reverse complement strand
GCCTCAATCTCTCGCCGCGCCTCCGTAACATCATTTGCTATCAATACGATCCGCATAGCGGAACCATCCAAGTCCAGAACTGGGACAAATCCACCATCAATTATGATCGTCTTACCGGATGTAATTTCCAAGTCAAAATGCCCATAGAGGCTTTCCCCGCCAACCAATTTGGTCAATACATCTGAGAATTGGGCCTCGGATCCATCACAGCTTTTGAAAATGGACGTGAAATCCTGCCCAATCAAATCTCCCTGATTTCCTCCGAGGATATTGCAGATATTGGTGTTCAACGCGAGAATTTCACCGGTCAAGCTGAGGTCGATTTTGATTTGATTGTCATTGATGGCAGCCATCAATGCTTGGTTTACGAAGCTTTCGCTGACATCGTTCCATTCTGCGACAAAGCCAATGACAGCTTCATTCTCATCGCGGACAGCGTTGATATTGATTTCAACACGTAAGTCTCCGGCGACTAAGACGGTCTTGTAAGGTAAGTCTGTGGCTGCGATTAGGGTGTCAACACCCTCTCGATCAGGAGAGAATTGCAAAAACGTCTCAAAATTAATTCCCACAACCTCATCAGCGTTAAAACCTGTCAATTTCCCTTTAAATTCAGCGCTTTTTTCCGACAATAAAGCCTGCATCGACGGGTTGAGTGTGCTGATGCGCAACGTATCATCCATCATCATCAAGCAGGTTGATGCCCCTTCAAAGGCCGTGCCTCTAAATCTATTTTCTTCGTCTGCTTTGGCCCCTTTTTCCAAATCCTTTGCAAAGTCCATCAAAGATCCAGCAACCGCGCCAAGTTCATCACCGCGTTTTGCCACAGGAATGTCGATATCAAAGTCCTTTGTGGCAATCTTTTTCACAGCTTGCCGTACGTCTTTCAAAGGCCGCATGACGATGCCCCGCAGCCCCCACATGATTGCAAAAAGGGACACGATAAACACACCGGTCGACATTAAGATTGTCGTGACCTGCTGCGCCCACGCCAACTGATGTGATTTCGTCGCATTCCATGCAATCGCCAAGACACCAAGGACCCGATCTCCGCCACGCGCTTTCACGGGGTGGGCGATATATAGGCCCGCATGTGAGGTTTTCACCTCTCCGCTTTCCAAAGCGGATTGAGCAAGCGCCGCAAAGGCGTCGGCCTCTGCAATTTCTGGCCCTAAGGTTGTCAAGGCACGCCCATTTGAAGCGATTGCAAGCATCGTGGGGGCGTTCACATCCTCAGGATCGACCATGGGTTCCAATCGGCGGGTCACCCCGTTGGCGTTCATCATTTGAAATGCGCCAACCAACGCATCCGCCGTAAGTCCGGTCACTTCCAAAGCTTTTGCCGCAGATAAGCGATCCACAATATCATTGCTGCTGCGATACGAGAGGGTCACCAGGGACAGGCCGGATACCCCCACCGCCAAAAAGATCATCACCGCAATTTTGAAAAACACGGAATTAAACAAATGTGGCTTTTTGTTTTTGCTTCCCATTGGCATCATAATTTTCCCTCATGATCAAGTTCACCGAAATTGGCCACCGAACAGGTGCCTTCGGAAAAGATTTTGACCACCCTAGGGCGCGACGGGTTGAGACAGAGTTAAAACGGGCAAACTTGCTTTTGTTTTTTCAACTCGCATTCAGCGCGCCCCCTTTAGACGTTTCAACTGGAGGCTTACGCCAAAACCTCGTACATGCGATATGAAGCATAGAGAAAGGCGATGTTCAGATGGCGGATTGGGGCACATATATCTTGGGGTTTATGTTTTTTTTCATAAGCCATTCCATCCCAACGCGGCCCAAAGTAAAGGCGCAGATTGTTGCGCGCCTTGGCACCACAGGTTTCACTTTGGCCTATAGTGCCCTGTCGACATTTGCCTTGATCGTGTTGATTTGGGTCGCACGGACCGCGCCGCATGTCACTTTGTGGCAGTGGGCTGAGTGGCAAAATCACATCGCCCTGACCGGTATGTGCGTGGCCACGCTGCTTGTCGCGCTTACGCTTGGGCGTCCCAACCCCTTGTCTTTCGGCGGATGGGGGCACGCGCGGTATGACCCCAAGCACGCCGGGATCATTGGTTGGGTGCGTCACCCTTTGTTGCTGGTGCTTCTGATCTGGTCGCTGTCCCACCTGTTGCCAAACGGGGATCTGGCCCATGTGATCATGTTTGGTTGCTTTGCGGTATTTTCCCTTTTGGGGGTGAAACTGATTGACCGGCGCAAAAAACGCCAATTGGGGGCGGAAGAATGGGCACGTCTAAGCCACACCAAACGCGCATTCACCCCAACGCTGAATGGGAGTGTGCGTCTGGTGGTCGGGCTTGTGCTTTATGGTTTGATCATCTGGGCGCATGAGCCGGTGATTGGCATCTCTCCCCTGCCCTAAACACCATTTAGCCGCCCCTTCACGCATCACAACAGGATCCGGAATTGGATCAGCGGTTTGCGCGCGATGACAATGCCCTCGTCTGACCGGGCGTAGTCGGGGAAATCCCATATGCAGGCCGATCATGGTACGGTGTTATCGGATGATCCAAACAACGCACGTCTTGCAGGTAAGGCGTATCTTGGTAATGTTTATGCCGTGGCCGAACGCCTGTTGGGCAAGGTCAAGTAATAGATTAAATACCCAACCCAACAGCCTATCAACTAACGCTTTTTTAAAAATCAAAGGCGACCTCTACCCAATATTTTGACCAGAGGTCACCTTGATACTTTTACCCCAACACAGATGTCACAGCCTGAACCGTGGCCGCGACGATGGTGTCTGCTTCGTCTTTGGTCAGACAGAACGGCGGCGCAAATCCGAGGATATCGCCTTGCGGCATGGCACGCGCAATAACCTTGCTTTGCTCGAGCAGTTTGGCGGACACTTGCGGGCCAATTTTATCGGCAGCGTCAAAGAAAATGCGGCTGTCTTTGTCTTTCACAAATTCCACAGCACACAGCATGCCTTCGCCGCGAATATCGCCCACATGGGCGTGATCCCCCAACGCATCCGTCATCGCGCGGTTCAGATAGGCGCCAGTGGTGCCTGCGTTTGTGACCAGATCCAGCTGATCAATCAGCTTAAGATTGGCCACCCCTGCCGCCGCGCCAATGGGGTGCGCCGAATAGGTCCAGCCGTGGCCAATGGGGCCGTTTTCATCTGTGCCCTGTTCCAGAACCTTCCAAACCTTGTCCGACACAATGGATCCCGACAGCGGTGCATAGGCCGAGGTCAGACCCTTGGCGATGGTGATGATATCCGCTTCAATCCCATAGTGATCACAGCCAAACATCGTTCCCAACCGGCCAAATCCGGTCACAACTTCATCTGCAATCAACAAGATGTCATGCTTTTTCAGCACAGCTTGGATGGCCGGCCAATAGCCGGTGGGCGGGGGAACAATGCCGCCAGTGCCCAGAACCGGTTCACCAATAAAGGCGGCGATGGTATCGGCCCCTTCACGTTCAATCAGCGCTTCCAATTTGGCCACGCACTGCGCGACAAACTCCGCCTCTGATTGGTTCACATCCTCGCGGCGGTAATAATAAGGCGCTTCCGTATGCACCACCTGAGCTAACGGCAGATCGAATTTCTTGTGAAACAGCTCAAGCCCCGTCAGAGACCCTGTTACCAGACCCGACCCGTGGTAACCGCGCCAACGCGAGATGATTTTTTTCTTCTCAGGTCGCCCTAAGATGTTGTTATAATACCAAATAAGCTTGACGTTGGTTTCATTGGCGTCCGATCCCCCCAGCCCAAAATAGACCTTGGACATATTGTCGGGCGCCCGGTCCAGGATCATTTTCGACAGGGTAATTGACGCCTCGGTGCCGTGCCCCACGTAGGAATGATAATAGGCCAGCTCTTTGGCTTGCGCGCCAATTGCCTCGGCTATTTCCTGACGACCATAGCCCACATTCACACAGTAAAGACCGGCAAACGCGTCCAGCAATTTGACGCCATTGCGATCCTCAATATGCACGCCGCTTGCGGTTTTAATCACCCGGCTTGGGCTTTCCCCGCGGGCGTGTTGGGCCAGATGGGTTGAGGGATGGAAAAAATTCTCACGATCCCATTGATCTAATTGGTCATTATTGAGCATGGCTCACCTCGGATATCTACGGGCGGCGCGCCGCCGGTTGCAGTTACGAGAGGAGTTTGCGCACAGACCCGTGGCGACTTGCGGCTCTGGGTCATGGGCGGTGGGTCTCCGCTCAGCCCCTGACAGCAGCGCGCAATGCCTTTATTGCCGGGATACCCCTTGGATACGGCAGACCATCTGAAAAATCCAGTGACCTTGTGGTTAAGATTTCACATCCTGCGCAACCCCAATCACCGCCACACAATCCCCCGATTGTATCAGACCCGGAAAATGACGGCTGATCAGCAACCCATTGCGCCGCGCGCGGTATTCCGTGGGGGCAAGCCCGGTGCGATCAAGCGGCCAGACGCGCGCCAGCACATCGCCTTTGCGCACAGGCACGCCCAGATCCACCATTGGCTCATAAAGCCCATCCCCCTCGCTGATCAAAAAGCAATCATCGTCTGGCATGGTCAGGTTGACGGTGTCCTCGACCTGCATCTTGCCTTGCAAAATGCCAAAGTGGATCAACACATTCCGCAGGCCCTTTTTGGCAATGGCATTGCTGCGTGCGGTCGATGACCCGCCCCCGCCCAGCTCGGTTGTGACCAGCACTTTGCCCATGTTTTCCACCGCCGTGTCATACATGCCCACGCTGTCGATCTCTAACATCTCAACCGAATAAGGCGCATTAAACGCTTTCATCGCGGCGAAACAGGCGGCCTGTGTGACCTTATCCTCAAGAATATGCGCCGCCGCAAAGGGCACAAAATCCAGCGTCTTACCGCCAGAGTGGAAATCCACCGCAACATCCGCCAAAGGCAAAAGCGTGGTCTGGAAATAATCCGCAATCTTTTGTGTCACCGTGCCATCAGCCCGCCCCGGAAAGGACCGGTTCATATTGCCCTTGTCGATCGGAGAGGTCCGCGTGCCCGCCCGAAACGCAGGGTAATTCAACGCCGGCACAATGATCAAACGACCCGCGACATCTTTGGCCTGCGTTTGAACCGCAAGCTCGTGTAATGCAATCGGCCCTTCGTATTCATCGCCGTGATTGGCGCCGGTCAAAAGCGCCGTTGGGCCGGTGCTGTTTTGGATCACCGTGATCGGGATCATAATCGCCCCCCACGCACTGTCATCGCGGCTGTAGGGCAGTTTTAAAAACCCATGATGCACCCCGTCCTGATCCAGCGGGATCGTGGCAGAAATCGGATTCTTGGTCATAAATCAGTCCTTTACCAGCATTTTACGCGGCACATTCGACAGGCATTCCGGCCCATCCGCGCCAATGCGAATGCTCTCGGTGATCTCAAACCCCCAGTCGTCCATCCACAGGCCGGTCATGAAATGAAAGGTCATATTTTCTTGCAAGACACTGGTGTCACCGGGGCGCAAAGACATGGTGCGTTCACCCCAATCGGGGGGGTAGCTCACCCCAATCGGATAGCCGGTGCGGTTGTCTTTCTCAATGCCATAGGTCTTGAGAACCTTGAAAAACGCCTTGGCCACATCCTCGCAGGTGTTGCCCGCTTTGGCCATTTCCAACCCGGCCTGCATCCCTTCCAGAACGGCCTTTTCCGCGTCCAAAAAGGTTTGCGTAGGCTTGCCCAGAAAGATCGTGCGCGACAGGGGGCAATGGTACCGATGCACAACGCCGGCGACTTCAAAAAACGTGCCCATCCCCGATTGCATCGGCTGATCATCCCACGTCAGATGCGGGGCGGCCGCGTCCGGGCCCGAGGGCAAAAGCGGCACAATCGCCGGGTAATCGCCGCCCACGCCAAGATCCTCGTCATAGCGCAGCGCCGCGTCATAGATATCCGCCACCAGATCACATTTGCGCATGCCCGGTTCAATCTTGTCAAAGATACGCTGGTGCATGCGTTCCACGATTTGCCCTGCCTGCCGCATATAGGTCAGTTCAGCCTTGGATTTCACCGCGCGTTGCCAGTTGACCAAGGCAGTGGCGTCTTCAAAACGCGCATTTGGCAGATGGGTTTGCAAGGACGCAAAGGCGGCTGCCGTAAACCAGTAATTGTCCATCTCAACGCCGATCTGCCCGCCGTCCAAACGACGATCTTTCAGCTGCGCGGACAGATAGTCCATCGGATGACGCTCGGTCGATTGTACATAATGATCCGGATAGCCAATGATGTTGGACGGATCCATGAAACAGGTGCGCAACGCCCCGTTTGCATCCTGACCACGCCCATACCAGATCGGGTCGCCAGACAGCGTCAGAACCACACATTGATGCACATAAAACGACCACCCATCATAGCCGGTCAACCAGTTCATATTGGACGGGTCGGTGACAATCAGGACCTCAATCCCCCGTTTTGCCATCGCGGCACGGGTTTTACGGATCCGGTCTTGGAATTCTTCGCGCGAGAATTTGAGCGTTGGGTCGGCCATGTCAAAAGGTCCTGAGTGGTCTGTGTGAAAAGGGAAAGCGGGCGGGCGGTATCTGGGTTTTTTCAGTTATGGGTACTGGGTCGGATCATGGCTTGGGGATAAGCGGCGCACCTGGCCAAGTCACCCCATCAAGCTGGCCCACACAATCACGAGTTTTTTTAAACACCTAGAGTTTTTTTTGGTTTGGCGGTTTTTTGTCTTAACAGATCACCTAAGGGGCTGATCTTTAGAAACATAAATCCCCCGCCCCCCTTACCTACGCGCAAGGATCCAGATGAAAAACAGACCGCCAATCAGACCCGTGACGATACCAATCGGCATGTCCTCTGGCGCCATGACCGTGCGCGCCGCGATGTCTGCCCACAACAGGAAAATCGCCCCAAACAGGGCTGAGGCCGGCAACACGCGCCGGTAATCGCCGCCCACAAACAGCCGCACAATATGTGGCACCATCAGGCCGACAAATCCGATAATGCCGGAAAACGCGACCATGACGCCGGTAACCAACGCCCCGATCACAAACACCTGCAACCGAAAGCGCGACACCGGGATGCCCATGGTCGAGGCGGTCTCATCCCCGATCGTCATTGCATTCAAATCGGGGCTGCGCCGCCACAGCCACACAGCACAGGGGATCAAGATCATCAAAGGATAGATCAGATGGGTCCACTGCGCGAGCCCAAGCCCCCCCAGCATCCAAAAGACAACGGTATGCGTGGCGCGTGGATCGCCCATGAAAATCAGGATGTTCGCCCCTGACATGACGATAAACGACACCGCCACACCCACCAGAACCAACCGATCCGCACTGGCCGCCCCGGTGGCGCGAGACACCGCAAGCACCAAAAGGGTCGCCCCAAGCGCGCCGGCAAAGGCCATCAGTGGCACGGTCAACAGGCCCAGAAAAAGCCCCGTATGCAAAAGCGCAAGGATGGCGCCAAACGCCCCCCCTGACGAAATGCCAAGCAGGTGCGGATCCGCCAATGGGTTGCGCGTCACCGCCTGAAGCGAAGCCCCAACCATGGCCAAACCCGCCCCCACCATCGCGGCCAGTAAAGCGCGCGGAAAGCGGATATCCCACACGATGGCGTCACGCCCTTTGGACCAGTCAACAGTGATCCAACCGGGCCAAATATGGTCAAGAACAACGCCCCAAACCGTGTGGAGGGGCACGGACACCGCGCCCACCGCAATGGCAATACTGACCGACGCCGCAAGCGCAATAAAACCGCCCAGAACCATCATACCGACTTTCACGTCAGACCAGGTTCTACGGCTTGTGTGCAGGGGGGCGTCGGTCATGGTTTAATTTCCCCAGAACGCAGAAGCCAGCGTTTTGATCGCCGCAATATTCCGTGGACCGGGGGTGGCCTCGACATATTCCAGCGTCACAAAGCGATCGTTTTTCACCGCGTCGATATCCGCAAACGCCGAGTTTGACATCATAAACTCGCGTTTCTGCTCGGCGGTGACATCACCGTAGTTCACGATCACCACCACTTCGGGATTGCGGTCCACCACCTCTTCCCAGGTCACCTTGGCCCAGCTTTTTTCAAAGTCATCCATGATGTTGCGACCACCAGCCGCCTCAATCAGCGCCGTTGGCATTGCATATCCGCCTGCGGTGAACGGGGCCTCTTCGCCGCTGTCGTAAACAAAGACGCGCAGCGGATCGGCGCCTTTTTCCAACGCCCCCGTAAAGCTGGCAAGTTCTGCCTTATACCCGTCAACAAGCGCCGTGGCCTTGTCTTCCACATCGAAAATCCGGCCAAGATTCAGGATGTCATTATACATGCCCTCCATGCTGACCTTTGCTTTTTTACCGACGTGAATGCAGCTTTCGCTCAGCTCATAAACTTTGATCCTAAATGGCGCGAGCGTTTCTGGCGTGACCTCGCCCCCAACCTTCATCCCATAATTCCAACCGGCAAAAAAGAAATCCGCATCCGCGCCGACCAGCACCTCTTTGCTGGGGTATTTGGCCGAGAGCTCAGGCAATTGGCGCACGCCAGAGCGCATGTCTGCGTCCAGCGTTTTCCACCCGGAAATACCGGTGTAGCCCACCATATGATCCGCCAGGCCGAGCACCAGCATCATTTCTGTCAGGTTAATATCGTTTGAAATCGCAGCCTTAGGGGGGGCCGCGAATGTTACCTCGCGGTCACAGCTTTTGACTGTCGTATCGGCAAGGGCAACACCGGTGGTGGTCAGCAAAGCGAAAAGGGAAACGGCGGTTTTCATCATAGGTGATCCTTTTGATCTTGAGGGAGATGGAATGAAAAATGTTGTGTATTGCTTGGCGCCAAACGCTCGCGTCGGGCGTCAACGTGAAAGGCACCAGACACCAAATCGGCGCTAAGCACCTGATCCGGTGGGCCAAACCCTTTGGGATGTCCGTTTTGCAAAACCAGAATGTCGTCGCAAATGCCCGCCGCCATATTCAGATCATGCAGCGAGATGACGATGGTCATGTCCAGATCTTGGATTAGGTGCAGCACCTCAAGCTGGTGCCGAATATCAAGGTGGTTTGTGGGCTCATCCAAAACCAACACCTGCGGATCCTGCGCCAAGGCGCGCGCCACCATGACCCGCTGACGTTCGCCACCAGACAGGGTGCCAAAGCTGCGATGCGCCAGCGAGACAAGATCCAATCGCGCAAGCGCCCGTTCCACCATCTGTCCGCAGGCCGCGCCGGGGGCGGCAAATCCCAGCCTGTGTGGGATGCGGCCAAGGGCCACAACCTCCATCACCGTCAGCGAGAAATCCGTGGGTTGTTCTTGCAAGACCGCGGCCACTTTGCGCGCGGCCAAACGCGGGGCAATGGACCAGACTTCATCATCACCCACCCAGATTTTTCCGGTGCGAGGCTGAGTATAGCGATAGATCATGCGCAACAATGTGGTTTTACCTGCGCCATTGGGTCCAATTACCCCCAAAACGCGCCCCGCAGACAGGTGAAAAGAGGTGGGGTGAAGCACCATGGCGCCGTTTTTTCGCGGCGACCAGCTGACATCTTCAACGATCAGATCAACCGCATTCATAGCCGCCCCCTGTCGCCTGAAACAGACACGGTGCGGGCTGATCCAGCCGCTCTCTTATGGTTCAATATCCGGCACATGTCGCCCTCCGCGATGAAGCGGGGGCATGTAAAGCGTCTGACTGTGGTCAGCGGGAAATGTGTCAACCATATCTGGCCTCCGTCCAGGCACCCCGCCCGGGTTACGTTGCATCCAGATGGCAGGTCTCCTGACTTCGCGGGTCGCTGCGTTTTGTCCCCTTCCCAAGCCCGGTGGCCCAGTGGATTTGACAAACGCTCGCCGCTTACAGTTGCGGGGGCAGTCACGGATTTGGCGCCTCTTGGCTCTTCCTCACCGTATTCCCTTTTCATCCCGTATGGCCTTTGGCGTGACGGGAACCATCTGGGATATGGGGTGCCTGACACGCGCGCGCCTGTCAACTGTGAATTGCAATCGCAGACCGCACCAAGCCCAACGGGCATGACTGCACCGGCCAACGCCCCCCTGTCACCAATGCGTTCATTTCTAATTATTCCGAAAGCACCCTTTTTTCGCCACATTCCAAGTTTAACTCTTTAAATCCAGAGCGTCCCTTCGGTGGTTGCAAGAATATGCTTTGAATGCGCCACTTGATATGTAGCTAAGATGACGCGCTTTGAGACACAGGAAATGTGTTAAATGTCAGCCTTTAGCATAGATAGCGGGAACGCCACCACATTCACCGACACCACACCCGGCGGCGGGTCGATCCTTGACTTTGTGTCGCTCGACAACAGCCTTAGTGTACAAATCAATGGTGTTGATCTGTTTGTTGGCGGCCCGGTCGGGGCCCCAAATAAGCTTCAGCTCCAGACAAGAGGCACCTCTGGTCAGACCGTTCGATTTGCGGATGGGGACCTGTACGAAACCAATTCACCCGCGATCTGGCAGCTTGGCAATATTGGCCCTAACCCCATCTTTCGATTGGAGAGAAATCTAGACGGGACTGTCGCGTTATATGGGGTGAAAACGAACAACGGCCCCCTTGAGCCGCTCGAACTTTTTAACGGGCTATCCGTCAACACAGCGGCGATTGATGTCGCTTGGAACGACAGTGGTACAAATACCATCGTCGTGGATCAAACCGCCACTGGCCCCACAAACGCCAGCGGCGATTTTGTGGATGTGCCCTGTTTTCCTCGGCACCCTGATTGAAACATTGCATGGCCCCCTACCCGTTGAAGATTTGCAGGCGAGAGACAGGGTCCGGACATTAAATGGGACCTATGAACCCATTCGTTGGATTGGCGCGCGCCGTTTAACCCCCGCCCAGCTGCAAGCCAACCCAAAGCTCATGCCCATTCTGATACGTGCGGATACCTTGGGAATGGGGTACCCAAGACAGGATTTGCGGGTGTCGCCTCAGCATCGTGTTCTTGTGTCTTCAAGGATTGCCATGCGGATGCTTGGCTGCAAAGAGGTCCTGATCCCAGCGCATAAGCTTGTTCCGTTAACCGGTATTGAGGTTCTTGAGGATGCACCCGAAGGTGTGGCGTATTGGCATATTCTATTTGATGACCACCAGATCATCTGGTCCAACGGGACACCGTCAGAAAGCTTGTTTACCGGGCCAGAGGCGCTTAGGGCCGTGTCTTGCGAGGGCCGTGAAGAGATCCAAACATTGTTTCCAAAGATATGCAAAGCTGATTTCAAGCCTGTTTCGGCCCGCCACATACCCGAACAGGGCAAGCGCGTGAAAAAGCTGATTCAGCGGCATCAGGCAAATAATATGCCGTTGTATTGCCCAACGCTAAGCACATCTTAACGCCCCAAAGGCTTTACCGCCCGACATTGACAGCAATAGGCCCCCATTAGGTCACGTGATCTTGCCAAACGGCGAAAAGACCACTGCAAAAGCCCCGGCAAAAGCCGCCCCCCGCAACACCCTTCTTGTTTTATTGAAACTGTGTTTTACTTTCCAAGGCAATGCAGGCCGATGAATCAGTGACCTCGCGGCCAAAGATACGATAGACATAGCGCGATATTGGTTGTGTACAAAGGCATGCCGCGACGAACCGCCGCTGCTTTTGCGACGTGAGGAGATGCCCATGACACAGAGTTTTACACCCCCCGATAGAATAGATCGGTCCGGTCTGTCGGTTGACCCGCAACTTGTGGCGTTCATCGAGGATCGCGCAATTCCCGGCACAGACGTCACACCCACAGCGTTTTGGGATGGCTTGGCACAGCTTGCCAGCAGCTTTGGCGCGACCAACCGCGACCTGCTGGCAAAACGACAGTCCTTGCAGGAAAAACTGGACGCCTGGCACATCGAACACCGGGACCAGCCCCACGACGAGGCCGCCTATATGGCGTTCTTGCAAGACATTGGATATCTGGTGCCAAAGGGCGAAGACTTCCAAATCGCAACAACAAATGTTGACCCGGAAATTGCAAAAATTCCCGGCCCCCAACTTGTGGTTCCCTCAACCAATGCGCGCTTTGTTCTGAACGCCGCCAATGCCCGTTGGGGCAGCTTTTATGACGGCCTTTATGGAACCGACGCGATGGGCGTCGCCGCACCGAAAGGGCCGTTTGACACGGGCCGCGGTGCGCGCGTCGTCGCCCGTGCCGCTGTCTTTCTTGACGAGGTATTCCCCCTGGTCGGCACAAGCCACAGCAAAGCCACATCCTATCGCGTCACGGATGGCGTGCTGGATGTAGATGGCACGACACTGGCAAACCCACATAAGTTCGTCGGATACACCGGCGACAGCGACACCCCATCGTCGATCCTGTTGCGCAACAACGGATTGCATGTGGAACTGGTGTTTGACCCCACACACCCGATTGGCAAACAGAACTCGTCTGGCCTTGCGGATGTGCGAATGGAAAGCGCCATGTCGGCCATCATCGACTGTGAAGATTCAGTCGCATGCGTCGATGCGGAAGACAAGGTTCAGGCCTATTCGAACTGGCTTGGCCTGATGCAGGGCGACCTTAGCGAAACTTTCGTGAAGGGCGGCAAAGAAATCACCCGCAAGCTGCACGCCGATCGCGATTTCCTTGCGCCAGACGGCAAAGCCTTTCAGCTGAAAGGCCGCGCGCTGTTGCTGGTGCGCAACGTGGGGCACCTAATGACCAACCCCGCGATCCTTGATCAAAACGGCAACGAGATTTTCGAAGGGTTGATGGATGCAATGGTCACGACGCTGATCGCGATGCATGACCTAAAGCGCACAAGCGGGCCGCGCAACTCGACCACCGGATCAGTCTATGTGGTAAAGCCTAAAATGCATGGCCCGGAAGAGGTCGCCTTTTCTGACGCTATTTTCACCCATGTGGAAAAGGTGCTGGGCCTGCCCCAATACACCGTGAAATTGGGAATTATGGACGAAGAGCGCCGCACCTCGGCCAATCTTAAGGAATGTATCCGCGCCGCAGACCATCGTGTGTGCTTTATCAACACCGGGTTCCTTGATCGTACCGGCGACGAAATCCACACCTCGATGGAAGCGGGCCCCTTTAGCCGCAAGGACTTTATCAAGCGCAAAAGCTGGATCGCCGCGTACGAAATTCAGAACGTCGATATTGGCCTGGAATGCGGCCTGTCCGGCAAGGCGCAGATCGGCAAAGGCATGTGGGCCGTGCCCGACAATATGGCCGCAATGCTGGAACAAAAAATCGAACATCCGCGCGCGGGCGCAAACTGCGCTTGGGTGCCCAGCCCGACGGCGGCCACGCTGCATGCCACCCATTACCACAAAGTTGACGTTCTGAACGTGCAGAAAACGCTCGCCAAAGGTGGGCGTCGCGCCCATGTCGAGGCGCTGTTGGAGATCCCGCTTGCGACCTATCGCAAATGGACCAAAAAACAGATCCGTGCCGAAGTTGAAAACAACGCGCAGGGTATTCTTGGCTATGTTGTGCGCTGGATTGACCAGGGGGTTGGCTGTTCCAAAGTGCCCGACATCAATGATGTTGGTCTGATGGAAGACCGCGCAACCTGTCGCATTTCGGCACAGCATGTTGCGAACTGGCTGCACCACGACATCATTTCGCGCGATGAGACCATGGAGATCATGAAGCAAATGGCCGTTGTGGTTGACCGTCAGAATGCGGCTGATCCGACCTATATGCCGATGGCGCCGGGATATGACGGTATTGCGTTCAAGGCGGCTTGTGATCTGGTCTTTGAAGGGCGCGAACAACCCTCGGGATACACAGAGCCGGTGTTGCATCGTCGACGGTTAGAACTAAAAGCGCTTCGCTGAGACTGCTAAAAGATTGAAACGCCGGGCCAGCCAACGCCCGGCGTTTTCGATTCACGCCGGCAAACGCACAACATTGATAGAATACGCCGATTATCAAAAAGTTCCGAAAAGAGTTGTCGCCGCAAGGCGGGTGGTTGCCGTCCGGTATCCGCTTCATAGTGTTACAAAACAAGCCCGCTTTCAGGAGTTTTCATGAGCAACACGTATTATGCACCAAAGGGTGGTCACCCCGGTCAGGAACAACTTTTAACTGACCGTGCAATCTTTACCGAAGCTTATGCCTTTCTCCCCAAGGGGACGATGCGCGACATTGTCACGAGCTTTTTGCCGTTCTGGGATGGCACACGGCTTTGGGTGATTGCGCGCCCGATGTCCGGTTTTGCCGAAACCTTTTCACAATATATCATGGAAGTTCAGCCCGGTGGCGGATCAGACCGCCCGGAAACAGACCCGGATGCCGAAGGCGTTTTGTTTGTTGTGGAAGGCACCGCAGATCTGACCGTTGAGGGGAAAACACACACGCTGACCCCCGGTGGCTATGCCTATTTGCCACCGTCAACAGACTGGACCCTGCGCAACAACGGCAAAGATGAACTTCGGTTCCATTGGATCCGCAAGGCATATGAACCTGTCGATGGGCTGGATGTGCCAGATGTTTTGATTCTGAATGAAAACGACATCGAACCCACCGTGATGCCAGACACCGACGGAAAATGGGCCACCACCCGTTTCGTTGACCCCAACGACCTGCGCCATGACATGCATGTGACTGTTGTGACATTCGAACCCGGCGCCGTGATCCCATTCCTTGAGACACATGTGATGGAACACGGCCTGTATGTTCTTGAAGGCAAAGCCGCCTATCGCCTGAACAATGATTGGGTCGAGGTCGAGGCGGGCGATTACATGTGGTTGCGCGCGTTCTGCCCGCAGGCCTGTTATGCAGGTGGTCCTGGGAAATTCCGCTATTTGCTGTACAAAGACGTGAACCGCCATATGCCCCTTTAACCTTTGGTTGTTACCCTTGGGGCAGTGATCCACCGATTGCATGGGTAAGCTGACGGGCCGCTTCGATCACGGGGCGGCTCAGTCGTTCGATCTCTGCTGAACTGATCCGGCTTGTGGGGCCAGACACTGAAATCCCCGCAACCGCTTCTTGGTTCATGTCAAAGACCGCGGCGGCAATGCAGCGCATTCCAAGGCTTTTTTCCTCGTCATCCACCGCAAACCCATTTCGTCTGATCTCAGCAAGGCTGGCGCTGAGCGTTTCAAACTCGGTTATGGTTCGATCCGTGAAACGTTCCAGTTCAACCGCCCTGAACAGCCGGTCCAGACGGTCGTCTTCAATATGCGACAACAACGCCTTGCCAATTCCGGATGCATGCATCGGCGATAAGGTCCCCGGTGGAAAAAATGCGCGGATGTTCGCGTGTGTTTCAACCTGGCTTAAAAACAGAACCGCCCCCTCTTTCTCAACGCCAAGATTTGCCGTTTCGCCGGTTGCTTGCATCAGCTTGCGCAGGATGGGCCTGGCGCGGTCCACCAGACTGGTACGGCGAAGATATCGCGCGCCAATTGTGAACGCGCGGGGGCCGATGTGCCAATGCTGTTCCTCTGTATCAAATTCGACCATGTCACGCCCTTCGAGCGTCACAAGGATACGGTACACCGTCGCGGGCGACTGCCCTGTTTCTTCGGCAATCACAGAGAGAGACTGACCCTGCGTTGCACTGAGATGTTCAAACACCTCCATCGCACGATCCAAAGATTTGATGGTGTTTTGGGCGGTCTTATCATTCCAGTCGCGCGGCCGCCCACGTGCCTTGCGCGCCATGATTTTATCATTTTCTTTATATTCCATAAGATCCATTCCATTTTGCATGAAAATATAATTCATTATGTGAAAAAAGTAAACCTTTGACAAAGCTGTATAATATCCGCCTTTGCAAAAGTGAAATCAGATTTCAAAAAAATATGCCCAGCACAACCGCTGCCTTAAGTTGATATTTAACGACGCAAGGAGTCATCCCATGAGCTTTCAAAACCCCGTATTCATCCCTGGTCCCACAAACATGCCCGAACATCTGCGCAAAGCAGTGGACATGCCAACATTGGACCACCGCTCGCCGTTGTTTGGTCAAATCCTTCATCCGGCGCTAGAGGGTGTGAAGAAGATTTTGAAAAGCGAAACCGCAAAGATCTTTATCTTTCCATCAACCGGCACCGGTGGCTGGGAAACTGCGCTGACCAACACGCTTAGCGCAGGTGACAAAGTTATCGCCGCACGTAACGGTATGTTCAGCCACCGCTGGATTGACATGTGCCAGCGTCATGGCTTGGACGTTCAAGTGGTCGAAACCCCTTGGGGCGCTGGTCTTCCTGCCGACAAATACGAAGAGATTTTGAAAGCGGACATCAACCACGAGATCAAGGTTGTTCTGGCCACACACAACGAAACAGCCACCGGCGTTCGTTCGGACATTGCAGCGGTGCGCCGCGCGCTGGACGCAGCTGGTCACCCGGCGATGTTGTTTGTCGATGGCGTCAGCTCAATCGCGTCGATGGATTTCCGCATGGATGAATGGGGCGTGGATATCGCCGTGACCGGGTCGCAAAAGGGCTTTATGCTGCCTGCGGGTCTGGCCATTGTCGGATTTTCGCCAAAAGCAATGGCCGCTTTGGACACCGCCACCCTGCCCCGCACGTTCTTTGATGTGCGGGACATGGGCACTGGGTATGCCAACAATGCTTACCCCTATACGCCTGCTGTTGGCCTGTTGAACGGTCTGAACGAAGCGTGCAAGATGATCCTTGACGAAGGTCTCGAGAACGTCTTTGCCCGTCACCACCGCATCGCGGAAGGCGTGCGTCAAGCGGTCAACGCTTGGGGGCTTGAGCTTTGCGCCGTGTCTAAAGACGTGCAGTCCGATACCGTCAGCGCGATCAAAACACCCGAAGGCTTCAACGCCACAGACATCGTGACCCACGCGGCCAACAAATACGGCGTCGCCTTTGGTGTTGGGCTTGGTGAAGTCGCAGGCAAAGTGTTCCGCATCGGCCACCTTGGCAGCTTGACCGATGTGATGACACTGTCAGGGATCGGCACCGCGGAAATGGTCATGGTTGATCTGGGTCTGGATATCAAACTGGGATCAGGCGTTGCCGCTGCACAAGACTACTATCGCAACAACGCTGTTTAATCGGAAAGGATACGACGACGATGTATATCCCTACGCTTGCTGACATGCTTGTCGCGCATGAGCGCATCAAGCCGCATATTCAACGCACACCGGTCCGTACGTCGGACTATCTGGATGAATTGACCGGTGCCAAGCTGTTTTTCAAATGCGAAAACTTTCAGACCCCGGGCGCCTTTAAGGTGCGCGGTGCCTCAAACGCCGTGTTTGGATTGGACGATGAGCAAGCGAAAAAGGGTGTTGCGACACATTCGTCGGGCAACCATGCTTCGTGTCTAAGCTATGCAGCCATGTTGCGCGGTATTCCGTGCAACGTGGTCATGCCGCACACCGCACCACAGGCCAAGAAAGACACGGTGCGCCGCTATGGTGGCGTCATCACAGAATGCGAACCGTCAACCACATCGCGCGAAGAGACCTTTGCCAAGGTGCAATCTGAGACCGGCGGCGATTTTGTACACCCATATAATGACCCTCGTGTGATTGCCGGTCAGGGTACCTGTTCTAAAGAACTAATCGAGCAAGTGGATGGTCTGGATTATGTGGTTGCCCCCATCGGTGGTGGCGGCATGATTTCAGGCACCTGCCTGACCTTGTCGAATTTGGCACCTGAAACCAAGATCATCGCAGCGGAACCTGAACAGGCGGATGATGCCTATCGCAGCTTCAAGGCCGGGCATATCATCGCTGATGACGCCCCCAAGACCATCGCCGATGGCCTTCTGGTGCCGCTTAAGGATCTGACCTGGCACTTCGTGTCAAACCACGTGTCCGACATCTATACCGCGTCAGACCCTGAAATCATCGAGGCGATGAAAATCATCTGGAAGCACCTGCGCGTGGTCATGGAACCCTCCAGCGCCGTGCCGTTGGCCACGATCTTAAAAAACCCCGACACCTTCAAAGGCAAGCGTGTTGGCATCATCATCACTGGTGGCAATGTCGATTTGGACAAGCTGCCGTGGCTGAACAACTGATAGGGAAACAGTAAAATGAATGCACCAACTGATTTTTCAAAGTTCGACGTAGGCTTTGACATCCCCGCCAAACCCGGCATGGACGAGGCGGACATCCAGACACCATGTCTGATCCTGGATCTTGACGCGCTGGAACGCAACGTCAAGAAAATGGGCGACTATGCCAAAGCAAACGGGATGCGTCACCGCGCCCACGGTAAAATGCACAAATCCGTAGACGTGCTGAAGCTGCAACAAGATCTTGGCGCGGCCGTTGGCGTGTGCTGCCAAAAAGTGTCAGAAGCCGAAGTGTTCGCCCGTGGCGGCATCAAAGACGTGATGGTGTCGAACCAAGTCACCGAACCGGCAAAGATCAAGCGTTTGGCCGAAATGCCCAAGCTTGGCGCCCGCGTTCTGGTCTGTGTGGATGATCCTGAAAACGTCAAGGCGCTGTCCGACGCCGCTGTTGCGGCGGGCACTGAACTGGAAGCCCTGGTCGAGATTGACTGCGGCGCGGGTCGTTGCGGCGTGAACACCACGCAGGACGTGGTGAACATTGCCAAGCTGATTGACGCCGCCCCAAACCTGAAATTCGCGGGCATCCAAGCCTATCAGGGCGCGATGCAGCACATGGACCTTTACACCGACCGCAAAGAAAAACTGGACGCGGCCATCGCGCAAGTTGGCGATGCGGTTACAGGCCTGAAAAGCAACGGTCTGGACTGTGACATCGTTGGCGGTGGCGGCACTGGGTCGTATTACTTTGAAAGCGCCTCGAACGTTTATAACGAACTGCAGTGCGGATCCTATGCGTTCATGGATGCCGATTACGGTCGTATCCTCGACAAAGACGGCAAGCGGATCGACGATGGCGAATGGGAAAACGCCCTGTTCATCCTGACCACCGTGATGAGCCATTCAAAAGCCGACAAAGCGATTGTTGACGCCGGTCTTAAGGCGCAATCGGTCGATAGCGGGCTGCCGTTTATCTATGGCCGTGATGATGTCGAATACCTGAAATGCTCGGACGAACATGGTGTGGTGGGTGACCCCAACGGTGCGTTGAAAGTAAACGACAAGCTGAAACTGGTGCCCGGTCACTGTGACCCGACCTGCAACGTGCACGACTGGTATGTGGGCGTTCGGAACGGAAAAGTCGAAAGCGTCTGGCCCGTGTCCGCACGCGGCAAGGCCTACTAAGCTACTTCCCTGAACTGGTGGGGCCCTCTCCCGGCCCCGCCGCTTTTTTTAGGACAGACCAAAATGTTTATCGTACCCGAAAAAGAAATTGCGGCCCTGGTGACACGCAAAGACAACTTTGACGCTGTCGAACAGGTTTTCGCGTCAATGGCCAAACGCTCTGCCTATAACTTTCCCGTTATTCGCGAAGCCATTGGACATGCCGATGCCCTTTATGGGTTTAAATCCGGCTTTGATCGCGCCGCGCTGAACCTTGGGCTGAAATCTGGCGGTTACTGGCCCGGCAATGCCGACAAGGGCCTAACCAACCACCAGTCGACAGTGTTTTTGTTTAACGCAGACACGGGCAAATGCCGCGCTGTTGTGGGGGGCAATCTTTTGACGGCCCTGCGCACTGCCGCCGCCGCCGCGGTGTCAGTGGCCCATCTTGCGCGCAAGGACAGCAAAGTGCTGGGCATGATCGGCGCAGGCCATCAGGCCACATTCCAGTTGCAAGCCGTCGCAGAACAGCGCCAGTTTGAAAAAGTCGTTGCCTGGAACCGGACGCCAGAAAAACTGGCATCCCTTCAAAAAGTCGCAAGCGATCTTGGTCTGCCGTTTGAAAGCGTCAGCCTTGATGAACTTGGCGCGCAGTCCGATGTGATCGTGACCATCGTGTCAAGCCAAGCGGCAATCCTGAAGGATGTTCAGGTGAAACCCGGCACGCATATCGCCTGCATGGGCACCGACACCAAAGGCAAGCAAGAGGTCGAAGCCGATCTGGTCGCACGCGCAACCGTCTTTACCGACGAAATCCCGCAATCCATCACCATCGGCGAAGCCCAGCACGCCATCGCCAACGGGTCATTGAAAGAAGCAGACATTGCGGAAATCGGTGCCGTTATCAACGGTGATCACCCAGGGCGCAGCTCGGATGACGAGGTCACTTTGTTCGACGGAACAGGCGTTGGTCTGCAAGATTTGGCCGTTGCCTCAAAGGTCGTTGACCTTGCCATCGAAAAAGGGATCGCGATCGAGGTCGACTTCTAGAACCACGAGTTCAACGACGCGGCCATCCCATAAACCCCTCTCCGGCTTTCGGGCCGGAGAACAGGAGATTTAATGACCACAAAGCTCGCAAACAGGCCAGAAAAAGGCACTTCGGTTCCAGCCATTTCGCTGTTGGCGACCGATGGTCAGTCTTATGATCTGTCGGCCTTGCCGGGTTTGACTGTGGTGTATGGCTATCCCAGAACAAGCCCGCCAAACAGCGCCCCCATCCCCGGATGGGACGCCATCCCCGGCGCACGTGGATGCACCCCCCAATCATGTGGGTTCCGCGATCATTTTGAGGCTTTGAAAGACGCCGGTGTCTCACAGGTTTTTGGGTTATCCACGCAGGACAATGCCTATCAAGCCGAGGTTGCGGACCGCCTGCACCTACCCTTCCCGTTGCTGTCTGACCCAACTCTGGCACTGGCACAGGCAATGCGGCTTGAGACATTCAAAGCCGGGGGCATGACGCTTCTCAAACGTATCACGATGATTATTCGGGACGGCGCATTGGAACATACATTGTTTCCCGTCCCCCACCCCGATCAAAACGCCGCCGATGTGGTGGCATTTTTACTGAGGGCCGCACACAGGGGCTGAGGGGCCGCAGGTTCAAAGCAACCTGCACGTCACATTGACGCCCGCCCATCACGAGACCCCAAATGAAAATATGGCGCATCTGATGCACCAACTGTTGGAGGAACAGGACATGACGCAAGATAAAACCGCGAATGACAAGCGCCAAGAGGCACTCGATTATCATGAATTTCCGCGTCCGGGGAAACTGGAAATTCGCGCAACCAAACCAATGGCAACCGGCAGGGATCTGTCCAATGCCTATAGCCCCGGTGTGGCTGAGGCTTGTGTCGAAATTGAAAAGAACCCGGCCGATGCGGCGCGTTACACCGCCAAAGGCAATCTTGTTGCTGTCATTTCCAACGGCACTGCCGTATTGGGCCTGGGCAACATCGGCGCGCAAGCGTCCAAGCCCGTCATGGAAGGCAAAGCCGTTCTGTTTAAGAAATTTGCTGGGATTGACTGCTTCGATATCGAAGTAAATGAAACCGACCCCGTAAAACTGGCCGAGATCGTGGCCAAGCTTGAACCCACATTCGGCGCCGTAAACCTTGAAGACATCAAAGCCCCCGATTGCTTTCTTGTGGAAGAGCTGTGCAAGCAAAAAATGAGCATTCCGGTGTTCCACGACGACCAGCACGGCACCGCCATCGTTGCATCAGCCGCCGCCTATAACGCCTTGATTGTGGCCAAGAAAAAGGTCGAAGAGATCAAGGTTGTTGCCCTTGGTGCGGGCGCTGCGGGCATTGCGTGTCTGAAAATGCTGATGGTGATGGGCGTCAAAAAAGAGCACATCACCATGCTCGACAGCAAGGGCGTGGTTCACACCGGGCGCACCGATCTGAACCCGCAAAAGCAGGAATTTGCCCGCGACACAGACATGCGCAATACAGATGACGCCATGGTCGGCGCTGACCTGTTTTTGGGCGTATCCGGCCCCGGCCTTTTGACCAAGGACATGGTGTCCAAGATGGCGGATGATCCGATCATCTTTGCGCTGGCCAACCCGACCCCTGAAATCATGCCAGAAGAGGCCCGCGCGGCGGCCCCGGGCGCGCTAATCGCCACTGGGCGTTCAGATTACCCCAACCAGGTCAACAACGTGCTGTGCTTCCCGTTCATCTTCCGGGGCGCTTTGGATGCGGGTGCCACCGAAATCAATGACGCGATGAAACTGGCCTGTGTCGAGGCCATCGCCGGGCTGGCCCGCGAAACAACCTCTGCCGAAGTGGGCGAAGCTTACCGTGGCGAACGCCTCGCCTTTGGCCCTGAATACCTGATCCCAAAACCGTTTGACCCACGCCTGTTGCCCACAATCGCCACCGCCGTTGCGCGCGCCGCAATTGAATCGGGCGTTGCCACGCGTGAGATCAACCTTGACGCATACACCACAGCCCTTCAGGGCGAAGTGTTCAAATCCTACTCAATCATGCGCACCGTCTTTGACGCCGCACGTGCCGCCAAACGCCGGATCGTTTTTGCCGAGGGCGAAGACGAACGTGTGCTGCGTGCCGCGCAATCAATGGTTGAAGAAGGTGTCGACACCCCCATCCTGATTGGCCGCCCCGAAGTGGTCGAAGCGCGCTTGGATCGTGCCGGATTGGAAATCCGCCCGGGCAAAGACTTTGAACTTGTGAACCCGGAAAATGACCCGCGCTATCGCGACTATTGGGAAACCTATCACACGGTTATGGCCCGCAAAGGTGTGACCCCTGACTTGGCAAAGGCCATCTTGCGCACAAACACCACCGCCATCGCCGCGGTGATGGTGCGCCGCGGTGACGCCGACAGCATGGTCTGTGGCACATTCGGCGAATTCCGTTGGCATCTGAATTATGCCACAAATATGCTGTCCGAAAATACGCTTCACCCGGTTGGTGCCTTGTCATTGGTCATTCTGGACCAAGGCCCCATTTTCGTGGCCGACACCCATGTACACATCACCCCAACTGGGCAACAGCTGGCCGAAACCGTTATGGCGGCGGCACGCCATGTGCGCCGCTTTGGCATTACCCCTCGCGTTGCCCTGTGTTCTGGATCACAGTTTGGCAATCTGGACAGCGCGTCAGGCCGTGCCATGCGCGATGCGCTGGACATTCTTGACGCACAGGCCCCGGATTTTGAATACGAAGGCGAGATGCACACTGATGCCGCCCTTGACCCGGCGCTGCGTGAACGCCTGTTCCCGGGTGGCCGCCTGACCGGAAAAGCAAATGTTTTGATTTTTGCAAACACGGACGCGGCGGGCGCCACCCGCAACATCCTGAAATCTGTAGCTGGCGGGCTTGAAGTTGGCCCCGTCCTGATGGGCATGGGCAACAAGGTTCACATCGTCACCCCCTCGATCACCGTTCGCGGCTTGCTGAACACGGCCGCATTGGCCGGATCTGCTGTGTCGAGCTATGGCTGAATTGACCTCTCTTTGGCGTGTGAAGGAGGTGTTGCCCGCCAAAGAGAACAACATAAATAGACTTGGAGGAGGAAAACCAAATGTCTGCAATAACCACTGACGTGGATCCGGTTGACGAAAAGCTACCGCCCGCGAAACTCTTTACCCTGGGACTACAGCACGTTCTTGTGATGTATGCCGGTGCCATCGCCGTGCCGCTGATCGTGGGCCGCGTCCTGAAACTTAACCCAGAACAAGTTGCCTTTCTGATTTCGGCCGACTTGTTCGTGTGTGGTGTTGTCACCATTATCCAGTCCCTCGGGGCCTCTAAATGGTTTGGCATCAAAATGCCGGTTATGATGGGTGTGACCTTTGCATCGGTCGGCCCGATGGTGTCGATCGCGGTGGCCAATCCCGGTGTGGATGGCGCGCGAATGATCTTTGGGGCCATTATTGGTGCAGGCATCATTGCGATGCTGATTGCGCCGTTGGTCAGTCGCATGTTGCGGTTCTTCCCGCCTGTGGTGACGGGCACAATCATTCTTGTGATTGGTGTGACCCTGATGCGTGTCGGGATCAACTGGATCTTTGGCCTCCCTTCGGTCCGACCGCCCCGTCGATTGTAGACCCGGCGCATACCGCATGGCTGGAAGAGGTGCGCGGGATGCTTGCAAGCGGCGCGATCCCAGCGATCCCGGATGGACTGAAAGTGGCCCCAACCGTGGACAACGTGAGATATGCGACACCTCAGAACATGATGATTTCTGGCCTTGTGCTGCTGACCATCGTTCTTGTGATGAAGTTCGCCACGGGCTTTCTTGCCAATATCTCGGTTCTGCTGGGGATTATCGTGGGCGCGGTCTTTGCGGCCTCGATCGGAATGATGCATTTTGACAGCGTCAGCCATGCGGGCTGGTTCGAGCTGATCACACCGTTCCGCTTTGGTTTGCCGATCTTTGACCCAATCATGATCCTAACCATGACGCTTGTTATGATCGTTGTGATGATTGAATCGACCGGCATGTTCCTGGCCCTGGGCGAAATGTGCGGCAAGAAAATTGAACGTCCGTCGCTGTCGGCTGGCCTTCGGACCGATGGTCTGGGCACGCTGATCGGTGGGATGTTCAACACCTTCCCGTATACTTCGTTCAGCCAGAATGTGGGCCTTGTCGGCGTGACCGGCATCCGCAGCCGCTATGTCTGTGTGGCTGGTGGTGCGATCATGATCGTCTTGGGCCTTGTTCCCAAAATGGGCGCTTTGGTCGAAGCCCTGCCGGTTGCCGTTCTTGGCGGTGCTGGTCTGGTGATGTTCGGTATGGTTGCGGCCACGGGTGTTCGCATCCTGGGTGGCGTTGACTTCAAGAACAACCGCTACAACGGTTTGATCGTCGCCATTTCGCTGGGCATGGGGATGATCCCCTTGATCGCGCCGAAGTTCACCATGTGGCTTCCGCATTCGATCGAGCCGCTGATCCACTCGGGCATCCTGTTGGCCGCGATTGCTTCTGTTGTGTTGAACATTGCTTTGAACGGCACCAAAGAGATCTCGGAAGAAGAGATGGTTGAAGCCGCGAAACAGTCTGACGGCGGTCACTAACCCGACCAATCAAGGGCCCTGCCCTAACTGGAAAATCTGAGGGAAGGCGTTTTGGCGCCTTCCCTTTTTTCGTTCCCATCTGTTGCCCTTGACCGATGCAGCCATGCGGTTTTTGCATTTCGGGGTTACCTAAATGGGAATTGTATAACTCTCTCAGCCGGCCGATAGTCTTCGCAACAGCAATGCGGTTCTCGCGTTGCCCGGCCCGGTGCCGAAACACCGTGAAACTGAACAAGACCGAGACGAAATGATGGGTATCCTTACTGCACTGAAGACGTTCTTCAATCCGACCAAAGGCTTTTCGCTGAGCGAACAAATGGACCTGAGCGCGCACCGTGATGCGTGGCTTGCCAAGCGCAGCCCGTTGCTTGAAAAGAAGACCAAGTTCTACAGCTACTAAATTATTTCAAAACGGGGCATGGCACACAATCCATGCCCCGTTTTCTGCGCTGCGCAAAGCCGCAAAATAATGGCACCGCTTCCGGTCTAAACCTCTCGGCGGGCCTATCTTTGACACCGAAAACATGATTTTCTATCGATAGGCGCGCGTGCCTTTTCATGGGGAAACTGTCTTGCTCACACCACTTGCACTGTTGTTCGTCGGGGCGGTTCTTGTCCTGAATGGAATCTGGATGACGGGGCGCATTCAGGACCGCGAGATTATTCTGATCAACCTCGTCACAGCGTTCATAACGGCCTGTGTGGCCGGTGTATCCGCCTTTGGCGCATCGGGTCTGCTGGCGGTGAAATCGGCGGCGCTGACCCTGTTGTTCACCACCACCTACCTTTGGGTCGCCTATAACCGGATTACAATGGTGGACGGACGTGGATTGGGCTGGTTCAGCCTGTTTGTCGCGATCACCGTGGTGCCCGTTGCCGTACAGGACAGTCTGGCGGCAACAACCTTGGTTGAGCTTTGGCTGGGTGTCAGCTGGGGCATCTGGGCGGTGCTTTGGTTCATGTATTTTTTGCTGCTTGCGCTTGGAAAATCAATCCAGCGCGGAACGGCCGCCGTCACGCTGTTGACCGGTGTCTTCACCGGCTGGTTGCCCGGCGTTCTGCTGCTGTTGGGTCTTGTATCCTAAGCGCGCGGCCTAGGCAATCAAGCGGTAAAAAAACACAGCGCTCATTGTGAAACCGATAAAAGCAATCAAACCGCGCACCACATGCGCTGGGATCGCGCGGGCCAAAGGCGCGCCGACATAGCCGCCGATGGTCGAGGCCACCATCATCAAAATCGCCTCAGGCCACTCCACAAATCCTGCCACAGCAAAAGTTGCAACCGACACCGCGGACAGGGCAAAAGACAGCCCGTTTTTCAATCCGTTCATCTGGTGGATATTTGACATCCCCCACAGCGCAAAAAGCGCCAATAGAACAATCCCCAGCCCGCCGTTGAAATAGCCGCCGTAAACCGCAACCCCAAACAGACCAAGCGCCCCGTATGGCGTGACCCCCCGGCTGGATTTTGCGGCATACGCCCGGATCTGAGCGCTGAACAGAAAGGCCAGCGTTGCGGCCAGCAAAAGGAAGGGGACCACAATTGAAAATGCGTCATTTGAGGACACCAGCAGCAACAGGGATCCAACCAAACCGCCGGCCAGCGTGATAAGGCCAAGCCGGATCAACCGTGCCCGGTCCATTTCCGCCAATTCGCCACGAAACCCAAGCGCGCCGCCCAGATAGCCCGGAAACACCGCAACCGCACTGGTGGCATTCGCAACAACCGGCGGGATCCCGACAAAGACAAGTGCCGGAAAGGTCAGAAACGTTCCGCCCCCTGCGATCGTGTTCAGGATGCCCGCAAAAAAGGCGGCTGTTATCAGGATCAAATACTCTATCATCATCACACCGGGTTGCTGACATTAGCACAGATGTGCCGCGTCTTGTCCCCCACCACAAGGGGCCAACGAAAAATGTGCCCCGCAAGGGGGCACATTTGATATTTTTATCTGACCAAAGCGGTTAACGTTTGCGCTTGGGGGGGATCAGATCGGTGATTGTACCTTCAAACATTTCTGCCGCGAAATTAACCGTTTCAGAAAGTGTTGGGTGTGGGTGAATCGTATGCCCCAGATCCACGGCGTCCGCCCCCATTTCGATCGCCAGCGCCACCTCGGCGATCAAATCACCTGCATTGGGGCCAACAATGCCTGCGCCGATCACGCGATCATCCTCTTCGTCAAAGATCACCTTGGTGATGCCTTCCGAACGCCCCAAGGACAGGGACCGACCAGAGGCGGCCCAAGGGAACACGCCCTTGCCCACTTTCTGGCCTTTGGCTTTGGCCTCTGTTTCGGTTACACCAACCCAGGCCACTTCGGGATCGGTATAGGCAACCGATGGGATCACCCGCGCGTCGAAGTGGCGGTTGTGCCCGGCGCAAACCTCGGCGGCCACTTTGCCTTCGTGCACAGCCTTATGTGCCAACATCGGTTGGCCCACCACATCGCCAATCGCAAAGATATGTGGCACGCCAGTCCGTTGCTGGCTATCGACCGAAATGAACCCACGGTCGTCGACCGCTACACCAGCCTTTTCGGCGTCAACCATCTTGCCATTCGGCTTACGGCCAACCGCAACCAGCACCTTATCAAAGGTATCGGTTTTCTCGCCGTCGGGACCTTCCATCGTGACCTTAAGGCCCTTTTTCTGGGCCTCGACTGCTGTGACTTTCGTCTTGGTCAGGATCGCTTCATAACGACCCTCGATCCGCTTATGCAGCGGTTTGACGATGTCTTTGTCGGCACCGGGAATGATCTGATCCATGAACTCAACGATGGTCACTTTGGACCCCAGCGCGTCATACACGGTCGCCATTTCCAAGCCAATGATCCCGCCGCCCAGCACCATCAGGCGCTTTGGCACATCCTCAAGCTCTAACGCGCCGGTGCTGTCAATCACGCGCGGATCATCATGCGGGATGAACGGCAGCGTGACCGGTTCGGACCCGGCCGCGATGATACACTGATCAAAGCTGACTTTGGTAATCCCATCGTCACCCTGAACCTCGATCATGTTCGGGCCAGAAAAGCGGCCATAGCCATTCACGATCTGAACTTTGCGGCCCTTTGCCAACCCCGCCAGACCCCCGGTCAGCCCACTGACAACCGACCCTTTCCAATCGCGCAGCTTGGTCAGGTCAATCTTCGGCTTGGAATAGGTGATGCCGTGATCCCCCATTTCTTCGGCCTCGGTGATGACTTTGGCCGCGTGCAGCAACGCCTTTGACGGAATACAGCCGACATTCAGGCAAACACCACCAAGATTGCTGTCCTTTTCGATCAAGATCACCTTCTTGCCAAGGTCAGCCGCACGGAACGCCGCGGTATAACCACCGGGGCCAGAGCCCAGAACAACCACTTCGCCGTGCACATCCCCCGCACCCGTCGCGGTGCCCGTGGCGGCAACGGCCGTGGGGGCGGCGGGCGCTTCGGCTGCGGGGGCTTCAGCAGCAGATGGGGCATCAGAACCGCCTTCTGCTTCCAGAACCAAGATCAACGCGCCTTCCGACACGGTGTCACCTTCAGTCACTTTGATCTCTTTCACCACACCTGCAGCGGGCGAAGGAACTTCGAGTGTGGCCTTGTCGCTTTCAAGCTCGATCAACGCATCCTCGGCGGCAACTGTGTCACCAACCGAAACCAAAATGCCGATCACAGGAACATCCGAAAAATCGCCGATATCAGGAACTTTAACGTCCATTTTCGCGCCCTCCTTACAACATCAGCCGGCGCACATCGCCGAGCAGGTGTTTCAGTGTTGCGCAGAACCGTGCGGCAAGGGCCCCATCAATGGCGCGGTGATCATACGACAGGCTGAGCGGCTGCATATTGCGCGGCACAAAGGTTTCGCTTGTTTTGTCCCAAACAGGGGCCATTTTCGACCGGGTCAGACCCAGAATGGCCACCTCGGGCGCGTTGACGATTGGCGTAAAGCTGGTGCCACCGATCCCGCCCAAAGACGAAATCGTAAACGTCGCGCCGGACATATCATCGCCCTTCAACTTGCCATCCCGCGCTTTCGCGGACAATTCGCCCAGTTCTTTGGAAATCTCAATGATCCCCTTGCGGTCGGCATCTTTGATCACCGGAACCATCAGCCCGTTCGGTGTATCGGCGGCAAAGCCGATGTTATAGAACGCTTTCTTGATCAGCTTGTCGCCATCTGGATGGATCGAGGAGTTGACCTCCCAGTGCTGTTTCAATGCCGAAACGCTGGCTTTGATCACGAACGACAGCAGCGTCACACGGTAACCTTCGCCCTTGGCAATCCCGTCCAGTTCACGGCGATACCCGTCAAGGTCGGTGATGTCGGCCTCTTCGTTGTGCGTGACATGGGGGATGTTCAGCCAACTGCGATGCAGCGCCGGGCCAGACAGTTTCTTGATGCGCGGCATTTCCACATCTTCGATCGGGCCGAATTTCGAGAAATCCACAGCGGGGATCGGCGGAATGCCCATCCCACCGGCCGGCGCACCAGCTGCCGACGCAGGGGCGGTGGTCGATTTCAGCTGCGCCGTGATGTCTTCGCGCAGGATCCGCCCCTTGCGACCAGACCCGTTGATCTTGCTCAGGTCAATCTCAAGCTGGCGTGCAAAGGCGCGCACAGATGGCGAGGCATGCGCCTTGCCAAAGCCCGCATCGGTAACGGCCGGTGTTGCGATCGGCGCCGGTGCAACAGCCGCCGCGGGTGCAGGCGCGGCCGTTTCAGCCGCCGCCGGGGCAGCAGGTGCGGTGTCGGCGGTTGCGGCACCTTCCACGACAAGGATAACCGCCCCTTCGGACACATTATCCCCTTCGGAAACCTTGATTTCCACAACCTTTCCTGCGGCGCTGGAGGGCACCTCTAGGGTCGCTTTGTCGCTTTCCAGTTCAACAATTGGGTCTTCTTCGGCAATCACATCACCAACGCTGACCAGAATGCCGATGACCGGCACATCCGAGAAATCGCCAATATCGGGGACTTTCACTTCAACAGTCATTTTATGTCTCCTTCTGTCCGCACTTACACAAGACGCGGGTTTGGCTTGTCGCCATCAATGTCATATTTGCTTAAGGCTGCTTCCAGATCTTTGCGCGTCACCGCGCCTTCGCGGTGAAGCTGGACCATGGCGGCGGCGGCGATGTGGTTTGCGTCGACCTCAAAGAACCGGCGCAGGTTCACACGGCTGTCGGACCGACCGTAGCCATCTGTGCCCAACACGGTGAAGTTTTGGCCATCGGGGATGAAGGCCCGCACCTGTTCTGCGTAGTTCTTCATATAATCGGTCGCCGTGATGATCGGCCCTTTCGAACCGGTCAGCGCCTCGGTGATATATGGCTGTTTCTGATCGCCAAGCGGGTTCAGACGGTTCCAGCGTGTCGCGTCCTGACCGTCACGGGCCAGTTCGTTAAAGCTGGTGGCCGACCAGATATCCGAGGTCACACCGAAATCTTCCTTCAGCATCTCGGCGGCTTTCATCGCCTGCACCAAAATGGTGCCCGATCCCATCAGGTTGACGTGTTTCTTGCCGGGTTTTGCCGTCTTGGACAGACGATAAAGACCTTTCAAGATCCCCTCTTCCGCGCCCATCGGCATATCGGGGTGCGAATAGTTTTCGTTCATCAGGGTCAGATAGAAATACACATCTTCCTGATCGCCATACATGCGCTGCATGCCATTTTGAATGATCACGGCAACCTCGTGCTGGAAGGTCGGGTCATAGGTGATGCAATTCGGGATGGTGCTTGCCAGAATGTGGCTGTGGCCATCTTCGTGCTGCAGGCCTTCGCCGTTCAGCGTGGTCCGACCGGCGGTGCCGCCCAGCATAAAGCCACGTGCGCGACTGTCGCCTGCGGCCCAAGCCAGGTCGCCGATCCGTTGGAACCCAAACATCGAATAATAGATGAAGAACGGGATCATCGGCACGCCGTGGTTGGAATACGCCGTGGCCGCCGCGATCCAATCTGCCATGGCGCCTGCTTCGTTGATGCCCTCTTGCAGAACCTGACCATCGGTCGATTCCTTATAGAACATCATCTGATCGGCATCCTCGGGCGTGTATTTCTGCCCTTCCGGGTTATAGATCCCGACCGAACGGAACAGACCTTCCATCCCAAAGGTGCGGCTTTCATCCGGCACGATCGGTACGATGTTTTTGCCAACACCCTTGTCACGCAACAGCGTGGTCAGGATGCGCACAAAGGCCATTGTGGTCGAAATCTCGCGTTCGCCCGTGCCTTTCAGCTGTGCGGCGAACTTATCCAGCGGCGGAATCTCCAATTGCGGCGCTTCGGTTTGGCGTTGCGGGAAGGCCCCGCCCAGTTCGGTGCGGCGTTCAAGCAGATAGGCCTTTTGGGCGTTGTTCAGTGACACGAACGGCGCTTTGGGCAAATCTTCGTCCGACACAGGGATCTGGAAACGATCACGGAAAGCGCGCAGCTGATCCTCGGCCAGTTTCTTTTGCTGGTGCGAGGTGTTCATGCCTTCGCCACCTGTTCCCATGCCGTACCCTTTGACGGTTTTGACCAGCAGACAGGTCGGCTGACCCTTGGTGTCTGTCGCACGTTTAAAGGCAGTGTAGACCTTTTGCGGGTCGTGTCCGCCACGGCGCAGCGCCCAGATCTGGTCATCCGTCCAATCCGCAACCAAAGCCGCCGTTTCGGGGTATTTGCCAAAGAAATGTTTGCGGATATAGGCGCCATCTTTCGATTTGAAGGTCTGATAGTCGCCGTCCAGCGTTTCATCCATCAACTGGCGCAGACGGCCCGAGGTGTCTTTTTCAAGCAGCTCGTCCCAGCCCTTGCCCCACAAAAGCTTGATGACATTCCATCCTGCACCGCGGAAGTCGCCTTCCAGTTCCTGCACGATCTTGTGGTTGCCGCGCACTGGGCCATCAAGACGCTGAAGGTTACAGTTGATCACAAAGATCAGGTTGTCCAACCCTTCGCGTGCAGCCAGATCAATGGCGCCGCGGCTTTCCGGTTCGTCCATTTCACCGTCGCCAAGGAAGACCCAGACCTTGCGGTCGGCCATGTCGATGTGACCACGGTTGTGCATGTATTTCATGAACCGCGCCTGATAGATCGCCATCAGCGGGCCAAGTCCCATCGAAACGGTCGGAAACTGCCAGTAATCGGGCATCAGCCAAGGGTGCGGATAGGAAGACAGCCCGCCGCCGTCCACTTCTGAACGGAAGTTTTCAAGCTGCTCTTCCGAAATACGGCCTTCCATGAACGAGCGCGCATAGATGCCGGGGATCACATGGCCTTGAAAAAACACAAGGTCACCGCCGTGAATGGCAGATTTTGAGCGCCAAAAGTGGTTCAGACCGATGTCATACATCACAGCCGAAGAGGCGAAAGAGGCAATATGCCCGCCGTATTCTGACGATTCCTTGTTGCGGCGCACAACCGTTGCCATCGCGTTCCAACGGTTGATGGTGCGAATGCGCCATTCCATGTCCAGATCGCCGGGAACCTCAAGTTCATCATCAGATGGGATTGTGTTTTGGTATGGCGTGGTGGCCGAGAACGGCAGGTTGGCACCGGCCGCGCGCGCTTGTTGCACGGCTTTATCTAGCAAAAAATGCGCGCGTTCAGGGCCATCGCGGGCGATGACGTCTTCGACGGCGTCCTGCCATTCCCGAGATTCGGTTGGGTCAATATCGTTCAGGGGGTCAGACATTTGGAAGGCTCCATTGGGTCTTGTTAAAAGGCAAACGATGTCTCACGTGAGGGGGGCCCCCCACGGATATCAGGTTTCGTTTGTGGGGGCGGTTGCGGTCTCGCCCTTTGGGCTTGCCAGCAGAAAATCGGTTATTCGGCAATATGCTAAAGCAGGGTTCTTCAGTCATACCGTTGCCGTTCAAAGACCCCGACGCCTGTTTCCAGGCGACGGGGATTGGTTTTATGCGTGGTCGTCGTGGGGAAGTGACCCGTGACCGTGACCTGCGTGGCCACCTGACACTTCTTCGATTGACTCGTCCGACAATTCAGCCGGCAAGATCAGGTTCAGAATGATCGCGATCAAAGCTGCGGGCAAAAGGCCCGATGTCAGCAGGATGCGCGCCGTGTCAGGCATATGCTGAAGCGCGCCCGGCTCCAGCTGCAGACCAAGACCGATCGACAGGGCAATCGCGAAGATCACCATGTTGCGGCGGTTCCAGTCCACATCCGACAGCATCGAGATGCCAGCGGCCACAACCATGCCAAACATGACAATCACGCCGCCACCCAGCACTTCGATCGGAACGGTGCGGATCACACCGCCCACTTTCGGGATCAACCCGCAGATGATCAGGAAGATCGCACCACAGGTCACAACATGGCGGCTCATCACGCCGGTCATGGCAATCAGACCCACGTTTTGGCTGAAAGAGGTGTTCGGGAAAGCGCCGAAGCAACCGGCCAGCGCGGTGCCAACACCGTCAGCATAGGTCGCGCCCTCGATTTCCTTATCTGTGGCTTCACGGCCAGCACCACCTTTGGTGATCCCGGAAACGTCGCCAACGGTTTCAATCGCCGAAATAAAGGCCATCAGGCAAAAGCCGATGACAGCAGCGGCCGAAAATTCAAACCCATACTTGAAAGGCTGCGGCAATGCGAAAGCAGCCGAGCGGGCCCAAGATCCGGTGATCGCGTCAACCGACAGGATGCCAACGAAAATCGAGTAGATATAGCCGACAATCAAGCCAAGCAGCACCGCCGAGATCGACAGCATGCCTTTGGTAAAGAACTTAAGGCCCAGCGTGACAAAGATCACAACCAGTGCGGCAGACCAGTTCAAAAGCGAGCCGTATTCCTCGGTTCCAATCGCAGGAACACCCCCTGCGGCATACTGGATGCCAACTTTTACAAGCGCCAGACCGATCATGGTCACAACCAGACCTGTCACCAGTGGGGGCAAGGCAAATCGGATCTTGCCGATGAACAGGCCGATGACTGCATGGAACAAACCACCGATAATGACACCGCCGAACAAGGCCGCCAGCGCGTCAACGCCTTTGCCCGCCACAAGCGGGATCATGATGGGCAGGAACGCAAACGATGTCCCCTGCACGATGGGCAGTGCGGCACCGATTGGGCCAAGCGTGATGGTTTGCAACAATGTCGCAATGCCGGCAAACAGCATCGACATCTGGATCAGGTAAAGCAGCTCTGGAAAGTCTGGGCTGTTTGACCCAAACCCAAAGCCCGCAGCGCCCGCCACGATAATCGCGGGTGTCACGTTCGATACAAACATCGCCAGCACGTGCTGGATGCCCAGTGGAATGCCCTTTCCAAGGCCTGGGAAATAGTTCGGATCACGCAGTTGCTGCGGCGTCCCTATTGAATTGTCAGTCATGGTTTCCTCCCGTTCAGACTGTCTTTAGTGTCCCGCTTCTTTAGGCAGGAGCACTATTTTACGGATTCAACGACATACGCATCGTCGAACCAGAATTCTTCCAGATTCGCACCGTCACCGATCCGGTCAATGACGATGAACTGTCCTGGTTTTTCAATGGGGGCCAACACACCGTGCCAGACCCCCCTGAGTAAGTTTATGGATTGCCCCGGCTGCGTCACAAAAGCCTTCAGGTTTGCCGGTGTTCCGTTCTGATCTTCGGCCACAACCACCAGCATCGGAACCCCCGATACGGGGACAAACGCCTGGCTTCCCTCAGGATGACGTTCAACCATATCCACCACATACGGAAATGTCCGCGCCTTCGCATCAAACAGGCTGATCCCAGCTTGACCATTTGAGAAATCAAGCCGCGCGCGGTCATGATGGCGCCCACACATGCCTGCATTGATCATCTTGTCTGGTTCGCCGGACACCTCGATCACATCGCCATAAGGGGCAAACGCTTCAGCGGTTAACGGTTGTGCCGAAAGTGCCTGTGTCATGGAAGAAGATCCTTAAGGCGGAATTGGGCGATACGTTCAACTTGGCGGCAAGCCTCTGCAAACTCTGTGTCACGATCATTATCAATGCGCGTGTTGAAGTTGGCAAGGATGGACGCCTTGTCGTGGTCGCGCACCGCGATAATGAACGGAAATCCGTGCTTGGCCACATATTTGTCATTCAGGTCCGTGAAGGTTTTGCGTTCTTCATCGGTCAGAAAGTCAAGGCCCGCCCTGGCCTGTTCCGACGTGCTTTCGGCGGTCAATTGACCCGCAGACGCCAATTTACCTGCGAGGTCTGGGTGGGCGGTCAGAACGCCAAGACGCTCTTGCTCTGTCGCAACTCGGAACACACGGCTAAGGGCATTATGAACCCCCGCGGCACTGTCATGTGCCTTGCCCAGTTCCAGATCGAAAGCGCGTTCAGCAATCCAGGCGGAATGCTCAAAAATCGACCCGTAAAGCGATACAAAGCGGGCTTTGTCCATCTGGCTTGGCCGTTCAAATCGCTGGTGCGGCAGCTTTTCCGCCCAATGCTGTGCAATATCAATCCGGCGCGGGCACCAAACATCCTCATGGGATTTCACGTGATCCATAAAGCGTTTCAACCCGGCAATCTTGCCCGGACGCCCAACAAGGCGACAATGCAAGCCGATGCTCATCATCGCAGGGCGACCCGCCTGCCCTTCGGCATAAAGCGTGTCAAAGGCGTCGATCAGGTAATCCCCAAAATCTTGCCCCGTGACCCAGCCCGGCGCGGTTGCAAAGCGCATATCGTTGGCTTCCAAAGTATACGGAATGATCAACTGATCGCGGTCGCCAACTTCCATCCAATAAGGCAAATCGTCATCATATGTGTCAGACACATAGTCAAACCCACCCTCTTCGGCCACAAGGCGCACCGTGTTTTCCGAACAGCGCCCCGTGTACCAACCGCGTGGACGTTCGCCGACAACCTCAGTGTGAAGACGGACAGCTTCTGCGATTGCGGCACGTTCCGCATCTTCGGGCATATCGCGGTGTTCCACCCATTTCAGACCATGGCTGGCAATTTCCCAACCCGCATCTTTCATGGCCTGAACCTGATCCGGGCTGCGCGACAACGCGCGGGCCACACCGTAAATTGTCAAAGGGATGCCAGCGTCCGTGAACAAACGATGCAAGCGCCAAAACCCGGCCCGCGCCCCGTATTCATACATGCTTTCCATGTTCCAATGGCGTTTTCCGGCCCAAGGGGCGGCGCCTGGAATATCTGAAAGGAACGCTTCCGAGGCTTCGTCGCCATGCAAAACACAGTTTTCGGCGCCCTCTTCATAGTTCAGTACAAATTGAACCGCCACCTTGGCATTGCCCGGCCATTGTGGGTTCGGTGGGGTTGCGCCATAGCCGCGCATATCTCGAATGTAGCGTGTCAACTTGCAAATTCCTTCTTGTTCGCTCACACCTTACAACGAAAAGTCCCGCAGCTTTTTCAAAAAAAACCGAATACAGCCTTCTGCACGAGGACCTTTGCTGCTTCACTTAAACCTAGGTTACATGAGTATAGCAATTATTTGGAGATAAGATCGTGGCTGGATATCTAACAACCCATGTGCTCGATACAGCACGGGGATGCCCCGCTGAAGGCATGAAAATCGAACTCTACCGCATCGAAGGTCAGGCGCGCACGCACCTTAAGACGCTTGTGACAAACGACGATGGCAGGACAAATGAACAGATTTTGCCCGAAAGCGATTTCGCCCTCGGGACATATGAATTGGTCTTTCACGCAGGGGATTACCTTGACGCCACAGGCGTTGCACCGGAAAGCCCACGCTTTTTAGACGTCATTCCATTGCGGTTTGGCATGTCAGAGCAAAGCCATTACCATGTGCCACTGCTGCTGTCGCCGTTCAGCTATTCGACCTATCGTGGCAGCTGATCAAACAAATTGATCAACATCGCGAAAGGCAACGCCAATCCGCTCAATTATGAATTCCATGAAAAGACGTGTTTTGGGGTCTTGCATGCGACGGTGCGTAAACAGACACGCCATCTGAATCGGTTCAGGTGGCGTTTCTATTGCAACCGGGACCAACGCCCCGGATTTCAGATGTTCGGTGACTTCAAAGATCGGTTTCATCGCAATGCCATGACCGGCCAGCGCCCAATCTGTCAACACATCCCCGTCATCCGATTCATACCTGCCCTGGACACGATACCTTTGAGGGCCATCATCGGTTGTCAAAAGCCACTGAAATTCGGTCGATCCGGGAAACCGCAAACTGATACATTCATGTTTGTCCTCAACCAGATCTGTGCCATTTTTCGGCATTCCACGTTGTTTGATATAATCGGGGGCCGCACAAAGAACCCGCCGAACGTCTGCAATTTTGCGGATGCGCAGGTTGCTGTCTTCGGGCTGTCCAAGAAAGAAAGACAGATCCAAGCCCTCAGTCGTTAGGTCCACCCGCCGGTCTGTCAATCGCAAACGGATGCTTACCTCTGGGTATTCCTTAAGGAAATTTGGAATTTGCGGCGCAATCAAACGGCGCCCAACCCCAAGCGGCGCGGCAATATAAAGGGGCCCTTTCAGGTTTTCGGTGATGTTCACAATCTGCGCCTCGGCGCTTTCAACGGCGTCAAGAACCGCTGTGGCCCCGCGGTAAAACGAATTCCCCTGCTCGGTCGGGGACAGGCTGCGCGTTGTCCGCTGAAACAGCCGAACCCCTAAATGCTCTTCCAATTGCGAGATGCGCGAAGAGGTCACCGCGGGCGAAATCCTAAGATCGCGCCCCGCTGCCGACATGCTTCCCAGCTCATAAACCCGTACAAAGGTCCGAATGTTATCCAAATATGACATTGTTTTGCTTTTTTTGATACTGCTTGGTGTTTGAAAGCAATAGCAGATTGAACCCATCACAGA
>CBDUJY010000025.1:0-38784 GCA_965367685.1 uncultured Planktotalea sp. | reverse complement strand
CGGCACCGCAAGCAATCCCTCAAGATGACCTCGAAGATTGGGACGACTTTTGAGATCTGAGATGAAAACGTGCTTTCAGGGTGCCGGCAATGTCTAAAAAAATACGTGTTCTAGTGGTTGATGACAGCTCGACTATGAGAAGTCTGATACGTAGTGGAATTGAAAAGGACCCCAAAATAGAAGTTGTCGGGGAGGCGTCCTCTGCCAGAGAAGCACGAGATCTAGTTCGCTTACTCTCGCCAGATGTTCTAACTTTGGATATCGAAATGCCAGGCATGAATGGTTTGGAGTTTTTAAAGCGGTTGATGCGAGCGAGACCAATGCCAGTGGTCATGCTGTCTTCTGTTACAGCCAAAGGAAGTGAAGCAGCAATTCAGGCTCTCTCAATAGGGGCAGTCGATTGCATACAAAAGCCACGCTTTTCAGTCGAAGGGTACCCATTCGAAAGATTATCGGAAACCCTTCGTGTGGCCTCAGAAGCCCAAGTGTTACCACGTGTCCGATTGCAAAAAAATGAAATCACCGCTGTAAGTGCAACACAACGATGGAATGGGAAATTTGTAATGATAGGCGCCTCGACAGGTGGAGTTGAGGCGATAGAGTATATTCTTTCGTACCTGCCAATAGATTGCCCACCAATATTGATAACTCAGCATATGCCAGAACAGTTTCTGGTGAATTTTGCGAAGAGACTCAATAAACTGGTAAGCCCCAATGTAAGACTTGCACAAGCAGGAGATGCTTTATCACCCGGAATGGTGTTTCTGGCACCTGGTGGGGACTTTCATTTGACACTTTCAGATGAGCCAACCCCAAAAATTCATTTATCGAACACGCCCAAAAGATCCGGACATAGACCCTCAGTTGATGAAATGATGTTGTCTGCTAAGCACTTGGCGCATCTAGCGGTTGCGGTGATCTTGACGGGGATGGGCTTTGATGGAGCCGAGGGAATGAGGGTGTTAAAGGAAAATGGGGCGGACTGTTATGCGCAAGATAAAGCCAGCTCCGTTGTATATGGGATGCCGAAGGTGGCATCTGAGAAAGGTGGGGTCAATAAGATATTACCTCTTAACCTGATTCCGGAGGCCATTATGAAGGCCTGCGCAAAAGTATCGTAGAAAGGCTCATCAGTGAACCAGATCTCGCCATTATTGCAACGCTCTTCTCGTATTTACATCTCTCAGGGAGAGTATGTGATTGAAAAAGGGCAAGAGAAGGTCATCGCGACCTTGCTTGGATCATGCGTATCGGCCTGCATCTGGGATAAAGAAATTGGCGTAGGCGGTATGAACCATGTTCTTTTTACGGATGATACTCAAAACGCCGAAGAGGTGTTTGGGCATGGCGTGAATGGAATGGAACTTTTGATCAATGGGCTGCTTCAAAAGGGTGCACTACGCGCCAATTTGAAAGCGAAGGTGTTTGGAGGGGCATGTATGATTGCAGGTCTTTCAAATGCAGGTCAGCGAAACGGTGAATTCGTAGTCGAATTTCTGAAGCGCGAGGGAATTGAGTATGTTGGGGGAGACCTCGGAGGAGACAAAGCACGCCGGGTTGAGTTTTGGCCTGCCACCGGTCGAGCAAGACAAAAGCTTGTCCTAAAAGATGTGGCTGTCAAGCCTGCGAAGGCAGTCGAAACGAATGATGTTGAGTTGTTTTGAACTGAGTCCAAAGTTTCCTTCAGCTTTGCGCGGCGTCCTTGGGTTAAGTCTTTGGCGTTAGGCTGCCATTTTGTCCATCGTGTCTCTCTGCAAAATTTCCATCGGTGTCAGGTTCCCCAAAGCTGAATGTGGCCTGCGCCCGTTGTAATCCTCCTGCCGTGTGGCCTGACCCCCGAGGCTCCCTCATTCATAACGAGAAGCTGCGGCCTGGACGATGTCTTCGGAGGTCTCGCGCAGTTCATTGATGTGTAGGATGCGGTCGATCTGGTTGAAGAGGCAAAGCCATAAAATCAAGACCAGCTTTGCCCACCTCAAGGACTGGCTGCGGGTCGCGACCCAATACGACCGATGCCCAAAGCTTTGGCAGCCGCGGTCATATTCTGGTCATGCAACCTGACCCTAAGCAACTAGGGATTATTGGCAATGACGTCTGATATTATCGCTCAGATGCCTATTATTCCACAATAACCTTAAAATCTTTCACGACTAATTCGTTGAAATTCATCATGAATATTTATTCGTTTATAGGGATGTTGTGCAATTGCCCCAGTCGCCTTGGCATCCTCAAAGTGGTTAATAAAGCTCTCAGGGTTGGTTGTCGGCATATTTGCAAATTCAGTGAATGCATAGTCCCACCACTCAGATGCGAGGAGGCGCTCGCAAAGACTTTCTGTGAAACGCATTTTCTTTGGTCTTGCTGGATTTCCAGCAATCAATGTGTATGGCTCGACATCTTTAGTGACGACCGATCCTGACGCTACAATGGCGCCTGTCCCTATCGTTACATTTCGTGATATACGTACATCGTTTCCTATCCAGACGTCATTATTGATTACCGCTTTGGACCCGTTCAAATTCGGGTCCAAACGCGTATGCGGAAAATTCACTCCAACCGATTGCGCAAATGCTCCGTAAGGTACTTGACTCGAATAGTCAAAACCGCACATAGAAACTCTATCCGTGGGGTGCGACGCGGGCATTATTCTAACATTGTCCCCAATAGCGCAATACCGCCCCACTTTTGCAAGGCCCGACAGCCATGATCGAGAATAACTAAATGCACCTAACGAGTTAAAGTAGGGTCCCAATCGTTGGCACGACCAAGGCTCGACTTCGCAAGCCCAAGGCGCATTGTAGGTCCTGCCTACCAGAAACCAACCTCCGGTATACTGCCCGTCTGAGTATAGAATGTTGTTTTTTTGCAAAAAGTCAATGTGGCTCTGGTTGATTTTAAATGCTTTGTATTGCAAGTTTTTGGTTCCATGTTTTATGTGTCACTCGCAGAGTGAAAGTGGGCAAGTTCGAGACGTAAAGATAGGCCAAATGAGTCAGGCGTAAAAGCCGCATGCGGGGGGCATGGACAATCTGAAGTTTCAGGAGAAGCCGATACACTAAAGTATCCGCCCGGTGAAGGGCTTTCTGTTCAGATGCTTAAACCGGTTAAGATAAGGACAAAGATGGTAACGGCGGAAAAATGAATGATCGGGGCTTCGCTAAATTGGCTCTTTCGCATCGGTTGCTCCTTCGAAAGGTTGAGCAAACCCTACATCAAAGTGAGGGACGTTTCGGGGAGCAGGTCAATTGGGTAAGCAGTTTTAATATTCTTAAAACCAGGTGATGTCATTTGCGTTTGTGCCCAGATCTATTGGATTTTGATCCTCCGGAAAAAGCCTTCGCCTCAGACTCTCTAACTGGATGGTTTTCTTAAGTTTGTTTTTGTCTACCGCCGTCATCGGTGCATAGGGTGCTGTTTCTTCGGCCAACCTAGCGAGATCAGCAAGAGTTTGCTGCATTCGGTCTATATCTTGCAGAACATGCATTTCCACGTTTAGATCCGGATGGTGTGCCGTTTCCAACAAAGCGGATATTGCCCATTGTATCTCTTTACATAGATGTGCGAGGCTGTTTAGCTCCTCCGAGGCCGCTAGCAACACCTTGTTTTTTTCTTGTGTCAATATTGTGGTGGATACTTTTGGGTTTCCTGTCACATGCACACCTATAACCGACCGACAATTGCTTCGATCGCAACGCGAAGCTGATCGGGTTGGAAGGGTTTTTTTACGAAATTGTTCATTCCTAGTTTTTTGCCATACTCGATAATTTCACGGTCTGCTTTTCCTGTAATAAGCAAAAAACCTACGCCTTTTGTTTGCGGGGTTGAGCGTAAGGAATGCAGCAATTGCAAACCATTCATGCCAGGCATGTTCATATCTGATATTACTAAATGAACAGGCCAGGTCGCGATTTTTTGAAGTGCGCTCTGACCATCAATTGCGGTTTCAATTTGTTGAAGCCCAAACCCTTCAAGAGCTTGTGTGATCAATCCGCGACTCGTTGACATATCATCCACGACGATAGTTCTTAGTTGATCTCGAAGTGCCATTTTATTCCTTTCGGCTTCGACGTATTGCGGTCTTAGGGGGTGCAACGACGATATGCAGTTCCACCAAGTGTTTCGAATCGGTCTTGATACTTGTCAGAGACGCGTTCTGAGTGCCCCAGAAAGAGCCAACCGCCTGGGCGCAGGATATCCGCAAATTTTTCCCAAAGCCTGTCTTGCGTTTTTTGGTCAAAATATATCACGACATTCCTGCAAAAAATGATGTCAAATTTACCTTTCATGGGCCAGTCGTCGAGAAGATTGAGTTTGCGAAATGAGATCAGCCTTCGGATTTTGTCCTTTGCACTCCAATGGATTTCAGATGCGTTTGTGGAGAGTTCCGAAAAGTAATCATTGCGAACAGGGGCCTCTAGGCCGTCAATCATGCGAGCGGGATACTTCCCCTGACGCGCGAATGCGACCACCGCTGGATCAATATCTGACGCAAGAATTTTGATATCTTTTTCAGGCTTTACGAAACCACTTTCGTACAATGAAATAGCTAGTGAGTAAGGTTCCTGACCATTTGAACATCCGGCGGACCAAATTCGTACGGGACGATTTGTTTCGAGTTGCGGAAAAATTTGTTTTGTTAATTGCTCAAAGTGATGATTTTCTCGGAAAAAATGAGACACATTAGTTGTCAGAGCAGAAATAAGTTCGACACGCTCGGCCTGGCCCTCTTCGCTTTGTACATGGTTGCAATATGCATCGAAGCTATCAAGGCCTAAATGCCTTAAACGTCTCGCCAGCCGAGTTCGCACCATTGCGGCTTTGCTCGGAGCTATTGCCAATCCGGCTGTGTCGTATGCGAACTTAGAAATCCTCTCGAACGAGCGATCATCAAGACTGGGTCCTGATAGGCCATTGAAACCATTATGACTGCTCAAACTCATGCGGCTTCCTCATTGGATTCCGGCATAACTGTGTTCAAATCTAAAACGCGGATCATATGGTCATTCACAATTGTAAGTGCTGACACAAAGTTACGATCTTGGTCTGCACGCATTTCTGGGGGAGGTTGCATTTCCCCCTCGGAAATTGACAGGATGTCTGAAACGGCATCGACCATAAGGCCAACGGTTCTTTCTCCGACAGCCACAACGATGATGACATTCCGGTCATTATTTTGTTCTTCGGTCATCCCAAGACGTTTTGCCAAGTCCATGATTGGTAAAACAGTCCCGCGAAGGTTTATTACACCGCGAACATAGCTCGGCGAGTGTGGAAGTGAGGTTGCTTGTGCGCCACCCCGAATTTCACGCACACTCATAATATCAACAGAATAATCCTGTCCGCCTACGAGAAATGACAATAGCTCGATTTCATCGCCATCTTTTTGAGTGTCGGGGGTTTTGGAAGTATCATTCATTGTTTATCCCGCAATTTTGTCGAAGTTTGTGGTGGGGCGCGTCCGTCCGCTGGCCTGAGTGATGAGATCGACCGGATCTAGAATTAGGGCAATTTTCCCGTCACCGAGAATCGTCGCTGCAGCAATGCCGGGCACGCGGCCGTAACTGTCTTGCAATCCTTTGATGACAACCTGTCGCTGATCTTCAATGGCGTCGACTACAACGGCTGCCCGCGATCCATCTTCCTGTGTGATTAACAAAACGACCGTACCAGAGTAGTCTCTGAGTGGTTCCCGGTACCCGAGTTCGGCCCCTAAATCCAAAAGTGGGACAAAGGTGTCACGGATATTCACAACGTGCGTTTCCGGGCCAAATTCTTGCAAATCATTTGGTGTGAGTGTCAGAGTTTCAAGAATTGAGTTGAGCGGAACAACAAGTGTTTCTTTGGCAACGCTTACAATCATGCCATCCAACACTGCGAGTGTCAGCGGAAGAGATATTGAAAAAGTTGTGCCTTTGCCACGTTCTGAACTGATGGTAATCCGCCCACCCAAGGCTTGAATGGCGCTTCGGACGACGTCCATTCCAACGCCCCGACCTGAGAGGTTTGAAACCTCGGTGGCAGTGGAAAATCCAGGCAAGAACAATAGATTATCAATCTCAGAATCTGTCAGTTGCAGATCGGGAGGGACCAGGCCCTTGTCGATTGCAATTTGGTGGACTTTTTCGCGATTGATCCCGGCGCCGTCATCGGCGACTTCTATGACAACACGACCGGAGCGGTGCATTGCGGTCAAATGTACATTGCCCGCAGGTGATTTTCCCGCGGCTGCGCGTTCTGCGTTGCTTTCCAACCCGTGATCAACCGCATTTCGGATCATATGTGTCAAAGGGTCAGCAAGACGCTCGATCACCGTTTTGTCGACCTCGGTGTTTTCGCCTTCGGATTTTAAGCGAACGTCTTTGCCAATGCCTGCTGAGGCCTCGCGCACAATGCGGCTCATCCTTTGAAATAGGGATTTCACCGGTTGAGCGCGGATCATCATAACACTTTCCTGAATGTCGCGTGTCAGTTGGAGGAATTCTTCCAGTCCTGTACGCACCGTAGAGTTTGGGGGAAGGCCGGCCTCTTCCACACTTTGCGTGAGCATGGCTTGGTTGATCACGATTTCGCCGACCAAGTTTACCAAACGGTCGATGCGGTGAAGATCGACGCGCACTGTTGCACGCGGTGCTGTGGCGCCGCCACCTACTTTTGGCGTTGCGCTTTTGGCCAGTGCAGGTTTTGTGGGAGAAGGCTTACGTGGCACGGGTGTCTCGGTGGTGTCTTTCTGTTGAACAGGCGCGCTTGGAGGCGACGGACTGATTTCGACGTCAAGCTGTGTGCCGGGCATATCGACAGCCTCTTTGCCTTGTGAAGCCTCTGTTGTAATCGGCGGAAGGTCGGGTGCGTCACTGAAGTTTGGCAAGTCTATAATTGGAAGCGGCATTTCGGTGGACGCACTATTCTCTGAAATTTCAAGACGGCAAATGCCATCTACGAAATCAAAAACTTCCTTAATGGCAGACTTACCTTCGGATGTTGTCAGTTGAATCGTCCAGAGCATTGTCCCAACCTCGGCTGAGAGCTGGTCCAATGTCGGAAGCGATTGCGTTTCACATCTAACCTGCATATCCCCCAATTCACTCAGGGCACGCAAAAGAAACAGGGGTTCATTGCCGAGTGTATAAAGTTCGGTTTCAGGTTCAAAGATAATGGTGAAGCTTGGATCGCTTGTTGGCCCCATATCCATGTCAATGCTGGGTAAATCCAACGAGAGTGTCATGGGTTGGAAGTCGACCTCTTCTTCAGGCTCTTCCTCAGCGGAACCTCCTAACAGTGCATCAATTTCGGCTAGAACCGGAGCAGATCGCGAGGGGTCATGCGGTTCGTCATCTCTTGCTTCACGCACCAAATCCGCCAATATGTCCCCGCACTGGAAGAAAAGCTTTAAGATATCAGGGGTTATATCCAATTGGCCTGAACGAACATCATCCATAGCTGTTTCAAAACGGTGGGCAAATTTGACCAGATCGTCGAGCCCAAATGCACCAGCCCCCCCTTTGATGGAATGCACAGCACGAAAGACCACGTTGACGGTTTCGCCATCTGACTCGCCATCTTCCATGGCCTGTAAACCATCTTGCAGGCTTTCAAGAAGCTCATCACATTCGATAAAAAAGGACGCTTTGATTTCCGCCATTGGATCGGACATATGTCTTACCCCGCTATCATTTTGAGGGCTTTGACCAGCTTTTGCGGATCAAAAGGTTTTACGATCCAACCGGTCGCACCGGCCTGGCGCGCGCGGGTTTTCATGTCATCCGCGCTTTCTGTGGTGAGCACCAAAATGGGGATACCCTTGTATTTTTCCTGAGATCGCACGGCGTCAATAAAGCTAAACCCATCCATGCGCGGCATATTGATATCGGTGATAATGGCATCTGGTGGAACCATATCGCCCAGCACCTCTAACCCATGCACCCCGTCTTCTGCGAGATGGGCGCCTATTCCTGCGCCGGTCAGCGTTAATCGCACCATGTCGCGCATTGTTCTTGAATCATCTACGGCCAGAACTTGCATATTTATGCGGCCTCCCACTTACTGAGGGTTTCAGAGTTGAAGCCCAGCAAATTCAATTGCTCTGCACATTCCAAGGATGCGTTGGAAAACGTTAGGGTTTTTCCATCTTGGGCCCATGTTTTTGCAGCGGACCGGATGACCTGAAGGCAAAGCGCACCCAGTTGGGTGACCTTAGTTGCGTCGAGCGTGAGATCCTGACCGCGTTGAGATAAAATACTCACTTTCAACGGCTCCGCTGCGCGAAGATCAAGTTTTGCGTCAAGCATTAGCTGTGTGCCACTCATATCTGCCCCCTGGTGGCATCGCGACAATGACCGCCACAAATGCCGTTTCACTATTCCGGTTTAGAAAGGTGTAGAGCAGGGACAGTTAAGATTGGCTTACGCGGTGAATTTTTTGTTTCGAGTATGACCAGGGGCGAAGGGGGAGAACCTCTAATTGGGTCGCTGAACCTATTGCACCCTGTCCTCTCTTGCCCATTTCCGCCGCGATTGTTATTGCGGGGGACACAGTTAGGAACAGGGGACGGACCCATGCGGGCAGAGGCTCAGAACAACGTAGACGCGACCGAGAAATCCTTGGCCTTGCTGCGCCAGCGGATTGGGTGGGAGACCGCCGAACATCGGTTGGAAGAGTTCAATGCCATGACCGAGGATCCGGATCTTTGGAATGACCCTGAGCGCGCGCAAAAGCTGATGCGTGAACGCCAGTCGCTTTTGGATGCGGTGAACAATTACAAAGCCATGGCGCAAGAGCTTCAGGACAATGTTGACCTGATTGAGCTTGGTGAAATGGAAGACGACGCAGAAGTTGTGGCCGACGCGGAAGGGGCCTTGAAGGTTCTGGTTGAAAAGGCGGCGGCGGCTGAACTCGAGGCGCTTTTGGACGGCGAAGCTGACAGCAATGACACGTTCCTTGAGATTAACTCGGGCGCTGGTGGGACCGAAAGCTGTGATTGGGCGTCCATTTTGGCGCGCATGTATGTGCGTTGGGCCGAGGCGCATGGGTATAAGGTGGAATTGCAGTCGGAAAGTGCCGGGGAAGAGGCGGGGATCAAATCTGCCTCGTATAAAATCTCGGGTCACAATGCGTATGGCTGGCTGAAATCCGAAAGCGGTGTGCACCGGCTTGTGCGGATTTCACCCTTTGACAGTGCCGCCAAGCGCCACACTTCGTTCAGCTCAGTCTGGGTTTATCCGGTAGTGGATGACAATATTGAGGTTGACGTGAACCCCGCCGATATTCGCATTGATACATATCGGTCGTCCGGGGCAGGGGGGCAGCACGTGAACACCACTGACTCTGCGGTTCGGATCACCCACCATCCCACCGGAATTGTGGTGACCTCGTCTGAAAAGTCGCAGCACCAAAACCGCGACATCGCCATGAAGGCGCTGAAATCGCGGCTGTATCAGATGGAACTGGATCGCCGCAACGCCGCCATCAACGAAGCCCATGAAAATAAGGGTGACGCAGGGTGGGGCAACCAAATTCGGTCCTATGTTCTTCAGCCATACCAGATGGTCAAAGACCTGCGCACGGGGCATGAAACGTCAGACACCAAAGGTGTGCTGGACGGTGATCTGGACGCGTTTATGGCCGCCGTGTTGGCACAGGACGTGGCAGGGAAATCCCGTGCCGAGGCCAACGCCGAAGATTGATCAGATCAACATTGCAAGAAAACGGGGCCTTTGGGGCCCTTTTTTTGTGCGGGGAAGGTTTTATCGGCAGAGAAGGGACTGACATGCAGAAATTCACATGTTCATGATATTGACGCATCGCCTTCAAGGCGCAACACTCTCGTAACGCGCTAAACCAGAAACATAGAAGAAGCGTATTGGGAGAGAGAATGACTGATGTGACACACCCGGAGGCCTCTGTGCCGCCGACAATTGGACAGGTAACCTTTGCCGATATCGGTGCGGCGCTGCGTGCGGGCTGGTCCGATTTCAAAACCGCCCCGGCCTTTGGCTTGTTTTTCGCCCTGTTTTACGTGATTGGCGGGATCGTCATTTATCTTGAATTGGATGTCTTGGACCAAAGCTATTGGATTATCCCCGTGGGGCTTGGATTCCCGCTGCTGGCACCCTTTTTGGCGGTGGGCCTTTACGAGGTCAGCCGGCGAATCGAGACCGGAGAAGAGCTGGATTGGGCAAAAATCCTTGGCGCGGTGGTCAACCAAAAGGATCGTCAGTTCCCTTCGATCGCGATGGTTTTGATCATGGGCTTTATGTTCTGGGTCTTTGTGGCGCATCTGGTGTTTACGCTGTTCATGGGGCTGGATCCGCTGACCAATATCACCTCTGACTGGCGCGAGGCGCTGCTCAATCGCAATGGTATTACCATGTTGCTGGTGGGCACCGCCGTGGGCGGCATCATGGCATTCATTGCCTTTTCCATCACGGTTGCCAGCCTGCCACTTTTGTTGGACCGCGAACTTGATTTCATCACGGCGATGATTTCGTCGTTTCAACTGGTGATACAAAATCTGATCCCGATGCTTGCGTGGGGCGCTATCATCAGTGTGTTGACGGTTCTTGCGATGCTGCCATTTTTCCTCGGGCTTTTTGTGATCATGCCTGTCTTGGGACATGCCACTTGGCACCTGTATCGCAGGTCCATGAGCTTTGATGACTGATCCGGGATACGGGGCGTCACACCAATAAAAAAGGCCGCTGTCGGATTATCCCTTCAGCGGCCTTTTTAAGTGAAACTTTTGTTTTACTTATTCTTTTGCCGCAGGTGTGGGCATCGGGGGCAGGGATTTCTTACCGCCGCCCAATGGGTCGTCCTGACGTTGCACAGAGCCTTCGAAATGCGCGCCGCTTTCAATCGCGATGGTCTTGTGGATGATATCCCCCTCGACCCGTGCGCTTGAGGTCAGGCGAACCTTAAGGCCGCGCAGACGGCCAATGATACGGCCATTGATAACCACATCGTCGCCAACCACTTCGCCTTTGACGGTGGCGCCTTCGCCAACGGTCAGCTGATGGGCGCGAATGTCGCCTTCGACGGTGCCTTCGACAATGATGTCACCGGTCGATTTGATGTCGCCTTTGATCACGATGTCCGATGACAAGGTCGATGCTGGCGGTTTGGCCTTAGGCGTCGCAGGCGGGGCTGCGGGGGTCGGCATGGCGGGCTTTTCAGCCGCTGCTGGTTTTGCGTCGCTGTCGCCGGCTTTCGGGCCAGGCTCGTTGATCCTAGATTTAGAAAACATCTTGTCCTGCCTTGATGTAGATCATCGGGTTGATGGGTTTGCCACCAGCGCGCACTTCGTAATGCAGATGTGGGCCAGTAGAGCGTCCGGAGTTTCCAATATCACCAATTCGATCCCCGCGCGAGACCCTTTGGCCTTTTTTCACGCGAATGGCAGATTGGTGCGCATAGCGGGTTTCAATGCCGAACTCATGTTGGATCTTGACCAAGCGGCCATAGCCCGAGCTCCAACCCGCGTGGGTCACAACACCATCCGCCGGGGCATAAATGGGGGTGCCAATCGGGGCGGCAAAATCGGTGCCATTGTGCATACGGCCCCAACGACGCCCAAAGCCCGATGTGTAGCGAAAGCCAGATTTCACAGGCATATCAAAGGGCATCTTTTGTGCTGCGATCCGGTAAAGATTCATCCGGTCCAATTGACCAAGGATATCATTGGCACGTGCCGCATCTGGGTCCAAAGTTCCCCCACGGGTTGATAGAATCATCGGGGTCAGCGGCCCACCCTGGCCCGAGTATCCCCGTTTGATCTGTCCCAGAATGTGATCCACTGACATGCCGGATTTGCGGAACATATTGTCCAGCGGCTCAAGCGAAATGGTCACGGCATCTTCGAGTTGGCGGAAAATCTGATCGTTGCGCTCGTCGCGCAGGCGAGTCTCATAAAACATGTTCTGGGCGTATTGTTCCGCTTCAGCGGATTTCCCGGCCATCATGTCGCGTTCGGCTGCGGTGTTTTCCAAAGCTGTGGTTAAAAAGCCAAGGGTACTGCGGGCCTCTGGGGACATGGGCGTGGCGGATGTTTCCCCATTTGTTTGGGCAAGTTGCAGACTTTTAAGGGTGCCGCGGGCATCATCACGTTCATTCATGGTGCGGCGCAGGGTGCCCTGGATCACACCAATCCCGGTTTCAAGCTCTTTGCGGCGCTCTTCCGAGGCGAGCAATTCGCTTTGCATTTCGGAAATTTCTGTCAGGGCAAGGTTGAAGCGAACCTGGGCAGAGGCGGCCTCGGATGCGCGGGTATCGCGTTCATCCGCCAGTGATTGCAAACGCATTTCGTACAGCTGTTTTTCACGTTGGGCTTGGTCGCGCAGATTGCCAGAGCCAATGGAGTCCATCAACAAGACAGCCGTGGCAATGATTGACCACGCGATAAACGCCGCAGAGCCAATCCACCCAAGCGTTTGCGTGACCGGGGACAGGCGGATAAACCGGGTGCCCTCTTCAGATCGCAGGAACAAGCGTTGTTCCGGAAAAAACCGTTCCAGCGCGTGATTAACCTTGTCAATCAGACGTGTTTTCAAGTTCATACCTTTTGCCTGGCCGATCTTAGGCCAATCCCTTTATCCCTTGTCGCGTTTTGTATAGCAGCCCAAGTCAAGGGGCCAGCCCCCTAAACGCGCCCGCAAGGTGCTTAGCGTGCAGACCTATTTGGTGCAAGAAAAATTGCATAAATGGGCCGTAGTGCATTGAAATGCGCGGGAAGTTGCCGACCGAATTGGCGACCAAAACACAGCTTGCGCTGTTGTTTCTGTCAGCCCGGCGTGCCACGGTTTTTGCTGGGGGCGTCTTCGGTGAGCGGCCAGTAGAAATCTGGTGGCAATCCAGCCTCGGCGCGTTTTTCCTCATTGAAAGGCGGCCGTAACAATCCGTGGAAGTACTTGCGCACAAGGCGATGAAATTCGTCTTTTGGATCAAGCTCATGGCGACCGCAAAGAAAGTGGAACCATTTTGATCCGTAAGCCACATGGCCCACTTCTTCGGCATAAATCACGTTCAGCGCATCCACGGTGTCTGTGTCTTTGGCGCGCTTGAAAACCTCGATCATGCCGGGTGTGACATCCAGCCCGCGGGCCTCTAGCACCATGGGGACCACGGCCAATCGCCCCATGATATCGTCTTTGGTATCTTCGGCGGCGCGCCACATGCCGGCGTGGGCGGGCAATGCCCCATAATGGCTGCCCAATGCTTCAAGTCGGTCGGATACAAGGTTGAAATGATTTGATTCTTCATCCGCCGCCTTGACCCAATCGTCAAAGAAACCGGCAGGCATTTTGACATGGGAAAACCGGGCAATGATGTCCCAATGCAAATCCACGGCGTTCAGTTCAATATGCGCAACGGCATGCAAAAGCGCGATGCGCCCCTCGGGCGTGCCGGGTTTACGCTTTGGCACATCGCGCGGGTCTTTCAACTCGGGCTTGTCCGGGCGCGCAGGATAATCTGGCGGCGTGGCCCGGCCCACGTCCGGAAAAGCGCCATCAGCGCGCGCTGTAAACCAATCACGTGCATATTGCCGAGAAAGGGCGGATTTTTCGCGCCCGTCTTTGGTGCGCAAAACATCATCTGCCATTTTGGCCAACGGTTTGGCGAGAGTATTCATGCTGCGGTGCCCTCAACCAATTCGCGCGCGGCGTCCAACACGGTTTGGGCATGGTCCTTGACCTTCACTTTGGTCCAAACCTTTGCAATCACGCCGTTTTCATCAATCAAAAATGTGGTGCGCGTGATGCCCATATAGGTGCGACCATAGTTCTTTTTCTCGCCCCATGTGCCGTAAGCCTCGCAGACCTCACTGTCGGCATCGGACAAAAGCGGTACGGTCAACCCCTGTTTGGCGCGGAAGTTTTCGTGGCGTTTTAGACTGTCTTTGGAAATGCCAAAAACCTGAACGCCGATATGCGCAAATTCTTGCAAACGCGTGGAAAAATCCTGTGCTTCGGTGGTGCAGCCGGGGGTGCTGTCTTTTGGGTAAAAGAACAATACCACAGGCCCAGGTGCGCGCTGTGACAGGGTGACCGCTTCGCCACCGTCTTGCGGCAGGGTGAAATCTGGCGCATTTACGCCTGTTTCCAGAGGCTCGGTTGGCATCTCTTGGTTTCCTTTACGCTGGGCTCTAGCAATACTAAGGCTTTCGTTTTACTGGCAAACACATCAAGATGAAAGCAGGCCAATGGGGATCGGCGAAAATATCGCACCCCCTTTGGACGTGCAGGCAAAGACGGGCAGAGAAGGGCGGATTGCGTGGCATGAGCCAAGGCAAGAAAACCAATCAGAAAGAGGATCACCCAGAACCAGATGAACCGGTTCTGAGCACATCTTTGGATGTGGACCCTGAGCTGTTGCCCAAACTGCCCAAAATTCCCGGCGCGGAAGTGCGGATCAATGCGCCGTTAGAGGAAGAGTTGCCCCCTACTGAGCCGATTATGCTACCACAGGTGGAAGGCGTGGCCGACAGTATTTCCCTAGAAGATCACATCGTTGTGCCCGGCCCTGATGGACCCATGTGTCCCATCGCTGCGCGCAAAGCCCGGTGGCGTCGCCGGTTGAAATGGCATTTTAGTATCTGGTCTATCTTGTTGGTGTTCCTCGCAATTTTGTTCGCGGGCATGGTGTCGATGTCCCTGACAGGGCGTGTTGTGTCCCTGCCGCGTTGGATGACGGATCAGGTGGAAGCCGGCATTAACGCGCAAACAAACAGGGCGGATTTATCGTTGCACCGGGTGGACCTTGGCATCAGCCCAAAAGGTATTCCGCGCCTACGATTGGTGGATGTCGGGGTGCGCGACATGACCGGGCTTGAGGTTGCGCGACTGAACGCGATTGAGGGGGGATTGCGCCTGAAAGACGTGCTGCGGGGGCAGTTGAAACCCGCTTGGCTGCGTCTGTTTGGCGCGCAAGTGACCCTTCGGCGTCGGGCAAATGGTGAATTTGATCTGACGTTTGGAACCGGTGGCGGGGCCAGCGGTGATCTCGCGTCATTGCTTGATTTGATTGACAGTGAATTCACCGATGGCACTCTGGCAGAGCTTCAGGACATTTCATCCGAGGGGCTGACCATCACGCTGGAAGACGCCAGATCTGGCCGGTTGTGGCAGGTGACAGATGGGCGTATGAAAGTTACGCATAATGAAGAAGCCGTTGATATTACTGTTTCTTTTGACGTTTTTAACCAAACCGAAGAACTGGCGGAAACGGTGCTTGGCTTTCGCGCCTTCAAGGGGCGTTCCGGTGCAAGCTTAACCGCAACCTTCAAAAACGCCCTGTCCCGAGATATCGCAGCACAATCCCCGGTTCTGGCCTTTCTTGATGTGGTGGATGCCCCCATTTCGGGCGCTTTGCACACCGTTATCAGCGATGCGGGGGTGATTGGCGATCTTGCAGGGACATTGGAATTTGGTGCCGGTGCCGTGCGCCCCGATCCGGGGGTGGAACCGATCGAATTTGAGGGCGGCAAGATTTATCTTGATTACGACCCGGAACGTGAGCGCCTTGATTTCACACAGCTTTCGGTCACGACCGATTGGGGCGAGGCACAGATTGAAGGCCATGCATATCTGCGCGGCTGGGAGACGGGTTGGCCGCGAGAGTTGATTGGCCAATTCAACCTCGTGTCCGCCTTGATCAATCCCCCGGAGGTGTTTGAAACCCCTGTAACACTAACCGGCGGTGGCGCTGACTTTCGTCTGCGACTTGAACCATTCACCTTGGAACTTGGTGCGCTTTCGGTGATCCAATCGGATCTTGAGCTGTCCGGACAGGGACGCGCGGCGGCCGATGCGAAGGGGTGGGATGTGGCGCTGCAATTGCACGCGGGTAAGGTCACACCTGCGCAGGTTGTTGCGCTTTGGCCCGTGAACAAAACCATCCGGTCGCGCAATTGGACCAAGAAGAGTATTTTTGGCGGCTATGTCACCAATGCCACGGCGGCGCTGCGTCTGTTGCCGGGGGGGAAACCTGATGTTTCCTTAACGGCGGAATTCGCCGAAATGGATGCCCGTGTGGTCAAAAACATGATCCCGGTCAAAGATGTGTCTGGCCGTCTGTCGATCTTTAACAAACGCTTTGTTGTTGCCGCAGATGCGGGGCATGTTCAGCCCGAGGGGCACGCGCCGATTAACCTTGCGGGCACGGTGTTCACCATTTCTGACATCACGCAAAAGCCCTCTCCGGCGCGGGTGAAATTGGCGTTGAAAGGCGGCGTTCCAGCGGCGCTTGCCTTGCTGGATAAGCCCCCTTACCGGATCTTTAAAAACACCGAGAAAATCGGGCCAGATTTGGCCCAAAAAGGGCAGTTTGCGTTGAGCGGACAGGTGGATCTTGTGTTGAAGCCTAAGTTGAAACCCAATGATGTCACCTATGATATCGCGGCGGTTCTGACCGATGTTGAGAGTACCACACTCGTTCCAAAACATATACTTAGCCTAAAGCGTGCCAATGTGGTCGCCCAGTCAAGCGGCATTGAAATTACCGGGCAGGGGCGGTTGGACAGCGCGCCGGTCACGGCCCGGTGGGTGCAAGACCTGACAAGTGCTAAGGCGCGGTCAAAATCGCAGGTGACCGGGACAATTACATTAAATGATGCGGCTTTGCGGGACCTTAATATTGTCACGCCAAGTGGGGCCGTACAGGGCCAGACAAAAGCCCAGTATCAGGTGGACCTGACCCAATCAGAACCACCGCGTTTAACCCTTCGCTCAGATCTAAAAGGGGCGGGTCTTGCGATTGGGGCTTTGGGGTGGTCCAAGCCGGAAAACACCCAAGGGCTGTTGGCGGTTGATGCCATTTTAGGCAAGCCCACTCAGATCACGCGTTTGGACATTGAGGCGCCAGGGCTGTCAGCGCAGGGCAAATTGCGCTTGCATCCCGATGGGGCGTTGGATGCGGCGCAATTTGAACGGGTAAAGCTTGGCGGCTGGCTTGATGCGCCTGTCACCTTAACCGGGCGCGGGGCAGGGCAACCCTTTGCCATATCGGTGACAGGTGGACAGGTTGATATGCGCAAAGCGACGTTGGGGTCAGGGACAAGGGGAACCGTGCCCGGGGCGGTGCCGATCAGCTTGATCCTGGATCGCTTGATCATCTCCAGCGGCATCACCTTAACCCAATTTGAGGGCAATTTTGTTCAGAACAAAGGCACCACCGGGACGTTTCGCGCGCGTGTTGGGGGGGGGGCTCGGATCAAAGGAACGGCCGCCCCGCAAGCGAAAGGCACAGCGTTTCGCATCAGCACCACCGATGCGGGCGGCGTGTTGCGCGATGCCGGCGTGTTCAAATCTGCATATGATGGCGAAATGGAGCTGGTCCTGGCGCCCGGTGGGGGCAAAGGCGTTTATGATGGTGAGCTAAAAGTAAAGAATGTGGACATCAAAAATGCCCCTGCCATGGCCGAGCTGCTGTCGGCCATTTCCGTGGTTGGCCTGTTGCAACAACTTGGCGGGAAAGGGATTTCCTTTACCGATGTGGATGCGCGGTTCCGGCTGGATCCAGAAAAGGTCACCATCTATCGCAGCTCGGCGTCTGGGCATGCGATGGGGATTTCCATGGATGGCTATTATCACCTTGGATCAAGCCAGATCGAGATGCAGGGTGTGGTGTCGCCGTTTTTCCTTGTCAATTCTGCGGGGCGATTGTTTGCCCGAAAAGGCGAGGGTCTGATTGGCTTCAATTATACACTTCGCGGGACGCCGGATGCACCAGATGTGGGGGTGAATCCCCTCTCGCTTTTCACGCCAGGAATGTTTAGAGACATTTTCCGGCGCACCCCGCCGCCACAACCCCAAGGCAATTGAGACCCGATATGAAGCTGAGCGACTTTGACTTTGATCTTCCGGACGCGTTGATCGCGACCCGGCCTGTGCGCCCCCGTCCGGCCAGCCGGATGTTGGTGGCCCAACCAGACAGCATGGTGGACGCGCATGTGCATGACCTTTGTGACTGGTTGCGCCCCGGGGATCGGCTGGTGTTGAACAATACAAAAGTCATTCCCGGGCGTCTGTTTGGCACCCGCACCCGGACCGGGCAGGCCCCGGGCGAGGGTATGGCCAAGCTTGAGATCACATTGCTGTCGCCGGGGCCTGATGCCAGTTGGCGTGCGATGGTCAAACCGCTTCGTAAACTCCGCGAGGGTGAAGTGGTGGAGTTTGCGGGTGGTCTTAACGCTGAAATGCTTGGCAAAGAAGACGGTCAGGCGATCTTGCGCTTCAACATGACCGGGGATGCGTTTGATGCGGCGTTGCAGGTTGCCGGGCAAATGCCGCTTCCGCCCTATATCGCCGCCAAACGTGCCGCAGATGCGCAGGACGCCGAGGATTATCAGACCGTTTTCGCCAAACACACCGGCGCCGTGGCCGCCCCCACGGCTTCGCTGCATTTTGATCAGGACCTGTTGGATAAGGTGTCCAAAATGGGTGTGGGGCTGACACAGGTCACTTTGCACGTGGGGGCGGGGACGTTCCTGCCCGTGAAGGTCGATGATGTGCGCGACCATAAAATGCATGCGGAATGGGGCGAAGTGGATCCGCAGGCCGCAGATGAGATCAACGCCACCAAAGCGGCCGGGGGGCGGGTCATTCCTGTGGGCACCACCGCCCTGCGTCTGATTGAAAGCGCCGCCGCCTCACACGGCGTCATTGCGCCTTGGGTCGGTGAGACGGATATTTTCATCAAACCGGGGTATGAGTTTCAACTGGCAGATGCCTTGATGACCAATTTCCACCTGCCCAAGTCCACCCTGATGATGCTTGTTTCCGCGATGATGGGGGTGGAGCGTATGCGCGAGATTTATGCCCATGCGATTGAAAACCAGTACAGGTTCTTCTCTTACGGGGACAGCTCGCTTTTGCTGCCTGAACATCGCAGTACAACAAAGTGACGAAACACGACCTTATCGCGTCGTGATTGTCGGATAACGGACCTGAAATCCCTTTATGTAAAGGGGTCAGATATCGGTAACGGAGGCTTTGATGCTTCAGGTTTTGTCAAGCTCATGGGCGCTTTTGCTCGGGATGATGTTGTTAATGGTGGGCAACGGGGTGCAGGGCACGCTGTTGGGTATTCGGGGGGGACTCGAAGGGTTCTCGACGTTTGAAATGTCGATGGTGATGTCCGGCTATTTCGCGGGCTTTCTTTTTGGATCCCGAATGGCGCCGATCATGATCCGGCGCGTGGGGCACGTGCGGGTCTTTGCCGCCCTTGGCTCGTTCATCTCGGCCGTTTTGATCCTTTACCCGGCGCTTGCAGACCCTTGGGCCTGGACCGCGCTGCGCGTGATCATCGGGTTTTGCTTTTCTGGTGTTTACGTCACGGCAGAAAGCTGGCTGAACAACTCATCCGACAATGAAAACCGCGGCAAAGCGTTGTCGCTTTATCTGATTGTGCAGATGGTCGGCATTATTTCGGCGCAAGCGTTGCTGGTGCTGGGCGATCCCAGCGGGTTTGTCCTGTTCATCTTACCCTCGGTGTTGGTGTCCATCGCTTTTGCCCCCATTTTGCTGTCAATCAGCCCAACGCCAGCGTTTGAAAACACCAAAGGTATGAGCCTACGAGAACTTTTCGTCCTGTCCCCCCTTGGCTTTGTCGGCATCATGGTAGTGGGCGGTGTGTTTTCGGCCATGTTTGGCATGGCGGCGGTTTTTGGCAGCCAAGTCGGCATGTCCGTAGGTGAAATCTCATTCTTTGTGTCGATGTTCTATATTGGTGGCTTGGTGCTGCAATATCCCATCGGGTGGATTTCGGATCGCTTCGATCGTCGGGTCTTGATTTTGGCGGTCAGCGGCATTGCGGGCGTCGCATCTGCCCTGCCGATTGTGATTGGACCTACCTATACGATGTATCTGGTCGCCGCCTTCTTTGTTGGCGGCATGACCAATCCGCTTTACGCGCTTTTGCTGGCTTATGTGAATGACGTGCTTGATGTGGATGATATGGCGTCAGCCTCATCTGGGTTGATCTTTGTGAACGGTGTTGGCGCCATCGCGGGCCCTGTTGTGACCGGGTGGGGGATGCAAGTCTTTGGTCCCCTTGGGTTTTTTGCCTACATGGGGGTGCTGTTTTTGGTGCTATTGGCCTATGGCATGTGGCGCACAACCCAACGCGCCGCCACGTCTGTGGACGACACTGGGACCTATGTGACCATGTATCCGGGGGTCTCGCCTGTGGTGATGGACATGGCACAAGAGGTCTGGGCAGATGAAGCCAATGACGAAGATGCAACAGGGTCAGCGCAACATTAATAAAAATTCTTGCGAAGGTGTAAAACTTTTGCAACGCTCATAGTTAGCAGGCATTGGGCGAGGAGGACACCATGTGCACGCCGACAGAGATCATTGATTTTTGGGTCAATCAGGTCGGTCCGGCGGGGTGGTATCAAGGTTCGGAAGATCTGGATCAAACCATCCGGGACCGATTTGAAAAAGAATGGGAGGCCGCGCAGCGCGGACAATACGACCTTTGGATGACCGATGCTGAAAGCGCATTGGCCTATATCATCCTGATGGATCAGTTTCCGCGCAATATGTTCCGCGGATCAGGAAAAGCTTTCTCAACGGATGGCCTTGCCGTTGCCGCCGCCAAACGTGCCATTGCGGCAGGCTGGGATAAGCGGATCAAAGAGCCGCAACGTCAGTTCTTTTACCTTCCGTTGATGCACAGCGAAAACCTTCCGGATCAGGAACGCTGTGTGCGGCTGATCTTGACACGCATGACGGGCGAGGCCGCGCCAAGTAATATCTTGCACGCGCGGGTGCATCGCGAAGTGATCCGCCGATTTGGTCGGTTCCCCTATCGCAATGACGCGCTTGCGCGCTGCTCGACCGGGGCCGAAGCGTCTTTTGTCGAGCAAGGTGGATATGGTGCGATGTTGCAGCAGCTCGCCGTTTAGCGGCTGAGTGGTTGATCGGTATTTGGTGAAGTTTAGGGGGTGTCCGTTCGGTCGGGCAGCCCTTTTTTTCTCAACAGGTTTTGCCTTTCCATTGATGGGTCTGCAAGCCGTTGAAAACGAATGGCGATGTATGGGGTGTCGGTGAAAACACCATTCCGCTCAAACTCATTGATCCACTCAATAAAATAGTTTAATGCCAAACTATCTTGAATTCAGGAGAGAGTCCCATGTCAGTGAACGCTTTTGATACAGTCATCGTCGGTGCCGGTCCGGGGGGCTATGTGGCCGCAATTCGTGCAGCCCAGCTTGGCCAAAAGGTCGCTATCGTTGAGCGTGAACACTTGGGCGGGATCTGCCTGAACTGGGGCTGTATTCCCACCAAAGCTTTGTTGCGATCGGCAGAAGTCTTTCACCTGATGCACCGCGCGGCTGAGTTTGGCCTGAGTGCCGGCAAGATTGACTACGATCTGCCTGCCATCGTCAAACGGTCACGTGGGGTGGCCAAGCAATTGTCGTCGGGCATTGGCCACCTGATGAAAAAGAACAAAATCACCGTGTTTATGGGGGCGGCGACGCTGCCCGGCAAAGGTAAGGTTTTGGTGAAATCTGACAAAGGCACAGAAGAGCTGACCGCGCCGAACATCATTGTCGCCACCGGGGCGCGCGCCCGCGAATTGCCGGGCCTTGAGGCGGACGGTGATCTGGTCTGGACCTATAAACACGCGCTGAACCCTCCGCGCATGCCGAAAAAGCTGCTGGTCATTGGATCCGGTGCGATTGGTATTGAATTTGCGAGCTTCTTTAACACCCTTGGCGCCGACACCACAGTTGTCGAGGTGATGGACCGCGTGCTTCCTGTGGAAGACGCCGAAATCTCAGCCTTTGCCAAGAAGTCTTTTGTGAAACAAGGCCTTAAGATCATGGAAAAAGCCATGGTCAAGCAGCTTGATCGCGGCAAAGGTCAGGTCACAGCGCATATCGAAGTGGGCGGCAAGGTTGAAAAACAGACCTTTGACACTGTGATTTCCGCCGTTGGTATTGTGGGCAATGTCGAAGGTTTGGGGCTGGAAGAGTTGGGCGTGAAAATCGACCGCACCCATGTTGTGACAGACACCCATTGCCGCACAGGCGTGGACGGATTGTGGGCGATTGGTGACATCGCCGGTGCGCCGTGGCTTGCGCATAAAGCCAGCCACGAAGGCGTGATGGTGGCAGAGCTGATCTCGGGTCTGCACGCCCATCCCGTAAAACCAGAAAACATCCCCGGTTGCACCTATTGCCACCCGCAAGTGGCGTCCGTTGGCCTGACCGAAGCGAAAGCAAAAGAGCAGGGGCTGGACATCAAGGTCGGCCGCTTCCCGTTTATTGGCAACGGCAAGGCCATCGCCATGGGCGACGCGGACGGGATGATCAAAACCATCTTTGATGCCAAAACCGGCGAGCTTTTGGGCGCGCATATGGTTGGTCCGGAAGTCACCGAAATGATCCAGGGGTATCTGGTCGGCAAAACGCTTGAAACCACAGAAGAAGAGTTGATGCACACCGTCTTCCCGCATCCGACAATCAGCGAATCCATGCACGAAGCGGTCTTGGACGCTTATGACAAAGCGGTTCATATCTAATTGAAAAGGCCGGGTTTATGCCCGGCCTTTTGCTTTCATCTGCTGTGTGTTGGTGCGCGCCACTTTGCGAAGGGGCGCTGATTTAACCTGTCAGCCCCACATGCCTCTTCACGCCAGCACCTCTTCTAGTTTAGCCATAATCGACGTCCAGCCGCCTTGATGATCATCACGGCTTTGCGCCGATGGAAAACGGACGTGGCGCAAGGTCAGGTCGGTGCCACCATCTTTCGGAGCGAGAACCAGTGTCACAACCGAGTTTTCCATGCTGTTGTGCGATTCCCATGTGAACGCAAGTTTCGTTGCGCGATCAATGGTTTGATAGGTGCCTTCGTGGGGCAGATCACCCGCGCCGGGAACGCGCATCAAGATGCGAAAACGCCCGCCAACTTTGGCGTCGGATGTGGCTTCTGGCACGGTCACTCCTTCGCCTGGGATCATGAATTTTGACAGCATCTTGGGGTCTAGCCAAGCGTCAAACACACGTTCGGGCGGATGGGGCAGGTGGCGTGAAATCTCAAGCGATAGGTCAGTCATTTTGGTCCTCCTTCAGGGCAGCGTCGAGGGCGTCCAACCGAAGCGCCCAGATCGAGCGGAGTTCGGCAAACCATTGGTCAATCTCAGAAAGCGGCGCCATGTTCACTTCGATCAGATGTTCGCGCCATTCTGTGCGACGCGTCACAAGCCCGGAGCCTTCCAGCACTTTGATGTGCTTTGAGACAGAGTTCAGGCTCATTTCAAACCGGCGGGCAATATCCGTGACCCGCAGGGGGCCTTCTTGCGCCAAAAGGGTCAGGATGACCCGGCGTGTTGGGTCGGATGCGGCCTTTAGAACGGTGTTCAGGCGCTCGGGTTTCTGTAGTTCAACCATATGGGTGAATAACAGGGTGGAGTTGTTCAGTCAACTCTATGGGTGAATGATAGGGCAAAGAGCAGTTGAGACAATTAAGCCCGCATGACGTGGCAATCATGCGGGCGCAAAAGGTCCAGCCTTTTGGATTACTTCGTGATTTTACCGCCAGCTTGATGCCAATGCCCCAGCCCGCCGATGTTAAACACCTCTTCATATCCGAGCTTTTTAAGGATGCGGATGCCCATCATGGACCGTGCTCCCGTTGCGCAATAAAGGGCAATGGGTTTGGAGGGATTAATTGCTTTGTTAAAGTCCGGACCCTTGGGGTCACATTGAAATTGCATCACAGCCAGAGGGACTACAATCGCACCTTTGGCTTTGCCGGTGGATGTCACTTCACTGTGATCGCGCACGTCGATTACGGTCAACTCGCCTGCGTTGGCTTTGCGCACTGCCTCGTCAGGCGCCATTTTTGCGCCACCTGTTAAAAAGCCAAACATGTCATTTCCTGTGCTCTAAGTGTTGTCTGACGAGATATAGGGTCAGGTCCTTTGGGGTCAACCGACAGGGGGTATAAATATTCCATAAGATGAATATTTATTGAGCTCGCAGCCAAACCATAAAGCGATGAATCGCATGTTCATTTAATGTTCTCAATTTTCGGTTGTCCCCAAAGCCCGTTTGTCCTATCGGTTAAGGCAGTGTGAACAGGGGGCATTATGGCCGAGCTGAAAGAAATCCAGGTGCGCGGCGCGCGCGAACATAACCTGAAGTCCATTGACGTAGATATTCCGCGTGACCAATTGGTGGTCATCACCGGCCTGTCCGGGTCTGGGAAATCCAGTCTGGCCTTTGACACCATCTATGCGGAAGGGCAGCGACGGTATGTTGAAAGCCTGTCGGCCTATGCGCGTCAATTCCTTGATATGATGGAAAAACCCGATGTGGATCACATCGCGGGGCTAAGCCCAGCGATCTCGATTGAACAAAAAACCACGTCGAAAAACCCACGTTCTACCGTCGGCACGGTGACCGAGATTTACGACTATATGCGGCTGTTGTTTGCCCGCGCGGGCACGCCCTATTCCCCCGCCACGGGGCTGCCGATCGAAGCACAGCAGGTACAGGATATGGTCGACCGGGTCATGGCAATGCAAGAGGGCACACGCGCCTATCTGCTCGCCCCGATTGTGCGCGACCGAAAAGGCGAATATCGCAAGGAATTTCAAGAGCTTCAGAAGAAGGGCTTTCAGCGCGTCAAGGTGAACGGCGAGATGTATGAGCTCGACGCGCCGCCCACGTTGGACAAGAAGTTTCGTCATAATATCGATGTGATTGTGGACAGGATCGTGGTGCGTGAGGGGATGGAGCAGCGTTTGGCTGACAGCTTCCGCACGGCGCTTGATCTCGCGGATGGCATTGCGGTGTTAGAAACGGCCCCGAAAGAGGGTGATCCGGAGCTGCACACCTTTTCAGAGAATTTTGCCTGTCCGGAATCCGGGTTCACTATTCCCGAGATTGAACCGCGCCTGTTTTCGTTTAACGCGCCCTTTGGGGCCTGTCCGGTTTGTGACGGTCTGGGCAAAGAACTGTTCTTTGACGAACGGCTTGTGGTGCCAGATGTCACCTTGCAAATCTATGACGGTGCTTTGGCCCCATGGCGCAAAGGCAAATCGCCATATTTTTTGCAAACGATTGAATCCATTGCGAAACATTTTGAGTTTGATCGCAAAACCCCGTGGAAAGACCTGCCGAAACATGTGCAGCAGGTGTTTCTCTACGGCTCTGGCGATGCAGAAATCCCGTTCCGGTTTGACGAAAGCGGCCGGGTGTATGAGGTCACGCGACCGTTTGAGGGCGTGATCCCCAACATGGAACGCCGCTACCGTGAAACCGACAGCAATTGGGTGCGCGAAGAATTTGAACGCTATCAAAACAACCGTCCTTGCGGGGCTTGCAACGGCTATCGTCTGCGGGACGAGGCGCTGGCGGTCAAAATTGCGGGCATGCATGTGGGGCAGGTTGTGCAGCTGTCGATCCGCGAGGCATTGGCCTGGATCGAAGATGCGCCAAATCATCTGAGCAAGCAAAAGAATGAAATTGCCAAAGCGATCATAAAAGAGATCCGCGAACGGCTTGGGTTTTTGAACAATGTTGGCTTGGAATATCTGACGCTAAGCCGAAATTCCGGCTCGCTCAGCGGGGGCGAAAGCCAGCGGATCCGGCTGGCCAGCCAAATTGGATCAGGGCTAACCGGGGTGCTTTATGTGCTGGATGAGCCCTCGATAGGGCTGCACCAGCGCGACAATGGTCGGCTGTTGGTCACGCTGAAGAACCTGCGCGATCAGGGCAATACAGTCATTGTGGTAGAACACGACGAAGAGGCGATCCGCGAGGCGGATTATGTGCTGGATATCGGCCCCGGGGCTGGCGTGCATGGCGGGGAAATTATCGCGCGCGGCACCCCGGATGAGATCGAGGCCAATCCAGAATCCATTACAGGACAGTACCTTACGGGTGTTCGTGAAATATCCGTTCCCGTGAAGCGTCGCAAAGGAAACGGCAAAAAGATACAGGTGGTCAAGGCCACGGGCAACAATCTGAAAAAGGTTACGGCGGCCTTTCCTTTGGGGAAATTTGTCTGTGTAACGGGCGTTTCGGGGGGCGGGAAATCGACGCTGACGATTGAAACGCTCTTTAAAACTGCCTCGATGCGTCTTAACGGTGCGCGGCAAACCCCTGCGCCTTGTGAGACCATCAAAGGGTTGGAGCATCTGGATAAGGTGATCGATATTGATCAACGCCCGATTGGGCGCACGCCGCGCTCAAACCCTGCGACTTATACCGGGGCGTTCACGCCGATCCGCGAGTGGTTTGCCGGGCTGCCAGAAGCGAAAACGCGCGGCTATAAGCCGGGACGGTTTAGTTTCAACGTGAAAGGCGGGCGCTGCGAAGCCTGTCAGGGTGACGGTGTCATTAAGATCGAAATGCACTTTTTGCCCGATGTTTATGTGACCTGCGAGACCTGTAATGGTGCGCGCTATAACCGCGAAACTTTGGAAGTCACCTTTAAGGGAAAATCCATCGCCGATGTGCTGGATATGACTGTGGAAGACGCGCAGACGTTCTTCCAAGCGGTGCCGACCATTCGCGAAAAGATGGACGCGCTGATGCGGGTGGGGCTTGGCTATATCAAGGTGGGGCAACAGGCCACAACACTGTCGGGTGGTGAAGCGCAGCGGGTGAAGCTGTCCAAAGAGCTCAGCAAGCGTTCGACCGGCCGTACGCTTTATATTCTGGACGAACCCACCACGGGCCTGCACTTTGAAGATGTGCGTAAGCTTTTGGAAGTGCTGCATGAACTGGTGGATCAGGGCAATTCCGTTGTGGTGATTGAACACAATCTAGATGTGGTAAAAACAGCCGATCACATCATTGATATTGGGCCCGAAGGCGGGGATGGCGGCGGGATGATTGTCGCCAAAGGCACCCCTGAACAAGTGGCAAAAGTGGCCGCCAGCCATACGGGGCACTATCTGAAAGATATGTTGTGACGGGCCAGATCAAGGCCCCACTGCGACCGGTTTTGGCGGTCTTGGCGATTGTCTTGCGCGGGCCAGACATTCTGTTGGTAAAGCGGAAAAACGACCCAGAGGCCGGCACTTGGGGTTTTCCCGGTGGGCGGTTGGAATATGGGGAAAGCATCCAAGCGGGGGCTTGCCGCGAGCTTTTGGAAGAAACTGGTGTGGTTGCCACGGCCGGTGAGGTGATCGGCACCGAAGAGGTGATTGTACCTTCTGATGCGCCGGATCAACCGCCGGTCTTTCACTACATTTTGCTGGGGGTGCTGTGCGCCTATCAAAGCGGAGAGCCCATCGCCGCTGATGACGCGGAAGAGGCGTTTTTTGTACCGGTTTCCGATGTTTTCTCAGGGGTTTACACGATGTCAAAAGGGGTTCCCAAGATGTTGGAACACGCCCTTTCAATGCGGTCTTCTGAATAACAAAACGCCCGAGGCAGGACCCCGGGCGTTTGCATGTTCTCAATTCCAGCGGTGATCAACCGTCAAAATCAATTTCTTCGACCAGTTTCAAAGCGGCCGGGCGTTTTTGCGCCACGTCCATCAGGTTGAGTGTGTCGGCTTCAAAACTGCCCCAGCTTTTCACCAGATCATCCGCTTCGGTGCCCGGTGCGATGGGGTATTCAAAGTTTTGTGCCGCATAGATTTCCTGGGCTTGTGGGGACGCCAGGAATTCCATCAATTTGATCGCGCTTTCTTTGTTTGGCGCGTGTTTGGTCAGCGCCATGCCCGAGACGTTTACATGGGTTCCTGCGCCTTTAAAGGTTGGGAAAACCACATTCACGCTGTCGGCCCAGGCTTTTTGCTCTTCGTCCGCCAGCATTTTTCCCATGTAATAGGTGTTGCCGATCGCGATGTCGCATTCGCCGGCCCAGATCGCTTTCACTTGTGCGCGGTCGTTGCCTTGTGGCTTGCGGGCGAGGTTGGCTTTGATGCCTTCCAGCCAAGATGTGGTTTCCTCAGCGCCGTGGTGCGCAAGGTGGGCTGAAACCAGCGCCAATGTATAAGAATGGGTGCCAGAACGGGTACAGATGCGGCCTTTCCATTTCGGGTCGGCAAGATCCTCATAGGTGGTCACTTCGCCGTCTTGAACGCGATCTTTTGAGGCGTAAACAATGCGTGCACGCGTGGTCAGACCAAACCATTGGTCGGCCGGGTCGCGGTATTCCGCAGGAATGTTTTCTTCGAGTGACGTGGATTGCACCGCTTGGGTCAGGCCCGCTTCTACCACACCGTTCAAACGCGAAATGTCGACGGTGAACACAAGGTCAGCGGGGCTGCGTTTGCCTTCGCTTTCAAGGCGTTCGATCATACCTTTTTTAAGAAAAGCGACGTTCACGTCGATGCCGGTGTCTTTGGTAAAGGCGTCCATTAGCGGCTGGATCAGCTCGGGTTGACGATAGGAATAAACATTCACTTCGTCGGCCATGGCGGTTGTTGCCAAAAGGGAAGGGAGGGTGGCGGCCATCATGGCGGCTGTGGTGAGGGTGCGTTTCATATCGCGTCTCCTTGTAAAACTCGGGGACCTTAAACCCGAGTGAATTACTCGGGTCAATACCTGATTAAAAAAATCAGGTAATTATTTTTGGGTAAGGTTTTGGGCCTTTTCGTCGGCTTTGACTTCATCCCAAAGGGCATCCATTTCATCCAAGCTGGCGTCTTGTGGCGTGCGCCCCGCATCTGACAGGCGTTGCTCAATCCCGGCAAAGCGACGCTCAAACTTGGCGTTGGCATGGCGCAGCGCCTCTTCGGGTTCTACTTTCAAATGACGTGCAAGGTTGGCCATGACAAACAACAGGTCACCAAATTCTTCGCGCACTTCATCTTGGGTCAGGCTGTCTTTGGCCTCAACCAGCTCCAGCGCCTCTTCTTGAATTTTATCAAGAACTTGCGTGGTTTCAGGCCAATCAAACCCAACCCGTGCGGCACGATTTTGCAATTTCACGGCCCGCAACAGCGCGGGCAGGCCAACCGCGACCCCGTCCAGCACGCCCGCTTGGGCTTTTGCTGCACGTTCAGCGGCCTTGATGGTTTCCCAATCGCGGGTCTGTTGGTCCGCAGATTTATCACGGGTTTCATCGCCAAACACATGGGGGTGGCGGGCCACCATCTTGTCCGACATGGTATCTGCCACATCCTCAAAGCTGAACAGCCCACGTTCTTCGGCCATTTGCGCATGAAACACCGATTGAAACAGAAGGTCGCCAAGCTCGCCTTTCAGCTCACCCCATGCTTCACGTTCAATCGCATCAGCAACCTCATAGGCTTCCTCAATCGTGTAGGGCGCGATGGTGCTGAAATCCTGTTCAATATCCCACGGACAGCCGTTTTGGGGATCCCGCAAGCGGCGCATAATTTCACGCAAACGCTCCATTCCCCCATGTGGGTCATGAACGATCTGATCAGAAGTTTTGTCGGCGGAATTTTTCAACATTGCAATTGACCCTTTTTTCGGCGAACCCTCGGCGCAATGGTAAAGGAGGTTCCCATGCCCGTCATCAACCGTATTGCCGATTTTGGCGAAGATATGAAGACCTGGCGTCGTTGGATGCATGCGCACCCCGAGCTGGGATTGGAATGCCACGAAACGGCCGCTTATGTGGTTGAGAAATTGCGTGCCTTTGGCGTGGACGAAATCCATGAACGCATCGGTGTGTCTGGGGTGGTGGCCATCATCAACGGGCAAGAGGTCGGCGATACGATCGGCTTGCGGGCTGATATGGATGCCTTGCCGATTGAGGAAATGACTGGGGTGGATCATGCGTCGAAAAATCCGGGGCTGATGCATGCCTGTGGCCACGATGGGCATACCACGATGCTTTTGGGGGCCGCGCGGTATTTGGCGGAAACGCGGAACTTCAAGGGGCGCGTGGCGCTGATTTTTCAACCCGCAGAAGAGAATTTTGGCGGGGCCAAGCACATGTGCGACGAAGGCATGATGGACCGTTTTGATATCAAAGAGGTGTATGCCCTGCACAACACCCCCGGCCATCCGCTTGGCACCTTTGTCACCACCCCCGGTCCGATTATGGCGGCGGTGGATACCTTGCGGGCTACGGTTACGGGCAAAGGGGGGCATGCGGCTTATCCGCAGGACTGTACCGACCCGATCATTGCGATGGTCGCCATGGTGCAGGCGCTGCAAACCGTGGTGTCGCGCAACTTGCCACCGCTGGAAGAACTGGTGGTGTCGGTGACGGAAATCCATGGGGGAACGGCGGATAATATCATCCCGGAAACCGTTTGGTTTGGCGCCACCATTCGCAGTTTTTCCCCAGAGATCCGTGATTTGGTCGAACGCCGCATACGTGAGGTTGTACAGGGGCAAGCGGCCAGCTTTGGCGTGACGGTTGAGATTGACTATGAGCGCGGCTATCCCGCCACAATCAACCACCCCGCGCAGGCTGCCAAAGCCATTGATGTGGCAAAGGAATTGTCCGGTGAAGACCGCGTTTTACCAGATGCGGGGCGTGAAATGGGCGCTGAAGATTTTGCCTATATGCTCAACGAGCGCCCCGGTGCTTATCTGTTTTTGGGGCAGGGCGAGGGGGCGGGGCTGCATCATCCCGAATACGATTTTAACGACGAGGCCGCGCCCTATGGGGCCAGCTTCTTTGCGCGGTTGATCGAAAGGCTTAACCCTTTGTAACAACCACTTGCGGGTTCCTATTTGGATTTGATCAAATTATCTGGATGTGTCCCCCCAAGCATGCTACCCAAGGGAAAATCAGTGGGAGAGGTCCATGGCACTCGAAGACGCCAGCAAAGAAGTTGACACTGCAATCACGCGCGAGGGCTTAAAGGGCCTGTCGTATGAAAACACCTTTGGGGGGATCACATCGTTTTTGCGCCGGACCTATACCAAAGATCTGAGCGGTGTGGATATTGCCGTCACGGGTGTGCCGTTTGACCAAGCTGTGACCAACCGACCCGGCACACGCCTTGGGCCGCGCGCGATCCGCGAAGCGTCAGCGTTGCAGTCGCCTGATCAGGCCTATGGCTGGGATTTTGATGTGCTAAGCGAATTTGCCATCGCAGACTATGGCGATCTGGCGTTTGACTATGCACAGATCTCTGACTTTCCAGCGACACTTGAGGCGCATATTGCCGGCATTCTGGCCCAAGATTGCGCCAGTCTGACCTTGGGGGGCGATCACTATATCACCTTTCCAATTCTGCGTGCCTATGCCAAGAAATACGGGCCATTAAGTTTGTTGCAATTTGATGCCCATACGGACACTTGGCCCGATGATGACATGAGCCGCGTGGACCATGGCACAATGTTTTATAAGGCCGTCAAAGAAGGTCTGATTGATCCCAAACGCTCGGTTCAGGTGGGCATTCGCACCCATAACGCGGATACATTGGGGGTGAATATCATTGATGCGCGCGAGGTGCATGAAACCGGCCCCGCGGCGGTGGTTGAAAAGATCAAGTCGATCCTTGGAACCCATCAAACCTATCTCTCATTTGACATTGATGCACTGGATCCCGCTTTTGCGCCGGGCACAGGGACGCCCGTTTGGGGCGGATTAACCAGCGCACAAACGTCGATCATGCTGCGCGATCTGGCGGGCATCAATCTGGTGGGCGGGGATGTGGTGGAAGTGTCCCCACCATTTGACACAACGGGCACCACCGCAATTGCAGGGGCACATGTTGCCATGGAAATCCTTAACTTATGGGCCTATACGCGCCGCTCTTAATGTAATTGCTTGTTGTATAAGACCAGATGAGCTGACCTTTGGGAAAGCTCGTCGCTTCACCTGGCACGTGTTATGACGCTGCTTCAGAATTAAAGGGAATGTGATGAAAATAGTCATTGTTGCAATGTGTTCTCTTCTGTTGATGGGGCTTTGCTTGGCGCTTTATGCGCGGCTGAAACCCTTGCCTAATGCACGGTTTTCAAGTGTGTCTGGCCCTGTCGCACCAGGAAAACATGTGTTGGATGGGGGGGTGAAATATGTGCTGCCGCTGGGGGATCTTCCGCCAAATGCGATGGCGCAACTTAGCCAAATCATCAAAAGGACCCCGCGCACCGTGCCGCATGACGCCTTGAAAGGGCAGGCTTTTGTCACCCGCTCAAAACTTTTTGGGTTTCCGGATATCACTTGGATGTGGGAACAAGACGGGCATTTGCATCTGTTTGCGCATCTGGTGATCGGCAAGTCAGATCTTGGGGTCAATGCCGCCCGCGTCGATGGCTGGCTGAAGCAACTTCTCGACCAATCCTGACGTCATGCACCCCCGGCCAGTGTCGCGCCATATGGGGACATTCAGGCTCATATCACACAGCGCCATAAAGGCCCGCCCGCCCACATAAAGACAGATTTCCTGCCCCAATTCGACGCGTGCGCCCTGGGTGTCGGTGCAATAGCAATCAATAACTTTGCCGCCGGGCGCAATGACATCGGCGCCAACATGTGTCGCCGCAGAACCAGAGGTCAGACCAACAAGGGCCACAAGGGGGATGAAATTCCGCATGCCGGAAGTGTAACACAGTTCCAGCCCTTGACCAAATTCGCACAATGCGACAGACCGACCCACATGGTTCCTATGGAAAAACTCATCGCGATCACCGAACGGTTCGAATTTCTCGAGGCCCGGATGTCGCAAGGGCTGACGGGCGACGAGATCGCTGCCGTCGGTCGTGAATATGCGGAGCTTAAGCCCGTTGTCGAAGAGATCCTTATTTATCAACAGCTGATTGCCGACATCACTGAGGCCGAGCTGATGATGGATGACCCAGACATGCGCGAGCTGGCCGAAGAGGAATTGCCCGCCCTTAAAGCCCGCTTGCCCGAGGCTGAAAACGGGATGCGATTGGCGCTTTTGCCGAAAGATGCCGCCGATGCCCGCGCCGCGATGATCGAAATTCGCCCCGGCACGGGGGGGGACGAAGCGGCCCTTTTTGCGGGCGACTTGTTGCGGATGTATCAACGCTATTCCGAGGCGCAGGGCTGGTCGTTTGAGATTATGGAACAAACCCTGTCAGAGCTTGGCGGGGTGAAAGAAGTCACCGCGCATGTGAAGGGCAGTGGGGTCTTTGCGCGGCTGAAATACGAAAGCGGCGTGCACCGTGTCCAGCGCGTGCCAGAAACCGAAAGCGGTGGGCGCATTCACACCTCGGCCGCCACCGTGGCAGTGCTGCCCGAGGCCGAAGATGTGGATGTGCAGATTGACGCCAACGACATCCGGATCGACACCATGCGCAGCTCTGGCGCCGGTGGTCAGCACGTGAACACCACCGATTCCGCAGTGCGCATCACCCATATGCCGTCCGGAATTGTTGTGACCAGCTCGGAAAAATCCCAGCACCGCAACCGCGAGATTGCGATGCAGGTGCTAAAAACGCGGCTTTACGATCTGGAACGCCAGAGGGTTGATAATGAACGCGCCGCTGATCGCAAAAGTCAGGTCGGGTCCGGGGATCGCTCGGAACGTATTCGCACCTATAATTTTCCGCAGGGTCGTATGACGGACCACCGAATTAACCTAACACTTTATAAGCTGGATCAGATTATCGCGGGGGATTTGACCGAAGTGATCGACGCGCTGACCGCCGAGGCGCAGGCCGCGCAATTGGCTGAGATCGACGGATGATTACAGCGCAGGCCATGTTGGTCACAGGGGTGCGCCAATTAAAAGCCGCCGGAATCGAAGGCGCGGCGCAAGATGCACGGGTGCTTTTGGCCCATGCACTTGGGGTTGCGCGGGATCGGTTGACCTTGGTGTTGCCCGACGACATGACGCCTGAACAAGAGAGGGTGTTTTCCCACGCTATCACAGCCCGCTGCGCGCGCAGGCCCGTTGCGCAAATCATTGGCAACCGGTTGTTTTTCGGGCGCTCTTTTGTGGTGACGGGCGATGTCTTGGACCCACGCCCAGAGACAGAAGAGCTGGTGGCCGAGGCGTTGACGCAGAATTTCAGCTCGGTTTTGGATCTTGGCACGGGGTCTGGTTGCATTCTGCTGACGTTGCTTGCGGAACGCGCTGAGACCACCGGAGTGGGGGCGGATCTGTCCGAGGCGGCGCTGTGTGTTGCACGGCAAAACCGCGCGGCGCTCAAATTAGAAACACGCGCTGAATTTATAACGGGCAGCTGGTTTGACCCTGTGCGCGGCACCTATGATCTGATCGTGTCCAACCCGCCTTATATTGCCGAGGATGAGATGGCGAGCCTGTCAGAGGATGTTTTAAGGTGGGAACCCCATCTGGCCCTGACGCCGGGTGGGGATGGGCTGGATCCTTACCGTATCCTAGCCGATAAAGCGCCGGTGCATTTGAATCCCAACGGTCGGTTGATTGTTGAAATTGGGCCCAGCCAAGGGAGCGACGTCAGCAAAATGTTTTTGGCTGCGGGGCTAGGGGACGTTCGGATCGGGCAAGATTTGGACGGGCGGGACCGGATCGTGATCGGCTGGAAAATCTAAAGCCGTGTAAAAACGGTCCAAAAACCTGAAATTCAGGCGAAAACCCGCAAATATTCACAAATATCCCTGTGGTTTGGGCAGTTTGGGCTTGTCTCATTCCATGTGGATGGTTACGAAAGAGGGGTCGGTTGCGGCTGTCCTTTGGGACATGCGCCGATCTTAAGCCCAAAAATCGGACCGCAGGATGCGCGAAAGCGCCCCGTTCGATCCAAAACGTCAGGCCCCGTTTGGGCCAATGGCACAAGCCAAGGCTGGAAGCAAAAGCTAATGAGATCTACGAAGTCCCGTTCGCGTAATAAATCGAACCGTAACCGGAACAATAACAACAATAATCCGGGGAACATCATCAACCGGGTTTTTGACAGCTCGGGACCCGAGGGGAAAGTGCGCGGCACGCCTCAGCAGATCATCGACAAATACACCCAGCTTGCGCGGGATGCCTTTTTGTCAAATGACCGGGTGGCTGCCGAAAACTTCCAGCAACATTCTGAACATTACACGCGCTTGCTTGGCGATGCGCAGCGCGAGGTGGACGCCCGCCGTTTGCAAGCGGAACAGCAAAATCGTGACCGTCAGCAGCAACAGCAGCGTGAAAAAGAAGAGCGGGATCGCAAGCAGGCGGAAGCCGCAGAGGTTCCCGCTGAACCCGCTGCCCCTCAGGTGCCATCAGAGCAACCTGATCTGTTGGGTGGATCAGATAGCGGCCTTGTGGAAACACCTGAAAGCAAACCGAAAAAACGTGCGCCTCGGGCGCGCAAGCCACGCAAGGCAGAGGCGGCGCAACCCGATGTTGCCCCCGTTGAACAGACCCCAGTTGCGCCCGTTGAGGCGGACAAAGCTGAGTAAGCTCTTTTAGCCCCAAAAAGACATCAAAAAAGCCCGGTCAAATGGACCGGGCTTTTTGTATTGTTCGTGTGTTTTATCACATGTCTAGCGCAAGCCTTAGTCCGTGCCGCGATAGGGTTCGACATATTGCAGCGCCATATCCCAAGGGAAGAAAATCCACGTGTCTTGGCTGACTTCGGTGATGTAAGTGTCGACCATTGGCCGACCTTTTGGCTTGGAATACACCGTGGCGAAATGAGCATTTGGATAAAGGTCGCGTACAAGTTCAAGTGTCTTGCCGCTGTCGACCAGATCATCAACAATCAGGATACCAGTGCCATCGCCCATCAGTTCAGCGTCGGGGGATTTCAGAACTTCGGCGTCACGCTGTTTATCGGCTTTGCCGCCGCCTGCGTGGTAGGATTTCACGCTGATGGTATCAACGGTGCGAATGTCCAGCTCGCGGCTGACGATCATCGCGGGGGCCATGCCGCCACGGGTGATCGCCACAACAGCGCGCCAAGCACCTTCATCAGGGCCTTGACCGTCAAGGCGCCAGGCAAGTGCGCGGCTGTCACGGTGAAGCTGATCCCAGCTAATGTGAAAGCCTTTTTCGTGGGGCAGGCGGTGATCGCTCATCTTATTTCCTTCCGGTGGCAACGTCGATATCAGGCGCATCCACCGCCTTCATACCAACCACATGATAACCCGCGTCGACATGGTGTGTTTCACCGGTGACGCCGGATCCTAGATCTGACAGCAGGTAAAGTGCAGAATTGCCGACATCCTGGATGGTGACATTGCGACGAAGGGGGGAATTCAGCTCGTTCCATTTCAGGATATAGCGAAAGTCACCAATGCCTGATGCGGCCAATGTCTTGATGGGACCGGCCGAGATGGAATTGACGCGAATGCCGTCTTTACCAAGGTCTTCGGCCATGTAGCGTACGGAAGCTTCAAGCGCGGCTTTCGCCACGCCCATCACATTGTAATGTGGCATCACTTGTTCAGCACCATAATAGGTCAGCGTCAAAAGCGATCCGCCATCCGGCATCATGGCCGCAGCCCGGCGTGCAACAGCGGTAAAGCTGTAAACCGAGATATCCATCGTCATGCGAAAGTTTTCCGGGCTGGTATCAACATACCGACCGCGAAGCTCATTTTTGTCTGAAAAACCAATGGCATGCACGATAAAATCAAGCTTGCCCCACTTGGCCTCCAGCGTGCTGAACAAAGCATCAATCGACGCCTCATCCGACACGTCACAAGGCTCGACAATCGTGGATCCAAGCTGAGCCGCCAGCGGATCAACGCGTTTTTTCAACGCATCCCCCTGATACGAAAACGCAAGCTCCGCCCCTTGTTCCGCACAGGCTTTTGCAATCCCCCATGCGATAGATTTGTCATTTGCGAGCCCCATAATCAGGCCGCGCTTTCCGTTCATCAAACCGGTCGACATTCTCTGTTCCCCGTCCCATTTTTCTGGTTTAAGCTCGTTTATGCGATTGCCCCAGTTTCCACAAGCCTCGCTCTTTAAACTGAAGCAATCGGCAAAGCGGTGCAACAAGAACGCTTAAAAGGTGACGTGCTGTAGCGGACGTTACAAAACCGAGAGGACGGATATGTCAGAACGTGGTGGAATTTTTGCAGGCGATGACCCCTTTGTTTTGGCGCGCAGCTGGTTGAAAGAGGCCGAGGCGGTTGAACCAAATGACGCCAATGCCATCGCCCTGTCGACAGTGGACAAAGATGGCTTGCCAAATGCGCGGATGGTTTTGTTGAAAGACATCGAGGAGGATGCCTTTGTCTTTTACACCAATTACGGATCAGCCAAAGCGCAAGAGCTTGACCACGCCGGAAAAGCCGCTTTTGTGATGCATTGGAAATCGTTGCGACGCCAAATCCGGGTGCGCGGTGTGGTCACCAAAGAAGAGGGGGAACAGGCGGATGCCTATTACCACTCTCGGTCCCTGAAAAGCCGCCTTGGCGCTTGGGCATCGGCACAAAGCCAACCACTGTCATCGCGCAGCAGCCTGATGGCAGAGGTCGCCAAAGTGACGGCCACCCACGGAACATCACCTTCGCGCCCTCCGTTCTGGGGCGGCTATCGGATCCGGCCAACAGAAATTGAGTTTTGGGCGGACGGTGCCTTTAGGTTGCACGACCGGTTTCGTTGGAGCCGCCAAACGTGCAATTCCGCGTGGAGCGTTCTGCGACTTAACCCATAAGAATATGCGAAATTCTGTGTTTGTTTTGCGGGGTTAACACTAGGGACCTGCCTAAAAGTACAGGTAGTTTTGCCTTGCGGGGTCGCGGCAATTGTTTACAACTATATGTGGGGATGTGAACTTTTAGGGTGACCATATGACGTTAGAGTCTAAGGCGCAGGATACCATTTTTCTGCATGGACATGTGAAATGGTTTGATCCCACCAAGGGATTTGGCTTTGTAATCGCGGATGAAGGCGGGGCAGATATCTTGCTTCACGCTAACGTCTTGCGCAACTTTGGCCAAAGCTCGGTTGCCGATGGGGCTGGGATCGAAATTGAGGTGCAAAACACCCAACGCGGCCGTCAGGCGGTTGCCGTGCATGCCATTACACCACCAGAAAACAACGATGTGTTGGGGCTGGCCGAAGAACAAGTGGCAGAATTTGACCTGGAAGATGCCGGACCCATCGTGCCTGCGCGCGTGAAGTGGTTTGATAAAGGCAAAGGCTTTGGGTTTGCCAATATTTTCGGATCAGACGAAGACGTGTTCATTCACATCGAAGTGCTGCGGCGCTCTGGTTTGGCGGATCTGCAACCGGGTGAAGCGATTTGCCTGCGGACCATCCAAGGAAAACGTGGTACACTGGCCCTTGTGGTGTCTGCGTGGGACAATGCGCTCAGCGCAGACCTTTAACCAACGCCCAAGCAATGCTTTTCGTATCACGAGGGTCCTGATGCGGTTTGTAAAATACACCACGCTCGTTTCGGCGGTTGTTTTTGTGCTCGCGCTTCACAGCGTGGCCGCCAACGCGCTTTGCCGTGATGACCGGGTCGATCTGCGTGGTGATTGGGGGCAAGCCGGATTTACGGTCGAAGTTGCCCAAACCCACCGTCAACGGGCAAAAGGTCTGATGGGGCGCGAACATCTGCCGATGGGGCAGGGCATGTTGTTTGTCTATCCTTTTGCCCATGAGCCTGCGTTTTGGATGAAAAACACGCTGATTCCTTTGGACATGCTGTTTTTGACCACAGATGGGCGCGTGGTGTTTATCCATGACAATGCGCAACCCGGAGATTTGACACCTGTGAGCGGTGGGAAAGGGGTGCGCTACGTGCTCGAACTGAACGGTGGTCTTGCAAAAAAGATCGGAATCACCGTGGGCAGCCAGCTGAAATCCCCATTTATTAAGCAGCGCGTGGCCCTGTGGCCGTGTGATAAGAACTGATCATTCATCTTGTGGCGAGAAATTGCATTTGGAGTGCATTTTGGGGTTTCATCCCCCGAAAGACATCGTTATCAGTCTCCTCAGTCGGGGCGTAGCGCAGCCTGGTAGCGCGACGGTTTTGGGTACCGTAGGTCGCAAG
>CBDUJY010000024.1:0-41462 GCA_965367685.1 uncultured Planktotalea sp. | reverse complement strand
ATGTGTGCTGGACCTGTCGCGGTTTGATGCCGCTCCTTTGATAGCATTTACTGCACCAAAGGAGACTGACTATGGGACTGAAACGGAAGGACGAATTCCGCCAAGATGCTGTGCGGATCGCACAGACGAGCGGGATGACCATTGCCCCGCAGTCGAAATGTAATTTCGATGAGAGGGGGATAGCGATCACACGTTCAACATTGCACCAAACCTGTTGGATCGTGACTTCTGTGCTAATATGCCCAATCAGAAATGGGCTGGTGACATCAGCTATGTTTGGACACGCGAAGGATGGTGGTATCTGGCTGTGATCCTGAACCGGCATTCTCGGCGTGTGAACTGCTCTTGTCTGAGCGGCTGTCCATGCAGCTATTGTCGAAGCGATTGCCAGTGATCTATGCCTGTAAGAGAAGCTGCCGTTCGCTGGAAACTGGCGAACGGCATTCATATCTGGATTATGTGAACATCCTGAACGGTGACAAACGAAGGTGATTTTACCCGGCGAATTTCCTGCTTAGCGGACGGCCATCAGGCCACCCATCGAAAACCTTATAATCGGAACTTTACGTCATAGAATTGAAACCGATCATGTTGCCTTCAGTATCTTGGCAGAGAAGAACCCAGCCGAAATCACCGATCGAGAACTTTGGCCGGACAACAGTTCCGCCCGCTTTGACAACCCGTTCTTGTTGTACGGCGCAATCCTCGACCATGAAGTAAACAATCGTGCCGCCAACGCCGGGGCCAGCATGTGGGGACTTGGTCAAGGCCCCGCCAGCGCCGTATGCACTCATCTCTGCTGGAAAGCTCATCATCTGCGTCTCTCCTGTTGGATCACCCATCGGCTCAAGCTTGCCGCTGAGCATATTTTCGTAGAAGGCCACGGCCCGGTCTAGGTCATTTACGTAGATGTCGAACCATCCAACTGCATTCATCTTTGTCATTCTATTTTCCTTTTTGATTTGAGATTGGAAGTTTTATGTAATGGTTAGGCGGCGGCTTGTGTTTGATCATCCGCTGTGATGGTGCTTTCGAGATGCCAGATTTTTGAAACGATCCTCCAACCGTCACCGTCACGAACGAACCCAAGGTGATCAACAAACACGCTTTGATGCGCCCGGATTCGGATTTTGACGGTGGCACTGATGGGCGAAAGATAGTCGATCATCAGAACTTCGGCCTCACGGGGTTGTCCCGCACTCGCTGGCGACACACGACCAGCAACATCGCCACGAAAGCTGTCGATGGGCTCTACGAAAATGGAGCCATTATCCGCGTCAAACAAACTTGATTCCGGGTGAAACACTGACATTAATTTGCCAGTGTCACAGTTGTGGATGGCATCGAAGTAAGTTTCGATTGCAGCGAGAAGGTTGGTTTCAATTGTCATCGGTATATCTCCGTTTCAATGTGATGCCTAAGACTTGCCAGCATTCCAAAAATCGCGATACTGGCAAAGTTGACAACATGCGGTCGGATACTGACAAAATGCCAAAATTTGCGACACTGCCGGAAAAACACCCACTGGTTTGCGCCATCGCCTATGACGGCCTGTGCACATTTGAATTTGGGATCGCGGTCGAGCTTTTTGCTTTGCCTCGCCCCGAATTTGACCACTGGTATCGGTTTGCCACCGTGAAAGCCGAACCTGGGCCAATTCGCGCCGCTGGTGGCATTACGGTAGACGCGGAAGAAAACCTTGATCTGCTGCAAGAGGCGAGCCTGATCGTTGTCCCCGGTTGGCGCGGCGCAGATACGTCGGTTCCGGAAGAGCTGTGCGTCGCATTGCGTGCAGCGTACGCGCGCGGCGCGCGTGTCGCATCGATCTGCTCAGGTGTTTTTGTTTTGGCGGCGGCAGGCTTGTTGAACGGCAAAGCAGCTACGACCCATTGGCGCTATACTGATAAGTTGGCTGAGATGTATCCAGAAATTGACGTCGACCCCGACGTCCTTTTCATAGAAGGCGACCGCGTGTTTACATCTGCCGGATCGGCGGCAGGATTGGATTTGGGCCTGCATATTATCAGGCAAGATTTCGGCGCACAGGTTGCCGCATCTGTGGCCCGGCGACTGGTCTTACCTGCCCAAAGAGACGGCGGTCAGCGCCAGTTCGTGCCCCGCCCCCAACCAAAGGCCCGCCTTGGTTCAGGCCTGGCCGCCCTACAGGATCGTATTCGGGCATCAATTGACGAAGAATGGCCAATTGAACGCATGGCCAGCGTGGCAGCAACAAGTGGGCGCACTCTGGCCCGGAGATTTCACGAAGAGGCCGGAACAACACCCTTGAACTGGCTTAAAACTGAACGCGTGTCGCGGGCTGCTGAATTGCTGGAAAACGGCACGATTCCACTTTCCGACGTTTGGGAAACTTGTGGGTTTGGATCCGCAGAAACGTTTCGCCGCGAGTTTCGAAAAACAATGGGTATTCCCCCTGTGCGATATCGCGAACGTCTGGGCGTGCCGTCCATACCAAGCCTTTGTAAATCGCCTTAACCGGGTTATGGCGTCTTACAGGCTCTTATTCCATTGACTTGGGCGGTCTTGAAATGGGCTGCTAACACCGGCGACCCCCTTAATATCACCGAAAATCGAGACTCTCATGCCTCGCCTTTCATGATTGCGTCACCACCCTTAATGTTGATCTGATTTCCGCTCAAACCGGCGAAACAGCATTGATAGGCTAAAACAAAGTACAAAATAAAGGGCGGCGGTGGTCAGCCAAGCCTCAAATATCAACCTTGTTGAGGCGACAAGTTCGACCGTTTTAAAGGTCAGCTCCTGCACAGAAATAAGTGAAATGATCGCGCTGTCTTTCACCAGTGTGATGAATTGGTTGGCCAAGGGCGGCGTGACCTTTTTCAACGCTTGCGGCAAGACGATGTAGCGCAGCGTATCTATGCGCCCCATGCCAATGGATTTCGCGGCCTCATGCTGACCTTTCGGGATCGACTGAATGCCCGCACGGACAATTTCACCAACAAAGGCGCTTTCAAACAGGGCCAGCACAATGATGCCAGAAACCAAGGACGGGAAGCGGCGCATATCGCCAAAAAGAAACTCCCACACGGCGTTGTTTTCCTGCCGCGCAATGCCGCGTGCCCAGCTTTCAATGTTAAGCGCAACGATCAACTGTTCGGACAGGAAGAAATAGAAGATGAAGATCACAACAATCGGGGGGATGTTGCGCAGAAATTCAAGATAGGTGCGCGCAAGCATGCGCACGGTCAGATTGGTGGAACAGCGCGCAATGCCAAGAATGACACCCAAAACCAGCGCCAGAAGGCTTGCGAAAATGCTGATGCGAATAGTGGCGATAAAGCCCTGCAGCAGCACATTGGGCACCCAGGATTCGTATTTGGTGCTATAGCGCAGGATGTAGTTTGGGATCCGGTCCCACCGCCATTTGTAATTCAACGTGCCATCAATACGCACCCAGATCACCGCCACAAAAACGGCGAGGATCACAAGGATCAGAATGTCCAGCCAATGCAGGCGTTTCAGGAATTTGGGCACGTTCGACCTCCGGGTGGTGCTGGCGAGGAGGGAGAGCCCCGCCAGCGGTTGGCAAAGGTTTATTCTTCGCCGACTTGCGCGGCCCATTCATTGCCGCGGAACCAGTAATCATTGCGGGTTTTCAACCAGCCATTGGCGTGATGCACATTGATCCAATTGTTGAAAAAGTTGGTCGCGTCTGGGTCCCCCTTACGGTACGCAAAGCTTTCGCCTGTGGCATGGAAGCTCTGATCAAACGGAACGCTCAACGTGTCTGGATAAAGGCGCGCTTGGGTGGACGGATCGGGTTCAGAGGCCATGGTGGCATGTGCATTTCCGTTCAAAACCTCTTGGGTTGATGCCCCATCTTCGTCAAACAGCAGCAATTCAGCCTCGGGGAAGACGGCTGCAATCACGGTGGCGGGGGTGGCGCCGCGACGGGCGGCAAAGGTCACGTCGGGACTGTTATAATCCTCAAGCGAAAAGCCTTTGGTCATCGCGGTGTTGGCCAGAATGGTCATGCCCGAATAGGCGTAGGGGTCGGAAAAGTTGACCGTTAGGTTGCGCTGAGGGGTGATCGACATACCGCTGATGATCACGTCAAATTTGCCCGACACCAGCGCCGGGATGATGCCATCCCAAGAGGTCGGTACAAATTCAACTTCGACGCCCATGTCTTCGGCCAGTTTGCGGCCCACATCGAGTTCAAATCCAACCAGCTCACCCTCAACATCGCGCATCGACCAAGGTTTGAAAAGCGACAGGCCAATTTTGATCACGCCGCGTTCTTTGATGGTTTCAATGACAGAATCGCCCGACACACCTTGGCGGGTGGATTGCGCGGTTGCCGGAAAAGCGAGGGCGGCGGTGGCGGCCATCGCAAATGCTGCGCCAAACATACGTCTTGTCAGTTTCATAATTCTCTCCTTGATATGGGCCTTAGTGTGGGTGATGAAGATTTTAATTCTACTTTTTATATTAGGGGTTTAATGGTCAACTGCGTATTTCTTTTCCAGCCAACTAACCCCAATGGACAGGGCCAAAGTCACGACCATGTAAACGGCGGCGATGGTGAACCAGACCTCAAAGCTCATGTATGTGTCCGAGATGATGTTGCGGCCAATTGTCGTCAATTCTGCCACCGCGATCACGCTGACGATGGCGGAGCTTTTCACCAGATGCACCACTTCGCCGGTCATTGGTGGCAACATGAAGCGCACGGATTGCGGCAGCACGATATAGCGGTAAGCCTGCGTCGTGGACATGCCAATGGATTTCGCCGCTTCCCATTGTCCGGGGGCCACGGCCTGAATGCCCGCGCGCAGGATTTCCGAGATGAGTGCGCCGTGAAAAACCGCCAAACACAGGATGCTCGCCGTGAAACGATCAAAGCCAAAGACCGGCCCCAGAACGTAGTAATAGAGGTAGAGAAGCACGAGGATCGGCATGTTGCGGATGAATTCCAGAAATCCAATTGCCACCGCCGTACCAACCACCAACCCCGACATCCGCAACAGTGCAACCACAAGGCCAATCACCGTGGCAAGCACAAAGGCGATGGCGGAAAGCTGTAAGGTTTTCAAAAGGCCAATGGCAATCTCGCCCCACTGAAACCCATCATCCGTCAGGCGATAGAAATACTGTGGCATCCGGTACCATTGCCAATTGTAGCCCATGGATTGCGCGCCCGTATATGCGCTCCAAATGATGACGCCGATGATCAGTGCATAAAGCGCAACGGACAACACCGGTATCTTGCGCATCCGAAGGTGCAACGGATTACGGGCTTGTGGGGCAGGGGCGCTGAGGTCCGTCATCAACCAGTGCTCCAAAGTTTGACGAAGGGACACAGGGCACCGTTCGCTGTCAGGCGCGGTGAAAAATATATTGGGTGGGGCTGTTTTGGCAATACGCCTGCCTCCATAAATTCATTGTGCCGACTTTTGGGCTTTGGTTTGTAGCTCTTGGTCAGTATGCCCGTGGGTTGATTTCGTTAACAAGCGAAAAGAACAGAACTGGAATATCGGCAGACATTCGGACGTAACCCATTTATCCCAACAGGTTTGTCATGCGCGGCAGGTCAGCCACTTCGTCAAACAACCAATCCCGAAACATCTTAACACGCCGTTGTTTCAACGCGTCTGGACGGCAAACAAACCAATAGGATAATTGCGATTGTGCAAGCATCGGCAAGGGGCACACCAAGGTCCCGTCCACCAAAGCATCGTTGACCAAAGGTCCGCGCCCCATCGCCACGCCAACCCCTTTTATGGCGGCCTGCACCACCATATTGGCTTGGCCATATTTGCGCACCTTGTCGCTTTTGGGCAGGGTGACACCCACATGATCCGCCCAGATTGTCCAGGTGGAAGGGGTGCCTAATTGCTGTACGTCATCTTGCAGGATCGTGTGCTGCCCGAGGTCGGAAACCGTGGTGAGTTTCTGTGCCAATTCGGGGGAACACACCGGGGTCATCTGCTCGTCCAACAGCCGTTCGGCATGCAGGCCAGGAAAGCCGCCAACCCCATAGAGGATCATCACATCCGCCACGTCCGCCGTAGAATCACGGGCAAAAACATCTGTGGAGAGTGAGACGGGGATATCCGGGTTTAATTCGTCAAATGTCATCAGACGGGGAAGCAACCAGACAAAGGCAAACCCGGGGGGCGAGGCCAAAAGCAGCCCGCGTTTCTTGAGTTTCGTCCGATCCCGAAGCTCGTCACAGACCAGTTGCACCGAGCCAAACCCCTCGGCCACCGCTGATGCCAAGCGCAACCCGCTGTCGGTTGGCACCGTTTTGCGCGCGCCGCGGATCAAAAGCTTGTGCCCAGTCCATTCTTCTAGCGATTTGATATGCTGGCTGACCGCGCTTTGGGTCACGCTCAGCTCTTCGGCGGCAATGCCTCTGCCATCAGATCCTACAACAACTTTAGCCTGCCATGAGCGTGACGATGCCCTCTCTCGACAGCCATGATCGCGGCCCGTTTTTTAAAGGGGTCGAAAATATGCTGATCAATTGCGCCGCTGCCGCCCCTGGCGACAAGGTGCTGATTGTGCATGAGAACGCAGCTGAGGGGTATTATGATGCTGAGATGCTTCAAGACGTTGTCACCGCATCCCGTCGGTTGGGTCTGTTCCCCGCGCTTTACGAGGTGGCGTTTAATCGCGATGTGACCGAGCCCGACCCTAATCTGGCCGCGCAAATCTCAATCGCTGATCGCACGCTGTTTCTGGCGCGGATTGGCGATCACTTGCGGTTTAACGAAAACGGCTCTTCTGCGACACAGATTGTGAGCTATGCGCTGGACCGCGATATGCTCAGTTCCGGCTTTGGCACCGCCGATTACCGCGCTTTTGATGCGTTGAAACGGTTGATCAACACGATGATGGCGGATGCAGATGCGATCCATGTGACCTGTCCCTTGGGCACTGACTTCTCAGGGCGGCTCACGGATTTGGATGTGGAACACGGTGATACATCCATCAAGCGCTTTCCACTTTCCGTGTTCAAACCCGCCAATGCAAATGGGCTTGCCGGGCGTATTGCGCAGGCGGGTTTTTTGGTGGGCACCGGGTCAAACTATTATTCGCCTTACGCGTGCGCGCTTGAAAACACGCTGTTTGTCAGCTTTGAAGATAACACCATCACCGGGTTTGAAGGCAGCACCACCGATGTTGCCACCGCCACCGCGCATTACGAACAAGTGGGCAAAGCGTTTGGAATTGATTCCTATTTTGTGCATTCCTGGCATGGGGGCATTCACCCCAGTTGCGGGTTTGACGATGCCGCGTCCAAAAGTTTTGAACGGTGGAGCGGCGGAGCCTTTGGCAATCCCCGCATCCTGCATTTCCACACCTGCGGAGCCTATCCGCCCGGTGAAATCTCGCTTAATGTGATTGATCCGACCATCCGAATAGATGGTGTGGCGGTGTGGGACAATGGCGTTCTTTACCCTGACCGCGTGCCCGGCGGGGCGGATCTGATGCGCCGTTATCCCTGTGCCGCAAAAGCCTTTGCCAACCCGGACCCGCGCGTTGGGCTGGGACAAGACGAGCGACTGTCGTTTCTGTGAGTGTTTGAGGTGCTGTTATAGCTTGGTTGTCCACTTATATCCGCGGCTGAAATGCATGCATTGCAGGTACAAACCCTGATCCTCTGGCAACAATGGCAATTTGGCGCAAAGCCATCTGGGCGCGGCCATAACGTTAGGCGCCACCAGTGTTTTCCACCTCTGCGCGGATGACTGGAATGACAAATTTGGCTTGGCGGGTCAGGGGTTTTTCACCCGCGTCCCGGCCTTGCGTTTATGAAGAATTCTTGGGAACTAAGGCGGATATTTCAAATACTGCACCACACGATAGAACCGGGCGTCAAAAGCGCGCCCAGCTTTTGCTTGGGTCAGCCCTGTACTACCGTTTGATTTTGCGTGCCAAGCCCGCTGATGCCAAGCTGCATCTTATCCCCAACCTTCAGGTAAACAGGTTCGGGCTTCATCCCCATCCCAACCCCCGGAGGGGTCCCGGTTGAGATGACATCCCCCGGCTGCAAAGACATGAATTGCGACAGATAAGCCACCACATGGGCCACGCCGTAGACCATTGTGTTGGTGTTGCCGTCCTGCATCCGTTTGCCGTTCACCTCAAGATACATGGCCAGCGCCTGCGGGTCCGGCACCTCATCTCGGGTCACCAGCCAAGGGCCAATGGGTCCAAAGGTGTCGGCGGATTTTCCCTTGGTCCATTGCCCTTCGTGTTTGATCTGGAAATCCCGTTCCGAGATGTCGTTGATCACACAATAACCCGCGACATGATCCAGGGCGTCGGCCTTATCAATATATTTGGCTTCTTTGCCGATCACCACGCCCAGTTCAACTTCCCAATCGGTCGCGGTGGACCCGCGTGGGATTTCGATATTATCATTGGGACCGCAAATGGCGGATGTGGCTTTGGCGAAAATCACCGGCTCTGACGGCACATCCATTCCGCTTTCGGCGGCGTGGTCAGAGTAGTTCAACCCGATGCAAATAAATTTACCCACGCCATTCACGCAGGCACCGTACCGATCAACATTGACCTCGGGCAGGGTGGTCAGATCGAGGGCGGCAATCTTGGCAAGACCCGCATCCCCCAACACATCACCCGCGATATCAGCCACATGGGCCGACAGATCGCGCACCTTGCCATCCGCATCCACAATACCCGGTTTTTCCTGCCCCTTCGGGCCAAAACGTAATAGTTTCATGTTGCTCTCCTGTGCAGGCGACCCTGACCGGGGCGTTTCTAAGGGGATAACATCCCCTGCCCCTTAAGCAAATTGAATATCCACCGTCCCAAAAGCCCCAAAGTCGGCATGGATATCAGTGCCGGATGGGCATTCAATTGGGCGGATAAAGCTGCCGGACAGGATGATATGACCGGGTTCAATGCTTTGGCCATATTGCGCCATACGGCGGGCCAACCACACCACGCTTTCGACAGGATCGTTTAACACGCCCGCCCCCAGACCCGTTTCTTCAATCTCACCATTTCGAAACACAAGTGCGCCAACCCACCGCAGATCATGGGCATCAATCGCGTGACGCTCATGGCCCAACACGATGCCCGCATTGGCGGCATTGTCGCTGATTGTGTCAAAGACGGTGCGCGCCTTTCTGGTGTCTGGATCCACGCGCTGAATGCGTGTGTCGAGGATTTCGATGGAGGGGGCTACATAATCGGTGGCGGCGATCACCTCTTCTCGGGTGACATCCGCGCCGGCAAGTGGGGCCTTCATGACAAAGGCAATTTCAGCCTCAATCCGGGGTTGGATGAACCGGCCCGCGGGCACACAGGCGCCATGTTGAAACAACATATCGTCAAACAGAATCCCGCTGTCAGGGATGTCGATATTCAGCGCATATTGCATTGCTTTTGAAGTCAGCCCTATTTTCCAGCCGATCACTTTGCGCCCTTCGGCCAGTTTCTGGTGGTAGGTCGCATTTTGCACGGCATAGGCATCATCCATACCCATCTCTGGGTGGCGTTTGGTCAGAAGGCCGATTTGTTTGCCGGTCTGTTCTGCCTGCAAAAGATCCGATGCGGCGCGGGCGTGGTCGTCTGGCATCATAGCACTTCGTCCTCAATCCCGTTGCGCAAGGTGCCGATGCCTTCAACCTCAACCTCAACCACGTCACCGGGTTTAAGGTATTTGGGGGGATCAAACCGCGCGCCTGCCCCGGTGGGGGTGCCGGTCACAATCATATCACCGGGCTTCAGGGTCATGAAGGTCGAGATGTATTCAATTTCGCGCCGGATCGGGAACATCATCCGGTTCAGCGTGTCATCCTGACGCAGCTCACCATTCACACGGGTCTGGATGCGCGCGCCATCCAGCTGTGAGGCGTCGGTGAAGGGGACCAACCAAGGGCCGATAGCACCCGAATTGTCCCAATTCTTGCCCTGCGTGACGTTGAATTTCGCATGACGCACCCAATCGCGAATGGTCCCTTCGTTGCACAGGGTGAGGGCAGCGATATGGTCATACGCATCTTCTTGCGAAATACGACGCCCGCCTTTGCCGATCACAATCACCACTTCACCTTCATAATCCAGCGTGTGATTTTCTGGGGGGCGCACCAAATTGCGACCATGCCCCGTAAATCCGCTGGAAAAGCGGGGAAACAGCGACATGAATTTAGGTTGGGCACTGCCATCTTTGTATTCCGCGTTGCGGTCGGGGAAATTCACCCCAACACAAAGGATCCGGCGGGCATCCGGCATGACCATTTCATACTCAAAGTCGGGATGAGTGACATCACGCCCTTTTGCTGCCGCCACCAGGTCATCGAACCCACCTGCAACAATCGCTTGGTAAAGCGTGGCCCATTGGGGAAACTCTGGCGATAGGGCAACCGCACCCGCGTCTGTAATCGCCCCGTAAAAGGTTTCGCCCTTGGCGCTGAAGGTCGCAATCCGCATGTCTTGATCCTTGTTTCTCAGGTTACTGAACCGGGAAAATCACGTTGGTTTGGCCGGTGCCGGACGATGGGAAATATTCAGTCACAACCTCGCATTTGGCATTATATTTATCCCAACCAAGCGCACCATACAGCATCGCTGTGTCATGCATTGATCCTTCGCCACAGCAATGCTCGGCATAATCCGGAAGCATTTTCAGGAAGGTCGCATGGTCGCCGTTTTTCCACATCTCAAGCACGTGCAAATCCATTTGGCGATTAAACTCTGAGCTGATGGTGAAGGTGCCGTTGTTGGCGGCATAGTCTTTGTTGGGCCAGATTTTATGACTTAAAGACCCGCTGGCAATCAACAACACTTTGCTGTCCGACGCCTCAACCGCTTCGCGGATTGCCTCGCCAACCATACGGCTTTCATCATGGTCGTGCACGGTTGCCCAAGCGGCGATCGACACCACCTTCATGTCGTGTTCGCGGCTCATGAAACGCATCGGCACAAGGGAGCCGTATTCCAGTTCCAGACTGTCAAGATGATGGGCCAGCGTATAGGCGCCTTTGTCGCTCGCAATCTTGGCAATCGCATCCCCAAGCTCGGGGTTTCCAGCGTATTGATAAGGCATGTTCTGGATGAATTGCGGGAATTCGTTTGAGGTAAACAGACCCTCAAATTTCGTATTTGCGTTGATATGAAACCCGGCGTTGATCACCCAATGGGTGTCACAGATGACGATGGTGTCAGCCCCCAGTTCTTTGGCACGTCGCGCGATGTCATAATGGCCCTCAATGGCCGGCTGGCGTTTGCCTTTGATCGGGCCCTCTTGTTCCGACATCAGCATGGTTGGCACATGCGTAACCTTGGCCGCGAGTACGATCTCTCCCATAAGATTTCCTCCTGAAGTTATACACCCAAGCGCATGATTTTATGTTGCCCGGTGGCAAAGCCAACGTGCTTTTGCTCCATGTAAAACTCAAAACTCCAATCGCCCCCATCACGGCCAATGCCGCTGGCTTTGACGCCCCCAAACGGGGTGGGCAGATGGCGCACATTTTCGCTGTTGACCCAGATCATCCCGGCCTCGATCTGGTCAGTCACGCGCAAGGCACGGGTCAGATCATTGGTCCAGACATAACCAGTCAGGCCGTAGTCAGTGTCATTGGCCAACGCGATGGCCTCTTCTTCGGTCGAGAAAGGGATCGAGGTCAGCACCGGGCCAAAGATCTCTTCCTGGGCGATGCGCATCTTGTTGTCGGCGTTGGTAAAAAGGGTAGGCCGCACGAAATAGCCTTCGTCGCCAAGTGTGACCCCACCCGCCGCCACTGTCGCGCCATCCTCTTTTGCGATGCCGAAATACGAGACAACTTTGTTGTAATGCTCTTCGGTCACCAGCGGGCCAATTTCAGTGGCCGGATCCAGCGGATGACCGACTTTGATGTTATTGATCCGCTCAACCAGTTTGGCTTCAAATTCATCCTTGATGGTGTCTTGGATCAAAAGGCGCGAGGACGAGGTGCAACGCTCGCCGTTGATCGAGAAGATCATGAAAATCACCGCGTCCAAAGCGCGGTCCAGATCCGCATCATCAAACACGATGACCGGGTTTTTACCGCCCAATTCCAGATGCATACGCTTTAACGTATCCGCACCCTGTTTGGTGATGATCGACCCTGTGCGGCTTTCCCCAACAAAGGCAATCGCCTTGATGGCAGGGTGTTCTGTCAGGCGTTTGCCCGCATCATGGCCATAGCCGTTTACGGTGTTCAAAACACCGGGCGGCAGGCCGGCCTCTTCTGCGATCTCAACCAATAATCGAGCAGTTAACGGCGAATTCTCAGCCGGTTTGTGCACCACCGTACAGCCCGCGGCCAAGGCGGGCGCAATCTTCCATGTGGACAGCATAAAAGGGGTGTTCCACGGGGTGATCACACCAACGGGCCCAATCGGCTTGCGAGAGGTGACATTCATCAAGGTTGGCGACTGCAAATGCTGCCCGTCACGCGCCTGAACCACCTGATCTGCAAAAAACCGAAAATTTTCCGCCCCGCGCAGGGCGGCTTTGGACATAAAACGCAGGGTTTGGCCGGTGTCCCAACATTCGCACAACGCGATTTCTTCGGCGCGCGCCTCAATGGCATCTGCGACGTTGATCAGGATCTTCTTGCGCTCTAATGCGGGCATGTCACGCCAAGCGGGAAAGGCCTTAGCCGCGGCTTTGGCCGCGCTGTCCACGTCTTTTTCAACACCATGTGCCACATCACAAATCACCGATTTGTCGACAGGAGAGATAGTCTGAAACACACCCGCCGACCCCGCGCGGTCCTGACCGCCGATGCGGTTTGGAATACCCGTATCCTTAAATCGTTCCAGAAAACCTGCGAGTTTTGTCAGGTTGTCCTCAAGTGCGCTCATGAAAAGCCCCCATTGATCGCGCGCACCCGGCAGTGGAAGAGCGTCACGGAATTTATTTAGCATGTTAACTATTTTGTTGGTAATGAATTCGCTGGCCCGCTGTCAATCACTTTCCTAAACCTGAAAAGGCGCGGATCATTCCGCATGGGCGAAAGCGCGATCACAAAAAACGGCAACACGCTACCCTCGCCCCACCAATCTTAGCCATTTCCCAGATCCGAGCCCGCAAGTCCATTATGGGCCCAATGCCACGCTGCCCATCGCCGACAGCAACCTCGCCTGGGGCACTTGACTGTTCGGTCGGCATTCTCTGGCTTAGCTCAAACAGGTGACTTGCGACATGGCATATTCTGATTACACTCGCACAATACTTAGCAAAAACACCTAATGCGTTTCACAATTAGGCCACGCACAGTTAGCCTGTTGAAGTGATATTAATATCAATATGTTACCCATGTTTTACACTTGGCCTGTGCTCTAGAGCTCCGCGAAACGCTTTCATCGATTTGGGGGATTTCTCATGCCTATTTCACTTAACCGTCGAGGTTTTCTGGCCAGTGCTGCAGGGTTTATTGCGCTACATCCATTCTCAGCTAATGCTGCCACCAATCAGGCACATCTGCGTATTATGGAAACAACCGACCTGCATGTGCATGTCTTTCCCTATGACTATTATGCTGACAAACCGCGCGACACCGTGGGGCTTGCGCGCACGGCTTCCCTGATCCAGGCGATCCGGGACGAGGCCTCAAATTCGCTGTTGATCGACAATGGGGATTTTTTGCAAGGCAACCCGATGGGCGACTACATCGCCTATGAACGCGGCATGAAAGAGGGCGACACCCACCCGGTCATTCAAGCCATGAACACATTGGGATTTGATGCCTCAACCTTGGGCAATCACGAATTTAACTATGGCCTCGATTTCCTGATGAAGTCTCTTGCGGGCGCGAATTTCCCGGTTGTGAACGCCAATATCGCGCTTGAGATGGGCAGCGACCCAACCAAAGATAAAACTCTGATCCCACCTTATGTGATCCTTGATCATAAGGTCACCGATGGATCAGGCGCTGAGCATCCTGTCAAAGTGGGCCTGATCGGGTTTGTTCCCCCCCAAGTGATGAATTGGGACCGCCGTCACCTTGAAGGCAACGTGCAGGCGCGTGACATTCTTGAAACCGCCAAGGCCTATATCCCCCAGATGAAAGAAGAAGGCGCCGACATTATTGTGGTGCTGTCGCATTCCGGTATTGGGTCCGCCCAAGCCACTGACGGGATGGAAAACGCTTCGGTGCCACTGGCAGGGCTTGAAGGCGTTGATGCAATCTTGACCGGCCACAGCCACCTTGTCTTTCCATCCCCCGGATATGCCGATTTTGCCGGCGCGGATGTGGATGCCGGCACGCTGATGGGCACGCCCGCCACGATGGGCGGGTTTTGGGGCAGTCACATGGGCCTGATTGATCTGTTGATCGAAAAAGACGGCAATGAATGGCGTGTGGTCTCAGCTGAATCCGAGGCGCGCCCCATCTCAAAACGCAACGAAGACCGCTCGGTCACGGCGCTGGTTGAAAACAACGCCGATGTGATTGCTTCTGTGCAGGTCGAACATGACGCCACATTAAAATATGTGCGCCGCGCGGTGGGCAAAACCGACGCGCCCCTGCACAGCTATTTTGCACTGGTGGCGGATGATCCCTCGGTTCAAATCGTCTCTATCGCGCAGCTTTGGTACATTGAACAGATGATGAAAGGCACCGAACACGAAGGCTTGCCGATCCTGTCTGCCGCCGCCCCCTTTAAGGCCGGTGGTCGTGGTGGGCCAGAGTATTTCACCGATGTTCCCAAAGGGGATGTGGCGATCAAAAACGTCTCTGATCTGTACCTCTATCCCAACACCGCGCGTGCGGTACGCGTGAGCGGCCAACAGGTGAAAGACTGGTTGGAGCGCTCTGCCGGGATCTTTAATCAAGTGACCCCCGGTGCGCAGGATGTGGTGCTGTTGAACCCCTCGTTCCCCAGCTATAATTTTGACGTGATCGACGGGGTTGAATATCAGATCGACCTGTCGCAGCCCTCAAAATACGATCCAAAAGGCGAGTTGTTGGACGCGGAGGCCAGTCGCATCGTAAACCTGACTTATAACGGTCAACCGCTGGATATGGACGCCGAGTTTATCATTGCCACCAACAACTATCGCGCAGGCGGGGGGGGCAAATTCCCCGGCGCCACATCCGAGACAACCGTCTTTGAAGGGCCGGACACAAACCGTGATGTGATCGTGCGCTATATTGTCGAAAAGGGCACCATCAGCCCGCGCGCCGACAGCAATTGGTCCTTTGCACCGCTGGCAGACACGACCGTTCTGTTTGATACGGGTCCTGCGGCAAAAGCTTATCTTGATCAGGTGGATGTGGATATCGAAGAGGCTGGCGAGGGCCCGGACGGCTTTGCTCGTTTTAGGATTTCACTTGGGAAATAAAGCCACGATGTGCTTGTTGAAGGGGGCTTTGCAATCAAAGCCCCCTGTTCCTGTTAGCGGACAGCTGCACCCCAACACGAATGCAGACCTTGGTGAGGCGCTTGAATGTGCCCCCGCGCAAGGGCTAGGCTTGCCGGGTATTCTCGTCAATTCGGACCACCACATGCACCCAACAACGCGCGCTGAATCACAATGGCTGTGACCCAAAGCAGCTCTTTGGTCCGCGGGCCGTTGGTTCAGCATTTCAAAACCTTGGCCATTCCCGCCGCAATCGGCATGGGGTTTTCAACGCTCTACAATCTTGTGGACGTGTTTTTTGCCGGGATGATTTCAACGCAGGCACAGGCCGGTTTGGCCGTGTCGTTCCACCCTTTTTTCCTGCTTTCAACCTTTGCCTTTGGGCTGGGGACAGCAATGTCCGCATTGGTTGGCAACGCGCTTGGAGCCAATAAGCGACGCCGCGCGCGCAAGATCGCCTTGCAAGGGATCGGCTATGGGATAATTGGCGCATTTGTCTTGTTGATTATCGGTTTTGTCTTTGCTGGGCCACTGATGACATTGACGACAGAACCCGGAGAAATCCGCACACTTGGATCGCGTTACTTCTTGGTTTTACTCTTTTCTCTGCCTGGATTTATCCTGTCCTTCAGCGCCAATGGGATCCTGCAGGCCTTTGGAGATGCAGAGAGTTTTAAGCGTGGCCTGATCGGTGCCTTCTTGGCAAATATCGTGCTCGACCCCCTGTTTGTCTTTGGCATTCCCGGCCATTGGGGCGGCATTGGCTTTGACGGTTTGGCCGTCTCTTCGGTGATGACGCAAACTGGCGTGGCCGCATTCTTGCTGCTCAAGATCTCACAAATGGACATCACCGCAGCCCCAAAACTGTCCGAGCTCCGCCCGTCGTGGACCACCACTCAGGCAATCTCTGCCCAGTCCATCCCGGCCAGCACCGCAATGTTTGTCTTGGTATTTTCCGGGTTTGTTGTCCTGTTTTATCTGCGCGGATTTGGCGAGACGACGCAGGCGGCATACGCCGTGGCGCTTCGAATTGAACAGATCGCCTTATTGCCCGTTTTCGGCCTGACCGGAGCACTTCTGCCGATTGTAGCGCAGAATTTTGGCGCCAAGGAACACACCCGCGTGTCACAAGCGCTGTTCACTTGTTTTGGCATTGGGTTGCTCTATATGGCGGTGGCCTGTCCGCTGTTGTGGGTTGGGGCAGAGGCCGCGATGGGGTTGTTTACCGACGACACAGATGTGATCCGCATTGGGGTGAGTTATCTAAGGGTCGATGGTGCGATCCTGCCCGCCTACATGGCATTATTTGCGATCAATTCCTTCCTACAAGGATTGAAAAAGCCGATCTGGGCGTTCTGGATTGGGGTCTACCGCCAAGGCATTGGGGTGCCGTTGTTCGTCTATCTTTTCGTCAGCGTGTTGGGTTTTGACGTGATCGGCGTTTGGTTTGGTGTGGCCACCAGCGTGTTGACCGGGTTGCTGGTGTCTTTGGTTGTCGCAAAGATTGTCGCGCGGCCGTTGCTGGGGGGATTGTTGCCATCACGGACCATAAGGCACGTGGCAGTCGATCCAAACGACACCAGCGATGGTGGTCTTTGAAATCTTGGGCGAATGCTCTCTCTTTTTAAAGGAAACTGCATGTCAGCCTGGATCAAAATGATCGACGATGATGACGCCGACGGGCCCTTGCGCGAGGCGCTGGATTTTGCCCGCACGCCGCATGGCACAGTGGACAATGTGATGCGGGTCCATCCGTTACGGCCCCAAACGATGAATGGGCATGTTGTGCTGTATCGGGCGTGTCTGCATGACGACGCCAACACCATTCCGATGTGGTTTCAAGAGGTGATCAGTTCGTATGTCTCCACCTTAAATCGCTGTCCCTATTCCTACGCCAATCACTGGTCCAACGCGCGGCATTTGATCGGCGATGAGGCCCGTGCCGATGCGATTGAGGCCGCACTGTCCACGCATCGCCCGGAGGACGCGTTTGAGGGCAAAGAGCTGGCATTGCTGCGATATACCGAAAAGCTGACACTTCGCCCCGGTGATATGGTCAAGACGGATGTAGAGACTTTGCAAAATGCGGGCGTGCCAGATGGTGAAATACTAGAGGTCAATCAAATCATTGGGTATTTCAATTATGCCAACCGGTTATTGAACGGGCTGGGTGTGACCACGGATGGCGATGTTGTGGGGTATTATGCCAAAGAGGATTAAGCCACACCACTAACAGTAGCCCAACTAATGCCCGATATTATGAATGCCCAATAGCCACAGACAGGCCAGCCCCTTAGGCTTATGACCACCAGCGAAGGACAACCAGATGTATATGCGCAATTGCTGGTATGTGGCCGGGTGGAGCAAAGAATATGGCCGCGAATTGCGCGCGCAAACGCTGCTGGGCGACAACATCGTTTTCTATCGTCAGGCCGACGGCAAACCGGTTGCATTAGAAGACGCATGCCCGCACCGCAAATTGCCACTGTCGATGGGGCAACTGGACGGCGACCGGGTGGTTTGTGGCTATCACGGGCTGACCTTTGATTGTACGGGGTCTTGCGTTGAGGAACCCACGCAACGCGACAACATTCCCAAGCGCGCCGTGGTGAAATCCTATCCGGTTGAGGACAAATATGGGCTGTTGTGGATCTGGATGGGAGAGGCAGAAAAAGCCGACCCAGACACGACTTTCCACATCCCAAACTATGACAATCCGGATTGGGGTGCGACCGATGGCGGGTCGTTGCATTTGGGGTGCAATTACCTTTGGATGGCCGACAATTTGTTGGACCCAAGCCATGTCGCTTGGGTGCATGTGACGTCTTTTGCCGGCTCAGGTACGGATGACGAACCTCTCGAATTAGAACGCACGGACCGCAGCGTCATTGTCTCGCGCTGGATCTATGACCAGCCTGTGTCGCCCTATTACGCATCGCTGGTGAAATTCAAAGGCAACTGCGATCGCAAACAACATTATGAGATGTGTTATCCGGCCATTGGTGTGAACATGTCGATCTATGGTCCCGCAGGCACCGGCGGTCCGGACGCGCCGCATGTGGATCTGACCTATGTGAATGTTTCTTATAACTTCATGACGCCAATTGATGAGCACAACACGCTATATATCTGGTTCCAACACCGCAACACCGACCCGGATGACACAGCGATTTCCGAACAGATGAACGCGGGCGCGCATATGGCATTTAACGAAGACAAGGTCGTGTTGGAGGCCGTGCAGCGCGGTATGGAAAACAAAAAAACGCCCCATCTGGATCTAGCACTGGATGCAGGAGCGAAATTGTTTCGGCTACAGCTTAGCCGTGTGATCGACGCTGAAGCGGGATCCGTCTAAGACCTCAAACGCGTCAAATGGTTATGATCCTGTTGTGGGATTCCCTTAACCTGTAAACCCTCCATCGTGCTGCAATACTCACGCAACATTCCTGAGAGATGAACCCATGTGAAAATACAGGGAACTTGTCGCTTGACGCCGCAGGTCAGTTGCCTAGGGATAAACACATTGCTTGCGGTGTGACAGTGCTTGGAAAGGGAATTTACAATGAAAAATGACCAGATGGATGCTTTGGCGAAACTGTTCAAACAATCAATGGATTCTCATCCGGTGTTTGCTGGCATGGACGCGGAAAAAATGCAGGAGATGTCGAAGGATTTTTTCAAATCATTTGAGGCGATGTACGGTGGTGGCGAGCATCCTTTTGCGGCATGGACCAGCACCTGGATCAAGTACCAAGCGGATTTGGCGCAGGTTTGGTTGAAAGCAGCCAACCCCGAGGCCGCCACCCCAACCAAAGACAACCGTTTTAAAGGGGATGCGTGGAACGAGGGGATATTTCCCCTGATGCGCCATTCTTATGAACTGACAGCTAAGGCAATGGCCGATCTTGCCGACAATGCTGGATTGCCCGATCACGAACAAAGCAAGCTGAGCTTTTATGCCCGTGTGGCGGCTGACAATATGGCACCGTCAAACTTTGCGATGACCAATCCAGAAGTGCTAGAGATGGCCAAGGAAACCGGTGGGAAAAGTCTGGTTGAAGGGTTTCAAAACCTTCTAGCTGACTTGGAAAAAGGTTACATCACCACCACCGATGAAGATGCGTTTGAGGTGGGGAAAAACCTTGCGACCACGCCGGGTTCAGTGATCTTTCGCAATGAGCTGATCGAAGTGATCCAATATGAACCGATGACTGCAAAAATCCGCGGCAACCCGGTTTTGATTGTGCCGCCTTGCGTGAATAAATTCTATATTTTTGACCTGAATGAAAAGAAATCCATGATCCGCTATCTGCTGGAACAAGGGCAGAGCGTTTATATGATGTCGTGGCGCAATCCGGGGCCGGATCAGGGCGACAATGGCTGGGATGAGTATCTTCGCGACGGCGTGTTTGAAGCCTTGAAAGTGACCTCTGAGGTTTCAAAATCTGACAATGTCGACATTCTTGGATGGTGCAATGGCGGGACGATGTTGATTGCAGCGCTTTCCGTGATGCCAACCAAACTGAAAGCGCTTTTAGGGTCGGCCACATTCCTGTCTTCGATGATCTCATTCGACGATCCCGGACAGGTCAAAGTGTTCATGGATGAAGGGCAAAACGCCGCTTATGACATGCGCCTGAAGTCGGAAAAAGTTGCGCCCGGCCGGGACATTGCCAATGCGATGGCGATGCTGCATGTGAATGAATCCATTTGGAATTTTGTGATTTCCAATTATTTGATGGGCAAGACACCAGCCCCCTTTGATGTGCTTTACTGGAACTCGGACACTTCAAACCTGCCCGCCAAATGGTACTCTTATTACATCGATGAGATGTATATGGCAGACAAATTGAAAGTGCCCGGCGCACTGACCCTGTTGGACACCCCCGTGGATACCCGCAACATTGATGTCCCGTGTTATTTTGTGGCTGCGGATGGCGACCATATTGTGCCATGGAAAGGATCATATAGCGCAACACCACTGGTCTCTGGCCCGGCGGAATTTGTGTTGACCACAGGCGGTCACGTGTCTGGCACCGTGATCAACCACCCGGTGCGCAATCGGAAACGGTTCTGGACAGATGGCAACAGCGCGCTGGATGCGGACGGTTGGTTGGCCTCGGCCGCCACAACAGATGGAAGCTGGTGGCCGCATTGGCTGACGTGGTTAAACGACAACAACCCCGCCGAAGAACGTGCAAAACCCAAAACGCTTGGTAATAAAACCCATAAGGTGCTGGATCCCGCACCGGGAACATATGTGCGGGAACAGGTCTAACAAAATGCAAACCACCAAAACCATTTCAGACGATATTCCACACGAACTAATGTCCACCACAACTGTCCGTGGGACCGATGTGCGTTACCTGATCCGCAAGGCTGAGACGGATGAAGCCCCTCTGTTGATCTGCAACGGACTTGGGCAATCTATTGAGATCTTGTTGCCGTTGATTGAGGTCATCACCGACCGCACCATCATCACCTTTGACATGCCCGGCACCGGGCGTTCTGAGGTCAATGAAGATGTTCAAAGCATGTCTGATTACTCGGGTTTCACGCTTGAATTTATGGATCAGATTGGCATTGAAGCGTTTGATATCCTCGGGATTTCCTGGGGCGGGGCCGTTTCTCAGCAAATCGCCTATGATGCACCGGATCGTGTGCGTAAATTGGTTTTGGCCATCACCTCGGCTGGCGGTATCGGCAGTTGGTGGGGCACGCCCATTGCGCTGTCAGAAATCATGTTTCCCATGCGCTATTTCAACAAGGCTTATGGGAACTTGGTTGGGCCGTGGATGTATGGCGGCGAAGCGGTGCTGAACCCTGGCATGTTTCAAGAATATTCAAAGCACGCCATTCGGCCCACAGTTGAAGGCTATTTTTCTCAGGTCCGCGCCATGTGCAGTTGGACCAGCCTGTCGTGGCTTGGGCAGTTAAAACAGCCGACTTTGATCCTAGCCGGTCAATACGACGGGCTGATTCCGATCGCGAACCAGATTTTGCTGGCACATAAAATGCGCAACGCAAAGCTCAAGGTTTTTCAGGCGGGGCATTTGCTAATGTACACCCAGCGCCATGATGTTGGTCCAATGGTGTCCTCGTTTCTAAAGCAATAGGTCCTATGGATATTTTAACATCAAATTTTAACATAACCTAGATTATGCGAATAATTTTGGCAGGATTGAAGCACTGAGCCTGCCCCCAAAGCTCCCTTGTTCATAGCGAGAGTTTGCAGGTTTGGCCGCAATCATTTCAACCGAACCGAGCACTGAGAGTGCATTTATCTGAGATCGGTAAACTCGCCTTCACGCACGACACCACAGCACTGAAACTCTGAAGAAAACAGTGACATTGAGGCGGCCATCCCGTCACTCACTCCGCCAAACCGATCGCATACCCTGGCAGCCTTTGCAGGATTACTACTCGCCATTTTTATCGCTTCGCCCAAGTTAATTTCGGTTAATTCAACCATATTTCTGACAGCCTCTGCCATCGTCAGATGTGCTCCACCAAGGGTCCCGTCAGGCCCCATTAGCATACCGTTCTTGAGAGAGATTGTCTTGCCATAGAGGTCAAATGACTTGGAGACTCCATTCATCGTTTGCATAGCATCGGTGACAAGACAAAGCCTGTCAGGAATGGCACGAGCCGCAAGTTCTAGATTTGAAGAATGGACGTGGTGTCCGTCTGCAATAATTCCTGCATAGAGTTTATTGCCACCCAAAACTGCGCCGACAAGGCCAGGTTCTCGGCCGGTCGTCTGGCTCATGGCATTGAATAAATGAGTTGCCCCCGCAAGCCCGGACCTTTCAGCAATCTTAATCTCATCGAAAGTCGCATTGCTATGACCTGCGAACAGAACAATCCCACCTTCACTTAGGCGCCTTAGCAGGTCTGGGTTCTGATGTTCAGGCGCAAGCGTGAGAATGATTTTAAGCTTTTGTGCCGCTGCGCAAAGGTAATCAACGTCATTTGCGGTAAGTTTTCTGATAAATTCGCATCGGTGAATGCCTGGCCGTCCGTCTGAAATAAACGGGCCTTCCAAATGAATGCCCGCAATCCCTGCCACGCCGTTTTCCAAGGCCTCAATGACCGCTTGCACAGCATGTCGATAGTCATTGTCCGGTGCTGTTGTAAAAGTTGGAAAAATATATGCCGCGCCGCCGCGTGCAGAGGCGGCGACCATTCTTTCCAAACCGGCTGTCGACAGATCGAAGTTGAACTGAACGTCACCGGCCCCATTGATCTGCAAGTCAATAAGACCCGGCGTGGCAATGGGGGTTCTTATTGCGCCCTCGGGAACCATCAAAGGCGCAACGCCTTCGGCAACAGAGATAATCTTTCCCTGCTCAATAGTGACTAAGACGCCCTCTCGCGGTCTCGTGGTCAGCCCATCATACAGCGTATCCGCATAAAGCGCTGAAATGGATGTATTAGACATTGCTCAACTCCGGCTCGCGACCTTCTGGGTGGACGTGCTGATAGTAGTCGGTCAGCTGAAGATCCTGCGCCGCATCGCGATCAATCATAACCGTTACATTTTGGTGCATTTGCAAAGCACTTGCCGGGCAAGCCGCAGAAACAGGCCCTTCGATCATGGCCTTGATTGCCGCCGCCTTTCCCACGCCCGTTCCAACGATCACACATTCTCTAGACGCCAGAATAGTCCCAATTCCGACAGTCAGAGCATACTTCGGAACGTCTTCCAAGCAATCAAAAAACCGCCGATTGGCGTCGCGCGTGTCTTGGGTAAGTGTCTTGATCCGCGTTGCTGAATTTAAACTTGATGTCGGCTCATTAAAACCAATATGACCGTTCTTCCCAATTCCCAGAAGTTGGAGGTCAATGCCGCCAGCAGACAAGATTGCATCTTCATAAGTTTGCGCAGCCTCGGATGGATCGCGTCCATTTGAGGCTGGCACATGCGTTGCATTCAGCGCAATGTCCACGTGTTCAAAAAGATGCGTGTTCATATAAGTTCGATAGGACGCGGCACTATCTGACGGGATGCCCCAGTATTCATCAAGGTTGAAGGTAACAACCTTGGACCAAGACACCGCCGCCTCTGCACTGGCGGACACCAGCTGCGCATAAATTGCTTCCATTGTTCCGCCTGTTGCCAGGCCAAGGACACTTTCGGGCTTGCTCTGAACCTGACGCATCAACAGATTGGCAGCTTGATGTTTTGCTTCTTCCTCTGAGTGAAAAATGAGAACCTTCATAATGCGGTCTTTCTTTCTGCTGCAACTGAAAGAGCGCCAAAAAGTGCGCTATTTTTTACCAAACCCGCAGGAACAATTTCTGGTCGAAACATTTCCGGTTCATCCAAAAGGTATTTTTTCACAAGATCCAGATACCCAGGTGCCAACCCGACACCGCCCCCCAGAACAACTCGTTCAATTCCCAATCCGACGGACAGATCAGCACACAGCTCTGCAATTGCTGTTGCGGATTCATCGACCAGCTCTTGGGCCCATTTGATACCTGCGGCAGCATTCTTGAAGATATTTTCTCCGTCAATGTTGCCGTGTCCGCGTTCCGCCGCACGTGCTTCAATTGCGCGGCCGGATGCAATGCTTTCAAACGTTCCATATCGCCCGGACCCGCAACGACAAGCCCCCCGTTTGCTGGTCATGAAACCAACGTGCCCGAGGAGCCCGTTCGGGGACGACAGAGGCCGCCCGTTCAACATCAACCCTGCGGAAATGCCGGTAGAAACGGTTAAATATGCAAATGCATCAGAGCCTTGAGCCGCCCCATAACGATACTCACCAATTGCTGCGGCCCCAGTGTCGTTCAGTGTCGCCACACCAGTACCAAGACTGTCTTGTAACCTTTTGGAAAGCGGGAATGCGCTCAGGTCTTTTAGAATGCTGGTGTTTACCGCAGACCATAGCCCCCGTGCATCCAATCGCCCGGCAACGGCAACACCAATTGGTTCACCCACTTTGAACCCAATATCGCCCAGGATGCTTGTAAGTTCAGAGACAAGTTGACCGGGCCCAGCTTCGCCGCGCGTCCGGCGCACCAAAACGTCACCAACTTGGCCGTTAACAATAGCCGCGGCAGCAATCTTGGTTCCACCAAGGTCTACCGCAAAGCCTGATAATTTTTCCAACCTAGGGCTAGGCATCGTAATCACCACTTCTTGACAACGCAGCTTTGAACGCTTCGGTGTTTACTTCCAATCGCGTCAGCGGCGTTCCTACAGTTACACAATCTGCACCCGCACTTAACGCGGCGCGCGCAAGGTCCGGCGTGCTGAAACGCCCCTCTGCCATGACAAAACCACCTAATTCGCTGAAATCTCTGACAAGATTCAGGTTCGGCTCTGGTCCCAAATGTTGCGTATCTTCGGTGTAACCCGATAAGGTTGTCCCGATAATGCCCGCCTTGTCATTCAAGGCCATTTTCGCATCCTCAACACAGGAGCAATCCGCCATGGCCAAACAGTTTTGTTTGATGATTTCGGCCACAATTTCCGCACACGCAATGGGACGCAACCGAGAGGTCGCATCATAGGCAATAATGTCTGCCCCCGCGTCGGCCAGCGCGGCAACGTCATCAAGAAACGGTGTAATTCGCACTGGACTGTTCGAAAGATCACGCTTCACGATACCGATAATGGGTTCACGTATCGCTTTGCGCACCACCTTAACATTGTCCGCACCCTCGATCCGAACACCATTTGCGCCACCAGCGATGGCCGCTTGGGCCATCGCTGAGATTATTTCAGGTTGGTCCATTGGACCGTCATCGACAGGTTGGCATGAAACCACCAACCCATGACGTAACATGTTTAATTTACTCATATCTTTTCCCTAATCCAACAAACTGGGGAGGCCCGTCGCAAGGATCGGAAAGGTGCACACAAGGATAAGCACCACAATTGGCGGGATCAGCCAAGGCACAATCGCCCTTGCAAGTTTTTGGAACGGGATTTCTCCGACTTGGGCGACGACAAACAGGGCCATGCCCATGGGCGGTGTCAGGATCGAAATCATCAAGTTCAAAACCACAATGATCCCAAAATGAACAGGATCAACGCCAAAACCTAAGGCGACAGGAACAAGGATCGGGACCACAATCAAAAGGATAACAAGCGATTCAATGAACGCACCCAACACAAAGATCATCAGGTTGACCGCGATTAGGAATGTGAGTTTGTCGTTTGCGATCGTCAAAAACAGATTTGCAATTTGTTGTGGCGCCTGTTCTCGGGCCAAAACCCAGCCAAGCAACCCTACACCGGCGATAATTGTTGCAATCGCTGACGATGTGATGACCGTTTCATAGATGGCATCCCAAAGCCGATTAAACGTCAGTTCTCGATAGAATAACAGGTCAATCAAGATCGCATAAAGCACGGTGATGGCCGCCGCTTCAGTGGGCGAGAAGTAGCCAGAAAAAATTCCACCGACGATCACCACGGGCGTCAGCAAAGCAGGGAGAGACTTTACAAACAAGCCCGAGATTTCGCCGGTGGATTTGCGCACATCCACTGGATATTCGCGTTTGCGGGCGATGAAATAAACCATCGCCATCAGCGCGGCGGCACACATGATGCCGGGAACGATGCCGCCCAGGAACAGCTTTCCGATCGACGTATTTGAGATGACCCCATAAAGCACCATCGTGATTGAAGGCGGCACCAAGGGACCTATCATAGACGATGCCGCGGTAACCGAACCTGCGAATTCATCATCATAGCCCGCTTTTCGCATGGCCTCAATTTCCATTTTACCCAAACCACCTGCATCTGCCATGGCCGACCCTGACATCCCGGAAAAGAACAGGGACGCCAGAACATTCACATGCCCCAGCCCTCCTGTGACATGCCCGACGAGCGCGCGGGCGAAGCCGAACAAATGGTTGGTGATACCGGCAGAATTCAAAATAGCCGCGGCAAGAATAAACAATGGTACGGCCAGCATGGGAAAACTGTTCAGCCCATCCACCATGCGTTGGGTGGCAAACGAAAGCCCGAGGCCTGAGTGGTAAAAGTAACCCATGGACACCATGATCATGCCAATACCGATTGGCACATTCATCAAAACCAGCAAAAGCCACCCGACGACAACAAACAACAGTTCCATGATTAAACCTCTGCTTTCGAAAATTCAGAGACGCCGGTGAACAGTCGTCGCGCAATACGGTGGAAAATCAAAATCATTGCAACAAAGGCAGATGCATATAGCAAGGCATCCGTTGTCGGCAGCGTCACCGTCTCATAGTTCCAAGTGCGGAGGATCGATTTATAAGCAATCCAAATCAGATGCCCTGCAAGCCCGATGTAAATTAGGTCAGTGATGATCGCCCAAACTTTCTGCGCGCGCAGGGGTAGAAATTCGATCAAAAAACCCATCCGCAGATGGGCATTGTCACGTTCAACAGTCGCAATTCCGATCAACGCCATCCAAACCCAAAGCCAGCGGGCGAGCTCTTCTGTCCAGACGGGGCCGGCGACGAAAGGCGTGCGCCCCAAAATCTGAAGCACCATCACAAAAAACAGAACAATAAATAAAACCGACGCAATCGACGCCTCGATGCCATATTGTCGGTTCATAACGCCCTCCCCTGGCAATGAAATATCTGGAGGGAGCACGCGCCCCTCCAGAAAGGTGCAGTTAGCGTCCTCGCGCTGCGGCAATCGCACCTTTTCCAAACTCAGCTTCCAGCTCATCGTAGTATGGCTGCATCGCTGCACGGAATGGTGCAAGGTCCGGCTCTGTGATCTCAAGGCCGCGCTCTTTGAAAGTTTCAACCAGCGCTGATTCCGCGTCGAATGTCATGCTATCAGACAACTCACCACCGGCTTTGATCGCTTCTGTAACCCAGCCTTTTTCTTGATCAGACAGGGAGTCCCATGTGGATGTACCAACTTGGACCGCGGCAGATGCGATGAAATGGTTTGTCATCGCGATGTGGCTTTGGACTTCATAGAACTTCATCGCGTCAATCGTCGGAAGGGGGTTTTCCTCTGCGTCCACCTGATTGGTTTGCAAGGCCAAATATACCTCTGCAAAAGCAACCGGAGCTGGCGTCGCCCCTGTATTCTCAGCGAAAGCGATCAGGAATGGGACGTTTGGCGTACGCAAACGCAAGCCGGCCATGTCTTCAATCGAATTGATTGCGCGGTTCGATGTGGTCTGGCGTGTACCATAGTACCAAACATCTAGAAGGTGGACGCCCTGCTTGTTCATTGTTTCTGAAACCCCTTGGCCCCAGTCACTCGCAACGATCTCTTCGAGGTGCGCAAAATCGTCAACAACATAAGGTGCGCCAACCAGTTTTAGCTCAGGGATAATATAAGACATGTCCGGATATCCGGTCATAACCATGTCAAGTTCGCCCGCTTGAACCTGTTGCACCATTGCTTTGAAATCGCCAAGCGCAGAAGATGGGAACAATTCTACGGTCATTTCACCGCCCGACACTTCGGCCAGTTTCTTGGCAAATTCCTGGGCACCTTGATATACGTTGGACACTTCATTGTCCTGCATACCAAATGTCAAAGACCGCTCTGCAATAGCGGCGGTTGAAATCAAAAGGGAAACCATTGTTCCAGTTGCGAGTGTCTTCAGCATTTATATTCCTCCATGCTGCGATAACGCGGTAATTTGACCGCCTTAGATGTCAGATATCTCTGACGTGAACAGAACGCGGTTGCAGCGATTTAGGGGCCACAAGACGAGATCGATAAGATCGCTCCAGATGCGCGTTAATCAGGTTGGTAGCCGCAACGACATCGCGGTTTAAGACAGCTTCATAGATGCAGCGATGTTCTTCATAGGCCATTTCATCGTAAGGCCGACGATCATTCAGGTCGGGCCGTTGAGCCAGCATGGTGCTGACGAACATGTCATGAAGTTTCAGAATGATTGGGTTCCCAACCACCGCCACGATCGAGCGGTGGAACGCGATATCTGTCGCAGCAAAATCTTCAGTTCCAATGGCTGCCAAATTGGCCTCAAGCGCATTATGCATTTTTGCAACCTGAACATTACTTGATTGTACGGCCGCAACGCGCACTGCGCCGGCTTCGATAAATTGACGCATCTGTTCAAGGTGAGCCGCACTTTCAACGTTTCCGAGGATTTCGCCGATGTTGCCGGCAGCAGCTGACAGAACACCCTCTATGGAAGGTGCGGTAACCCTTGGTCGCTTGCCAGGCCCCGTTTCGACGAACCCGCGCAGTTGCAGTTGTGCCAAGGCCTCGCGGACTGTGGGGCGCGATGTCGAGAACTGCTCGCAAAGCTCGCGCTCTGTGGGAAGGACATCTCCGACGTTCAAGATACCGTTTTTGATCTGAGAAACCAAAGTGTCCGCGATACGGTCCGGAACCCGTTTTGGCAGATCTAAATTTGTTACGTTCTCGGGCGTCATGATGCCGCTCCTTGTATGATAATTGATCATTTCTCAATTTACCAAAAACTGAAACAGCAAGACATGATCTATCAATTTGTCAAATTTGGTATTACCATAATCTAATTCTGTCAATCTATACTTTACCAAAGCGCGGGTTTACCTTAGCACTGAAACAAGCACCGGCGCATCTCGACGCGCCGATTATTCGGGTGCCTCTACACCTTACAAAGAAAGACACTTCAATGAGCAAACCGATCTCTGGAATGTATGCCGCACTGTTGTCTGGATTTTCGGACGATGGTAATTTCTGTCCACATCGACAAACTGCAATCACCGAATATGTCTTGAACCAAGGCTTGAGTGGTATCTATATCGGTGGAAGCAGTGGCGAATCTGGATTGATGTCCACGGATGAATTGCTTGAACAGCAGCAAGTGATTGCCGGACTTCACGGAACACAAAAAACAAGGGTCATTGCCCATGTTGGCCAGCCAAATTTACGCGACTCGATAGCTTTGGCAAAGCAAGCAGAGAAACTCGGATTCGAGGCGCTCTCTGCCCTTCCCCCACACTCCTACCCGTTTTCGGATGATGACATTCTGCACTACTATACCGAACTGACCGCGGCGACATCATTACCCACAATCGTTTACGAAGTTCCGATTCGCACGGGTCGCCCATTGCCAATCGAACTGCTTCTGAAAATTCTGGACCTTCCCAAAGTTGCAGGCATCAAATTCACTTCAACCGACCTATTCAAGTTGTCCATGCTTCGCCGCGCACGTCCTGATAAGACCTTTTTCTTCGGTTTTGATGAGATATTTGCAGGCGCAGCTGCCTTGGGCTGCGACGGGGGCATTGGCACGACATACAATCTGATGGGTCGCCTTTATGTTGGCATTAACGATGCCATTCATGCGTCAGATTTGACCAAAGTGCAGGAACTGCAAGATATCTCACAACGGTTAGTCGAGGAGCTTCTTGTGACCGGAGTGATTCCCGGCATGAAGGCCGCCATGCGCACCCAAGGCGTCGATGCGGGTTATTCCCGTGCCCCGATGATTGAAAAAATCGACGACGCAGAGGCCCGGATGAGCGCATTCCTAAAGCTGCCAGACGTCAGCCGCTGGGTTGGCTAACTAGATCAAGGGATAGTGGACGCGATGACGACATTGGCCGAGTTGGTTATCGCGATTCCGCCGCACACCCGGACGGTATTGGGTCATGAAAAACTCGGCCACATCACACATTCATATCAACAAAGACCCAAGACCATCCACGAAATAGTTAAGGCCGCGCTGGTCTATCTGGTCAAACCTATGTCATGCTCCTGCTATGGTCCGCCCTAGCAGGAGAGAACAATGCCCGTCCCCGCCCCCAATCTTTACCCTGACTTCAACACAATCCGCCTGTCGCATGTGTGTTTGAATGTCAAAGATCTGGTCGCCTCGCGTGTGTTCTATACCGATATTTTGGGGTTTCAGGTCACCGACGAAGATAACAACCACATCTATTTACGAGCGATGGAAGAGCGCGGGCATCACTGTGTGATTCTGCAAAAGTCCGACCAACCCGGCACGGTTGAGGTCTTGGGATTTAAAACCTTTGACGAAGAAGACCTGGACCGGGCGGAAGCATATTTCCGCAACAAAGGCCGCCCCACAGAATGGGTGGATCGCCCCCATCAAGGGCGCACGCTGTTGACATCGGACAACACGGGGATCCCGCTTGAGTTTTATCACAAGATGGACCGCCTCGCACCGATCCATCAAAAATATGCACTTTATAAAGGGGTGAAACCCCTGCGCATTGATCACTTCAACTGCTTTTCCCATGACGTCGATGCCAGCGTCGCATTCTACAGCGATTTTGGCTTTCGCGTCACCGAGTATACCGAAGATGAAGAGAGCAAAAAACTGTGGGCCGCATGGATGCACCGCAAGGGTGGTGTGCATGATATGGCCTTTACCAATGGCACGGGGCCGCGCATGCACCATGTTGCCTTTTGGGTACCGACACCGCTGAATATCATTGATCTTTTGGATCTGATGGCCACCACTGGTTACGTTGACAACATTGAACGTGGCCCTGGTCGGCACGGTATTTCAAATGCGTTTTTTCTATACATCCTTGATCCAGACGGACATCGGATTGAGATTTATTGTTCGGATTATCAAACCGTTGACCCAGACCTTGAGCCGATCAAATGGGATCTGACAGACCCGCAACGCCAGACCCTATGGGGGGCAGCCGCACCGGAAAGCTGGTTTAAGCATGGCACCAAATTCGTTGGTGTTGATGTGAAAAACTCCAACATCACCGCTAGTCCGATTATTGCCCCTTAATCACCCGCTGCGGTCGCCTGCTGATTAGATCTTTAAAAATGATACAGGGACCTCGGCAAAAAAGCTCTTGATCACCGGATCAATGGATGGGCTTTGCGGATCAAACAGCCCACATTGCTTGATCGCAGAATGAAAGTTGGTTGAATTGCGCAGGCGTTTCCAAATGATCCGAGAGCTAAACGGCGTGCGGTGCGGGCGCCAGGCCAACATGAACGCAAGCCCGGTGATATAGGTCGCATTTGATCGTTCAGGCGGCACCAAAATTGTTTGCGCCAAAGCGTCAGACGTTTTGCGATGGCGCTCTAACAAAAACACCCGATCCCCCTGAACCGTCAATTGGCCCATGAACTCTGACCGAAGAATTTGCGAGCTGTGGGGGTCGCGCACGCGGCCGATGTACCGGGTTGTGATACCGCCCCCCTGCTCGCTGACCAAACACAGCGCACGCTGGATGCGATCAGGCCACGTCATATTGATGAAATGAGTGTGATAAAGACCAATGTAATTGCGCGCGGCGGGCAGATCGCCGGGAAATATATCCGCCAAAAAAGAGCGCGTGCCGTGTTGGGAAAGATGGTCGGATGCGGTGTGTTCCATCTGACCAGGGGGTTTTCGCATATCCCCTTCGCTGACCCTGAAAAACTCGCAAATCCGCATCAAATTATGTGCAGACGGCTGCGATGTACCACGCAAGTAACGATCGAATTGATGGCGATTGATCCCAATTTCACGACAGACCTGTGAGATTGAGGGATACGACCGACACAAGATGCGCAGGTTTTGGGCCAAATTGGACATTTTCACCTCTGCTTCTAACCTCATACGGTTCTATTCACATAAAACCGCATAAAAAAGTACAAACTTGCATATTTTGCATTCCATACAGTCGCGCCATGGTCCTTGCCAAGCAACAAGGGGCGCGCCGTGACTGATATTCATGAGATCGAAATTGACCGACATTTTGTCATTCCTCTGCCGGATGGCACACAGCTTTCGGCCAAGGTCTGGCGGCCTAAATCCTGTGACACCCCCTTGCCTGCAATTGTCGAATATCTGCCCTATCGCAAAAGCGATGGGACGGCGGCGCGTGATATGCCGATGCATTCACATTTTGCCGCCCACGGATATATCTGCCTGCGGGTGGACCGGCGCGGATGCGGGGACAGCGAGGGATTGTTTGACGATGAATACTCACCGCAAGAACTGCAAGATGGGGTCGACATTCTGAATTGGATCGCAGCACAGGATTGGTGCAGCGGAAACATCGGGATGCAGGGGATTTCTTGGGGCGGCTTTAATTCGCTCCAGATTGCCGCGCTCGCGCCAGAGCCACTTAAGGCGGTGATCACAATTGGGTCCACAGTGGACCGCTTTGCAGATGATATTCATTACAAAGGGGGCATTCAACTGGGTGAAAACATCGGTTGGGCGGCGACCTCTATGTCATGGTTTTCCATGCCGCCCGACCCAGAGATCGCGGGGGAGAATTGGCGCGACATTTGGCTAAACCGCCTGAACGCCACCCCCTTTCTTGCGCGGGAATGGATGTCCCACCCGACCCGGGATGCCTATTGGCAACATGGCTCAATCTGCGAGGATTACACCGCAATCAAAGCCCCCGTTTTGGCGATGGGGGGACTGCACGATGGCTATCGCAACACGATGGCCCATCTGGTAGAAAATCTTTCCGCACCGGTCAAAAGCATTGCCGGCCCCTGGAGCCACAAATACCCCCACATCAGCACCATTGGTCCGTCGATTGACTATTTGGGCGAAGCACTGCGATGGTGGGATCATTGGCTGAAAGGGGTTGACACTGGTGTCGAAAACGACCCGGCGTACCGCGCCTATATCATGGACAGCGTAGCCCCGGACCCAAGCCTTGATCACCGCGACGGACGATGGGTGGCGGACGCAGAATGGCCCTCGCCCAAAATCACCACACGCCACTTTGGGTTTGGGCAAAACACCCTTGGGACCAAAGCGCCATTTGCGGCAAATGTCACAACCGACCTAGCTGTTGGCAAAAATGCAGGCGAGTATTTTCCGTTTGGTTTTGGCCCCGGCGAGTTGCCCGATGACCAAACAGAAGACGATGCACGCTCTGTGTGCTTTGACAGTGACGCCGTTACGGACTCCTGCGATATCCTTGGTGCGCCTGTCGTGCGATTGACGCTGTCATCCGCCCAAGCCAAGGCGCAAATGATTGTACGATTGTGCGACTTGCGACCCGATGGCACCTCTGCCTTTATCTCACTGGGGCTGTTGAACCTGCAATTTAGGGATGGGTTTTCGGATGCCAAACCGCTTGATCCCGGCACGCCCTATGATGTGGAACTTGCGCTTGATCAAACTGCCTATCGCCTCCCTAAAGGGCACAAATTGCGGATCGCAGTATCCGGCAGTTATTGGCCCTATTGCTGGCCAGAGGGCACACAGAACACACTGAACCTAACGGCTGGATCACTGGATGTGCCGTGCCGTGCCCTGAACGCGCCCGAAGATCAGGGGTTTGCGGCGCCCCCGCAACTGCCCCCTGCCCCAATGCGACAGATCACACCGGGGAAAGATCACAAAGACTACCGGTTGGAAGATGGCAAAATCATCTTGGAATTGTCCGGTGATCACGGCAGCCATGAAGATTTGGAAACAGGCCTCATCACCCAAAGCGCGATGAGGGAAACCTGGAAAATCGATCCCGAGGATCCAGCATCAGCCCAAGTAGAAATTGTTTGGGATCGAGGACTTACGCGGGGGAACCTGTCGGTAACTTCGCGCGTTGCGACGAATATGTGGGCGTCCGAAAACACATTTTTTGTCAAACAAACCTTAGAAGCTTTTGAACGCGGGGAATTGGTTTTTGAAAAGACCATGCAAGACAGCGTTTCAAGATATCCACACAGCGACACAACGATATCATCAGGAGAAAACAATGAGTAATGAGCTGAAGTTTTTGGCGGGCCTAACCGCCCGTGGGCAATTGGATCGTCGTGCCTTTTTGGGACGTGCGGGCGCACTTGGTCTGACCGCCACCTTGGCCAACACCATGTTGGGATCAGCCGTTCATGCTGCTGGCCCACAAAAGGGTGGTACAATGAAATTGGCGATGTCGGGCGGGCAATCCTCTGACAGTTTGGACCCAGCGCTGGCCTCAAACGAAGCTGTGTTTATGGTGGTCAAGCATTTTGGGGATACCTTGGTCGAAGTTGCACCGGACGGCTCGCTTGACATGCGACTGGCCACAGCCGTGCGCGGCACCCCGGACGCAAAGACCTGGACCTTCACCATCCGCGAGAACGTGAAATTCCACAATGGCGACAAGATGACCGCCGCAGATGTTGTCGCCACGCTGCGCCGCCACGCCGGTGAAAAATCCCAATCCGGTGCCTTGGGCCAGTTGAAAGCTGTTGAAAAAGTCGAAGACGTGGGCGGCGAAGTTGTCATCACCCTGTCCGAAGGCAACGCCGATCTGCCCTATATCATGTCGGATTATCATCTGATCATCCAGCCCAATGGCGGCATGGACGCCCCTGATGCGGGTGTTGGCACCGGGCCATACAAACTGGTCAGCACGCAGCATGGCATCCGCTATACGTTTGAGAAATTTACGGACTATTTTGATGACACACGCGGCCATGTTGATGCGGTAGAGCTGTTGGTGATCTCAGACGACACCGCCCGTACAGCGGCGCTGCAATCGGGACAAGTTCACATGATCAACCGCATCCCGCCAAAGATTGCCGGGCTTTTGGGGCGCGCGCCGAATGTCACCATCCACTCGGTCGGGGGGCGCAGCCACTATGCGTTTCTGATGCATTGCAACACAGCGCCCTTTGAAAACAACGATCTGCGCCTTGCTTTGAAATACGCCACGGATCGTCAGCAAATGGTCGATAAAATTCTGTTTGGGCATGGGTCATTGGGCAACGACATGCCCATCAACGCCGCCTACCCCTTGTTCGACGACAGCATCGAACAGCGCGCCTATGATCCTGAAAAGGCTGCGATGCACTTTAAGGCGTCCGGGCATGAGGGGCCGATTGTCCTGCGCACCGCTGAAACCGCGTTTCCCGGCGCGGTTGATGCCGCGCAATTGTTCCAACAATCCGCAGCGGCGGCGGGCATCAACGTGGAAATCAAGCGCCTGCCAAATGATGGTTATTGGTCTGAGGTTTGGAACAAGCAACCCTTCTGCAATTCGTACTGGGGCGGTCGTCCAACACAAGACGGCATGTATTCCACAGCCTATAAAACGGACGCCGCTTGGAATGACACGCGGTTCTTCTCGGATGAGTTTGACACAAAATTGCTGGCGGCACGGTCTGAGACGGACACAACGAAACGCAAAGGCATCTATAGCGATATGGGGCGTCAGGTGCGCGACACCGGCGGATTGCTGTGTCCGATGTTTGCAAACTGGGTAGAAGGCACCAACGACAAGGTTGCCGGCTGGTTTGATGATCCAAGCCAGAACATGATGAACGGGTACGCCACCATCAAATGCTGGTTGACGGCCTAACGCCTAAGCACACTGAAAGCCGCATGGGCGCGACACCCGCGCCCATGCAAAATCAAAGCACATCAAGCGACACTTTCACGCGGTCCATAACCACGGATGTTTTGAACCGGCTGATATTTGAGGCATCGAAAAAGTAGGTCTGGGTAAACTCTTCGTATTCCTGAATATTTTCGACATTAAGGATCAGGATAAAATCGCCCTCGCCTGTTGTATAATAACATTGCTGCACACAGGGCGCGCTGCGCATTCGGCGCTTAAAAACATCCAAGGATGCGCGGTTTTCCCGTTCCAGAATGACCTCAACAATGATGGTCATTTCACGTCCCAATTTGGCCGGGGACAGAACGGCAATGTCGCGCTCAATCACCCCGTTTGCCCGCAGCTTTTGCAGGCGCTTTTGCACGGCGGGGGCAGACAGACCAACGTCTTGGCTGATCACCTCGGCGATCACACGTGCATTCGATTGCACCAGACGTAGAATTTCCAGATCTTTGTCATCCATTTCTGATTGGCCTCTCTGATTCCCATCACCTTGATAAATTTAGTCACAATTCATGGAATATCCTATCACAGTTCACCCAATATCCCGATGATGCTGTTATCACACTTCCATGAGGCCCCCATGACAGAGTTCCACGACAAGCTGACCGCGATGCGTCGCGATTTTCATCGCCACCCAGAGCTTGGCTTTCAAGAGGCTCGCACCAAAGCTGTGGTTGCGGATCATCTGCGCGCACTTGGGTTAGAGGTGCATGAAGGCATCGGGGTTGTTGGCATCCTAAAAGCCGGGCAGGGGAATCGCGCAATTGGGTTACGTGCAGATATGGATGCGCTTCCAATTCACGAAACATCCACGCATGATTATGCATCTAGGGACGCTGGAAAAATGCACGCCTGTGGGCATGACGGCCATATTACTATGTTGCTTGGGGCCGCTGAAAAACTCTCGCAAGACCCAGACTTTGACGGAACTGTCGTGTTCATTTTCCAGCCCAACGAGGAACATGGGCTTGGGGCAAAGGCGATGATTGACGAAGGTGTGCTGACACGGTTTCCGATCGGCGAAGTCTATGCCATTCACAATCTTCCCGGTGCGCCGGTGGGCCAAATCTCATCCCGGTCGGGTCAGATCTGCAACAGCGAAAGCCTGTTTGAAATCACCATTCACGGCCAAGGCGGGCATGCCTCGATGCCGCAAGCTGGGGTGGATGCGATCACGGTTGGCGCGGAAATGGTGCAAGCGTTACAGACCATCGTGGCACGCAAACTGGCGCCCGGATCTGGTGCTGTGGTGTCCGTAACTGAATTTCTGACCGACGGACAACGCAATGTGCTGCCCGGTCGCGTAACCCTAAAGGGCGACGTGCGTGCCCGATTGCCCGAAGATCGCGAAGCGGTTGAACGCCACATGCGTCAAATCGCTAAGGGCGTGGCGCTTGCGCATGGGATCACGGCCGAAGTGTCTTTTGTCACCGAATTCATCGAGACCATCAACAGCACGGATCCGGTTGAGGCTGTTTACCGCGCAGGTGAAAAGGCCGGATGTGAGGTTGCCAAAAACCGCCCCCCGATGAGCTTTTCCGAAGACTTTGCGCATTTTTCAAACGCAGTCCCCGGATGTTTCCTCCTGCTTGGTAATGGCACGTCTGGCGCCAACGGCCAACCGCTTCACGCCGCAGATTATGATTTTAACGACGCGCTTTTGCCCATTGGGGCGGAGTTTTGGATGCAACTGGTCCACGACCGCTTGCCCGCACGAAAGGACACATGATGACTGATGCTTACGCCGCCGCCAAGCTGGACCACGTTTCTGGCGCGCCAACCTTTGGACATGCCGCCACACGGGTTTTGTCACCAAAAGACTTTGCGGACGCCTGGGATGAAATCACCGCATGGGACGGGTACGCCCCAACGCCATTGATCAACCTTGCTGGCTTGGCAAACCATATTGACGTGGCCCGTTTGGATTACAAACACGAAGGCCCGCGGTTTGGATTGGGCAGTTTCAAGGCGCTTGGCGGGTCTTATGCGGCAATGCGCGTGCTTGGGCGTGAGCTGTCAAATCGCTTAGGGCACGACATCACATTGGCTGACATTCGCACCGGAAAATACGCCGAGGACTGCGCAAAGATCACCTTGGTGTCCGCTACGGATGGCAACCATGGCCGGTCGCTTGCGTGGGGATGCCAACGCGTTGGCGCCCCTTGCCGAATTTACATCCATGCTGAGGTCAGCGAAGGGCGCGCACAAGCCATGCGCGACTTAGGCGCCGATGTTGTCCGGATTGCTGGCGACTATGATGCCTCTGTTGCATTGGCGCGGGAAGAGGCGGATGCAAATGGCTGGTTTGTTGTTTCCGACACCTCGTGGGAAGGATATTCCGAACCGCCGCGTGACGTGATGGCGGGCTACGGCGTGATGACCAAAGAGGCCTGTGAAGCCTTGGACCAAGCCCCCACACATGTGTTTTTGCAAGGTGGGGTTGGCGGGTTGGCCGCGTCAGTAGCGGCCCTTTTGCGCCAATACTGGGGGGCGAATGCCCCGCGCGTTGTCATTGTCGAACCTGACCTCGCCGCCTGCCTTTATGAAAGCGCACGGGCTGGTGCGCCAACCACCGTCAACATCGCCGAGGAAACCATTATGGCGGGGCTTTCATGTGGGGAACCTTCGGAAATGGCGTGGGAAATCCTAGCAGAGGAAGCCAGCGATTTTCTGACGATACCCGACAGCATTGTGGGCCCAACCGTGCGCGGATTGGCCCGGCCTGAGTTTGGCGACCCGATGATCGAAGCCGGGGAAAGCGCTGTGGCTGGTTTGGCCGCGGTGATCGCGGCGCGCACATCAGGCGAGTTTTCGGAAAAGCTGGGCTTGAACGGCACATCGCGCGTGCTGTTTATTGGGTCAGAAGGGATCACCGACCCTGATATTTTTGCTATGATCATGAGCGGAAAAGACCATGTCTGACACAAGATCAGCTGCCCCAGAGCGTGGGTTTTCTGAGAGTGAATTTGCAACCCGCACCGCAAACGCACAGGCACTTATGGCCGAACGCGGGTTTGCGGGGATGTTGCTGTTGACCGAACCAGACGTGCGGTATTTCAGCGGGTTTCACACGCTCTTTTGGCAAAGTCCAACCCGTCCTTGGTTTCTATTTGTGCCCGCGAGCGGCAAACCAATCGCGATCATCCCAGAAATTGGCGCGGCTTTGATGCGGCAAACCTGGGTAGACGACATCCGCACCTGGAGCGCCCCCGCCCCGCAAGATGACGGGATCAGCCTGCTGACCGAACTTTTGTCGCCGCTGGCGCAAACCGGTGCAACGATTGGGGTGATGAAAGGCCATGAAACCGCGCTGCGCATGCCACTTGGCGATTACGAACGGTTAATAGCTGGGCTGCCCGGCCTCACCATCGCGGATGCAACCGGCATTGTACGTGACTTGCGGATGGTGAAGTCTGAGGCCGAGATCACAAAACTGCGTCACATCTGCGCCATTGTATCCCAAACCTTCGCGCGTGCGCCCGGCTTTGCGCACAGCGGTCAGCCGTTTGAAGAGGTCTTTCGCGCCTTTCGCAGGGAAGCATTGGCCCAAGGTGCCGACGATGTTCCGTATTTGGTGGGCGGGGCAGATCAGGGGGGATATCTCGATGTAATCTCTCCGCCCACGCACAGACCGCTTGCAACCGGCGATATCATGATGCTCGACACGGGTGCCACGTGGGACGGATACTTTTGTGACTTTGATCGCAATTGGGCGATCAGTCAGGCGGATGATATGTCCCGCCGCGCCTATGAAGTTTTGTGGCGCGCAACCGAAGCAGGGATTGCGGCTGCGCACCCCGGCGCCACATGTCGTGAGCTGTTTCAAGCAATGCAAAAAGTCATCGGTGAGATGGACGATCAGGGCGGCGATGTCGGTCGCCTTGGGCATGGTTTGGGAATGCAGCTCACCGAATGGCCCTCTCATGCCGCATTTGATGATACGGTGATCAAAGAGGGCATGGTGCTGACATTAGAACCCTCGTTGGGATACGGCGATGGGCGCATTATGGTGCATGAGGAGAACATTGTTGTGCGATCTGGTGGCGCAGAGCTGTTGACCACCCGCGCAGCACCTGAGCTGCCCGTGATTTGAGGGGAAAGTATGAAACTGGATTTTCAAACAGATGAAGGGATCGGCACCCGCGCCAATATGGGTGTCATCGTACTGGAAACGGACGAGACGCTGGAACATGAATTTGCACGGATGATGGATCTTGAGGGGGTCGCCCTCTATCATTCGCGCATCCCGATGGTCGCTGAAATCACCCCCGAAACATTGGCCCGGATGGAAGCTGACTTACCGGCATCCGCAAAGCTCTTTCCAAAATCCCTGTCTTTTGACGTGATCGGATATGGCTGCACGTCAGCCTCGACCGTGATTGGATCGGACAAAGTGGCCGCGGCAATCAGGTCCGTTTGCCCCACGGCCCAAGTCACGGACCCGCTGGCCGCTATCATTGCCGCCGCGAAACATTTAGGCGCACGAAAGTTGGGATTTATCACACCTTACGTGGCGGAGGTTTCTGCCCAGATGCGCGGAAAACTAGAGGGTGCTGGCTTTGAAATCACTGGGTTTGGGTCGTTTGAAGAGGGCAATGATCAGGTGGTGGCCCGCATCACAGAGGCCTCAATTGTGCAAGCGGCAGAGCACATCGCCCGAGTGGCCCCCTGTGATGCCATCGTGATTTCCTGCACAAATCTACGCTGTTTGAATATCATTGATGAAATTGAGGCCCGCACAGGCGTTGCCGTGATTTCCAGCAACCAGGCGCTGGCTTGGCATATGCAAAAGCTTGCGGGAATCACATTACCTCGCGATGAGTTGGGAAGGCTCTATGCGATGGGTTAGAGCCTATTCTTTGCGGGATTCCCTAAATCTTCAACCCCACAACGCCGTATCCGCGTGATTGACCATGGCCAACACCAAGGACTGTGCCGCAACACGCGCCGCTTCCAAACTGGCCGGACCTGCGCCGATCACGAGCACCGACCGTGAGACATCGGAAGAGATAAATCGACCCCCACCCCAAAGATGCTCATGCCCGACCGAAGGGTTAATCAAGCAGGATATATAGTAATCACGCCCACGCCGCCCCCCGCATTGCTGGTTGCACGACAAGCAACCCCGGATGCCATCAACACGATCCGTCAGCGCCTTGGTCATCAGATGCTGGTCAGCGATCTGGCCGCACACGATAGCCACCAGATCCGCCCCCCAGCCCCCAACACAGTATTTGCATGCTCAGGCGTTCGGATGTGGCTTTTCGCCGTGACAACCCCATGCTGCACCACAGATTTTAGGCGTGTTTCCAAATCGACACCAAGGTTTTCTGCGTACTGAAAACTGGGGGCAACGTGTAGAAATCAAAATAACTCCCGGACCCCACCGTGACATAACCCATCAGGCATTCTTGGTCATGCAACGCGATGATCTCAGCCATGTCTTCGCGCCCCAAAGCGGCCTCAACACCGGGTTCGTCATTCAGGGAAAGCCCGTTTCAGTACCTTTGGAATTTGCATCTGGCGTTCGGGCAAGCAGAGCGTAAACGAGCCGTCTGATGCAAATGCGGCATGGGGTAAGTCGTTTATGGGGGCCTCGCTTTTGGCACGCAAGATGACTGACACGTGATCAGTGCCATATTTCCCTTGCACCCAGCGTCACACTGACGTTCTGTAATCTGGTTGCTTAAACTTAGGAGCCCGTGCGATGACACAGCCGCAAAAAATCAGAATCGGCTTAAATGGGTTTGGCCGGATTGGCCGATCCATCTTGCGCATTCTCATGGCCGCCCCTTCTGAATTCGAAGTGGCCTTTATCAACGATATCGAGCCGCTC
>CBDUJY010000023.1:0-42138 GCA_965367685.1 uncultured Planktotalea sp. | reverse complement strand
CGCACCGGATATTTTTTCCATGAACGCCTCTATTTACGTGTGGCATAGACACTCGTTGGAAAAAGGGCTTTGGGAAGGGCAAACCCGCCTTTATGAAATGCCGCATGACCGTTCGGTGGACATCGATAGCCCATTGGACTTCAAAATTGTTGAACTTTTGATGAAAGACCGGGAAGACACACAAAATGACTGAGACACATAAAGGAACAGTGGTGCTTACCGGCGGTGGTGGCTTTTTGGGGCATCGCATGAGCAAGCGGCTTTGCGACGATGGCTACGCTGTAGCTGTTGTGGATCGCGAACTCGAAACCGCCCAAGCATCTGCGGATCAAGCAGGCACCTCAGCCCGGGCCTATGCGTGCGATATTTCAGACCGCGCCGCTTTGACTGACCTTCATGCTAAGGTAAAAAACGATCTGGGTGAGGTGACGCATCTGGTCTGTGGAGCAGCGACCAAAAGCGACAACTTCTTTGAGGCCTTTGAAGATTTTCCAATCGAAGATTGGAACTATGTGATGAACGTCAACCTGACTGGCCCGGCCCTTTGCGCCCAAGAATTTGGCCCCGGAATGGTTTCGAAAGGGCAAGGATCAATCGTCAATATCCTTTCCATCTATGGGATTTATGCCCCTGACCAACGGATCTATGAGGGATCCCTTTATGAAGGGCGCGCGATCAATACCCCTGCCGTTTACTCTGCATCCAAAGCGGGGCTGTGGGGATTGACGAAATACCTCGCAAGTTATTGGGGTGACAAAGGCGTGCGCGTAAATGCGGTCACACCAGGCGGGATTTTCAGCGGCCAAAACGATACTTTCAACAACAATTACAGTGCCCGCACTATGATGGGACGCATGGGTGAACCCCATGAAATTGCAGATGCGGTGGCCTTTTTACTGTCTGAGCAGTCCAGCTATATCACTGGGCAAAACATTATGGTCGATGGGGGACTAAGCGCATGGTAAATTCCGCCACTCAACCCCATATCGTCCTTTGTGGATGTGGCAACATCGGCTTTCGCCATCTGCAATCATTGCTGTTGGTAAAGACAGGCTGCAAAATCTCAATTGTGGAACCCAACGAGGCTCACCACGACCGGATCCGCGGAGAAATCTCCGCAACGGATCATCCCCATGACATTTCGGTAGCGCGTTCTTTGCCGCCGCCCCGTCAAACACTTGACCTTCTGGTCATCGCCACCAATGCAGAGCACCGCTTTCAGGCCTTCTCGGACTTTCATCAAAACCATGATGTAAAACGCGTGATTTTTGAAAAGGTGCTGTTTCAGTCCTTAACCGAGCTTGAAGAAACGGCGCAGATCATACAACAAGATGCAATCAGCGCCGCGGTCAACTGTGGCCGCCGCGGCTTCGCCTCATATCACGCCCTGAAAGATGAACTTGCAGCAGCAGGTCCCCTCCAGATTTCTGTGAGCGGGGCTTCATTTGGAATGGCCTCAAATGGTATTCACTTTCTTGACCTGGCCGAGTTCCTGACGGGGTCAGAATTGGTCACCTTAGATGCCTCTCAACTCGAAGCGGGTTTTGAACCCACCAAACGCGCAGGTTGTGTCGAGGTGTTCGGAACGCTTTCAGCCGCCTTAAACGACGGCTCTAGCCTTTCCATTACCTGCGCTAAAACGCTTCCAGTTTCCGTCAAGATCACCATCGCGTCATCCTCTGGTACAATCGAGATTGACGAAGTTTCAGGGCAGATCACCCGCGATGGAGAGACACAAGAATTCGAAGTCATGCGCGTGTCAAACATGCCTTACTTGTATGAAGATCTGGTGCAAGAAACGCAAAGCTGGTTGACCCCATATGACGCATCCGCCAGGCAGCACCATCTTTTCATCACAGAGCTGAAGAAGCACTTAGGCGTGGACACATCCCCCTCGGCACTTTGCCCAATTAGCTAACCTCATAGGATTAAAAATGGATATTCTTCTTGTTGGAGCTGGCGGTATGGCGCTCGAACACCAAAAAGTTCTTAACCACCTCGGCGTGACCCCTATAGTCATGACCCGCAGCGAAGCATCGGCCAATCGTTTTTTCGATTCGACAGGGATCCGCCCAAGTCATGGTGATCTAGAAGCCAATTTGGCGTCCCTTGAGAGTGTACCAGAAACTGCATTTGTTACAGTCAATGCACAGTATCTTGCTGCAGTCACAAAACAGCTGATCGAAGCTGGAGTGAAACGCCTGTTGGTCGAAAAGCCCGCCGCTTTGGACTTTAAAGAGCTGGATACACTGTTAAAGGTTTCGCAAAAGCACGGAGCCGAAGTTGCCATTGCCTATAACCGCCGGTTTATGGCTTCAACCCTTCGGACCAAGCAAATGTTGCTCGAAGATGGTGGCATTCGCAGCCTAACGTTCAACTTCTCTGAACCGTCGAAACGCATTGGTGCCTTGGACAAACCCACGCGAGAGCTTTCAACTTGGTTTTATGGAAACTCCAGCCACGTGGTTGATATGGCCTTTTTCCTGTTTGGTGCCCCGAGCGAACTACATGCGCAAACCGTAAAACACGGCGTTGACTGGCATCCCGATGGCGCAATTTTCGTTGGCTTTGGCAAGGGGCAAAATGACAGTCTGATCAATTGGCACTCAAACTGGCAGTCTCCTGGTCGCTGGGGGCTTGAGGCCCTTTCATCTGAACGCCGCATCATCATGCAACCCCTCGAAAAAATCCGTGTGCAGGATCACAATAGCTTTCAGGAAGTCGACGTTGAGCTAGAAGATCAAGACGACCTTCAATTCAAACCGGGCCTTTTGCGCCAATCTAAGGCCTTTCTGTTTGGCGAAGGAGCCGAAGATCTGTTGTTCCTACCCGAGCACGCGGATCACATGACGTTTTATGAAACCATCCGCTTGGGTGGCCTCTGGCAGAAAGACGCATGATATGACTCCAGAGAACATCGCAACTGTTTCCGCCACAATCGAACAAGCTTTTGAGTTTGCAGAAAAAAAGCAATACGCCGTCGCCGTTCGCGGGTTTGCGACAGTGCGCAGCATGATCCCGATATTTGCCGATCCTCACGACCTGAAAATGGCTGTTTCACGCGACGCATTGAACAACCAACGCGAACGCGACCACCAACGCAAACAGCTGTCCGGAAAATTCTCTGGGGATCGGAAGATTGTGTTGATCTCTGACAGCCTTGGTTTGCCGCGACCCGAAGAAAAAGAAGGGCGCGAATTTGATTGCAGCGATACATTTTCCTCTTATCTGGGTGAGGTGACAGAGGGCTGTTCAATCGACAGCATCTGCCAAAGATTTGCCACCACAAATAACATTCTGCGCATTCTGAATGACGAAGCAGATTTGGGGCGCGACTCGGATGTTGTAATTCACATTGGTTTAAACGATTGCGCCAATCGCATGTTCCTAACGCGCGAACGGATTGCAATGTCGCTATTACCAAAAGAGCTGAACAATCGGATCGTCGAATTTGCACGTCGGTTTCGCGCTCAGATCCTCACGCTACTCCCGCCTTATCACTATGTTGATCCGGCAAGGTTTCGAAGCAACCTTGAAACGTCGATTGCCACGTTGCGCAAACGCAATGTAAAGAAAATCGTGCTCACAACGATCATCTTACCACCCGCAAAGTTCTGGCGTGGCACGCCGGGAATGAACCGAAATTTTGGGCAGTACAATCAAATAATTATGGATGTGTGCAACGAACACAAAGCGACCTTGTTTGATTTCGACCGGCATGTATGGGGCAATATGGCCGACGCCCCCTTGATCAGTGACGGCATGCATCTTTCCCACAATGGGCACAGACTCTTTTCCGATCAGTGCGCTTTGCTACTGGGATAGCCGAATGAACAAGAGCTCTCCAAAGGTTTGCTTTGTGATGCAACGTCTTGGCGGCCTGAAGGGGGGGGCCGAGCGCATTGTTGTTGAAACGGCGTGCAATTTAAAGCGGCGGAACATAGATGTTGAGATTGTCACCTATGATCCCTCGTCTCTGCCTGTCGCTTATGACTTACAGGGTGTCCCAGTACACAATCTTTTGCGCGCATCCACGCCGCAAACGGTTCAGAGCGCACCCCGGCCAGGGTTGGGGATGGCTTTGGCATTCTTAAAATCATGGCCTTTGGTCTGGCCGCTAACCCACCTCCGCTGGCACCTCACACATGGCAGGTTTGAAAGCCGCCTCAAGGCATATCTTAAAGCAAACAACGCCGATGTCTTGGTGGGGTTCCTGCCCCCCGCAATTTCTGCATCAAGCCGCGTCGGCAAAGCCTTGAAAATACCCGTTGTGGCCTCAACACATAATGTTCCAGAACGTGACTTTGGCCTTTCATCTGACCGCTGGGATCAAAATCCTGTTTTCAAAAAGAAAGCGCAAGCCGCGTTACTTGAGGCGGATGTTATCACTGTGCTCCTTGATGAATTTCACGCTTGGTATCCCGATCGGGTTCACAATCGACTAGTTACGTTGCCCAACCCTGTTTCGCGGCTGTCACCCGCTGCAACACCGCCCCCAGAACGCAAAAATATTATCTTGGGCGTAGGGCGGCTGACCAAGATCAAACAATATGATCATCTGATTTCTGCCTGGTCAAAATTGCATAAAACCCACCCTAATTGGCGCGTCGACATTTATGGCGAAGGTCCCGAATACGAAAATTTGCAGCGGCAAATCATTGACTTGGGGCTAGAAACTTCGGTGCGTCTTCACGGACGTGTAAACGACATTGCCGAACGATATGATACCGCACAGATATTGTGCCATCCAGCTGAGTTTGAAGGCTTTGGCCTTTCCGTTGCTGAAGCGATGGCCCATGGGCTCGCCGTGGTTGCCTATGCAGATTGCCAAGGCATAAACACCCTTGTCCAAAATCGCGAAAACGGCTTACTGATCTCTTCAGACACAGCGCGGATTGACGGGCTTGCAGATGGGATCGACCAGTTGATAAGCAACCAGAGCCTTCGCCAAGACCTTGCCCAACAGGCAACCGAAATCGTAACCCGCTATGCCAAGGATACCATTTATGACCTTTGGGAAGACACTTTGATACGCCCGAACAAAGTGTCTGATTAATCCACGTCCACTTTCTTTGCGAGTTCCAAAGCTTCTTGCAGCGGCCGCAGGCTATCTGTTTTTTCATCAAATTTGTCGACGTCAATCCAGTCTTTGAAAAAGTATTTGCCGCCTCCGCTCTTGTATTGGTTTTGGATCTCTTCAAAAATAGGTCGGAATTTGGCTTCAATCGCAGTCAGCTCATCCTTCGTGAAAAGAGAGTAATCTCTCATCTTCAAACCATTCGCGATAAGAATATCAAAAAACGGTTTTGAGATTTTTTGAATGTGCTCATCTTTCTTTGTCGGCATTCCAAAAATCATAGAACTTAGCAAAGCGCGGTCGGTTGAAAAATGCGTTACATTTTTGCGCTTAGCCGTTTGAAGCAGTTGACGGTCGACCCCCAGCACATCACAAAAATCTGCAATCACGTCACCATTGATGAACTGCGAACGTTCATACGGGCGCACAACAACTGAGCCTTCGCCAAAGTGACGTTCAAACATCTCAAGACGCGGTAGGAAGTTCATTCCTTCAGCAACAAAAGGCGAGTTGAGAAAGCTCGAAAAATTGCGCGACCCGGTGCCAGATTTTAAGCCTTGCAAGAACCACGACTGCAGCATCTCGTCGGGGCGCCTCATGTAAACAATCACCGACACGTCGTAGTTCGCGAATAGTTTTGCAATGCGCGGAAGGTCACAAAACCTGGTGTTGGTAAGCTTATTCTCGCGGGCGAAATGCCAAATACCTTCGTCAGACATCACCACTTTCTCTGCGTCGCCGGAAAGCTTAGCCAACAAAGGCTCTACTTTTTCCGAACGCCGAAGCGGCCAAGCATTCAGATAGTGCACACCTTGCTCTGCCAAAATATCATTGTTCTGTTTCAATGCCGCCTGGATAGAAGTTGTTCCGGTCTTCATTGTCCCGACGTGAATATATGCCTTTGGCATTTGTGCTGTCCTCGTTGCAAGCAAATACCCAGCTTCCATATTCTGTTTTCCGATAGGTTGCCAGAGCCCCTGAGTGAATCCTCGTAGGTGATCCATTTAGGATGCGGTTTCAAAACAAATAGACGCTTTGCTCAAGGAGGTTTTGGTTTATCACACCTTCCATTTCGATAATATTCCCCCCGCCCAAATCGAATATGGTGTTGCCACCAGAAACCACCACCAGATCCATAAATTTTCCTGCTGTGTTCACACCACTTGGCAACACCGATTTTGAGACCTTCAGCGAGTCATTATGAACATCAAAATCTTCGATCACATCATGCCCATCAACAAAAATGAACGCGTCTTTGCCAGCGCCACCATTCAGAACATCATCGCCGGCCCCGCCATACAAAAGATCATTTCCACCGTAACCGCGCAAGATATCGTTACCACCACCGCCCTTAAGGACATTCGATCCATGGGTTCCAGAGACAACATCATTGTAATTGGTGCCAACCAAATTCTCGATGCTGATCAGCTTATCACCGGCAGCTTTCAACAAGCCGGTACCGCTTCCTAATGACACAATGACCTTTCCAGTTTCGTTACTGTAGTCAACGGTATCTCGGCCAGCCCCCCCCTCAAGACGGTCCGCACCCGTGCCACCAATCAATGTATCATTTCCACTATATCCTCGAAGCGTATCATTTCCCGCACCACCATCCAGAACGTTGCCACCGCTTGCTCCAGAAAAAATATCGTTATGTTTGGACCCAACTAAGTTCTCAATGCTGACCAAACAGTCCCCTGCGGCCTTACCAAACCCCTTTCCCGCGCCGAGCGAAACAATCACCGAGCCCTGCTCCGCTCCATAATCTACAGTGTCGGAACCGCTTCCCCCTTCCAATCGATCCGCGCCGGCACCACCGATCAACGTGTCATTTCCGCTATAGCCTCTTAACGTGTCATTTCCGGCCATCCCGTTCAGCACGTTGCCACCACTTGTCCCGGAAAAGATATCCGCGTGGCTGGATCCAAGAATTCCTTCGATACTGGAAAGAATGTCTCCTGCTGCCCATCCAAAGCCTTTTCCTGCACCTAGGGATACCACAACTCCATTGGTAGCATCTGTGTAGTCCGCAAAATCAAATCCGCTTCCGCCCTCTAGACGATCGGCACCGGTACCGCCACGCAATGTATCGTTTCCGCCATATCCCCTTAGGATATCATTTCCCCCACGACCCCATAGTTGATTGCCCACTGAGGTGCCTGAAAATACATCCTTATGGTTGGTGCCGATCAACCCCTCAATTCCCGTAAGAACATCTCCGAACGCCGCACCCGTCACAGATTTCCCAGACAGCGAGATATAGACACCCCCGCCATGGTCAGAGTAGTCAGCAAAGTCAAATCCTGCCCCACCTTCAATCCGATCTGCTCCAGCCCCTCCTCTAAGCGTGTCGTTCCCTCCATATCCACGCAGCGCATCATTGCCACCACGCCCAATAAAAAGGTTGGCGCCATTTGTACCAGAGAAGCTATCTGAGTGGTTGGAGCCAACGATATTTTCAATTTCACTCAAATGATCCCCAGCAGCCGCGCGGGCACCTGTTCCGTGACCTAGGGACACCACGACAATTCCGCCATGATCGCTGTAATCGGCAGTATCAATGCCAGCGCCACCCACCATAGTGTCGCCACCGCCTCCTCCCAAAAAGTGATCATTTCCGTCACCTCCTGTGAGAATGTCATTGCCAGCGAGCCCTCTTAAACTGTCGTTGCCTGCTCCTCCCCAAATGCTATCAGGATTGTTTCCACCATAGATTTTATCAGAATACGCTGTCCCTTTCAGGCCTTCGATGCCAATAAAACTATCACCAGCAGCAGCCCCACCAGTCGTGCCATCCTTCAGCGAGATATAGATACTCTGGGTGCCACTTGAGTAATCAACAATGTCATTTCCCGCTCCGCCAACATATGCGTCGTGGCCAGATTCTACGTAAAAAAGATCGTCCCCTGCGCCGCCCTCTAAAGTGTCATCTCCTGAGCCCCCAAAGATGTCGTCATTTCCACCTCCACCAAAGATCGTGTCGTTGCCACCACCGCCCTTAAGTGTATCGTGCCCCGCAGCACCATCAAGTTGATTGGCCAAACTGTTACCAAAGAGGGCATCCGAATGGGTTGATCCCAACAGATTTTCGATTGAAATATAAACGTCGCCTTTGGCACCTAGCATACCGATGCCCGACCCCAAATTGGCGCTGACACCTTCGTAGGTGTCAAAATAACTTGCTGTATCTCGGCCAGTGCCACCATTCAGAGTGTCACCACCTTCATCGCCAAATAACGAGTCATCCCCCCCATATCCCAAGAGAAGATCATTGCCCAAACCACCAACCAACGCCTCGCCCACGGCCGTACCTTCGACAGTCATTGGCATATATTCAAATCCGTTCGGAGGGCGTTCCAAGGACAACACGCTTGTGGTTGGGAAATCTGCTGTCGTCAGCGGTTGCCCATCATTCGAATAGATGCGGATCGTTTCATTTTGAAAAGTGATAATTGCGCCCCAAGACATGCTAGAGACTTGAAGTTGCGACGCGTCATAAAGCATAAAATACCCGGACAGGTCCAAGCTATCCTGTGCAGCATTATAGCCCGTGATGGTATCTACTTCATTGTCAGCAATAAGTACAAAAACATCACTCCCACTCCCCCCTGATAAATAATCTTCACCGCTGCCATCGACCAGTAGGTCATCCCCAGAATTTCCGGAAATCGTGTCATTTCCCGCCCCCCCTTCAAGAACATCGCGGTAAGCTCCACCTGAAAGAGTTTCATCACTGTTTGTCCCAACAAGGGTCTGCCCACCGACATCCGGATCAAACGTAAAATGGGTAATGCCAGTTTCACTTTCGCTAGAGGCAAAGATGTGGAGGACATCGTTGATCAAGCTGATTTCAAGGGCACTGACATTCTGTAGGGACGTGTTGTTTTGATCCTCAACAGTATCCAGATGCACAAGGTTTCCATTCGGCAACAGTTGGAAAACCGAAATACCGTCATCGGATCCTGCCGCAATCACATAGCTTTGACCGTTAACATCAACGACCTCCAAAGCCGTGACGTTCTTAAAACGCGTCTCTAGATTGTCGATTATATTGTCTGTAGGTTCCAAGTCCCCATCCGGCAATACTTGAAAAACAGTAAGAGAGGAGCTTCCAGAGGCGGCAAGAATAACAAAACTTTTCCCTTCAATCTCGCAAGATACAAGTGCTGTTGGAGTTTGAATTGGTACAACCTGGTTGGCACCTAACGTCGTCACTTCACTTGGGGCGCCGGCTGAGCTCAACAAATAGCTTTGGATGGCGTTGTAACCTTGTGAAGCTGCCAAGAGAATCTTATTCCCTCCTACGCTCACGATTTCAAAGTCTACGATATCGGATCGGTTCGGGATTGCGGCTGTACTGAGGTCGGTTTTCAAATTCAAGGTGCCGTTGCTGGCAAGCGTGAATTGTTGCACACCAGCAGTTCCGATTTGGCTGCTGTAGGCATAGAGGGTTCCGCCAATATCAACTGTCACAAACGCCGAAAATCGCGCATCGTCACCGGTCAATAAAGCCACCTCACCAGACTGCGCAAAAGCCCCCGCATTGTTCATGGAAAAACCGGTCAGGGTGGTGTCCCAAATACCAAAGGGAACAAAATTGCTCACCCCACCGATTTCAGTTGTGGCAATGGTAACTTCGCCAGAACTCACATCCCCTGCCCCATAGGCACTTTGTTGCACCAGGGTCAGCGTCGATGAACCTGTTATGGAAAAGCTTGTTAAACCGCCACCATTACCCGTCGCTGACATGAGATACGGCACACCTTCGCGCCATATTACCTTTAACGCCGATACGTTTTGGACATACGTATAGACGGACCCCACAAGGGGCTGCTCATAGATAAGTTCGGACACACCGACCCCTCCACACCCAATTTTCACCCACGCAATTTCTTGCTGGTTCAGAGTGTGCAAATTTCGTTAATTCAGCCTTTCGCGAATGGGGCGGAAGTTGGGCGGATGTTTCGAATTGAAGAAGGTTTGAGATCGCGCCCCAACATCTGACTTTGGCATAGATCCGTTGTCATACTAACGCTCCATTTTCGCCGAAGTCTGCTATTCTAACACACCTCAACTGACTATTTTTCAGCTTGATCGGAAAAAAACTGCCTCAATGGTGAGACCGAGAAACTCTTATTGAAATAATTGTCCAAACCAGTTGTAACGACAGTCATTGGATGGCTAGAAGAGTGAGTTGAAACCGATGCATGATCATGACCACAATGAACACCTGCACAGAACGTTCCACTTGATAAAAACGGACGGTTTGGCCGAAAACGAAGGCTCCACTTCAACATCTTCAGCTGCCAAGCCAACTTGGTCCGTTGATCAGATCGCCTACCAGCTTACGCATGGGTACTCCATTGCGAATGGTGGGCTTATAGGTGGGTTTGATGTGTCTCCTGGTGGGACACTTACCTATGACGTTTCGCAGCTGGCACCAGCAGGACAATGGTTTGCAAAAAAAGCACTCGCTGCTTGGTCCGCTGTGATAGGGGTTAAGTTTAGTCAGGTGACCTCCGGTGCGGACATTAGCTTTTCAAATACCGATCAGTCCGGCGCCTATGCAAGTTCATCTGGTTGGGATGGTACAATCACAAGTTCTACGGTCAACATTCCAATTTGGTGGTATAGCGGATCTGAAGGCAAGTTAGACAGCTATGCCTATCAAACATATGTCCATGAAATTGGCCATGCACTTGGGTTAGGTCATGCAGGGAACTACAATGGAAATGGCTCCTTCGATTCCGATGCACTCTTTGCCAATGACAGTTGGGCAACAACAGTCATGTCCTATTTTTCACAAACAGAAGCTGGAGTGAGCGCTGATTTTGCATATATCATCACCCCGATGATTGCTGATTTCAATGCCATACACGACCTGTACGGAACACCTAACAACGTCAATCTAGGCAGTACCGTTTATGGTTTTAGCTCAAATGCCGCAGGCCCAGCAGCGCGATTCACATCTTTGTTGGGCGATGTTGCCATGACGGTCTATGACAGCGGCGGCGTTGATACTTTCAACTTTTCCTCAACAACCGAGAAGCAAAAGATTGATCTTCGGGCAGGTAACACTTCAAACGTCTTAGGATTGAAAGGAAACCTGACCATCGCCGAAAATGTTGTGATCGAGAACGCCAAAGGCGGCAGCGGTGCCGATCTGATTTATGGCAACAGCCAAAAGAACTCGATTTTGGGAAATGGTGGATCAGACACTTTGTATGGCTATGCCGGTAACGACAATATTTCAGGCAGCGCTGGGCACGACAGAATTTATGCTGGCACCGGACATGATGCGGTCAATGGCGGTTCCAGCAATGACACCCTCAGCGGTGATGCTGGAAATGACTATCTGAATGGCTCTTCTGGGAACGATGTCATTCACGGGGGAACGGGCAACGATAAAATTGTCGGGGGAAGCGGCCTCGACACCCTTAATGGCGATGCCGGGGCCGACGTTCTTTATGGACACAGCGGCTATGACGTTGTGGCAGGAGGAGATGGCGCAGACACCGTTTACGGCGGAGACAGTGCCGACTTGATCAAAGGGGGCGCTGACAAAGATCACCTGAAAGGTGATGCTGGAAACGACAAAGTTTTCGGCGGCAACCACAACGATACAATTTACGGTGGCAGCGGCAACGACCAGCTTCATGGTGGGGATGGTCATGATGCTATACTGGGCGAAGCTGGGCACGACAGTATTAACGGGAACGATGGTAACGATCTGCTCAAAGGTCATTCTGGAAACGACACAATTAATGGCGATGATGGCAATGACCAAATTTATGGCGATGCCGGCAATGACTCAATTGATGGCGGGCAAGGCTTGGATGGTTTGCGTGGAGGGATCGGTGACGACGTGATTTATGGCCAGAATGGGCATGATGGTTTGCTCGGCGGCGCTGGCAATGACACGCTTTATGGGGGATCTAGTAACGACATGCTCAACGGTGACGCAGACAACGACCACCTCTATGGAGGAAGCGGAAACGACGCGTTGAAAGGCGGAACGGGCAGTGACCACCTTTGGGGCAGCTTAGGTGCCGATCGCCTGTATGGTGGTGACCAGCACGACAGCATAGCGGGTGGGTCGGGTAACGATTTACTTGAGGGTGAAAATGGACACGACCTCTTGGATGGAGGTACGGGCAACGATACACTTTTAGGGGGCAGCGGAGCTGACACCTTCAAGTTTGCCTCTGGTCAAGATGTCATTAGGGATTTCCGTCATGCGCAAAATGACATTGTGTCACTTGACGCATCCCTTTGGGGTGACAGCAATAAAACAGCTCAGCAGGTTTTAAATGACTATGGACAGATTGTTGGTGGCAAGCTGGTACTCGATTTCGGAGGGGGAGACACCTTGACTGTCAACGATGTCCCTTCATTCTCTGCAATTGTCGATGACATGGTCTTTTACTAAGTTCAGGCCAAACGGATTATACAAACACCTCTTGCCGCTCTTGCTCGCCAACGCCAAACACCTCTTTATAACGTGCGATTTCTTCCGCGGGGCCCATGGCTTTGTTGGGGTTGTCCGACAGTTTGACGGTGGGGTTTCCATCGGCGGAAATGGCTTTGCAGACCAGTGAGAATGGGGCCAGCGCGTCATTTGGGGCAAGCCCTTTGAAGTCATTGGTCAGCATGGTTCCCCAGCCAAAGCTGACCTTGACGCGGTCCGCAAACTGTTGATGAAGCTCAATGATTTTATCAGCGTCCAACCCGTCCGAGAAGATCACCATCTTGTCGCGCGGGTCTTCGCCACGGGTTTTCCACCACTGAATCGCGGTTTCAGCACCCGTCGCAGGATCGCCGCTGTCGATGCGCATCCCGGTCCAGCCGGCCAGCCAATCGGGCGCGCCGTCCAGAAATCCACTGGTGCCATAGGTGTCGGGCAGGATGATGCGCAGGTTGCCATCGTGTTCTTCTTGCCAGTCCGCCAGCACATCATAAGGGGCTTGGCGCAGGGCCTCGTCGCCTTTGGCCAAAGCGGCATAGACCATGGGCAATTCATGGGCGTTGGTGCCGATCGCTTCAATGTCGCGTTGCATTGCGATCCGGCAGTTTGAGGTGCCGACAAAGCTGTCGCCCAGCCCTTCAATCATCGCCTGCACGGACCAGTCTTGCCACAAAAATGAATGCCGCCGCCGGGTGCCGAAATCGGCCAGCTTCAACCCGTCCAACTTGCGCAATCTTTCGATTTTTTCCCAAGTACGGGTCATTGCGCGGGCATACATGACCTGTAATTCAAACTTGCCCATACCGCGCAAAACCGCCCGGCCGCGCAGCTCCATCAGCACCGCGAGGGCAGGGATTTCCCACATCATCACTTCGGGCCACGACCCTTCAAAGGTCAGCTCATACTGATCGCCAACCCGTTCCAGATGATAGGGGGGCAGGCGCAGGTTTTCGAACCACTCCATGAAATCAGACCGGAACATCTGGCGTTTGCCATAAAACGTATTGCCGCGCAGCCACGTGCTTTCGCCCCGTGACAGGCTGAGCGATCGGATGTGATCCAACTGTTCGCGCAGCTCGCCTTCGTCGATCAGATCCGCAAGGGGCACATGTTTGGATCGGTTGATCAGGCTAAAGGTGACCTGCGTGTCACGCTTGTTGCGAAACACCGATTGGCACATCAAAAGCTTGTAGAAATCCGTGTCGATCAGCGACCGCACAATCGGGTCGATCTTCCAGTTGTGATCAAAAACACGGGTTGCAATATCAACCATCGGGGCCATCCATTTCTATGAAATCTTGTTAGAGCATGGCCCCGCGCGCTTGTATAGGCTTGGGGCCTTAGGATCAGACCAGCGTGACGCCCGCGGCTTTCATCTGATCCATCGCCGCTTGCAATGATCCCTCTAGATCAATGGCGCGGCACAGGCTGGTGTCGACCGTGACGTCAAAGCCAAGAGCCGCCCCGTCGATGGCGGAATAGGCCACGCAGAAATCGGTGGCGAGGCCCACAAGGGTCAGATGGGTGACGCCCCTTGTGCGCAAATACCCCTCAAGCCCGGTGGGTGTGCTGCGGTCGTTTTCGAAAAATGCGGAATAGCTGTCGATCTGGGGGCGAAACCCTTTGCGGATCACAAGATCGGCGGGCGTGGTGTTCAGATCGGGATGAAATGCGGCGCCATCTGATCCTTGCACGCAATGATCCGGCCAAAGAACCTGTGTGCCGTAAGGCATTTCGGTGGTCTCAAACGGGGCTTTACCGGCGTGGGATGTGGCGAACGAGCTGTGCCCAGCGGGGTGCCAATCTTGGGTGAACACTTTGACCGGATAGTCGGCCAAGGCGGCGTTGATTGGTGCAATGATGGCGTCACCTTCGGCCACAGCCAGCGCACCACCGGGGCAAAAATCGTTTTGAACATCAATGACAATCAAGGCGTGGGCGGTGTCGCGCATCGTAAGCTCCTTCGGTTTCCTATGCCTAGGACGCGTGGGGAACGGGGTCAAGTTTTAGAGGAGAGTTGTATCTAGGCTTGAAACTCACGGCGCCGTGCTATCATTCGGAAAAAATGCAAGTGCGCCTGAAGAACGAGAGCGTAACACTGGGTGTGCCTTAGTTGTTCCATCAGAACAGCGGTCTTGCATTACTTGTGACGAACGCGAGGAAGGGAATGCTTTGTCTCTTACGGGTGGGGTCCGTTGGTTACGGCCCGCACCCGAAGATATCGTCCTTATTTTAGCAAGCTATCGATGTCAGTCGCCACACCCAACAACCGCGCCAAAACAAGCAAAGCCGCACTCTGAGACGCAATTTTACTCTCTGAAACGAGGATTGTGTCTTTGGTTTCAAGATTAAATTCACCGGCACTGAACAATCCGTCGGCGGAGGTGAGGTCAAACGCAAAGACGACACGTTTATTTGAAGGCCCAGAACCATCCAGTCGAACCGCATTTTCAGGGAATTCCCGCAAGACCATGACGCCTTTGGGGTCGGCCTGACGTTCTGAAAAGCCTCCAGCAACAGAAACAGCATCCAATGCAGAGACACTTGTCTTATTGAAGTGGAACAGAGCCTCTTTGCTTGATGCACCAAGAACGCGGAAATAACGCGGATCTTGTTCTACAGAGACGCGATCACCACCCTGCAAAACAGTATCTAGTTCAGGGTTTTCCAACACATCAGCCATTGAAATGGCATAACTTTTCCCTTTGCGCACCAATCTCAGATAGGGATTTTCAATACTGATGTGAACACCACCAGCAGAAGCCACACCATTTAGAATGGTAAAGTGAGAGTCAGCAATCGGGATAACCGCAGGACGCGCGAACCCTGAAACCATGGAAACCGAAGCCTGCACACCTTTGACGACGCTCAGCTGCACTTGTGAAGATGGCGCGAGCTCTGAGAACTTGCGTTGAATTTTGTTACGTGCGGCCCCTTCGGATAAGCCGGCAACATGGACATTCCCGACGAATGGCAAAAACACAAGACCTGCTTCTGTGACCCGCGCCGTTGAAATTTGAGACGTCTTCTTACCTGCCGACGAAAAGAGCGATGTTTCATCGCTATCCCAAATTGTGATTTCAAGAAAATCATGTGGGCGGACTGCCAAGCCAGCACCATTGTGCCTGTGCGAGATCCAGCGAGCTGATTGGCTTCGACCAACCGAAGACCACGTAAGGATACCATCCATTGTTGTCTGGTCGACGTGGTATAAAGCCATATCCGTGTCTGGCTTATTAGCTTCCCGGAAAATTTCTTGCTTGGACGCCCCACCACGCGGGAAATTACAGGCAGACAATGCCACTATAGCCAACGCAGCCACCACTACTCTCAGCATCATGCCCCTCGCGTCTTTCGTTTATCACCAAATCGTTTGGCCTTGGCCGGACCCTACTCAAATTGCCACTATGCAGCAATAGTATAAGAATTTTACAATCGCTGGCGTTGTATCAAGTCAACAAAGCACGATGCGCAGCAATCGCTTCTTTGACGTCATCAAAAAATGATAGCCGCCCTTCTTCCAGGATTGCAGCACTGTCACACGTAGCTTCGATCATCGGCATACTGTGTGACACCATAATCGCTCCACTTGAACGCATACGATCCTTAAAAACTCTCAGGCTTTTCTTGCGAAATGAGGCGTCTCCAACTGACGTCACCTCATCAACTAAATAGGTGTCAAATTTAATTCCCATAGATATACCAAAGGCCAAACGCGATCTCATACCAGCAGAATAACTGCGAACCGGCAGATGAAAATGTTGCCCGAGCTCGGCAAAATCTTGCACATAATCGCGGAGTTCATCTGTATCCACCCCATAAACTCGTGCAATGAAGCTAGCGTTTTGCGCGCCCGTCAGATCCATGTGGAACGATCCCGCAAAACCAACAGGCCAAGACATCGACCCCGTCACCTTAATCTCACCACTACTTGGCAACATTGTCCCGGCTATCATCTTGAGTAAGCTGGACTTTCCCGCACCATTTCGGCCCAGCAATGCAACCGAAGTGCCGCTGGGAAACAGCGCCGATACATTGTCCGCAACAATAGTCCGGCGCCCTCGCAAATCATAATGCTTACAAAGATTTATCAATTCGATCATGTGTGGTCAGCGCCTGTCGCGGAGCGAGTAGTAGATCATGCCCCCCATTGCCCAAGCTGCAAGCAAAAAGCCTACAATTGTTGCAAGCAGTACGAGGCGTTTAGGATACTCTGCGGTTTCTGCGAGCGTCGGCGAGACATAAGCCGCAAGGTATTTTGATTTTCTCAATGCTTCTGCCAAAGCAGAATCCAGAGCGCCTCGTGCTGCAACATATGTATTTTGTGCAAATTCCAGATCTACAGCGAGGCGTTCATACTCCCCAACCAAATCCGCATAAGCCTCTGCATGGCCATCTTCGGGTAAGCTGATTTTTCGACGTTCTGCAATCAAACGGTCTTCAATAACCACAACCCGGCGAGAGGCTTGATCCAACCGTGGATCATTGCTCCCCGCTGTTTGCAAAAGCAAATCCTGCTCAATCTGCGCAGTCGCCAACTGCTCTTGTAAGGAATTCAAAACCCCCATGCGCCCCAGCAAATCGGATTCTGGGTCAACAATCTGGGTGCGCACCCGGAATTTTTGCACGGCCTCTCGCGCATCGCTTAGCCGCAATTCAGCCAAACGAAGCTCTTCTCGGGCATACCGAGTGGTATCATCGCGCGCGATTGCGGACAGCTCATTAATCATCTGACTGCTGTGATTGTAAATCGACTGCCCAACACGCTGAGCGTCCTCTGGACGAAAAGCCGTAACACGCACATCAATCAACCCAGACGCCGAGTTATAAAAGACTTTCACCACCCGGTCCCAGTAAGTCATCAGCTCTTCAATAGAGCTTTCTGGTTGAAGTCCAAACACTGGGTCATCAGCATTAAAATAGGTCTTTCTAAGATCGACCTCTCCATCAACCGCGCGAACCAACCGTTGGCTTTGCATGAATTCAAACAAAATGTCAGCATCTGACCCGCTGCTACCTGACAGCTGCGAAATGCCGCCCAAGATATCAATTGCCGAGTTCGCTTCTTCTGTACGGATCGAAAACCCCATGTAAGAGGCGTATTGATCTTCCGCGACAAAGTACAAATAGCCAGCAGTCAACAACGCTGGAAGCAAAACTATCAGATAAAACGCATGTAGGATGCCACGATGTCGGGGCTTTACTACAGCGGCATTCGCCGGTGGGCGAGGTGGGGGAACAGGTTGGGCTTTTGGGGCAGCACCACCCGGTGCTTTCTTAGCCGCGGCACCAGGTGCTTTTTTTGCTACGGCCCCAGACGCCTTCGTTGCAGCCGCGGGCTTTGGTGTCGGTTTGCCAGTTTCTTCAGGCGTTGCCCCAGAAGTTTTTTTCACATCAGATCCCGCAGCCTCAGCTTGGGCTTTGTTTTCAGCTTGAATTTCATTCATATCTAAGCCTTTAAGACAACATTGCCTGCACTATCGTCGAAAGCTATAGTTCTATCAACACGCCGCAACACTTCAATCACTGTATCGACTTATCCGATCCTGACAAACGGTTTCAACTTGTAATTCCATATGATCGATTCAACACAGCCTGCCAGCCAAACTTTAAAAACCCTAAGAACCGTCTTTGCTTTGATGTTGCGAGAGATGTCTTCGACCTATGGCCGATCTGTTGCGGGTTACCTTTGGGCCTTCGCTGAACCCGTTGGCGGAATCTTGCTGCTCACCGTTGTGTTCTCGTTTGCACTACGCGCTCCCGGCCTTGGCGACAGCTTTGCGCTTTATTATGCGTCCGGCTTTTTGCCCTTCACAACATTCATGGATATTTCACGAAAGACCTCAGCATCCATCAAATATTCAAAACGGCTATTGTTTTATCCACAAGTCACCTTCTTTGATGCGCTGCTAGCGCGGGTCGCTCTAAATTCACTGACACATATTGCCGTCAGCAGCATCTTGTTTGCACTGGTTATCCCAGACAGCCGGTCACATATTTTCCTGAACATACCCGAACTGGCGTTGGCCTATGTCATGGCCATCAGTTTGGCTTTCGGGATTGGCTCGCTGAATTGCTATTTGTTTTGGCGCTTTCCTGCATGGGAACAGGTTTGGTCAGTCTTAACCCGCCCGCTCTTCATTGTGTCAGCGATCTTCTATAACTTTGAATCTATACCCACCAATTTGCAGTGGTACCTTTGGTTCAACCCGCTGGTACATGTCGTCGGCCAAGCCCGCGATGGGGTCTATGCGATTTATCAACCCTCCTATGTCTCCTTGACATTCGTTTTCGGATTATCGGCCAGTATGACACTTGCTGGGTATCTTTTGGTGTGGCGCAACAACAAAGAAATCATCAACACCTGATGATGAGTTTAAGAATGCTGCGCCACAAAATCGTTGCCTAATTCAACCAAGATTGCTCCAGCACTCAGCCGCCGCTTCCGTGACCATTTTCAGCTCTTGATCTGTAAGATGGGTTGAGCACGGCAATGGAAAGAGGCGGATCCAGACATCATCAGCGACAGGCATGTCTGTGCGCAAACACGCCAGATAGGGTGTTTGCAAATGAATCGGTTTCCAAAAGGGACGTAGATCAACACCCGAAGCAACCATATGGTCGCGAAACTTGTCTGATACCTCGTGGATCACGGCAGCATCAACATCAGCCGTATACCAAAACCCCGAGAACCAATGCCCGTCTTCTCCCTGCCCCGCATTGGGAAACGGTGACAGATTTACGTGTTTCTCAGAGAAATCTGCATAGTGGTCACGTATCTCCTTTTTTCGCTCCAAGAACGCACCCAAACGTTCAATTTGCGCCAATCCAAGGGCTGCCTGTACATTTGTCATACGATGATTATATGCAATGATGTCGTGGTCATAGTTTTTGCCCACACGCCCCGTTGACGTAAGGTGTTTCAAACGATCAATAAGTTCAGGGTCTTTTGCAGCTACCGCACCGCCGCCGCCACATGTCAGCGTTTTATTTCCGTTAAACGAGTAGCAAACAGCATCAACACCCGTTTCACCAAGCTTGATCCCCCCCTTATAAGTGGTGCCAATCGCCGCCGCCGCATCGACAACGATTTTCAACCCAAAGTCCTGAGCTATTGCAACGTAGGCCTGAAAATCCGGCACTGCCCCCATGATCATTACCGGCATAATGACCTTGAGGATTTTGCCTGTCTCAGTATGCAAGCGCCCCAACGGGTGTGCCGTTGTTTCAGCCTCAATCCGTGTGCGGACAAGGGCCGCATCCAGCATCCAAGTGTCTGACATTACGTCAAAAAGCCAAGGCTCTGCGCCGCTGTGGCTGACAGCATTAGGCGTTGCGATAAACGTCAAACTTGGCACTATGACCAAATCACCCTGCCCAACACCCAAAGCTTGCAATGCCATCTGCAATGAAACGGTCCCAGACGACAGCACACAGGCGGATTGCGTCCCCGAAACATTCGCGATTTCACCCTCGAACTGATTAACGAATTCGCCAACAGACGATACGAAGGTTGTTTCAATACATCGCTGCAAATACGCAGCCTCATTGCCATTTAAATTTGGTACGGCCAAAGGAATTGTCATTTCTCGATCCTATTCATCACGCGCTTTTTTTAAGGCAGCCCGAATTTGAGGATGCCATTCAGCTTGGCGTCGCCAGCGACTTGTTCCATTCGATCTAGCTTTAAACGACGAAAGCTGTATAAGCCAAGACACCTCGGCTTGATGAATGCATAAAGAGACAATGCAGGACCACGAACTTCCTTCAGCGATTTATCTCTGTAACAGCCCGCGCCATTTGTTTTTGTCGGTGGCAGAAAGCATGGCGCGCGGCGGATGCGACACGATTTTCTATCTTGCTGACCATGCGCCACTAAGGCCGGAATTGATCACCGCGCTCAAGTCACTGCATCCATCTGCGGAACTCTTAATCGATACCGATCAGGCGCTACAGCGGGAATTTACAAATCTCCCACAGGGCCTTCCCGACATCCTCAAACGAAATCTCCGATTGCACGCGCAACACCTCTTTCAAACAGCGCGTGGATGGCACCCTCCGATACCAACCTTACATCACCATGACATTGCCTACCTGTATCATTCGGGATTTTTCGCAGCCAAACCGATCTCAGCTTTGGCCGATTTCGTGGTGCTCAGAGAGAGCGGATTGAACAATTACCATGCCCGCACCTTGGCCCCCTATAAAGCCCTTATTCGTGGAATTTTCGGCCTGTCACCCTTTGCTCAGATTTGGGGTGAAGAGCGATGGGTCGACCGGATTGAAGTAGCACATCCAGAACGCCTTCCCTCGCAAGTGGCAGCAAAAGGTGCGGCCCATTCAACGCTTGATCACTTTAAGAACCTTGCCCCTGAAAAACTGGAAGCCCTTGCAAAAGCATTTATACCCAACGGCGCAACATTTGCGCCAACGCGCACAACACCGACGGCCCTTTTGCTATCGCAACCCCTTAGCGAAGTAGGCATATGCACCCCTAGCCAAAAGGCCGCCATTTACGAGGAAATCACTCAGACGCTTCGATCCCGTGGATACGACGTTCACCTGAAACCTCATCCACTAGAAGTAGACTTTGTTACCCCAACAGAGACCATCATACCAAGCGAGATCCCGTTAGAAGTTTGGCATGGGTTGAATTCTCCAACCTATGATATCGCAATTGCCTGCAGGTCATTTGCCTTGGCAGAAACTTCATGCCACATCACCGATCATTCCATACAGCTTGTTTCAGAGCATCAGTTCAATGCAAAGGCATTTCAAACCTGGCAACCAAAGATACAGGTGACGCTTGAGGCTGCACTGGACGATTACGCGTCCAAAGAAAGCAATTAACGCATCCGGCGATAGATCCGCCGCGCCCGGCGCCCGGGCAGCGGGATGAACATCGCCGCTGTCAGGTAAAACACATATAGGTCCATCCGAAGCGACTTATGCTTTTGGTAGATCAGATCAATCCGGGCCTTACGCGGGACGGACCGGCGGATATAGACCGTTTCGGTCTCACTCGGGCTTGCGCATTGCGCCAAGATCCATTCCTCGTGGCGATGAAACACCACCGATGCAAGGCCGGTAATGCCGGGGCGATCTTTCAGCACCTGACGATAGACATCCGGACAGGCGCGCACATACCGCGGCTCTGGCGGGCGGGGGCCAACAAAGCTGATATCCCCCTTCAGCACATTTAGAACCTGCGGCAGCTCATCCAATCGGGTTTTGCGCAGCTTGCGACCAAGCGGCGTGATCCGCGACGATTTATGCCCGCCGGTCACCCCCTTATTGTCACGATTCGCGACTGTCGACATGGTGCGCACCTTATAAAGGCGGAATTTGCGGCGCGGGGTTTTCATGCGGATTGAACGGTACAAAAACGGGTGGCCATCCTGGCGTATGACAATCAAATACAACACCAGAATTATTGGTGTGATGAACACCAATAATGTGCACGCAAGCACAAGATCAAATACGCGTTTTACAGTCAGCGTTCTGTCCCCAACCACTTACGGAACCTAGGCCCCGTCATACCCATAACCACTGCGTCCAATCGAGGTATACGCCTCGAATCCCGCACGTTTTGCATCTTTAGACGCGTATATATTGCGCAAATCCGCCAGTCGAGGGGCAGACATCCGTTTCGCCAATCGCTTTAGATCCAAGGCGCGGAATTCATTCCATTCCGTCAACAAAACCACCGCATCGGCGTTTTGCGCAGCCTTATAGGGGTCATCCGCCCAATGCGCGCCGGGCAACAGTGCTTCGCCTTCGTGGCGCCCTTGCGGATCCACCACCCGCACCTTGGCGCCGCTGCCAATTAACGCTGGCACAATGGTCAGGCTGGGCGCATCCCGCATGTCATCGGTATTTGGCTTAAACGTCACGCCCAAAATGGCGATGATTTTCCCGTTCACCGAGCCGTCACACATGTCCATGATCTTGTCGATCATACGCCGTTTCATTTCTTCGTTCACGGTGATGACGGTTTCGGTGATCTGCATCGGCAGGCCGTGTTCCTGGCCGATCCGCGCCAAAGCTTTGGTGTCTTTTGGAAAACAGCTTCCGCCATATCCCGGCCCCGCATGCAGGAATTTATTGCCGATCCGACCGTCAAGCCCGACCCCTTTGGACACTTGTTTCACATCCGCGCCGACCCGTTCGCACAGGGCGGCGATTTCGTTCACAAAGGTGATCTTGGTCGCCAGAAACGCGTTGGCCGCGTATTTGATCATCTCGGCGCTTTCCAGATCTGTGGTCACGATGGGGAATTCGCGCAAGAAGAGGGGGCGGTAAATATCGGCCATCACCTCGGATGCCGCATCCGTCTGAACCCCGACAACCACGCGGTCCGGGCGCATAAAGTCATCAATCGCCGCCCCTTCGCGCAAAAATTCGGGATTGGACGCCACATCAAATTCAAGATCCGGGCGGGCTTTGTGGATGATCTGTTTCACACGTCGATTGGTGCCCACAGGCACGGTCGATTTCGTCACCACCACGGTGTAGCCTTCGATCGCGGCTGCAATTTCTTCAGCAGCAGCAAAGACATAGGTCAGATCGGCGTGGCCATCGCCGCGGCGGGTTGGCGTGCCAACGGCGATAAACACCGCATCCGCCTGCGCAACCGCATCCGCCAGATCCAGCGAAAACGTCAGCCGTCCCGCCGCCACATTCTTTGCCATCAATTCATCAAGGCCCGGTTCATAAATAGGAACCTCACCTTGGTTCAACATGTCGATTTTTGCCGGATCCTTGTCCACACAAATGACTTCATGGCCAAAATCAGAGAAACAAACCCCCGAAACCAGACCCACATAGCCTGTCCCGATCATTGCAATTTTCATATCCACTGCCCTCTTACAGCGTTTCGGGATAAACCTGCGGCACATGTTTATGTCGAAACGCCCACAACTTTGATGTCTTTGAATAGGTTCCGGATCTGCTTTATTTCAGTTAAATCCGAAACACTTCGTTGGGGTAATTCTTATCATATTGGGATGCGCTATCACATCGCTTGTGTCAACGAAAACCGCCTAAGATATGGGGGGAATCCGCCACATCCCCGCCGCATTTTCATGCTCTCTTGCCCCAACCCAAACGGGCATGATGAGGTGCACCCATGATCAAAGCATTTGCCATTTCCGCGACCATCGCACTGGTCGCATCCCTGTCTTCGGCCGAGGCAGGTTGCCGACTGCAACCCGTATCCGGCGCTAACCAAGCCCTGCCCGCGAAGAACGTAAACCTGTCGCTTTTGAACAAAGCCTTGGTGGCTGAGGTCAATTACGCGCGCTGTAAAAACGGACGATCCGCCCTTCAGGGGGTTGCCTCGCTTAGCAAGCAGGCCGATGGGCACAGCAAATGGATGGCGCGGGCCCGCAAGTTGACCCACAAAGGGCGCAATTCGCTGACCGGCCGCCTGAAAGGGTCCGGCGTTCGGTTTCGCACTGGGGCCGAAAACATTGGCGTTTTTCATGTCTATCAGGTCGATGGGGTGATGACCAAAGACGTTGATATTCGCAATTGTCGAATCGCTTATATGGATGGCCGCACCGTGCCGCGCCACAGTTATGCATCCCTTGCAAAGATGTCGGTGACCTATTGGATGACCTCTTCAAAACACCGAAAAAACCTTCTGAATCGCAAAATTCAGCTGCTGGGCAACGGGTCTGGCATTGATTCTAAGGCCGCCAGATGCGGAAAAATCTATATGACTCAGATTTTTGCGGGATAATGAGGGCTTTGTTTCGGTCATATATGGCTTTGATGTCACAGGGTTGGCATCTTCTCGCATCTGACCGCATGATTTCAAAATCAAGCTTCCAAAAACACATCACTTATGGCAAACACGATCCGAAGGCTCGTCTTGCAGGCGCGGCCCTTTAATTAACTTATGGAGTAATACTATGAAAAAAGTGATCGCTCTGGCCGCTGCTGGCCTGATCGCCGCTACCCCACTGGTAGCTGGTACCCTTGAAACACCAATCGTTGAGCCAGTACTGGTTGAAGTAGAGCAAGCTTCTTCTTCACTCGGCGGCACAACTGCTGCTCTCTTGGGTGTTGCACTGCTGGGCGGCCTGATCGCCGTTATCGCAGACGACAGCTCAGAAGACTAATATCTGCTTTCACCTTTTGGGGTGACTGCAAGGAAAACGGCGGGTCATTGACCCGCCGTTTTTTTGTGGCTGGTCCTTATTTTTGCGACTGATCCAAATTCTAGCAGATGCAAAAAAAAGAGGCCGCCCAACAAGGCCGCCTCTTTAAAACAGGATGAACGGTTCAGCTTAGCGCAAAGGTTGGATCACCAAATACCCCAACGGCTGGCTGACCCATTGACGCGACTTTACAATACGTCCGCTGTCGGCCACCCAATAGATGTTCTTGAACTTGACACCAATTGGGCTTTTACAGCTTTCGGTCATGGCCAGGGCCGTGGTGTTGATCTCGCCGATCGCAACAACCTCTTCCTTCAGGGGCTTCAACGAACAAGACACCGTCAGTTCGGTTGTTTCCGCAAGCCCGCCCAGATGGGTGTAGCTGCGTTGATATTGTGCCGCCTTCCGGCTCCGGATGGCGGCGATGGACGCGCCCGGCTTGGCGGACATCAAGTCTTCGCCCAACCCACGTGTCGCCGTCAACACCCCTTGTCGAAACACCGCCGATTGCTTGGTGCCAGATTGCCAGGTCACATAAGCGCCGTTGGTTTCCACAGGGGTCATTGCCGAAATCGCCGCTGTCGTTTCACGAACAACCAGTGAAATCGGGCCGTCCGTGGCGGCAAGCGCAGCAGCCACCACATCGTTCGGGTCGCCCTTGGCCCCAGCCGCACCGGATGATTTCGACCCACCCTTGACCTTGGCCAGCACACCGCCGCCCACGTCTTTGAACAGCTTGCCCCAAAGCTTGGGCATTTCGGTTTGCTTCTTGTCCGACCCACAGCCAGACAAGCTGACTGCGGCCACAACAAGGGCAACACCGCCAAGGCGGCGCATTGCATTACGCGTCAGATATGTCATCGCCAGAATTTCCCCCAGCTGCCTGCCAAGGCGTGACCATGGCCCTCTTCGACCCAATCATACAGGCGGCCATCGACATCCAGCCGCACACCGCCATCGCGTGACAGCGAGCGGATGTTGGTGAAGGTTTCATTCTTGGACGGGGTGCCCAGCGCCCATTCCAGCGGAATGGTAAAGCGGATGCCTTTGTCGAACGAGCCTTCGCCGAACTCTTCGGCGGAGACATCCGTGACGGTTGCATAGGCGCCCACGCTCCACCCATTGTCAAATTCGCGGTCCACTTCAAATGTGGCGCCCCAATCGCCGGCAAGGTATTTGCCAGCGTGAAGGCGGGTGGTGTACCCCGCGCCCCAATCGTAATAGGCGGACAGGTGGCCGGTCACAGTGCTGTAATCCTGAAAGCCGAACATTTGGTCATAATCACGCTGTTTGACCCAGGCGACTTCGGCCCCCAGCGCCAAGCGGCTGTCCACGGGTTTCCACAGAACTTCGGCAGACACACCGCCAAACATACGTTCAAGATACCCGGCGGTGACGCGGCTATAGAGGTTTTTGGTGGGGCGGGCGTACCACGCGGCGGTCAAATGCTCGATCGCCGGGTTGCCCTCTTTTGCATAAAGGGCGGCATGGGACCGGACCGGTGGCAGCAGGGTTTCGCCCACTGTCGCCTCGTCAATATTGCCAAACAGCGTTGTGGTCACCGCACCAGACAACACCACATTCGGAGTGATTTTATACTGTGCTGATGCTTTTAACCCGCCGCCCACACGAACGGGGCTGCCGGGATCAAACAAGCTGAGATCCATATAGGGGGTAAGCGCCCAGCTGAATCGTGGGTAAAGATCGGGCGTAATGACCATGTCACCATCGCGGCGCGGTTCAACCACTTGCGCGCGGGCAAAGATTTCCGGGGCAGCCGCATGTTCAAGCTGTTCCACATCCGACCGGTTCAGCACCACGGTCGACAGCGGAATCCCGTTATCAACCAAAGTCACGCGGAAGGTCCCAACCGAAGATGGCATCACCCGAGACAAAAGGCGCGCGGTGCGGCCAACGGCCTGGGCGGGGGCGCCATAACGGTTGTTGACCAGGCGCAGCTCAACTTCGCTTCCGGTCAAAGACATCGCCTGAAGCTCTTGCCCATCTTTGCGAAGCGCATCGGCCAGGATCTTGTGCAGATCGGTTTTGTTGGTCGGATCAGACACCCAGTCTTGCGACCACCCATCAGCGGCGCGTGGACGCACCGGCAATGGCGCCTCTTCTACGCCCGAACGGGCGGCGGGGCGACGCGGGTTCACCTGCAATGAGAATTGCGCGCCCAAAGTGTCGCCATGCAGGTAAAACAGGCTGACATTGGCGATCTCGGAAAGTCTGTAATCCACACCAAAGTTAAAGGGGGTTTTGTAGTCGATCAGGCCCAGCTCAGCTTCGCGCGTATAGGTATCGGACGAGTATTCCGCCTTGAGCGTCAGCTTGTCATTCACCTTATAAGACACACCACCAAAGGGCGCGAAATCACCGCGGAACCATTGTCCCGCACTCAGCGTGCCGCCTTCGCCATAATCCCAGTCGGGGCGCGAGCCAAATGATCCAATTGGATTGCGGCTTCCCAACCGGCCCCAACCGATCCCACCGGTCACCCGCAAGCGGTTTTCCATAAAGGATTTGGTGGCAACAACATATTCGCTGGAATAGACCCCAGTGCCGATAAAATCGTTCAACCCAACGGACACAGCCGGCAGGTATTTGCTTTCATTCAACAGACGGAACCGCACGTCGAAGCTGCGGTCAAAGTAATCATATGCCCCGCCACCGCCAAAATCAGCCAGCTTGGTGTACCGAAAACTCGCGGTGATACGTGGCGAGACCTGAAATGTCAGCGCCCCTCGGGCTTGTGGGCCATACTGCATGTACGACAGCACAAATTCACTGTCGGGTGCGACTTCGGCCGTAGGAAGATCCACCAGACCGGGCATGCCCGAGATATTGTAAGAGGTGGTGACCGTGCTGATTTCAGCCGCGGCCAGGTTCGGCAAAGCGGCCAAAATAGCCCCGAATGCCAAAGAAGTAGTTGCGCGCCCCCGCATGACATAACCCATCGTAAGTAAAATTCCCCCCTCCTTACAGGAACCCACATGCGAAAGCATCCTCAAACACCGCAAATTCGAATTTCCATACAAGTTGTCACCCAATTGCACAGGTGCTTGCCAGCCGCGTTCCCTCGCGTCGCTCAGCATATTGTAACGCCACGTTACCTGCGTGCCCGGCAAGGGCGTTGTTATAGTCGATCCAAAGCCAAAATACGTGAGAACGCACCATGACCCTGATCACCCAAACCACCCATTGGGCCACCGACGAACACCGCATGTACGCCGAAATGGCCAACCGCTTTTTTGCCGATGAACTGGCCCCAAACATCGACCGTTGGGTCGATCAAGGCATCGTCGACCGCGACTTTTGGCATAAGGCAGGCGAGTTTGGCATTATGGGCGGCGCCATTCCCGAGGAATACGGTGGCGCAGGCGGCGACATGGGATTTGAGAGCATCACCATCTATGAACAAACCCGCACCGGCGATTGCGGCTGGGGCTACGGCATCCAGTCGATTGTCGTGCATTACATCACCGCTTACGGCACCGAAGAACAGAAACAACGCTGGCTGCCGGGGCTGGCCTCGGGCGAAATTGTCGGCGCGATTGCCATGACCGAACCCGGCACCGGGTCCGACCTTCAGGCTGTGCGCACACGGGCGGAAAAAGACGGAAACCAATATAAAATCAACGGGTCCAAGATTTTCATCACCAACGGTCAAGCCGCTGATCTGATCATCACGGTCTGTAAAACCGACCCCGATGCCGGGTCCAAAGGCGTGTCGCTGATTGTGGTAGAGGCGGATAAGACCGAAGGCTTCACCCGCGGCAAAAACCTGAAAAAACTGGGCATGAAAGGCAACGACACCTCAGAGCTTTTTTACCAAGACGTCAAAGTCCCCCTGACCAACCTGTTGGGATCTGAAGAGGGGCAAGGGTTTTATCAGCTGATGAAACAGCTTCCGTGGGAGCGGCTTTTGATCGCGATCCAAGCCCTTGGCGCCATTGATTTCGCGCTGGAACAAACCGTGGCCTATACCCAAGAGCGCAAAGCCTTTGGTCAGCGCGTGATGGATTTTCAGAACACCCGCTTTAAGCTCGCCGAATGCAAAACCAAAGCCGAAGTGCTGCGCAGTTTTGTGAACGACGGTATCGCGCGGCTGATCGACGGAACGCTGGACGCGCCCACCGCCTCGATGGCGAAATACTATGGGTCGGAAATCCAGAACGAGGTTATGCACGAATGTCTGCAACTGTTTGGCGGTTACGGTTATATGACCGAATACCCCATCGCGCGGCTTTATGCGGATGCGCGGGTTCAGATGATTTATGGTGGGACCAATGAGATCATGAAGGAACTCATTGCGCGTTCCATTGATGTCTAGGGGGCAAAGCAAGGGGCGCTGCCCCTTGAACCCCGAGATATTTATGGCAAGAAAAAAGAGGAGCGTGCGATGTCAGGTCAAGGCCCCCTTTCAGGCTTGAAGGTTGTTGAAATTCAAGGGCTTGGCCCGACGCCCTTTGCGGCCATGTGGCTTGCGGATATGGGCGCGGATGTGGTGCGGATTGAACGGCCAAACCTTAAACCGCTGATCCCACAAAAGGTGGACGTGCTGAACCGGGGGCGCGGGTTTGTGGCGCTGGATTTGAAATCTGAGGGCGACCGAGATGTGGCGCACGAGCTGATCAGCCGCGCTGATATGCTGATCGAGGGGATGCGCCCCGGTGTGATGGAGCGGTTGGGTCTTGGTCCCGATGATTTTCCTGAAAACCCTAAATTAGTGTATGGGCGTATGACCGGTTGGGGCCAATCCGGACCACTGGCGCAATCGGCGGGGCATGACATCAATTACATCGCCATCACCGGCGCGCTTCACACTATTGGCGGCGATCATCCGGTGCCACCCTTGAACCTGATCGGAGATTTCGGCGGCGGGGCGATGTATCTGGTGTCGGGCATGTTGGCCGCCCTTCACGGCGCGAAGACCACCGGCAAAGGTCAGGTGGTGGATGCGGCCATCAGTGACGGCACCGCGCATCTGATGGCGATGATTTATTCGATGTATGGGTCCGGGATATGGGCGGACGAACGTGAAGCAAACCTGCTTGATGGCGGCGCGCCGTTTTACACCACCTATCAATGTGCGTGCGGCGGGCATATGTCGGTGGGCGCGCTTGAGGCGAAATTCTATGCCGAGTTTGTGGATCGGATTGGTTTGTCAGATGCCGGTCTTCCCGCGCAAATGGATTTGGCTGGCTGGCCAACATTACGCGATGCTTTCGCGGCCAAATTTCTTGAAAAATCCCGCGACGATTGGGCGGCGCTTTTGGACGGCACAGATGCCTGTTGCGCCCCGGTTCTGTCCTTGGCCGAGGCCGCAAGCCACCCGCACAACCAAGCACGGGCCAGCTTTGCCCAGATCGCAGATGTGACCCAACCCGCCGCCGCCCCAAAGCTGTCAGACACCCCCGGATCGGCGCACGCAGGCGACGAGCGGGAACCGCAATCGGTGACGGATGTTTTGGCGCGTTGGGGCGCGCGCTGACCTGATGAGGTGGGCCTTTAAACAGTTTAAAGTTACCCTATTTGGGCCTTTAAACTGTTTAATCTTTTGCGATTTTCACCTGTAAAGAGTTTACCGTTTTGCCCTTTCAAACTTTAAACTCTTTAATGTTTTCGCCTCACGAATTGACGCGCGAAATGCGGTCCTATGGCTCGCGAAATGCCTCGCGGGATTTGTAAAGCGGCTTGAGCAAATACTGCAAAATGGTCTTTTCGCCGGTGTGCAATTCGACCTGACCCAACATGCCCGGACGCATTTCGATCGCCTTTTGCCGGTCGGTCAGTTTGGTCAGATCCACACGCACCGACACCCGGTAATGCGGCGGGATATTGGGGTCGCGCTCATCCTTGAACGTGTCCGCAGAAATAAAGTTCACAGTGCCCTTGAGAGAGCCATAAATCGTGTAATCATAAGCAGATAGCTTAATTGTCGCCTCTTGCCCCGGCATCACATTGGCGATGTCTTCGGGCTTAATCTGCGCCTCGACAAACACGTCTTCGTCCAAGGGGATGATCTGGAAAATCTCTTCGCCGGGGCGCACAACGCCGCCAATGGTGGTCACGCCCATATTGTTCACGATGCCGCGCATCGGGCTGGTCAGCACGGTTCGGTTCAATTGGTCTTGGCTTTGCTTCAGGTTTTGCTTCAGCGTGGCCAGTTCCTTAAGCGTGTCCGAATACTCTTGTGCGCGGTCAAGTTCGGTCTGTGTGACCACTTCGTTGAACCGATTTTCGGCGTCACTATGTGCCTTTCGAACCTTGGTAACCTCAATCAGTGCAACGATTTTTTCGGCATAGAGGTCTTCTAGCACCTTCAGCTCGCGCACGGTTTCATCCAACACCCGCTTGGCGCCTTCGCGCCGACTGACATAATCGCCTTGACGGGCCGCGAGCAGCGCACGTTCCGAGGCCACAATGTCGGGCGTTCGCGTCGCCAAATACTCCGGTGGGATGAAATCAAACTGCCCTTCCAGCTCGGCCTCAAGGCGCAGACGGCGGATATCAAGGGCGGCGATTTGGTCAAGAAAATCATCTACGGACGTCTGAAATTCAGTGCCATAAAGCCGCGCCAGCACATCGCCAGGCTCCACAATGTCACCCGCTTTCACCATCAATTCCGCCAAAATACCCCCTTCGAGGTTTTGGATTATTTGTGGTCGAGACGATGAAATCACCGTACCCTGCCCGCGCACAATTTCATCCACCCAAGCGAAGGCCGCCCATATAATAAAGGCTACTACCGCCAAAGCAGACAGCCAAATCACCATCGACGGGCCTTTTAGGTCTTGTTCAAATTGTGCGTCCAAAGATGCCATCAGACCGCCCCCTGCCCTGCTGTTTTCAGATGCGCCATGACCTGATCACGCGGGCCATCCACAGCCAGTCGACCGTTTTGGAAAATCAACGTCCGGTCGGTCAGCGCCATGATCGGCATACGGTGCGTGGCGATGATTGCGGTGCGCCCCGCAAGCCAAGTTTCCAAGCGGCTGACCAACGTGCGTTCCAGGGTCTGATCCAGCGCCGCTGTGGGTTCATCCAACAGCACAATTTTCGGGTCCTGCAACCAGATCCGCGCCCAACCAATGGATTGACGCTGACCAATAGAAAGCCCCTCGCCCATGTCGCGAATTTCCAGATCCAACCCTTTGGCATGGCCGCGCACAAAGGGGCCAAGCCCAGCAAAATCAAGAGCTTGCAGAAGCCGATCGTCTTCGCGTTCTAACATCGACAGGTTCAGGTTATCGCGCAAACTGCCCGCAAACAGGCGCACATCTTGGCTGAGATAGCCAACACCTCGGCGCAAATCCTTAGGCGCGATCTGGGCCATGTCCACACCATCCAACATCATCCGCCCACTGGTCGGCGCATAGAGGCCCGAGAGCAGTTTCAGGAACGTCGATTTGCCCGATCCATTGGCACCCAAAATCGCAACGCGCTGGCCCGGTTCAATGGCCACGGCGGGCACATCAACACCCGGCGCGTCTTCGTCATAGGAAAACCGCATCTCGCGGATTTCGAAATGTCCCTTTAATGTGTCGCGGCGCAGATAGGTGCGGCCCTGTGCTTCGTCCTGTTCCGAGTTGGCGATGCTGTCCAAACCATCAAGCGCGGATTTCACATTTGACCACCGCGCCAAGGTGCCGGACAGCTGGGTCAACGGCCCCAAAGTGCGACCGGAAAGAATGCCGACAGCGATGATTGATCCCACGGTAAACTCGCCCGCGAACACCATGTAAGTTCCTAAGATCACAGCGGAAACATATGTCGCTTGTTGTAAACCTTGCGACCAGAACGTCAGCCAAGACGACAGCTTTCGTTGCTCGCTGTTTTTGACAGCAGACAGCATGTTCAGCTCGGTCCACAAGCGGCGCACGCGGTCTTCGCCGCGCTGCGATTTGATGGTGTCGAGCTCGTAAATCGCTTCGTGCAACAACCGGGACGCTTTGGTCGACGCCCCTTGGGTTTCTTGCGAAATGGCAATCATGCGCTTTTGCAAAAAGAACCCCGGCAGGACCATCAGGATCCCGCCTGCGATCAACACCCAGACCACATTGCCCGCGATCGAGGCCACCAAAACGAGAAAGAGGGCAATGAACGGAATATCCGTCAGCGTGCCGACTGAAGACGCCGTGAAAAACTCGCGCACCGACCCAAATTCGCGCATGGCCGAAAAGAGGCCAGAGGGCGACGTTGGGCGGTTGTCCGACCGCATGCCAAGCACGCGGTCCATCAGGAGTTTTTGGACGTTGAGTTCAATCGCGCGCCCTGCGCCATCCATCAATCTGGCGCGTGCCGCCTTGATTGTAGCTTCAAGCAGGATCGCGACAAAAGCACCCGCCGCCAGCACCCAAAGCGTGGCGGTGGATTGATGCGGAATGACCCGATCATAGACCTGCAATGAGAACAATGCGACCGCCACGGCGAGCATATTGGCCACGAACGACCCCAGCGCCACATCCGCGAAATATCGTTTAAATTTAGGCAGTTCCCCCCAGAACCAATGGTCCTGAATACGCTTTGGCGCATGGCGGGTGGACAGATCCTGAAGTGTGGCTTCGGCGGTAAGGATTGTGCCGGTGAAAAACCCGGAAAACTCACTCACCTCAACCTCGATGCTTGCGCCATTGGCACCGGCTTCATAGACCCGAAGCTGGTCGCCCTCTTGTGACAAAACCAAAACGGCCTGACCGTTTTTCATCATTGCCAAACCCGGCCATGTCGCCGGGGCGCAAGGCTGGTTTTTCTGGGTATCGGTGGAAAGGCCAAGCGATGTTAACGCCGCCTCTAACATCTCAAAGCTGTTGTCTTTTTGCCCCTGCGCCAAAGCGGTTTGCATGGCTTCGGTCAGGTCATGCAACACGGCCTCTTTGCCCAAAAGCCCCGCATAAACCGACACCAGATCGGCGCGTGCTTTGAGCCGATCGTGTTGTGATGTCGCGGGTTGAGACGGCTTGTTGCTTGGCGCACTCGTGCTGCTTGCCAACACCGGCTTTGCGACTTTGATCCGCGGCTTTGGCCCTTTGGCCTTGGGGGATGCGCTGGTTTTGGTCTTGGGCGGATCGGCAGGTTTTGCAACCGCGGCTTTCACAACCGGCTTTGGCGTGGCGACCTTCACAACCTTACGGACAGCCTTCTTTTTCTGCGAAGCGGCGGCGGTGACATTTGAATTGGCGGTCTTTTTCGTCGCGTGTTTTACCCGCGCGCCGGTAATGGTCGTCGGTAACTTTGACGGCGGTTTGGGCTGGGTCATATCTTGTCCCCGCTGACCAACGCCCCGTATTCCCGTGCGATATCGACCTGTGTGCGGGCGATTTCATACCGGATCGCCACGTTTTCCTGTTCCAGCCGCGCAAGGTTTTCAACCACGCCAACCACGTCCATCACCGTGCGGCGACCCGCATCAAACTGGCGTTTAAAAAGATCCGTGTTGGCGCGCGCTTGTCCGGCCAGATCATTGGCCTGACCTGATCGCGCCTGAAGCGAGGCCAGCTTTTGTTCCAGGGCGGCCTGACGGCGGCGGCTGTCTTCTTGCGCTTGCACAATACGGCGCTCCGCCCCATCACGCGCAGCCTCAACTGCGGCCAGATTGTCCATCGTGCCAAAGCCGAAACCCTGATCAGAGGTCATCACCAGCCCGGCGGTGCTGTCTTTGCCTAAGGATGCGCTTGCCCCCAATCCGGGCAGCAACCCGGCGCGGTCCATTTTGGCTTGCGCCACATCGCGGTCACGCTCGGCCTCGGCCAGCAGCACGGTCAATGGTTTCACGCCAGCGCCCTGCACGTGCATCGTCGACACACCGCGCAGATCAGACACATCCCGCGCCGACATCGCCTTAAGTTCCGCCATCGCGGTTTTCGCGTTCAACAGTTCGGTGTCATAGGTTGAGCGGAGTTCCGACAGTTTGGCGCGGATCACATTTTGGTCGGATATGTCCGACACACCACCGTCCACGCGCGCGGTCATGATGCGGTCAAATTCACGCATCGCGCCCAGCGCGCGGTCTGCGGCGGCGGCCTTTTCTTGGGCTTCTTGGGCTTTCAGATACAGGGTCAGGGCCGTGGACACGCGGTCATTGGTGTCAATCGACAGGTTCACAGCGGCGGCTTCGACGTCCGCGCGGGCAAATTCACGTTCCGCTTTTTTGCGTCCATTGTCGAAAATCACCTGGTCAATCACCAGACTTGCGACCAGATCGCCCATGCTGGACAAGGACACTTGCGGCCCCAAGGTGGGCAGCCAGTTTTTATCCGCAGCCCGTGCGCGCAATTTGGCGGCCCTCAGCTCGGCTTCTGCCGGGCGGGCTGACGCCTCAAGCGTGGCGCGCGCCACTGTGTCATAGCTGGTGTCAGGTTGCAGCACGCTTTGGCGCGCAAGCAATTTCGTAATTGTTTCAGATGGCTCTTTGCCAACCGGCTGCGCAAAGTTGCGCGGTGCCGATCGTGTGACATCGGGGTCGCCCGAACCACTTGATTGGCCCAGCCTGTCACCGATGTTGCCCATACAGCCTGCCAAGCTGATCGCCAATGCGACCAACAGGGGCACGCGAAAAATGTCCCGCCCAAAAACCAAAGTACTGCCTCGACTTTGTGTGTTATATGCAGGCCGCGGTCGTTTGGCGCCGCGGCCTTGCTTTACTCGTATTAGATAACGGTGACGACGTTGACATCCTCTTGGATGTACAGCGTGCCGCCGTCGGAACCCAGGGTATAGACGTTATAGTCCGCCCCATCGATTGCCACGGTTTGCCCGGTTGAGGACGCGCCGTCGGCTGTCACCGTATCGCCGCTTCCGCCATGAATGGTCAGCTCGTTTGAGTTGTCCGACAGGGCCACAAGTTGCTGTTCGGTGATGGTGATCGAATTGTCTTCGGTCACCTCAATCAGGTCAATCGCTTCGACGTTGTACCCACTTAGCCCAGCGGCCGAGAGGTCAAGGTTATGTGCGCCGTCATTGGTGATAAAGAGCGTGCTGGTCGCGTTGCCGGCGGCATCCTCTTCGGTCAACACAAGCTTGGATCCATCCGGAAGCGCGCCTGCGTTAAACGCGTTCAGATCAAAGCCGTTCACCTGAGAAACCGAGCCATCCGGGTTCAGTTGATCAAGGGACAGGTCCGCCGGATCACTGTCCACAAACAGACCTCTGATCCCTTGCGAGCCAAGGATCAAAAGATCCCCATCTGGCGCATCCGGGGCCACGGTGTCGACGTCGAACGTGTCGCTGACCGTGCCCACGTTGCCAGCGGCATCCGTTGCAGTCACCGTCATGGTCACTTCTTTGTCGCCGGTTGGGATTTGGCCTTCCGCAAAGTCCACGGTCCAGTCGCCATTTGCGGCAACCGTTGCCTGTACCGGCGTGCCGCCATCCAGCGCAACCATCACAGTTGACCCCGGTTCGGTTGTGCCGGTGAAGGTCAGGCCAGCCTCGATTTCAGTGGCGTTCACCACATCGTCGCCCGCAACAGCCCCCGCCGAGATCCCAAGGTTCGTCACAATCGTGTCGATCTTGATGTCTTTCGAGATGTCAGCCGTGTTGCCCGCCGCATCCGTTGCCGTCACAACAACTTCGCTGGGGAATTCACCACCGGCCACATCACCCGCATCCACGGTGATTGTCCAATTGCCTGATGCATCCACGGTTGCGGATTGCGCAGGGTTGGTGCCGATTTTCACCTGAACCGTTGACCCGGCTTCGACCGTGCCAGACAGCACCACGCCATCAGCCAGTTCCTGTGCGTTGATCACATTGTCGCCCGCCACCGGATCGGTGGTCATGGCGAAGTTGGTCACAAGCGTGTCCACCTCAACCGTGTCGCTGACAGATTTTGAGTTGCCATGCGCATCGGTGATCGAGGCCGATACATTTGCGATATATTCGCCAGACGCCACTTCGCTGGACAAGAACGGTGCAGACCATTCGCCATTTGCTGACGCAGTCACCACTTTCGACACACCATGCAGCGTGACAGTGACGTTCATGTAAGGGGTCGCGGTGCCCGAGATGATCACACCATCAGATGCTTCTTGTGCGTTGATCACGTCATCCAGTTCAACCGGTTGCGACGACAAAGCCACGTCACCGGCCACCGTATCAACGGTCACGCCTTGCTTCATTTCCTTCACATTCCCGGCCTGATCGGTTGATGTGATGGTCATAAAGGTTGCGTATTCACCGGCTGGAATATCCGAGGACGAGAAGTCCACAGTCCAGTTGCCGCTGCTGTCCACGGTGGCGTTTTTGGTCACATTGCCGATTTTCACCTGCACCGTTGCGCCCTCTTCGGTTGTCCCGTTCAGGGTCAAACCGCCGGTCACTTCGTTGCCGTTCAAGACATTGTCCGCAAGCTGCGCATTGGCATCAAGACCAAAGGGCTGAACCAATGTGTCCACATCCAACGACAGGGTCGAGGTTGCAACATTGCCTGCGGGGCTTGTGGCCGTGGCGGTAAAGGTCACATCATATTCACCGGCGTTAATATCGCCCGCGGGGATGTTCACCGACCAGCTGCCATCTGCGGCAACGGTTGCGGTATAGCTGCCGCCACCGGACATTGCGATCGACACGGCGGACCCCGGAAGGGCCTGACCGGTCAGAACCACGCCATCTGACGCCTCGGACGCATTGATCACATTGTCGCCTTCCACCGGAGTGGAAGAGAAAGACACGCCCGCGGTTGTATCCACATCAACCGAACTGTTGATGGTTTTGGTGTTGCCATGCGCATCCGTGGCCGTGACCGAAATCGCCGCCTCGTATTTGCCTTCTGGAATACCGGATGAGGACACGTTCAACGACCAGTTGCCGTTCACGTCCACAGTCGCAGGCATGTCGGTGCCGTGGAAGTTGACCATAACGGTTGATCCCGGCTGGGCGGTCCCTGTCAGGGTGATCCCGGCCGCGGCTTCGCCCATATTGATCAGATCATCACTGCCCGCGAACCCGCCGTTCAGCGACACTTCGGCCACCGTATCAACCACCAAGGTTTCGGTGACGCTAGACGCGTTCCCAAAGCTGTCCTTCGACGTGATGTTTACATCGGTTTCATATTCACCCGTTGCGATTTCCGTCGAAGAAAAGGTCACCGTCCAGCTGCCATCTTCGCCAACGGTGGTCGAATGGGTGGTGCCGGCGATCTCAACATCAATGGATGCGCCCGCTTCGCCGGTGCCCGAAATTTCGACACCATCGCTGTGGTCGTCCGCATTCACGGTCACGCCAACAGATTGGGTGCCACCGGTCACGCCGATAACGGGCGGGGTGGTGTCGATTGTGACATCAGGGGCATCCGGTTCATGCACGGTGCCGTCTTCGTCGGTCACGGTCACTTCGACCTCATAGCTGCCATCGCCGGGGAAGTCGTCGCCGGTAAAGACCGCTTCCCATGTGCCGTCTTCGCCAACGGTTGTGGTGACGGTTTTATCACCGATTGTCACCTCGACCCTGGACCCCGGCGTGCCGGTTCCGGTGATGGTGATGCTTTCGTCATCCGGACCGCCAACAGATACGGGGGTCTCTGGATTGTCTACGGTTGCGCCGCTGTCTCCGTCGCCGCCGCCAATCAGCGCGCCACCAACACCAACGGCCCCAACGGCCGGAAGGATCCCAGCCGCAGCACCACCACCAGCGCCCAAAAGCCCCAGACCCAAGGCCTGCGTCACTTCTTCGCCTTCCGCGACCGCAACGGCCTCTGCCACAACGGGGCTATCCGGGAACACCATCGCGTCCAGATGGCTCCATTTGCCCCAAGTGGTTGCTTCGGTGAATGTCACGTGACCGCTGGCATCCAAGGACGCTTCGATCAAAGTTCCGTCCTCGTTCAGATACAGTTTGTTTTCCTGCACACCGTTTTCGGCGAAAAAGCCGTCGAGTACGATTTTCCGGCCATCTGCCAGATAAAGTTCAAGGTTTTCCCCCGCACGCAGATATTCGCGCACGTCCGCCCGCCGCATGTTCAAAGACACTGCGCCGTCGTCACCAAGGTTAAGAGTATCGGAAATTCCGGATTAGATCAGTGATCCATGCTGGACAAAACCAGTATGGTCACGGACGATAAAGTCAATCGCCTGCATAGCTACCGCCTACCTCAAAATGTACTTCGACCTTGTTTTTTTTGGCCGATTTGTTGCTCTAAGCATGTAGCTACCTTAATTTCGCCATAATTTCTAGTCGCAAACGCTTGGGAACACACAAAATGTCGTGTTCAACCGGACATGTTGTAAAAAGGCACTAATGATATTGGCGCGAAGACTGCACGTGTTCAGGTAAAAATTTCCGTCAAAAAGGGTGTATAAAACGCCCCTCGCCGGACTGTTTTCAGAAACTTATCAGTTTTTCACATTTCGCTCTTGCGCCCCCCTGCCCAACTCGCTAAATCCCCCTCACCGCGCTCTGGTAGCTCAGCTGGATAGAGTACCTGACTACGAATCAGGGGGTCGGGGGTTCGAATCCTCCCCAGAGCGCCATTTTCCAAATATCGCAATAAACAGCGTCGCCTTTCTCATCGCCCCTCTGGGGTGACGAGGCGCCACAGGCACGCATGAAAAGTCGGGACCAAGGTTATTTTGATCCCGACCCGATTTATATCCCCTTTTCGTGCGGGATGACCGTTCCGCCCGATATCTGCAAGACACTGCCCTGTGCCGGAACCAAATTGCAATCCAGCCCACCGGGGTCCCCCGTCAAAAGTGCGCGCATGACCACAATGGCAACCTTGTGTGAGACAATGATGGCTGGGCCTTTCAGCTCGGACAGAAATGCGTGCAGGCGTGTGGCAAGCTCACGCGTGCCTTCGCCGCCCGGCCCGCTGACATACATCTCGTATTCCGACTGAAGCCCCGCAACAATATCGGGATCACGCGCCAACCGGTCCTCGTGCGTTGTGCCTTCCCACGCGCCACAGTTGACCTCTGACAAGCGCGCGTCAGTCATGAAATCCGCGCCGTCAAAGGCCAACCGCGCCGTTTCCTGCGCGCGCCCCAGCGGGCTGGTCCACAGCGTATGATCGCCAAGTGTGCGGCGTATCGAGGCAAGGATCTCGGCCTGCTGTCGGGCTTGCGCGCGCCCCAGTTCGGTCAGGTCAGAGTTTTTCTGCCCCTGCACCCGGTGGTCTTTGTTCCATTCGGTTTCCCCGTGACGCAAAAGAAAAACGTCATGTGGCATGATCAATTCTGGAAGGGCCCCCATTACAAAACCACCGCGCTGCTTGTGTTTGCGACCAGATGCACATCGGCCCCAGTTTCGATCCAGTCATGGCCCGCGCGGTGGCTTTGGTCCACCACGATTTCGGTGCCGCCCGCCGATACCAGATACCGGATCTGGCTGCCAAGAAATTCACTGTGCTGCACCGTTCCGGGCAACGAATCCGCAGCCTGCATGCGGCTGATCGAGATATTCTGAGGCCGCAGAACGATGTTTTCCCCCTCACCCGTGCTGGCATCGGGCAAAGACAGCTGGTCGCCCGTCTTGGTCACAAACCGCCGCGCGCCTTTGTCGACTTCGACCCGACCTTCCAGAATGTTGGCCGTGCCAAGGAAATTGGCGACGAACAGGTTTTCGGGGCGGTCATACAATTCCAAAGGTGACCCAACTTGCTGGATCACGCCGCCATCCAGAACCGCCATGCGGTCGCAGGTGGTGTTGGCCTCTTCCTGGTCGTGGGTCACGAAAATCGTGGTCAGGCCAAGTTGCCGCTGCAGGCGCAAAAGCTCGCGGCGCATGTGAACGCGCAGGGATGCGTCAAGGTTGGACAAGGGTTCATCCAACAACAGAACGTCAGGTTCCACCACCACCGTACGCGCCAGCGCGATGCGCTGTTGCTGCCCGCCCGACAGTTGGTTGGGCATCCGGTCGGCCAGATGGGCAAGGTCAACCAGTTCTAGCGCCGCATCGACCTTGGTTTTGATCTGGGCCGCAGGCATTTTGCGCTCCTTCAGCCCGAACCCCACATTGTCGCGCACCGACATATGCGGCCACAGCGCATAGGATTGGAACACCATGCCCACATTGCGCTTCCACGGGTCCAAACCAACCACATCCCTGTCGCCAATCAAAATGCGCCCCTTTGGGGTGGGTCCAAACCCGGCAATCGCGCGCAAAAGCGTGGATTTTCCCGACCCTGACGGGCCCAGAAAGGCAAAGAACTCGCCCGGTTGAATATCCAGATTGACGCCCTTCAGAACCTCGGTGTCGTCAAAGGCCAGATGGACATTTTCGATCGTGATACCAGCTTTTTTCATTTCCATATTCCTTCAAGGCTCAGTGAGCGTCGCCTGACGATTTCAGTTTCTTGTCGCGTTCAATGATGATCTGCGATGCGATGGTGCCGATGGCCACCACGATGACGGCCACGATGCCAAGGGCCGCACCCGCACCTCGACCCGACGGGGTCTGCATGAACAGATAGATGCCATATGCCAGCGGCGCGTCATTGTTTGAACTGACCAGCATGATCGTGGCGGACAATTCAACCGCGGCGGTGGCAAAGCTGGTGACAAAGCCCGCCAGAATGCCGCCGGTCATCAAGGGGATCACGATCTTCTGGATCGACCGGCGCTTGGTGGCCCCCAGGCTTTCGGCGGCTTCTTCCAGCGCGTGACTGACCTGTTGCAGGGCCGCCGTACAGGCGCGCAAAGCATAAGGCAGGCGCCGGATCATCAGCGCCAGCGCGATAATCACCCACCAGCTTGCCATTGGTTCGCCGGTGAAGGGCACGTCAATCGCGTGAAAAGTGCGCAGATACCCGATGCCCAGCACAACCCCCGGCACGGCCAACGCCGCAGTCGCCAGATAATCCAAGCCCTTGCGTCCAAAGATCCCGGTGCGCAGCACAATATAGGCAATCGCGGTGCCGATGATCACGTCCAGCGTGGCGGCAATGCCCGCGTAAAGCACCGTGTTCAGGATAAAGGTCTTGGACCCTTCCCACATGGTCACATAGTTCTGCAACGTAAAGCCATCGGGCAGTGGCGCAAACGACCAGATTGTGCCGAACGACAGCAAAAGCAATCCGATATGCGGCGACAGAACCAACAGCAGAATGAAGATCACGGCAGCATAGGCCAGCACCTTTTCGGCGGGCTTCAGGGTGCGTTTCGCCATCCCGCCGCCGCCTTTTTGCACGGTGGCGTAATCCTTGCCGCGCATAAACAGGAACGATGCCCAAAGCGACAGGACCGAGAACACCACCAGAATAACCGAGATCACATAGCCCATGGGATCGCTGATCCCGATCGACGAGATGCGCAGGAATGCCTGCGGAGCCAACATATTGTTGACGTTCAGCAACAGCGGCGTGCCCAGATCGTCAAATACTTTGATAAAGACCAGCGCGGCCCCGGCGATATAACCGGGCATGGCCAGCGGAAATACGATGCGTTTGAACAGGCGCAACCCGTGGCTGCCAAGGTTCTGGGCGGCTTCCT
>CBDUJY010000022.1:0-44855 GCA_965367685.1 uncultured Planktotalea sp. | reverse complement strand
GGAATGACAGAATTATTAAGTCAAGCATATTCTAAAGGAAATGGTGTTTTTGAATGTCCGCTTTGAGCCCATTGTGGTTGATGCTGCAGCCTGCACCAATGACTGCTAAGGGCAAAATGCGGCCGCTAGCTACGCTTGGAAGTCCAGCGCTGCAAACATAATCAAACGGATTCTAGTGCAACCTGCATACTGCCTGAAGCCGACTATTTTACACGGAGGCTCACGACACTCTACAGAATTAGTCGTGAGCCGAGCTGACAGTGATTTCTACAATGTGTGGCTTGCTTCAAGTTGGGTTTTCTGGAAACGGGATAGACAAGTTAAGATCTCGGCGCGAGTCTTGAACAGACATGCAGTTGTGGACAGAGCGTCAGCGAGCGCCGCTGATTTTGCTGTGACCGTGATTTCGCGCCAGTTTGTTTGTGACGGCAAGCCTGAGCGCGGGTCAAGTATGTGGCCCACTTTTGACGCTTCGTCGAACGTCGTTCCCAGCGGTGCAGAAGTGGCCAGTGCGCGCGTGGCGAGCGGCACTGCACCTCCGGCGGCGAGCTTGACAGGCCATGCCTTTCCATTCGGCTGGCTTCCAAGCGCCCGAAACTCACCGGTGTCGATCAAAATGTTTGTAAGGCCTTCGGCTTGCAGCAAGTCCGCGACGCGATCGGCGATATAGCCCTGCGCAATGCCGTTGAGCGTGAGCGCCATGTTTGGGCGCAGTGTTATGCTTGTAGCATCAAACGAAACCTTGTCCCAACCGGTTAGGGCACGAGCCGCATCAATGTCGCTCTCTTTGGGCAATTCGCCAAGTGCGGACGCATCGGCATAGACGGCCCAAAGCGGTTGGATGGTCGGGTCAAAACGGCCCTCACTGGCGGTATTAACTGCACTGACAAGTGACAGGCATTCAAGCAATTCAAACGGTGCCATCCTCAAAATGCCAGCACGGTTGAGTTGTGACAGCGCACTGTCTGAGCGATAAAGGCTGAAGATATCCTCAAGGCGCGATATCTCGGCTGCAACACGTGCAGCAATTGCCTCAGCATCAGGGTGCGCAAATCGCAGCGTTGCGCGCGCACCAAGGGCCGTGCCTTGCCAAGTGTATATCTGATCTGCCTGCAGAGCGCGCGGAAGGGCAATAGCTGCGGCGCTGATGGCCAGGAAGCGACGTCTCGTGGTCATGGCTTTATTCTCCATTTTCGCGCGAAAGGGCGCGCAGGCGATCTTGAAAATCGCTCTCGGTTTCTTCACCGTCCAAGGCCACAGGGGCCAGAACAGCACTATCAGGTATGTCAGCCAAGCGCATGACGTTGCCGCCATTTTCGGCAGCAAACTCGGTGGCTTTGGTTTGTTCGGAAAATGGAACAACTTCCGGCGCGCCCATGCCGCCGACGACCCGCGCCCCGACAACATAAAACGCCTCTTCGACGGTGATCCAGTTGTCAGCGCCAGGTGCCGCCCATGTTGCGCCCTGAGCGCCCATATCGTTGACCCAGACTGTCAGGATGGCATGGCTTTGCTCGGGCATTCGCATATAGGCGATCGCGTCGCGAACCTGACTGAAGAATAGCGGCGCTGCGGGCAGGCCCGCCAGATGGGCTTGCCCTTTGGGGCCGTCATGTTCGAGCAGGTTCATCTGGCAATAGTGCCCAAGGGCGTCGGCGCTGAGCAACACAGGCGAGGTGTCTTGCGCAATGTCTTCTTTGCAGGCTGCCAGCGACAGAAGCGCGATGGTGAGCAGCAGGCGCTTCATGGCTCAACCTTTCGGAAGGCCAATGCGGCGAGGGCAAGTGAGATCAGCGGCCAGAGCGCGACGGAAAGTAGCGATTGCCACTGCGGAATAGCATTTGCTGCGCCGCCAACACCCGAGGCGACTTGAGCCGCTTGTGAGGCTGTCAGGTTGAACAGGCGGAAGGCGTCGGCGGGGTTTGCCAGCAGGGCCAGTGGGAAAACCTTGGTGGTGAAAGCGCCGCCGCCGTCGGCAACAACAGCCGCGAGAAGGCCAAGATCATAGAGCACCACCAGTCCGAGCCAAAGCCCGATCGCCAGCCCCGCCGCGCCCGAAACACGGCGCGCCATTGACGACAGAGCATAGCCTATCCCCAAAAAGGTTGCGCCCAACAAGACAGATGTCCACGTCAGCCGCCAAAGGGCTGCGAGGCCGGATGTTGCGGCAGGGTCAGCAACGATGGTGACTGCCGCAGCCGCGCCGTATCCGGCGGCGATTGCAACGATCAGGATGGCCGTGTGCGCAACAAGTTTGCCTACCAGAACTTCCCAACGGGCCACCGGATAGGTGAGCAGCAAAGGCAGCGTGCCGCGCTCGACCTCGCCTGCGACGGCGTCAAACGACATCAGCAGCGCGACCAGAGGCACGAGATAAACAGAGAGCGATGTGAGCGAGGCTACGACCACAGACAAGCGGTCAGCGCCGAGCGCGCCTGTTGGAGCCGAGCCGGCCGCCGAGAGCACCAACGAGAATACCACCATGAGAAGCACGGCGATCAGCACCCAGCGGTTGCGGCGTGCGATGTGAATTTCTGTGGTTGCGGTGGCTAGGATGCGCGCGATCATTGGCCGTCCCTCCGGCTGAAATAGCTGTAGATGTCTTCCAGACTGGGCGGGATCACCTCGACATCTGATATCTTTCCTTGCAATCCCGAAATGCAGGCAAGCTTGGCCAACTTCTCGTCCTGCGAGCAGGTAAAGTGCAAGGCGCCATTGACGCGAATCGCATCGGGGAAAGCCGCCATGATCTCGGTGTCATACCCATTGAGCACATGAAGTTGTATTGAGACAGGCAGTGCGGCCTCGCGCCGAAGCTCGGGCAATGTGCCTTCCGCGACCATCTTTCCCCCAGAGAGAATAAGCAGCTGATCGGTGCGCGCTTCTACCTCTGTCAAGGCATGGCTCGACAGCAAGATCGCGGCACCGTCAGCGGCCAGTCCGTCAAGCAGCTCGTAGAAGTCGCGGCGCGACACGGGGTCAAGCCCGCTGGTTGGCTCGTCAAGCACCAGAAGGCGTGGTTGCCCGATCAGGGCCTGAGCAAGGCCAACGCGCTGGCGCATGCCCTTGGAGTAAGTGCCAATACGGCGCTTGGCGGCGTGGGCAAGACCGACACGTTCCAGCAAGCCCATCGCGCCCGACACAGGCTCGTTGCGCAAACGCATGTAGTAGGTGATCTGCTCAAGCCCGGTAAGGGCCGAGTGAAACGCGGCATTCTCGGGCAGGTAAGCCACATGCGCGCGCGCCGTCGCATCGCCGGGTGCTGCGCCGCACACAGATATCTCCCCGCTGTCCGCCGCGATCAAGCCCAGTATTGTTTTCATTAGAGTGGATTTGCCTGCGCCGTTGTGCCCAAGCAAGGCCACGCGCTCGCCAGGCGCGACACTCAGTGAAACATCCGTCAGGGCCTTCACCCCGCCAAACGCCTTAGTGAGATGAGAGATCGTTAATGTCGAAGTCATCTATCTGTCTTTCATTGCGGTTGGCGGCGGCTTCGGCCTCCAATGCGGTGTATTCTTGTGGGACGGCTACTTCTGGAGCAACCATTAGCGGCGCGCTGTCAACCACGCCGCCGGGAAGTGTTGCCGGGAAGCTGGATTGCGCCCAGCGAACGAGTTGGACGGCGGGAGCACCTGTCAGCAAGGAAGCCGCAGGTTGCGACCAAAGAATATGATCCATCAAATCATTCGGGCGAAAGGGGCTGTCGGCGATGCCGTCACCGCCAAGGTCAAAACCCGGATGATCAGACCAGTAGTTACCACGGCCCTTGAAACTCCACTCAATGTCGCGGGTCCCGACATATTTGACTTGCGTGCGGTTGGCGATAAAGGCGTTTCCTGTCAGCACGTTGCGTTCTGATCCGGCGGTGAAGTGCACGCCGATATTGCAGCCTTCAAAACGGTTGCCAGTGATGATGTTCTTGTGGGCATTGTAGATAAATGTGCAGCGGTCGGCCCCGCCGCGCACCAGGTTGCCCGAGACATCGGCGTTGTTGGCGAAGTTGAGCATCACGCCGTGGCTGATGTCGGACAAACTGAGATTGTCTTTCACAACAACGCGGTTGGAAAACATGATCGCATAGCCAAGATGGTTGCCGATCGAGACATTGCCAGACACCTCGGAGTTGTTGGTATACATGTAATGCACAGCAAAACGCAGGTCACGAAACAGGTTGTTGCGGTAGGTTCCATTGCGTGAGGTGTTGGAGAAGATGCCGTCACGCCCCCAGCGCACTGTGTTGTTTTCAACCACGGTACCCGGCGAGTTCCAGACATAGATACCGTTGCCACGGTCATTCATCCGCGGGTTCTGCGTGCCTTCGATGGTGTTGCCGCGCACCACGGCATCGTGTCCGCCGTGCACATCGATCCCGTGCAGATTGCCAAGAACGCGGTTGTTTTCAACAAGCGCGCGGTCGGCCTTTTTCAGGATCTTGATGCCAGCATCTGTGTCTTCGCTATTAAGGCCCGAGCCTGTGACAGTGATGCCTGTTATGGTCACATCCGGCGCATCAATTGTCACGACAGTGCCTTGCCCCAAGCCATCAATGACGGCGTCATGCGCGCCGGTCAGTGTCAGGGGGCGGTCTATTACAACGGGGCCACCATGGCGACCCGCTTCAAGGGTGAGCACATCGCCGGGGGCAGCCCCGGCGATGGCTTTTGCAAGGCCCCCTGACGTGGGCGGCACGCGCAGCTCTGCCGCCCAAAGGGGCAGAGATGTCGTGACGGCCAGCAAGAATGTCAGGAGGTGGCGCATGATTTAGGCTTTCGGTTCAACGAACATCCGGCCGCGCATCTCCATGTGGAGCGCGTGACAGAACCACTGGCAATAGTACCAGAATACGCCCGGCGTTGCCGCAACAAAGGTCATCGACGCTGTTGCCTGTGGGCCAACTTCCATCGCCGTGCCGTGGTTGCCCATGGTGAAGCCGTGCGTCAGATCGTCGATGTCATCAAGGTTGGTCACATAAACAGTCACCTCGTTGCCCTGTTGCACAGTAAACTTCTCGATCGCGAAGTTCGGTGCCTGGCTAGACATATAGACCCGCACTTTGTTGCCATCGCGAATGATGGTGTCTTGGTAGTCATCAAGATCAACACCGTCAGCTTCGGCTTGAGCGCGTGCATCTGCCCACATCGGATCGTTACGATCCCAGACAGACTTCGGGTTCACCTTGCTTGGATCAACGATGATACTGTCATGTGGCTCGGCAAACGTCGGGCCATCGTGGATCAGTGTCATCTCGTCGCCGTCAATCGCAAAGAGTTGCTCGTTTTCCGGCTTCAGTGGGCCAACATTCAAGAACCGGTCTTTTGAGAACTTGTTCATTGTCAGATAGTATTTATCCGTCGCCTCAAGGGTTTCGCCCATCACTGTCGAGTTGTGGCCCGGCTGGTAGTGCACGTCTTTCTTAACGCGGATCGGGTCAACGTCTTCGCCGTTATAAAGCTTGATGGCGTCTTCGATGTTCCATTTTACAACTTGGCTGTCGAGGAAGAGCGTGGTGTATGCGCCGCCTTTGCCGTCAAACGCGGTGTGAAGTGGCCCAAGGCCCAGCTCTGGCTCGGCCACAACAACGCTGCGCGGGTCAGCGTCTTCGTTGAACACCGCATCCAGCTTGCGCACGTCGATCACCGAAACAGTTGGCGAGAGCTTGCCCGCAACACAGAGGTGGATCTTGTCTGGCGCCATGTTGCAGCCGTGCGGGTTGTTGGGGATCGGGATGTAGCGGGTGTATTTTTTGTTCTGCCCTTTACGTCCGTCAAGCACCTTGACACCGTTGAGTTCGATGTAGTCACCGGCGGCGATGCCGGCTTCGATCTCTTTGATGTTGAACACAACAACGTGGTCCATGTCGGCCTCTGTCATATCGGCGAGGGTCATGCCCATTTCCGAGTTATACGAGGTCGAGAAGGCGTATTTGCCCTCATAGTCACAGTCGGTGTTGTCAAGGTTGCCGGTGACCATAACCTGCCATGCCACTGTCATTTCGTCAGCGTTTACGGCGGTGTAGAAGTTTACATACTTCTCTGGCTCGTCCAGGATTTTGCCATCATTCACCATTGGCACTTCGTCTTCGCCGTTACAGAAGACATAGTTGGTGCGTGGCCACTTCTGTGGGCGCAACCCGTGGATCGCCTTGGCGTTGGGGATCTCGAGGATCTTGTCGCACTTCATGACGTCACAACGCACACGGGCAACACGGGTGTTGGCCTTGTCGTTCATGAACAGGAAGCGGCCATCATATGTGCCTTCGGTGAAAGACATGTGCGGGTGGTGCAAGTCGCCGTTCGGCGGGAACTCTTGGCCGTTGGCCGCGAGGTGCGCCTTCGTCTTTTCTGTCAGGCCCTCGGTGAGGATCTTTTTGGATTCATTGGTGATGCCCCAGCCTGTAGCCGAGCAGATATTGAATACTGGAACGCGCATCAGTTCGCGCATGGACGGAACGCCCAGAATACGCATCTCGCCGCACTGACCCGAAGACCAGAAGCCATAATATTCGTCAAGCTGGCCTGGGCCTACGCTCGCAGTGCCGGCTGCGAGGGCGCTTGTCGAGCTTGCAAGCGTGGCAGCGCCGGCAACGGCTCCGCCCGTCATCATTGCACGCGTGCCGAATGCGCCAGCGAGAGCCGCGCCTCCTGCGGTTGCGCCAAGCAGGCTTCTGCGCGTAATTGGCAGTCTTTTATCCTCTGACATGGTTTTTCCTTTCATGTTTTCTGAGGTTTGGGTTGTTGGTTTGGATGGCCAACATAGCGCGCCAGGTCAGGCCCGGTAGCGTCTTTGGCACGGCGCTTCTCTTTTTTAATAACAACAGGGCAAATCGTTTTTGACTGATACAGAACCTGACAATGCAGGCAGTTGATGCATTCGTTCGGGTTGATCTCACCTGTCGGCTGGATCGCCTGAACGGGGCATTGGTTGGCGCATGACTGGCACGGACTGCCACATTCCTTGTAGCGTTTGAGCCAGTCAAACATGCGCAGACGCGCCGGAATGGCCAGTGCTGCGCCCAGCGGGCAGAGGTAGCGGCAGAAGAACCGCTCAACAAACAGCCCCGCGATCAAGAGCGCGGCAACATAGGCGATGAACGGCCAAGCGCGCACGAAGTTAAGGATGATCGCTGTCTTGAATGGCTCGACTTCGGCGAGGCGCTCGGCCTGCTCGATGCTGGACAGCGAAACGCCAAAGAGGCCAAGAAAGATCATATATTTCAGCGGCCAAAGGCGCTCGTGTAGCCCCCAGGGCAATGTCCACTGCGGGATGTGCAAGGCGCGCCCTATCCGGTTGAGCAACTCCTGTAGCGCGCCAAACGGGCAGAGCCAGCCGCAATAGGCGCCACGGCCCCAAAAGAGCAAGGCGGCAGCGACGGCAAACCAAAGAATAAAGGTCAGCGGATCAAGCAGGAAGGCCTGCCAGCTGAAGCCCGACACCAGCGAACCGAACAGCGCCATAAGGTTAACCACCGACAGCTGGGCGTTGGCATACCAGCCGAGGTAAAACAGCGTAACGGTGAGAAACGACATGCGGAACCAGAAGAACCAACGCGCGTTGACGGTTGCAAAAGTCTGGAAGAAAAACATGGCCGTCAGCACAGTCAGCATCACGCCAAGCACGATGATCTCGGTTGTTTTGCCTTCCCAGATACGTTTCCAAAGTGCTTGTTGTGCGTCGATCTCTGATTGAGTCGCCGCCGCTGCCATACCGGCAGGCACCTCGGCGGGGGCCGGGGCGGCTATCTTGGTGACATAACCCGGCGGCAGCTGATAGCCCAGATCAAACGTGGTAAAGACGCGCTCGATCGCCGCCACATCGCGCTGCACCAGCAGCTGGATGCGGAACGGCTTGGTCGGGTCAAAGCCGCTGTCGGCCGGGATTTTGAACATGTCTGATTCGTTGAAGTCCGGCGCGCCGTCTGCGGCGATGGTGTTTATGCGCTTGTGCATGCGGTCGCGGAACCGGACCGAAACGTCATCCTGAATAAGCACGATCCGGTCAAAAATCCCGCCGCGCACATAGCCGGACCCCTTGAACGAATAGAGGCCGCGCCCGAAAATAGCGATAGCGTGGTCGCCCTCATCCAGCCAGTTTGCAAGGTTTTTAGCGGCCGCCTCCCCCAGCACCGAGCGTGCAATGGCGGGGTGCGAGACCAGCGTAGCCTTCATTTCGATAAATGTTGTAAGCGGCGGTTCAGTCAGAGCGCGTTTACCGGCCCGCGGATCGTCCATCGCGGCGAAGGCGGCGTTGACTTGTTCAACGTTCAGCCACAAGCGGCGCAGGGTTCCGTCGCCCTCCAGCGTCATCCAATCGTCAGAGGCCTCGGCGTCGGGGTTAATTTCATATTTCGGGCCCATATCCGGCCCTTCGACAGCGAGACCGCCAAGCCCCAACTCGCGGGCGACCTTTAGGCCGGCCCGCACGATGGAATCGTCGATCACCATGATCGTCACGGTTGTGCCCGAGATGATTTCAAGCTCGTGCGACGAGCCGCCCGTCTCGGCTTCGGCGACGAGATCGAGCCCCGTGTAGCCGTTCACCAGCGCTTTGATTTTTGAATCAGGAATGCCGATCAGAACAATCGGTTCCGAGTGCTTCACCAGCTCAACACCGATGACTTTGGCAGCATCATCGACAGCAACCATGGTGTGGATGGGCTTACCCGAATACCCTGTGGTCGAGACGAAGTCAGAGGTAACAAAAGCCCAGCCTATCCGCTGGCCGTTCTTGAGCACCTGCACTGCGGGAATGTCTGCGCTAAACTCGCCAAAAGCATCAGCCCCTTCAACAAGCTCGCTGGCGACAACATCAGGCAGCAGCTTAGAGAGCACTGTTTCCGCAGCGGCGGGAAGCCCGCACAGAAGCAAAATCGCAGCAAAGACCAGAGTTTTGGGGAGAAATCGGGAGAGCGTCATGCGCTGGCGTCCTTAAGAACTGGTCGCCCGTCGCCGTGTGCTTGTTGGCCATCATATGCCTGATCATCATAGATCAGACCTGACATGGTCACTGTAGCTATGTGCCCCATCGGGGGGCCACGCGGCTTAGGACGGATGTTTTTGGTTCGAGTGTAGAGAATATCGAAAGATGCTTGATCAGACGCCGCTTCCACAAGGTCGTCGAAGTGGATTTTGGCGCTGCCCAAATGAAGCGAAACTTCCATTGCATGGCTGCAAACAAGACAATCGTGGCAGTCGTGGCTGCTGGGGGACGGCTCAACCGGTATACCGTAAGAGTTGATGACAACAGTCTCGGAAACACCGTCAGCACAGATTTCCATGGTAAAAGAGGCGCCAGATTCCTGAGCTGCGGCCATGCCCAATGGACCATATAAAATAAGGCCAACAGCGATCACCCAGCAGAAAATTATGGCGGCAGTACGTTTCATACGCGACGTTTATCTCTGGCGACTCGGGCCCACATTGATCTAGCGCAAACTAAGGTGACAATTACTTTCAGATTAGGCAATCATATGCGACAGTATGCACTGCAACAACCGACAACATGCGCGTCTGGCCGAAAGATGCCGTGTCCCTGACCGACCCCTGAAACACCGGCAATTTGCAGCGTGTATTGTCTGGCGCTTTCGCCAGCACGAAGAGATAGACGCACTTTCAAAGGCGCACGCTTTCAGTCAGCCCCCGCCGGCGTCATTTACTTCGCCAATGCTCCGAAGCGCATTTGAGACAGTCTTTGCAGGGCTCTGAATATGAAAAGCCCATAGGAAAAATCCTGTTCTTATTGGTCTACCGTCAGGCCTTGCACTGCAGAGCTCCGCTGGAGTTGGTCTCGCGAGGGGGAATGAAAGGCCCGTCTCGCTGTGTTAGACAGATCAATCTGGTTAAGCTGTGCAATGTCGTGAGAAATCACAGCGTGGCCCAAAGAAGAAACATTCGAGTTCTGCCCGCCGCGAATTTTTGGGACCTGATGAGGCCGAGATGACCACGCCAAACTTTGATCAGTTTCTGACTGCAGTTGAATGCACATGGACGGTGTCGACACATTCAGCATCAATATTTTGGCAGAGTTCGGATACTGTTGAAATCACATCAAGATGGTGCTTCTCCAATGCCTGCTTCGGGTCAAATCAGATCTTTCGAAAATCACTCCTGAGGGCAAGTTCGTCCCGCATGACCGACATTCCAGCCACCACACCCCGCCACAACAAAAAGGGCCACGCTTTTGCGCAGCCCTTTCGTAAATCTCTGGATCGGCGAAGAGAGGTGTTTGCGGTTTAAGCGGATCGGTTTTCGCTGCCTCTCGCCTTTGGCTTTGCCAGTGGCTTGAACGCAAAAACCGATGCTTTGTCCTTTCAGACCCGCAAAACGCCTTAGTTCTTCGCGTAGAATTCGACCACCAGGTTGGGTTCCATCATCACCGGGTATGGCACGTCGGACAGGCCGGGGGTGCGGGTGAAGGTGGCGGTCAGTTTTGAGTGGTCAACGTCCAGGTAATCCGGAACGTCACGCTCGGCCAAAGCAACGGCTTCGAGAACCAACGCCATTTGCTTGGATTTCTCGCGCACTTCGATCACATCGCCTTCTTTCACACGGTAGGAAGGGATGTTCACTTTTTGGCCATTCACAGTCACGTGACCGTGGTTCACGAATTGACGGGCGGCAAATACGGTTGGAACCAGCTTGGCGCGGTACACAACTGCGTCCAGGCGGCGTTCCAGCAGACCAATCAGGTTTTCACCGGTGTCGCCTTTTACACGCTCAGCTTCGCCATAGATGCGGCGGAATTGCTTTTCGGTCAGGTCGCCGTAGTAGCCTTTCAGCTTTTGCTTGGCGCGCAGCTGCAGACCGAAGTCCGACAGTTTGCCCTTGCGGCGCTGGCCGTGCTGGCCGGGGCCATATTCACGACGATTTACGGGCGACTTAGGACGACCCCAGATGTTTTCGCCCATGCGGCGGTCAATTTTATACTTGGCAGCGGTACGTTTCGTCACAGCTGATATCCTTTATAGATGGCATTTCGACTTTTCCGAAAACCGGTTCCCACTTTTCGGGTCGAAATCGCGATTGCGATAGAACCCGTGTCGTGCAAACCAACCCGGATGGGCCTTGTGCCGATTAAAAGGGCGTTGTCCTCTTGCCTTCGGGCCGGGTCCGACACGTTAAGGGGCCTTACGGCACACCCTAAAATGATCGGGGCTCTTGGGCTTGACAGGCATCCTCTTGCGAGGGCCACCAACACCAAATGAATGCGGCCCCCAAGGGGACCGACTGGGCGCTTATAGCGGGGTGAATGGGGGAGTCAACGGCGAAGTGGGGTTTGGCGCCCCGCCCCTTAGGGAAGATCGCAATCGCCGTAAAAGCCCGCCGCCTATCACGCGGTTGCGCGATCAGCACCAATTAGGTGTAACAGGCCACATGCACCGCATCTTCGTAGGTCATATAGTCTTTCCCGCCGATCGGGCTTCCCCAATTGGGCGGGTCAATTGCGCGATAATTCGGCCCCGTCGCACGGAAATAGCTGTAAATATAGTATTCATTACCGTCTTCACAGCGGATCGCGATGATATTCGCCTTTTCGACATTTGTGGCCGCAGGTTGGTGGGATCCACCAATCACTTTGTATTCCATCTGCGCCATGGCGGGGGCCGTTATAAAAGCAGTGCTTAACAGTGTGGCGATGAATTTTTTCACGTGAAACTCCATTTGATGCGGCCCAACTGAGGGTCAAAAGGTCTTTTTTTGAAACTATAACCATTCTCAGACAAGTGACCAGCGTTATGTGCCCCCCGTGTGGGCCCTGTGAAGGGACGAAATATTCGATCCAGCCCCGTTTCTGACAGGCCATGACCAACCTGCGCCAGACCCGATTATAAAATTCTGCACCTTTTTCGTAAAAAAAGAGATCCATATTTCAAAACCCACCGTATTGGGGTTATGTTGACACAGACCTTAGATAAACCGCACCGCCCAGCGCGTGTCCCCCCGGCGCCTTATCAGAAGGCCGCCAGAAAGATGACGCGCGTTAAGAGGGCTGATTGTCAGAATAGGAAACCTGTGTCGAACACCACCACAGAGCTTACCGAACAAACCGTCTGGATGATCGCCATTCGCGACAACCGGGACCGGGCTGCGTTTGCCGCCTTGTTCGACCATTTCGCGCCGCGCCTTAAGGGGTTCATCATGCGATCGGGCACCTCCAGCCATCAGGCAGAAGAGATTGTGCAAGACGTGATGCTGACCATCTGGCGCAAGGCGGCGATGTTTGATCCGCACCGGGCGCAAGTCTCGGCCTGGATTTATCAAATCGCCCGCAACCGTCAGATCGACATCGCCCGCAAAGAAAACCGCCCCATGCCAGAAGAGCTTCGGGAAGAGCCCGGAAGTGAACCGGATGCCAGCCAGATTTTGGGTGTGGAGCAAGAGGCGGGACAATTGAAAAAGGCGCTGGCGGGGTTAAAGCCCGAACAGCGCGAGATCATCGAGAAAGCCTATCTTGGTGAATTGACCCATCAAGAAATCAGCACCCAAACCGGGCTGCCACTTGGAACGATCAAGTCGCGCATCCGACTGGGGCTTGAGCGGCTGAGACACGACTTAAAGGACCTCAAGACATGAGTGCCATCACCCATCATACCCCCGACGCCATGTTGGCGGCTTACGCAGCTGGCACGCTTCCCTATGCATTTGCGGTTGTTGTCGCCAGCCATGTGTCGCTGTGCAAACAGTGCCGGGCCGCGCTTGAGGCGCATCAGACCGTTGGCGGCCTGTTGCTTGAGGATACAGATACCGTGTCTGTGTCCACCTCATTAAAAGACGATCTGTTCGCCAAACTGGACGCGCCGTTCACGCCCGAGCCGGTGTATGAACGTCAAGGCCCCCTGCCCGGCCCCATTATGGAAGCCCTAAAGGGGCGCGCGCCCCGGTGGAAAACGCTGGGAATGGGTGTGCGTCAGGACATTATTTCGCAAAATGCCGAGGGCTCGGTGCGTTTGCTCTATATCCCCTCAGGCCAAGCGGTGCCGGACCACAGCCACAATGGGATGGAGCTGACCTTGGTGCTGCAAGGCAGCTTTAGCGACCATACGGGGCGGTATGGTGTCGGCGATCTTGAGATCGGCGATGAAGATCTGGAACACACACCGATTGCCGACCCGGGGGACGCCTGCATTTGCCTTGCCGCCACCGATGCCAAATTGCGCTTCAACGCACTTGCCCCGCGACTGCTTCAACCGTTCTTTCGCATCTAAAGCGGTCAAGCCCCCAGCAACGGCCAGAACAGTCTGGCCTTGAAAACGCATCAAAAGAACCATCGAACTTTCGGTGGTTCTTTTTTATTTTCAATATCTTACACCATATCTCATCACGGTTTCGTGATCCAGTGATCCATCCGCAAGGCCGGGGCGTATCCCTTATACGAACACAAAATGACACCAACACACTCGCAATCACTGGGGACAGTTTTTGCCCCACAACTCGGAGACATCACAATGAAAACCACATTCAAACTTGCCGCTGCCGCCATCGCCATGACCCTGTCCGGGGTTGCGGCGCAAGCCGATAACATCGTTGAAATCGCGGCGGGCGACGAGCGATTTTCCACGCTGGTGGCCGCCGTTTCTGCCGCTGGTCTGGCCGAAACACTGTCCGGCCCTGGCCCCTTTACCGTCTATGCGCCCGTGAATGACGCCTTCGCCGCCTTGCCTGCTGGCACGGTTGAAACGCTGCTGAAGCCCGAGAACAAAGACCAGCTGACCAATGTGCTGCTGTATCACGTGGATGACCGCAAACTGACCGCGAACATGATCCCTGCAGGGTCCACCTATTTCAAGCCGATTTTGGCCAGCGAGCGTCTGTGCATCAAAGCCGGATCCGACGGTGTGATGATCGCCGATGGCACCGGAGAGATGGCGAATGTGGTGATTGCAGACATCATGGCCGACAACGGCGTGATCCATGTGATCGACAAGGTCTTGCTGCCCGGCACGCGCCCTGCTTGCCACTGATCCGATTGTTGCCCCGTCATGATTGACGGGGCGCACCCCCAAACAAACCAAAGGCGCCGCGATCTTTCGCTGGCGCCCTTTTTTTGTGTGCAATCAGGTTGGCGTATTATTTGCCTCTGTATCATTTGCCCCGGTAGATCAGCCAATCAGGCAAGAAACTCAGACTGCGGATGCCCCACGAAAACGGCGCTGGGAAATCGGTTCTGAAGCGGCGCTTTTTCATCGCGCGTAGCACGTGATCTGCGGCGTCTTCCGGGGCCATCAGCATCGGCATTTTGAACCCATTCTTTTGGGTCAGGCGTGTTTTGATAAAGCCGGGATTGACCAGCCGCACCACGACACCACTGTCTTTCAGATCAAAGCGCATGGTTTCGGCCAAGCTGACCAAAGCGGCCTTGCTGGCGCCATATCCAATGGCTGCGGGCAAGCCGTGATACCCCGCCAAAGATCCAACCAAAGTGATGTCGCCGTGGCCTTGTTTGACCAAGGACGGAACAACTTCGCCCAAGACGCGCATCGCGCCGGTGAAATTGACGTCTAACATCGCAAGGGCCGCGTCCGCCTGCCATTCGGTTGCGCGCATCGGGTCATAGGCGCCGGCGTTGTAAATCACGCCGTCAATTGGCCCCAAGTTGGCGGCGGCTTGGCGGACGTCCTCAAGGTTGGTGACATCCATCGGCAGCACGCGCGCCCCCGGCAACGTGCCCGCAAGGCTTTCCAGCCGTTCGATGTTGCGGGCCGACAGGATCAGGCGCGCGCCTTCGCCAGCCAAGCGGCTTGCCAATTCGCGCCCCAAGCCTTCGCTGGCGCCAATAAGCCAATAAGTTTTTCCAGACATCTCTGTCATTTATCGCCCTCATCCACGGGCTGATTTTCCGAGATAAAGCGCGCCGGGGCCGGTTGCTTTTTCAAAAACGGCGCGCGTTTCAGATACAGGATCGCGGCTTGCCAGTGGATCAGCGCCAGCACACGCGCCGCCCCCATTGGCCTGCGAAACGCGGCCCACAACAGGGATCGGTTGGTGGCGGGGCGGCGCGGGCCAAACAAGGTGGCCACAACGCCGTGGGCGTCATCTTCATATAAAATCCGGATGTTGATCCGATCTTTGTCCATGCCAAAATTAAACCGGTACTGCCCACTGATCTTTTGAAACGGCGAAACGTGCATCTGTTTGTCAGCACTTAGACTGTCCGAGATCACAATGGGGCGAAAATCATCATGCGCGCAAAAGTAACAATGTCGCTGGCCAAAGGTGCTGTTGACCTCGGCCACAAAGGCGCAGGGTTTTCCGTCGATCAACGCAATCCAAAAGCTGACCGGGTTAAAGTGAAACCACAGAAAGCTGGGTTGGGTCAGCAGGACAAGTTGGGCCTTTTCCACGGGAAACCCGCGCGCGGAAAGTTCATCTTTGAACCAGTTCACACCCGACCCCGCACCGCGCGCACCGCCATGATGACGCCCCCAAAGGGACCACAGGTTAAACCTGTCGCGCGACAAAAGCCGTGGCCCTGCCGCGCGAAGATCAGACAAAACGTAATCCACGCCATAGCTGAACGCGTTCTTTAAGGAACCGCGTCGCGCGTGAGTGGTGGTGGCTTGGATATGTTCAATCATGATGCACCTTTTACGTGGGGGTTGGGGGGATGGATCACTCTTTTTCTCACAGCTACATGTTTTTCTTGTATTATGTGATCCAAAGCAAAAATCCGGTCGTAATGTAACTATAATGATTAAAAGACGAGGGCATAATGTTCGATCAGACCCAAGGCGCGCGCAAGAAAATCGCCATCATTGGTGGGGGTATTTCCGGGCTTTCCGCGGCGTTTTACCTGTCACCCTATCACGATGTGACCTTGTTTGAAGCGGCCCCGCGTTTGGGCGGCCATGCGCGCACGGTGATGGCGGGCAAAAAGGGCGATCAGCCGGTGGACACCGGATTTATCGTCTTTAATTACGTCACCTATCCCAATTTAACCCGCCTGTTTCGCGACCTTGATGTCCCCGTGATCAAAAGCGAGATGAGCTTTGGCGCCAGCATCAATGATGGCTGGTTGGAATACGGGCTGAACAGCCTGCGTGCGATTACGGCGCAGAAAAGCAACCTAATCCGGCCGCAGTTTTACAAGATGATCGCCGACATCATCCGCTTTGGAAAACACGCCGAAGCCGCCGCCAAAGATGACGATAAAACCATCGGAGAACTGGTGGACGAGCTGGGCCTTGGCACGTGGTTTCGTGACAATTACCTGATGCCCATGTGCGGGGCGATCTGGTCAACGCCGGTGGGCGAGGTGGATCAATTCCCAGCCAAATCCTTGGTGCAGTTTTTCCGCAATCACGCCCTTTTGGCCGGCGCGGGCAAACATCAGTGGTGGACCGTAAAAGGCGGCAGCATTGAATATGTGCGCCGGTTGGAAACCGCCCTAAAAGCGCGCGGTTGCACCCTTCGCACCGCATCGCCCGTGCGCCACATTAGCCGCGGTGCTTTTGGGGTAAACCTGACGGTCGATGGCACCCCGCCTGAGGTCTTTGATGACGTAATTTTTGCCTGCCATTCGGATCAAGCTTTGGCGATCTTGGGGGACGCGGCCTCGGACAAAGAGACAGCTGCCCTTGGGGCCATCCGTTATCAACCCAACAAAGCTGTGCTGCATTCTGACACATCCCAAATGCCCAAGCGCAAGGCCTGTTGGTCCAGCTGGGCGTATCGGTCACAAGACGGTGATATTGGCGTCACTTACTGGATGAACAAGCTGCAAAACATCCCCGAAAATGACCCGCTTTTCGTCACGCTGAACCCCTCCACCGACATCCCGCAGTCCGCGATTTATGATGAGGTAGAGTTTGCCCACCCGGTGTTCGACAAAGCCGCCCTTAAGGCTCAGCGCCTTATCCGCGACATGCAGGGCGAAAACCACACGTGGTTTGCCGGGGCCTGGAACCGCCACGGATTTCACGAAGACGGGATCGCCAGCGCCATGCGCATTGTGCGCCTGATCAACGCCCCCCTTCACAAGAAAGGAACATCTTTTGCGACTGACGAACAAAGCCCTGAAAACGGAATTTCTGTCGACCTGCGAGCGTCTGCGTGAAGGCCAACTGACATTGCGCACCCCCGAGGGGGAACGCTATCAGTTTGGCACCACAGGCCCCGAGGCTGAAATGGTCATTCGTGACTGGGCGGCGGTCTCTGCGATGGCCGCGCATGGTCAGGTGGGACTTGGCGAAACCTATGTGCAAGGCATGTGGGACACGTCGTCGGTCGAGGGGTTGATGTCGCTTGCGATGATCAACCGCGACCACCTTGGGTCTTATGATCAGGCCAGCCCCTTTAACAAAGCCAAATTCCGTCTGGTCGATACCATCCTGCGCGCAAATTCCCGCCGTGGGTCACGCAAAAACATCCGTTCGCATTATGATGTGGGCAATGAATTTTATGGGCTGTGGCTGGACGATGGCATGACCTATTCTTCGGGCCTGTTTGAGGGGGGCGATACCGATCTGGCCCTGGCTCAGGACCGCAAAAACGCCCGCGCTTTGTCGCGTCTTGGGAATGGTGAGCGGGTGCTGGAAATCGGCTGTGGCTGGGGTGGGTTTGCTGAACATGCCGCAGCTGGGGGGCGCGATGTGACCGGGGTGACCATCTCGCGCAATCAACACAGTTATGCGGAATGCCGGTTGGACGGTCGGGCTGATATTCAGCTTTGCGATTACCGCGACATCAACGGGAAATTCGACAATATTGTCTCGATTGAGATGATCGAGGCGGTGGGCACGCGCTATTGGCCAAGCTATTTCGCCACGCTCAAACGCAGTTTGGCCGAGGGTGGCCGGGTGATGTTGCAGGCGATCACCGTCAAAGACAGCTTTTTCGACAGGTATCAAACCTCGTCCGACTATATCCGCCAATATGTGTTTCCCGGTGGTATGCTTTTGTCGGATCAGGTGATTGCGGATCAGGCCAAAGCCGCCGGGCTGGCGGTTCAGGACAATTTCGCCTTTGGTCAAAGCTATGCCCAGACCTGTCGGATTTGGGCCGAGCGGTTGGCGGATCAAAAGCACCGGATCCATGAACAAGGATACGGCGAGGCATTCTATCGCAACTGGCAATATTATCTGGAAATTTGCGCGGCCTCATTTGCCATCGGGCACACCAATGTGGTGCAGGTGGAACTGGCCCATGCGTAAGATCCTGATCCTGATTGCGGTCCTTATCGCGCCCAATTTGGCCCCCGGCATCACCGCAGCATCACCGCTGACATCGGTGCTGCCGGGGGCTGAATTGCGCGGTGCGGCAACCCTTCGGTATCTTGGTTTTCCGCTTTATAACGCCCGGCTTTTCACCAAAGGCGGCGCGCCGCTGAACTGGGGCGCGGATTTCGGGTTAGAGCTGACGTACCTGCGCAATCTGACCCAAAACGATCTGGTGGAAGGCACGATGCGCGAGCTGAAACGCACCGGTGGCCCCCTTGCCGTGCGCGACAAGCTGAACGCCTGTTTGGCCGATGTGGCCAAGGGCGACAGCTATCTTGCCATCACCCAAGGCCCTGATCAGATTGGGTTTTGGCGCAATGGGGCGCGCAGCTGCACGTTAAGCCATCCGCGCATCACAGCCCGGTTTATGGGGGTCTTTCTGGGCGACAACACACGGTCAAAATCCTTTACCCGGCGGCTAAGGGGCGAATGATGTTGTACCCCCGTGTCAGCCTTTATGCCCTGATGTTGGCCGCCGCTGGCATCCCGCTTTATATCCATTTGCCGCGCTTTGCCTCGGTCAATCTGGGGATTGGGTTGGGCACGATTGGCACGATCCTGTTGGCGATCCGCCTTGTGGATCTGGTGCAGGATCCGGCGATTGGCTGGGCCATTGATCGCTGGCCCCGCGCACAAGCCATGTTTGCGACCACCGCCGCGATTGGCTTGGCGATTGGCTTTCCGCTTTTGTTTGCCCCGCGCAGTGGTGCGACCGTTGAATTAGAGCTGACGGCCATCTTAATCCTGCTTTTTTCAGCCTACAGCCTTGGCATGATCCTGCTCTATGGGCGCTCGGCCACTTTGGCCAAAGACACCACGCCCCGCGCCCTAATGACCCTTGCGGGCTTTCGCGAGGGGGGCATGTTGGCGGGCGTGATCATCGCCGCGATTGCCCCCGCCGTTTTGGTTGGCTTTGGCGCAAGCGCGCAGGGGTATCCGGCGTTTGGGTTTCTTCTGGGGGCGCTCGCGCTGATCACCGCGTTGGTGACCTTGCCGATGTGGCGCCGCCCGCCCGTTTTGGGCACGCGCCTGTCTTGGTCTGACCTTATTGGGTCCGGCGCGCTGCGCCTTTTGGTGCTGGCTTTGGTGAACAGCCTGCCGGTCGCCATCACATCAACGCTTTTCTTGTTTTTCGTCGAAGATCGGCTGGGGCTTGCGGGTCAGGCCGGGCCTTTGTTGATCCTGTTTTTCCTAAGTGCGGGGTTAAGCGTGCCGCTTTGGACCCGCCTCAGTCAAAGCCTTGGCGCAAAGCACACGCTGATCATTGCCATGCCTTTGGCCATTTTGGGCTTTGTCGGCGCGGCGTTTTTGGCACCCGGAAACATGTTAGGCTTTGCGGTCATCTGCGTGGCGTCCGGGGCGGCCCTTGGCGCGGATATGGTGATCTTGCCTGTGATGTTTTCAGTGGCCTTAACTTCGGCCGGGTTAAAGGCGTCACTGGCGTTTGGCATCTGGTCGTTTGCCGGAAAGCTTGGGCTGGCGCTTGCCGCATTTCTGGTGCTGCCGGTGCTGGATTACAGCGGCTTTACCCCCGGCGTGCCCAACACAGCCGCCGCACTTACCACCCTGAACATCGCCTACGCGATCCTACCCTGCATCCTGAAACTCGGCGCTTTTGGACTTGTCCTCGCGCTTCCCACAGAGGGCCCAAAATGAAACTCTTGATTGCCATCCTGTTGCTCGCTGTGATCACAGTGCTGACGAAATCCGTGTTTTTCAGCTTTCGTGCGCAAAGCCCCGCGGATTACGCCGACACCAGCCCGGCATTTTCGCTGAAAACCCATCTGTCCGGCGACATCCTGTCCGAAGGGTTGATCTTTGGCCCCACTGGCAAAATGACCAATAGTTTCGTGGCCAAAATGCGCGGGGAATGGGACGGCGACACCGGCACATTGACGGAAGATTTCACCTATTCCAACGGCAAACAGCAAAGCCGCAAGTGGAATTTGGCCATTGTTGGCGACAACAGTTTCACCGCCACGGCGGACGACATTGTGGGCACGGCGATGGGCACCGTGTCGGGGTCAACGATCAAAATGACCTATCAGATTGTGCTGCCAGAAGAGGCGGGGGGCCACACCTTGGATGTGACCGATTGGCTGTATCTGACCGGAAATGGCGTGATCATGAACAAATCCGAGATGCGCAAATTCGGCCTGAAGGTGGCGGAACTGGTCGCCACCATGCGCCCCGCAGACCCCCAACAGTAATCCACCCGCCTGCAGGATCAAAAAAGGAAAGCCGCCATGAAACGCCCCCTGCCCCGCCTTGCACTTGCAGTCGCCGTGATGAGTGTGGTGTTTGCACTTTCGCCGCTGTTGACCAGTGATTTTGCCGGCTACCGGCCTGAACAATTCCCGATAAAGGTGGATGTTTGGCCGGTTCAACCGGCGGGCTGGGCGTTTGGGATCTGGGGGCTGATTTATCTGTGGCTGATCGCCGGGGCGGTTTGGGGGCTGTTGAATGCGCCCACGCACCCTGAATGGCAGGCGATGCGTGCGCCCCTTTTGATCAGCCTTGGCATTGGGGCGTTCTGGATCAAAGCGGCCTCGGCTTCGCCCCTGATGGCAACGGGAATGATCTTTGTGATGGCCGGTTTTGCCATTGTGGCAATGCTGCGAGCAAATGGGGATGATCCGATCTGGCAACGCCGTCCTGTGGCGCTTTATGCCGGGTGGTTGACGGCCGCAACCGGGGTTGGCACCGGCGTTGTGTTGGGCGGATATGATATTGTGTCGCCCCAGACAGCCGCGTTTTGCATGATCAGCGCCGTGTTGGTCATCGCCCTTTATGTGCAATCGCTGCGCCCCGCTGAATGGGGGTACTCATTGGCGGTGCTTTGGGCGCTTTCTGGTGTGGTTGCCGCCAATGTGCAAACCGCCAATTGGCCGGTTGTGGGTCTTTCGGCACTTGGAGCTTTGGCGCTTTTGATCGGATTTTTCCTTCGCTCACGTGGCACGTTTTCGCGTGTCAAAACGTAACCCCAAATAAGGACCGGCCCCATGAAAAAGCTTTTCGCCCTTCTTACCTTATCGCTTGTGATGGCATGCTCCGCCGTGCCGGATATTGAGGATGCGCCTTTGTCGGACCGCGCCCTTAATCTTGAGGAATTCTTTGAGGGAAAAACCGTGGCCCACGGCCAGTTTCAGGACGTTTTGGGCCGCGTTCAGCGCCGGTTTGACGTTGAGATCACCGGAACATGGGATGGAAAAATCCTGACCTTGGTTGAGGATTTTACCTATGATGACGGCGAGAAAGATCAACGGATCTGGACGCTTGAAAAGACCGGAGAAGACAGCTGGACAGGCACCGCCCCCGGCGTGATCGGGCAGGCTTTGGGACAAGAAAATGGCGACACGTTCAACTGGACCTACCGCATTGACCTGCCGGTGCGCAAAGGCACCATGCGTGTGGATTTTGACGATTGGATGTGGCTGTTGACCAAAGACAAGCTTTTGAACCGGGCCTATGTGTCACGCTTTGGCGTGCGGGTCGGCGAGGCGATTATTGTCTTTGAAAAGAAATAACACCTGCTTCAAACAGGGTTCGAAATGAAAACGCCCTCACCCGGTTTGCTCGGGTGAGGGCGTGTTTTTTTGGGCAGGCCTTTTGTCGCTAAGCGACCCCGCGCAAAATCGCGGCTTCGGCTGGGTTCAGCGACCGGCGGGCGTAATCGCCGTAAGCCATCGGGTCGTAATCCAGCGCTGGGAACATCTCAAACAAACGCGCGCGTTGGCTTTCTTCGACGGTGTCGAGCGAGGTGTTTGCCGGGTGGAAGCTTTCGGTGGGCACGCCGTTGGCCCAGACCACTTCGTGATTTTCCATCAGCACGTGATAATAGGTCACCTCGCGCGCCATTGTGTCGATCAGCACCCGGCGTTCATCGACCAGATCCTGGGCGCGCACCAGCACTTCGTCCACGTTAAACAGCTCGCGCGCGCGGTCGCCACGGATCAGCACCTGATGCTGCGGGGAAACCACAAGGTCTTCGTCCGGTTGACCCGATGTGATGGCACCGGCCCGAAGGCGGATGGGCCGCAGGTCCGGCATCGCAAACAAGCGCGCGCCTGAGATGCGGCGTTGGCCAATCCACAGCACTTTTTGCGCGCCATTGTCGCGGGTTTGCACCCTGTCGCCTTCGCGCAGATGCTCGACCATCGCCTCACCATCCGGGGTGCGAATACGCGTGCCGGGGGTAAAGCAAATCACGCCGGTGGGCTGGTCCGTGAGCCGGTTGATATGGCTGGGTTCCAGCATCGCATGCACCACCCACAGATCCACATTCGCCGGGGGCACATCATCAAGAAACATCAAAAGTGGATGCGCGTGGGGGCCAACATCAATCAGCGTGACGGTATAGCTTTTGTGCCCGTCTGTGACCTCAAACCCCATGTTTAAAAGCGGATCTTCGACCTGAACCGCGTCAACACTGGTGTCAGGATCCATTGCGGCCCCGACCAGTTTATGAACCATTTTCGCCGCGCGACGACGCAAGTCTGCCTCGGCGCTGGCGTTGTGTAGCTTAAGAATGTCCTGTGGGCCATCGACCCGAAGCGGTTCACCTGACCAACGCCAGCTTGCCCCAACCCCAAGTGCAGATTTGGCAGCCCCTGCCAAACCGTCGATTTCTGTTTGTGCCCACGAGATGACAAACGTGCCGATAAAGCCCGTCTTCATACCCATATACCTGCCATTTTGTTTTTTTATTTGGCACGACGTTAGCACGGGTGATTCGCTCTGTTAAGCGCTTTCGTTAACCTTTTCATACGTTTCGAATAGGTGAGTCCGACAGGCCACGCTTGCCCCCAGCACCGCGCCCGCGTCCTTGCCTCAGGCGCGCGCGGCTTTGCACAGCACATCCAGCAGGGTCGCCAGTGTAAACAGGCCCGCAGCAACGCACACAATGGTTGGGCCCGTTGGGGTGTCGATCCAAAACGCCAGTTGCAATCCGCCCAGCGCAGACCCCGCGCCGATACCGGCCGCGATCACCGCCATACGCTCTGGCGTTTGTGCCAAGGGGCGCGCGGCGGCGGCGGGAATGACCAGCAAGGCCCCGATCAACAGCGCGCCGACCACTTTGATCGCCACGGCGACAACCACGGCCAAAGCCAGGGTCAGCACCAGTTGTTCACGTTTCGGGTCAAGCCCGGCGCCGTAGGCCAGATCGGGGTTTAAGGTTGCGGTCAAAAGCGCGGACCAGCGCCACCACAACAGCGCCAAAACCAACAGCGCCCCGCCCCAGATCACCAAGAGATCCACCTGGCTGACCGCCAGAATATCGCCAAACAGATAGGCCATCAAATCAATGCGCACGCCGGACAAAAAGGACACCGCCACAAGACCAAAGGCGATGGCAGAATGCGACAAAACCCCCAGCATTGTGTCCATCGCATGTCCGCGCGCGCCCAAGGCCGACACCGCATAACCCATGGTCAGGGCTGCGATCAACACGCCCGCAAAGATCGGCGCATCAAAGGCCAAAGACAGGGCTACCCCAAGGATCGCCGCGTGCGCCGTGGCATCGCCAAAAAACGCCATGCGCCGCCAGACCACAAAACAGCCCAACGGGGCCGCGGCCAGCGACACGCCGACCCCGGCCAAGGCGGCGCGGACCATAAAACCGTCAAAAATCGTCATGCTGCACCGCCTGAAGGGGGCGACATTTGCCCGCCGTTAGAGGGATCGTGATCACAGCTCATATCATCATGGCTGTGCGAATGTTCGTGGCGATACAGCGCCAGCGCGCCGTGGGTGCCAGACCCAAACAGCGCGCGATATTCTGGGGCTGATGCCACATGTTCCGGCGCGCCCTGGCAACAGACATGACCATTGAGGCAAAGCACCCGATCGGACGCCGCCATCACCACGTGAAGCTCGTGGCTGACCATCAGCACGGCACAGTTTAGGTCGCGGCGCAGATCGGCAATCAATTCGTAAAATGCGGCGGAACCCGGTTGGTCCAAGCCTTGTGTCGCCTCGTCCAGCACCAAAATATCCGGGTCACACAGCAAAGCGCGCGCCAAAAGCACGCGTTGAAATTGCCCGCCCGACAGGCCGGCCATTTGCTGATCCCACAGGCCCAGCGCCCCCGTACGGGCCAGCGCATCGCGGGCCTTTTGGGCGGGCATCCGGTGGGGAAGTTGCAAAAACCGCGCCACGGTCAGCGGCAAGGTTGGGTCGATATGCAGCTTTTGCGGCACATATCCCAACCGCAGCCCCTGCGCGCGGGTGATCTGTCCGGCCTCTGGTTTCAGCGCACCAATCAGCGCCCGCAACAAGGTGGATTTGCCCGAGCCATTTGGCCCGACAATGGTGACAATCTCGCCCCGGTCGATGGAAAAATCCACCCCGCTCAGCACGCGTTTTCCGCCTTGGCGGGCGGACAGGCCTGTGACCGACAGCAGGCTCATGCGGTGGTGCCCGCTGGGTGGGATGTGCAGTTGGGGCAGCGGCCTTCGACCTCGACCACCATGCGTTCGATTTCAAACCCGACATCGGCGGCGGCTTGTCCCAAGCGCCCAAGCGACAGATCGCTGTGGGTCTCGGCCACGGCGTTACATTCCTTGCAGATCATAAAGATCGGCGCGTGATCCTGACAGGGATGTGCGCAGGCGACAAAGGCGTTTAAGCGTTCAATCTTATGGGCAAACCCGTTGGTCACAAGGAAATCCAGCGCGCGGTAGGCGACGGGGGGTTGTGATCCCATGCCCTCTTCGCGCAGCACGTCCAGAATGTCATAGGCACCCATCGCCTGATGGCGTTTCAGCAGGATTTCCAGCACGCGGCGGCGCACGGGGGTCAGTTGCAGGCCTTTGTCGGCGCAATGGCTTTCCGCCGCCTCAACGGTGGATGCGATACAGCCGTGGTGGTCATGTTTGGCGAACCCAATCGTATCTGTTGGCAGGTCTGCAGGTGTGGCGCTGGGTGTGGTCATTGGAATCCCGATCCGGTCATTTAGGACTTGATATGATATAGTATAACAGATAGCAAGGGCACCGATATGTTATACAATAACACCCAACCCCAAGGACGCCATATGCTGCGCAGATTTTTCACCGCTCGCCTTCTTCCCGCCCTGCTTCCACTGGTTGTTGGCCTTCCCCCCGCAGCACACGCGCATGATCACGTGCCCCATGTGGCCACCGACATCGCCCCCATCCACGCGCTTGTGGCGCAGGTGATGCAGGGGGTTGGCACGCCGGATCTGATCTTGCCACCGGGGGCCTCGCCGCATGGGTATGCGATGCGCCCGTCCGAGGCAGCGGCCTTGGCCGAGGCCGATTTGGTGGTCTGGGTTGGCCCAAGTTTGACCCCGTGGTTGGAAAAATCTTTGGACACGATTGCCGCAAATGCCGCGCGTTTGACCCTGACCCAAAGCGGCGTGACCGCGCAGTTGCCGTTTCGGGACGCCGCCGTCTTTGGCGACGCGGATCACCACGAGGCGCATGACGATCACGAAGAGGATCATGAGGGCGAACACAGCGATCACGACCACGACGACCACGTAGGCGCAATGGACCCCCATGTCTGGCTTGATCCAGTCAATGCGCAAATGTGGCTTGGGGTGATTGCGGATCAGCTGGCCAAACGCGACCCTGAACATGCCGAGGTTTATCTGGACAACGCAAAATCTGCCCGTGCAGGACTGGATGCTTTGATCGCCGACACCCGCCAATCGCTGACCCCGCTGGCGGACATGCGGTTTGTGGTCTTTCACGATGCCTATCAATATTTCGAAGCCCGCTTTGGGTTGAAAGCCGCAGGGGCCATTTCACTGGGCGATGCCAGCCGCCCCAGCCCCGCCCGTATTGCCGCCCTGCGCGACGCGGTGAAAGAGGGCGCAATCACCTGTGCTTTGGCAGAACCGCAATTTAACGCTGGCCTGATCGACACGGTGTTTGAAGGCACCGATGTCAGCACGCAAGTGATCGACCCGATTGGCGCGAAACTCGTCCCTGGGCCAGAACTTTACACCCAACTGCTGCGCGGCATGGCGGACAGTTTCGCGGGCTGCGCAGAGTGATAATTGGTCTGGTCGTTTTTACCAGTTTTGGCGCTTAACGGCTGACCCATTTTGGCGATACCTTGGGGGAAACACATGTTCGCCCAAGGTATCGCCATGACAAAAATCAGCCCAGGTTCCGCACCCATGGCCACATATCCCAGCGTCTGTCCGCTGGATTGCCCCGACACCTGCAGCCTAAGCGTCAAGGTGCAAGACGGGACCATCATTGATGTGAAAGGGTCACGCGCAAACCCTTATACCGACAGTGTAATTTGCAACAAAGTGGCGCGTTCTTACCCGGAATTCACCCATGGGGACGGGCGCCTGACGCATCCGCTAAAACGGGTGGGGCCACGCGGATCCGGGCGGTTTGAGCGTATCACCTGGGACGCGGCGCTGGATCTGGTACACGACGGGTTCACCCGCGCCATCGCCACCCACGGCCCTGAATCTGTGCTGCCCTTCAACTATGCCGGACCGCATGGCGAACTTGCGGCAGGGTCCATGGACCGGCGGTTTTTCTATCACATGGGGGCCACGATGCTGAACCGGGGGCCGCTGTGTGGCGCGGTGCGCGGCACGGCCTATTCATCGCTGTTTGGTGCCGCACCGGGGATGCCGCCCGAACAGGTGGAGCACTCGGATCTGGTGCTGATCTGGGGCAACAATGTCACCGTCTCAAACCTGCATCTTGCGCCGCTTTTGAAACGCGCGCGGGCAAAGGGTGCCAAACTGGTGGTGATCGACCCCAAGCGCATCAAAATCGCTAAGCAATGCGACCTGCACCTTCAAATCGCCCCCGGCACCGATGTCATATTGGCGATGGGGCTGGCGGCAGAGCTTGAACGGCGCGGGGCGCTGGACATGGCCTTTATCGACACGTGGGTCGACGGGTTTGACGCCTATATGAAAGAGGCACGGCGCACTTCAATTGCGCAGATTGAACAGGTTTGCGGTGTGGCCGCAGCACAGGTTCATGCGCTTGCCGATATGATGTGTGCTGCCGAAAACATGGCGTGTTCAGCCGGAAATGGGATGGAACGTGGCCGCTCTGGCGGGTCTGGGTTGCGCGCCGCCATGGCGCTTCCGGCACTCATGGGCCACCACGGGCGGCTTGGGGCGGGTGTGATCGCAAAATCCGGCATCGCCGCGCCCAAAACCACCGCACGCCTGCATGGGGATCACCTGAAAAAGCCCGGCACGCGGGTCTTTAACATCGTAGATGTGGCCCAGAAATTACTGGACGACACGCTGGATGTGCCAATTTCGGCCATGATGATTTACAACCACAACCCCATCGCCACCCACCCCGACCAAGGCACGCTGATCAAGGCCCTGATGCGCGAGGATTTGTTCATCGCGGGCTGTGATATTGCGATGACCGACAGCATGCAGTTTTGCGACGTGATCCTGCCCGCGTCGGGTCCGTTTGAAATTGATGATGTCTATGGCGCTTACGGTCAAAACTATGTGCAACGCGCAGCCCCAGTCATTCCGCCTGTGGGCGAAAGCCTTGCAAACACAGAGATTTTTCGCAGGTTGGCCGCGCGCTTTGGTTACGGCGATCCGATTTTCGCCGCCTCGGATACTCAGCTGATGGATGACGCCTTTGACGGGGCGCATCCGCAGCTAAAAGGCACGCGCCCCAGCCAGATTGCGCTGGACCGCGCCCTAGAAATGACCGCCCCGGATGGCGAGGCGATGATCATGTGCCACACTGTAACGCCCGCCACCGCATCGGGGAAAATCGAGCTGTTCTCGCGCGATCTTGAGGCGCGTTTTGGCTTTGGCGTGCCGCGGTATGATCCTGTGACCAAGGATATGCCGTTCACGCTGATCTCACCCAGTTCGTCCAAACGCACCAATGCCACCTTTGGGGGGCAAGCCGCGTCACAGGGGGGGGAAGTGGTTGAAATGCACCCAAAAGACGCAAAAGCGCGCGGGCTTTCTGATGGCGACACGGTCGAGATCTGGAATGCGCGCGGGGCTGTCACCTTGCAATTGGTCGTGACCGATGACACCCGCCCCGGCGTGCTGTACAGCCCCAAAGGCACATGGCGCGCCACGTCGCAAACGGGGCTGACCGTGAACGCGCTGATCCCCGCCGACATCCGCACCGATATCGAAGAGGGTGCGTGTTATCATGAGACTTTTGTGGACGTGAGGCGCGTGTAAGCGAACAGCTTGCCCGTCCTTTGGTCGCAGCGTACCATCCCAATTCGCAGCATATGACCAGACCAATTAGGGGCAATTATGGCGAACACCCAGACGACTATCCCTTGGCTGGCCTTTACCATCGACCGGGACTGCAAACTGCCGGTGTTTGAACAGATTTGCGCGGCAATACGCGCGCGCGCAGTCTCTGGATCGCTGACGCAAGGCACCCGCCTGCCCGCCACCCGCGCGATGGCGACAGAACTGGGGGTCTCACGGTCCACCATCGTGACCGCCTATGACCAATTGGTGGCCGAGGGGTATCTGACCAGCGTGCAAGGATCGGGCTATCGGGTCTGTGCCATTGGCGAAGTGGAGCTGGCGCAAAAACCATCCCCGCCCCCCCGGCTGAGCACGTCTAAAATCCAAGAGAATACGCCGCCAACGCCACACCCCTTTCAAGCGGGGCGCCCCGATATGCGGCTGTTTCCGCACCAGCAATGGGCCAAAACCACCGCGCGAATTTGCCGGACAGATCCGCGATCTATGCTTGAGGGCGCCAGCCCCTTTGGCCATTTCAAATTGCGCCAAGCCATCGCCGCCCATGTGGCGGACTGGCGCGGGATCACAGCATCCCCGCATCAGATTATCATCACCGCAGGCTCGACCGATGCGCTTGAGATTTGCACCCGCAGTCTGGCACAGGCAGGCGACCGGATCGGGTTGGAAAATCCCGGCTATCTGCCGCTGCGCCGCTTTGCCGAAGGGCAAGGGTTGGACCCGATTTATTTGGATGCCACCGGGGCTGGGGCCGACCTTCCGCCACCGGGCACCACGCCGCGATTGGTGGTCTTAACCCCCTCGCATCAGTACCCGCTGGGCGGGGCGATGTCGCCCAATCGGCGGCTGGAGTTCATCAACTGGGCGCAATCCAATGACGCTTGGATTATTGAGGATGATTACGACAGCGAGTTTCGATATGCCGGGCGGCCGATTCCTGCGATGGCCGGTTTTGATCACCTTGATCGCACGCTTTACATCGGCAGTTTTTCCAAAATCTTCTCAAGCGCGCTGCGGCTGGGATATGTGATTGTCCCCGACCCGCTGATTGACGTTTTTCGCGACACAATGCGGCGGTTTGGGCAAAAGGCAAGCTTGATGCCACAGGCGCCACTGGCGGAGTTCATTTCATCGGGCGAATTTTATCGCCACCTGCGCCGGGTGCGGCGCATTTATGGCGAGCGGCGCAAATATCTGTTGGATCGTCTGGCGCAGGATTTTGCCGAATTTGGTCATTTTGAGGATCATCAGGCCGGGATGCAGGTGACATTTTATCTGAACCCAGAGCTGTCCGATCGCAAAATGGCCGCCCGTGCCACAGATTTGGGCGTGGCGGCACACCCGCTGTCAGAGTTTGCCACAAAAGGAAGCGGTTTCAACGGGTTGATCCTTGGATATTGCGGCTTCACACCCGAAGAAATGGCGCAGGCACTGGTGATTTTGCGAAAGGTTCTGTGCGCGGGGTAAAGCTGATTTCAGTTTTCACTGACGTATAGGGCATCGCTTTTCGCGGTTGCGCGATGCGAAAGGCCGCACACTTACGCATCCATGCAAAACGGGCCGTATCTTTGCAGACACGGCCCGTTTTTTTTCAATTCTGACGGCCTATTAGCCGCATTTGGAATGGCCGCAAGAGGCACATGTCATGCACCCTTCGATCATCCGCATGTCAAACTGGCCACAGCTTGGGCAGGCGGGGCCGCGGGGGGCTTCGCCGACGGCCATAATCTCGGCCTGCGGGTCGGATTTGGGCGCCATGCCTTCGGCCTCAAGGAAGCCAGTGGCCACCATGTGTCGTTCGATCACGCCGCCGATAGCCGCCAGGATGGACGGGATGTATTTGCCTTCCATCCAGGCCCCACCACGCGGGTCAAACACGGCTTTCAGTTCTTCGACCACAAAGCTGACTTCGCCCCCGCGCCGGAACACGGCAGAAATCATCCGGGTCAGGGCAACCGTCCAGGCAAAATGCTCCATGTTTTTGGAGTTGATGAACACCTCAAACGGGCGGCGGTGGCCGTTGATCAGAAGATCGTTGATGGTGATGTAAATCGCGTGCTCGCTGTCGGGCCATTTGACCTTATAGGTGTGGCCTTCCAGTGATTGCGGGCGGCCCAGAGGTTCGGACAGATAGACAACGTCGGCGCCGGTTTCGATCTCTGGCGCTTTTTCGGTCTCTTCCGACACGGACAGAACCGACCCGGTCACATCGTTGGGGCGATAGGTGGTGCAGCCTTTGCAGCCCAATTCCCACGCTTGCAGATAGACATCTTTGAACTCGGTGAACGAGATGTCTTCGGGGCAGTTGATGGTTTTTGAGATTGAGCTGTCGATCCATTTCTGGGCGGCGGCTTGCATTTTCACGTGGTCCGCGGGCGCAAGGGTTTGCGCGTTCACGAAATAGTCGGGCAGGTCCTTGTCGCCGAACTTGTCGCGCCACATTTGCACCGCGTAATCCACCACTTCTTCTTCGGTGCGGGTGCCGTCTTTTTGCAGCACTTTGCGGGTGTAGGCATAGGCGAACACCGGCTCGATGCCTGATGAGACGTTGCCCGCGTAAAGCGAGATGGTACCGGTGGGGGCGATTGAGGTCAAAAGCGCGTTGCGGATGCCGTGTTCGCGGATTGCGTCGCGCACGTCATCGTCCATTTGCATCATGTTGCCTGAGCTCAGATAAGCGTCGGCGTCGAACAGTGGGAACGGACCCTTTTCTTTCGCGAGATCCACGGATGCCAAGTAAGACGCGCGGGCGATTTGCTTCATCCAGGCCTCAGTCTGGGCGGCACCCTCATCGGAACCATACCGCAGGCCAAGCATCAACAGTGCATCCGCCAGACCCGTTACGCCAAGGCCAATGCGGCGCTTGGCTTGGGCTTCCTGACGCTGGGCCTCTAGCGGGAATTTTGACACGTCAACCACATTGTCCATCATGCGAATGGCAGTGCGCACCAGTTTATCAAGACCCTCGGGGTCCAATTCCGCATTCTTTTCAAACGGGTTGGTCACAAGACGGGCAAGGTTCACCGAACCCAAAAGACAGGCGCCATAAGGTGGCAGGGGCTGTTCACCGCAAGGGTTGGTCGCCGCAATCTGTTCACAGTAATTCAGGTTGTTCATCTGATTGATGCGGTCGATGAAAATCACACCGGGTTCGGCGTAATCATAGGTGGCTTTCATGATCTTATTCCACAGATCACGGGCCTGAACGGTGTGGTACACTTTGCCGCCGAATTGCAGATCAAGGCTGCCGTCTTCTTTCACCGCTTGCATGAATTCATCGGTGACCAGCACCGACATGTTGAACATGCGCAGGCGGGCGGCATCGGCTTTGGCGGTGATGAAATCTTCGATATCGGGGTGGTCACAGCGCATGGTCGCCATCATGGCGCCGCGCCGTGAGCCTGCCGACATAATCGTCCGGCACATCGCGTCCCACACATCCATGAACGACAGCGGACCAGAGGCGTCCGCCGCAACCCCCATCACATCCGCGCCGCGTGGGCGGATGGTGGAAAAGTCATAGCCGATCCCGCCGCCTTGCTGCATGGTCAGCGCCGCTTCTTTCAACATGTCAAAAATACCCGCCATGCTGTCTGGAATGGTGCCCATCACAAAGCAGTTGAACAGGGTCACGGATCGGCCGGTGCCAGCGCCGGCGGTGATGCGGCCTGCGGGCAGGTATTTGAAGTCTTCTAAAGCGTCAAAAAACTCCGCTTCGCGGTCCGGTTCATGTTCGGCCAATGAGCGCGCAATGCGGCGCCACGTGTCTTCGACTGTTTTGTCCTTCGCCTCGCCCTCAGCCGTTTTCAGGCGGTATTTCATATCCCAGATTTGTTCGGCGATGGGGGCAGCAAAACGAGTCATGTGAGGCTTTCTTTTCTATCGGATGTGGTGTTCGTAATGTGGTGTTTTTGGTGGTCGCGCGGGGTGTATGAGAGGCAAATCAGCGGCAGCTGGATCTTGCCCATCATCCTCAGGGATGGCATGTATAACAAACGCTGCCCCCCTGTCACGAACTTTCCGCGCAAAAAATCAACATTTAGTGTGTCGCGTCAGATCCGCCACATATATATGGTAAACCTTATGAGCTATGTGAATCTGGTAAAACTCTGTGTAGGGGCCGAACGAGTCGAAGATCTCGAGGCGTGGCAGGCGATGCGTATGCAGACCGCCAAGCGCCCCACGCCAATGCATGTCACCCGGATGTGGCCCAAGCGCGAAGCCGAACTTGTGGCTGGCGGATCGCTTTATTGGGTCTTCAAGGGGCAAGTGCTTGCGCGCCAACAGATTATCCGGCTGGATGAGGTGATCGGCGACGATGGCATTCGCCGCTGCGGTCTGGTTCTGTCGCCTGATGTGATCCGCACCGAGGCCCAGCCGCGCCGCGCGTTTCAGGGCTGGCGATACCTGAAACCCGAAGATTCGCCGCGCGATTTGACCATGGAAAAGCCCGGCGATGATGAATTGCCGTCAGACATTGCTTCGGCCCTGGCGGACATTGGGATTCGCTGACGCCCGCGCCCAGACACCGCGCCGTTTCATACCGCACAGGTCTGGACACCTGACCTATCGCTGTTAAAGTTGCCCCAACCACACGGCCTCACCCGTTTTCAACCTCGTTTTTTCAACTAAAGGAGCGTCCCATGGCATCGGGCAGCAACATCCGCACCTATTTTAACGGCCAATGGCATGACGGCGATGTGGCGGTGATGAACGCCGCTGATCACGGCAGCTGGCTGGGCACCACGGTGTTTGACGGCGCCCGGTTTGTGAACGGCCTGTCCCCGGATCTCGACGCCCATTGCGCGCGGGTGAACCGATCCGCCGAGGCGCTGATGATCACCCCAACGGTGGACACCGACGCGATGGTCGAGATTGTGCGCGAGGGGCTGTCGGCCTATTCCGCGAGCCAAGCGATTTACATCCGCCCCATGTATTGGGCCGTGGATGGCGGGGACATGGGCATCCTGCCGCGCGAAGGATCCACCGGGTTTGCGGTCTGTTTGGAAGAAATCCCAATGGCGCCGCCGACAGCAACCACCACGCTGACCACCACGCGGTTTTGCCGACCCACGCTGGACAGCGCCGTGGTGAACGCCAAAGCGGGCTGTCTTTACCCCAACAACGCGCGGATGATGGCCGAGGCGAAATCCAAAGGGTACGGCAACGCGCTGGTTGCGGATGCTTTGGGAAATGTGGCGGAAAGCGCGTCCTCCAACGTGTTTATCGTGCGCGACGGCGAGGTGTTCACCCCGATCCCCAACGGCACATTCCTTGCCGGCATCACCCGCGCGCGCCACATGGAAAACATGCGCGCAGATGGTATGAAAGTGCACGAAGTGGTGATGAGCTTTGATGACGTGCGCGCCGCAGACGAGGTGTTCCTGTCGGGCAACATGAGCAAGCTGACCCCGGTGACCGAATTTGACGGCACCCCGTATAAATCCGGTCCTGTAACATCCCGCATCCGCGACATGTATTGGGATTGGGCGCAGGCGGACGCGCAGTCTGGGTGATGGGGGGCGTGATGGTCCCCGTGCGGGCATGCCCGAATGTTTGATCTGCGCCAAATTAACCTGCGCGCCACCCTTGTCACCCTGATCATTGGGGCGGTGGGCGCGGCTGTGGCTTGGGGCATTAATATGCCTTTGGGGCTGCTCGCGGGCCCGGCCCTTGCGGTGGCGTTTGCCAGCCTTCTGGGCGTGAAAACAGACATTCCGCCCCTTTTGCGCAATATTGTGTTTGTCTTTGTGGGGTTGGCGGTGGGGTCGATGGTGACGCCCACCAGCCTGTCCGCCATTCTGCGCTGGCCCATTGCTTTTGCGCTTTTGGCGCTTGTCACCGCCGCCACCCCGTTTATCGGCCAACGCTTGTTGGTGCGGCGCATGGGGTTTGCCCCGACCGAGGCCTTTTTATCTGCGGCCCCTGGCCACCTCAGCCTGATTGTGTCGCTGTCTGACAGCCTGAATATTTCGGTGACGCGCCCGGCGGTTTTGGCCTCTTTTCGGGTGCTGGCGATCAGCATCTTTGTCCCCCTTGCCGCGCGTCTGTCAGGGATCGAGCTGGGCGCCGGTCTGCCGTTGCAACGGGCCGTGGCGCCGTGGGGGTTGATCGGTTGCGAGGTGCTGGCGGCGGTGATCCTTGCCCCCCTTCTGCACCGCGCCAAACTGCCCGCCCCGGTGTTGATCGCCGCAATGATTGTCGCCGCCTCTGCCCATTTGGGCGGGGTGGTCGAAGGCAACCTGCCCCCTTGGATCGGCCAAACGGTTTTGGTGATGATGGGCAGCCTGATTGGCACGCGATTTTCTGGATCCCGCTGGCGGGATGTGCGCAAAAACCTGTGGGCGGGCGCGGTTGTCGTGGTCTTGACCACATCGCTTGCGGCCCTTGCGGCGGTGCCGGCGGCGTGGATGTCTGGCCTGCCGCTGATTGATTTGTTGATCGGATTTTCCCCCGGCGGTCTGGAAACCATGGTGATCGTCGGCGTGGCAATGGGCGCGGACGCCAGTTTTGTCGCAACGGCCCATGTTGTGCGTCTGTTTTTACTGGCGATTGTGCTGACCGCCTTTGCCACGCGGGTGGCCCGCATTGGACCTATCGAAACCCATGGACAGGACCCGCGCCGTGATGCAGACTGACGCCTGTTTCTGGCCACAGCGTTTGGAGGACAATAATGCGCAAGTTTCTCGTGATTCTGGATGACAGTCGCGAATGCCTGAACGCCATGCGATTTGCCGCCATGCGCGCGGCGAAAACCGGTGGCGGGGTCACCGTGCTGTCGGTCATCCCACCAGATGAATTCAACCACTGGATCGGTGTGGGGAACCTTATGCGCGAAGAAACCCGCGAACGGATCACCGTGCATTTCGAAGTGTTCGCCAAATGGATGCGCGACCGGCAGGGCGTGGACCCCGAATTGGTCATCCGCGAAGGCGAGGTCATGACCGAGATCATGGCACAGATCAACGAAGACCCAGAGGTGGGCGTGCTGGTTTTGGGCGCGGGCTCTGGCAAATCCGGCCCCGGTCCGATCATCACCCAAATGATGCGCGCCTCGTCCCAGTTGGACGTTCCTATGACCATTGTCCCCGGCGAGATGTCAAAAGGCCGGTTGGAAGAGATCACCTGATCTGCCAACCGGTTTGCCCCCTCTTTGCCCCCCGCCACGTGTTCTATGCCCCCCGCCACGTGTTCTATGAATGTGTCGCAGCGCGCAAACCTTGACACTTTGCCCCCTCGGGCGCATATCAAACCCAACGAATACGTTTGGGAATGTGCCTGACACGCTGGGCCATCCTGATACGCTCAAAAAGGTGCGCCATGTTTATTCAAACCGAATCCACTCCGAACCCCGCCACGCTGAAATTCCTGCCCGGTCAGGATGTCTTGGGCACAGGCACGGCTGATTTCCCCACCAAAGACGCCGCGGACGCTTCGCCTTTGGCCCAACGTGTGTTTGGTGTGACCGGTGTGACCGGCGTGTTTTTTGGCGCTGATTTTGTGACCGTGACCAAATCGGATGACGTGGATTGGGATCATGTGAAACCGGCCATTCTGGGCGCGATTATGGAGCATTTCCAGTCGGGTGCCGCCGTCATGGCCAGTGACGCAACCCCCGCATCAGGCCACGCGGAACACACCGGCGAAGACGGCGAAATTGTTGAGCAAATCAAAGAATTGCTCGATACCCGCGTGCGCCCCGCTGTGGCCCAGGATGGTGGCGACATTACCTTTCACGGCTTTGATCGCGGCATCGTGTATCTGCACATGCAAGGCGCCTGCGCGGGTTGCCCATCGTCCACATTGACGCTGAAAATGGGCATTGAAAACCTGTTGAAACACTACATCCCCGAAGTGATTGAGGTGCGCCCCGTTGCCGCCTAAGCCGACCCTTTTGGCGTTTGACACATCGGCCGCGCATTGCGCGGCCGCTTTGCTGCGTGACGGTCAGATCGTGGCAAGCGCCCATGAAGATATGGCCAAAGGACAGGCCGAACGCTTGATGCCTTTGTTGCAAGAGGTGTTGGACGCAGGCGGTGTCACCTATCAGGATCTGGATGCAATTGGCGTCGGCATTGGCCCCGGCAATTTCACCGGCATTCGCATTTCCGTTGCCGCCGCCCGTGGGCTGGCCCTGTCGCTCGGCGTGCCTGCGGTGGGTGTTTCCACGCTTGAGGCAATGGGTTTTGGGCAGGACGCGCCTGTGATGTGCAGCTTGGATGCGCGCCGGGACATGTTTTACACTCAGACCTTCAACTGTGATGTTGCGCGCAACGCTGGCCCCGATCTGGCAGGGTTTGAGGATATCCCTTTCCCGAACCCCAAAGCAGAGATGCCCGTAATAGGACACCGCGCGGATGAGATTGCCACACGCACCGGGGGGCCGGTGCTGGCCCCGCTTTATCCCTTGGCACACGCCATAGCGCGCAAAGCGGCGATGCACATGAATGACCCTGATCTGCCCCGCCCCGCCCCACTTTATGTCCGCGCAGCAGACGCCGCCCCGCCTCGCGACCCCGCGCCGATACTTCTGGACTGAACATGGCGGACCCCCGGCATCTTTCTGACCTTCACCGCGCCGCGTTCACATCCTCGCGCGGATGGAGCGGTGACGAATTTGCCGCCCTTTTGGCCTCGCCGCACATTTTTGTTGTGGGGGGGGAAGCCGGGTTTGCGCTGGGGCGTGTGATTGTGGATGAAAGCGAACTTTTGACCATCGCCGTGCATCCCAACGCACAGGGCGCCGGGTTGGGGCAACAGCTGTTGCAGCAGTTTGAACAGCTCAGCCAAGCCCGTGGGGCCACCCGCGCCTTTTTAGAGGTCGCGGCGGATAATATGTCAGCGCTATCACTTTATACGGGTGCAAAATGGCGCGAATCCGGTCGCCGGGTTGGGTATTACACCCGCGCAGATGGGTCCAAACAGGATGCGCTTTTGATGGAAAAGCACTTTCCCCTAGGTTAAGTGCCCAGAAAAATAAGGCATATTCGCGGGCTGTGGATAACAAAAGATTGACCCGCCCCTTGCCCTCTGTACAAAATCCCCGATGATCCTTTTCAGCGATCTGCTCGCATTAAAATGGGAATCACACCTGTTGGTCAAATTTTGACCCCGTGTGCCCCAGAAAACGAAAACGGGAGAGACACATGACCCTGATGAAGAAATTCCTTGGTGCCGCTGCTGCGGTGGCCGTGACCGCTGGGGCCGCTTTGGCCGATCCAGCCATCATCTTCGACCTGGGCGGTAAGTTCGACAAGTCTTTTAACGAAGCAGCTTTCCGCGGCGCAAAGCGCTGGGCGGATGAGACTGGCGGGAAATTCCTTGAGATCGAATTGCAATCCGAAGCACAACGCGAACAGGCCCTGCGCCGGTTTGCCGAAGCGGGCGCAAACCCGATTGTGACCACCGGTTTTGCGATGTCGACCCCATTGGGCGAAGTGGCCCCAGATTATCCTGACACCAAATTCGTGACCATCGACGGTTGGGTACAAGCGCCAAACGTACACGTGGTTGGCTTTTCCGAGCACGAAGGCTCGTATCTGGTTGGCCTTTTGGCCGCAAAAGCATCAAAATCCGGCACTGTTGGTTTCATCGGTGGCATGGACGTGCCGCTTATCCGCAAGTTCGCCTGTGGCTATGCCCAAGGTGTGAAAGCCGGCAATCCTGACGCAACCATCATCGCCAATATGACCGGCACCACGCCGTCTGCTTGGAATGACCCGGTACGCGGCGGCGAGCTGACCAAAGCCCAAATCGCCCAAGGCGCTGATGTTATTTACGCAGCGGCTGGCGGCACCGGCATTGGTGTACTTCAGGCCGCAGCAGACGCCGAAGGTGTTCTGTCGATCGGTGTGGACAGCAACCAAAACCACCTGTTCCCCGGCAAGGTTCTGACCTCGATGCTGAAACGCGTGGACGTGGCGGTTTACAACATCATGACCGCCGGTGCGGATCTTGAAGTTGGCTTTGAAGCGCTGGACCTGTCACAAGACGGTGTGGGCTATGCTATGGATGATAACAACGCATCGTTGATCAGCGAAGACATGAAAATGGCCGCTGAAGAGGCAAAAGCCAAGATCATCGCGGGTGAAATCAAAGTTCATGATTACTCAAGCGACGATTCTTGCCCGGTTCTTGATTTCTGATCATGGCCGGTCCTCAAAACGCAAAGGGGCAGCAGGCAACTGTTGCCCCCGCAATTGAACTGTGCGGGATTTCCAAGGCCTTTGGGCCGGTGCAGGCGAACAAAGACATCTCGATTTCGGTGCAACCCGGTACGATCCATGGGATCATCGGGGAAAACGGCGCGGGCAAATCAACGCTGATGTCGATCCTCTATGGCTTTTACAAAGCGGATGAGGGCGAAATTCACATCCACGGCCGCGAGACACAGATCCCTGACAGTCAGGCCGCAATCAGCGCCGGCATCGGGATGGTGTTCCAGCATTTTAAGCTGGTCGAAAACTTCTCGGTTCTGGAAAATGTGATCCTTGGGGTTGAAGATGGTGCGCTGTTGCGCCCCTCGCTTGCCAAGGCCCGCAAAGAGCTGAAGGCGCTGGCGGAAGAATATGAACTGCGCGTGGACCCGGATGCCCTGATCGAAGATCTAGGTGTGGGCATGCAGCAGCGTGTTGAAATCCTCAAGGCGCTCTATCGCCGGGCGGATATTTTGATTTTGGACGAGCCGACCGGGGTGCTGACGCCCGCGGAAGCCGACCACCTGTTTCGCATCCTCGAAGGGCTGCGCGCACAGGGAAAAACGATCATCCTGATCACACATAAGCTGCGTGAAATCATGGAAATCACCGACACGGTTTCGGTGATGCGGCGCGGACAGATGACCGCCACGGTCAAGACCAAAGACACCAACCCCGAACATCTGGCAGAGCTGATGGTGGGGCGTAAGGTCCTGTTACAAGTGGATAAAGCCCCCGCACATGTGGGTGAAAACATGCTGGAAGTGTCCAACCTTCAGGTCATTGATGACCAAGGGGTTGAGCGCCTGAAAGGCATTGATCTGACCATTCGGGCGGGCGAAATCCTTGGCATCGCGGGCGTGTCTGGCAATGGTCAAACCGAGCTGATGGAAGTGCTGGGGGGCTATGCAAAGGCCACCGGGTCGATCCGCTTAAATGGCCAAGAGCTTGACCTGACAGGCAAATTTTCCGATGCGCGATCCCGCCGCAAACGCGGCATCGCCCATGTGCCAGAAGACCGCCAATCACGCGGGTTGATCATGGAATTCCCCGCGTGGCAAAACATCGCCTTTGGTTATCACCATGAGGATGAGTTCCAGAAAAACGCCCTGTTGATGGACAACGCCGCAATGTTGGAAATCGCGCAGGACAAGATGGACCGCTTTGATGTGCGGCCGCCGAACCCTCAGCTCGCGGCCAAGTCGTTTTCCGGTGGCAACCAGCAGAAAATCATCGTCGCGCGCGAAATTGAGCGCAACCCGGATCTGTTGATTGTCGGCCAGCCCACGCGCGGCGTCGACATTGGCGCGATTGAGTTCATCCACCAGCAAATTGTCGCCCTGCGCGATCAGGGCAAGGCGATCTTGCTGGTCTCGGTGGAGCTTGAGGAAATCTTTTCGCTGTCCGACCGTATTGCGGTGATGTTTGACGGGAAAATCATGGGCGAACGCCTGCCCAATGAGACGGATGAAAAAGAACTGGGCTTGCTGATGGCAGGTGTGGTCAACGACACAAACGCTGTCAAAGAGGGGGCCGTCTGATGGAGAAGATGCCAAAATGGGCAGACATCGCGCTGATCCCACTTTTAAACCTGACACTGGCGTTTGGCATTTCGATGCTGGTCATTTTGGCCATTGGCCAAGACCCGATAGAAGCGGTCAAACTGATGGTGTCGGGCGCTTTGGGGTCGACCTATGGCTGGGGCTATACGCTTTATTATGCCACCAATTTCATCTTCACCGGCCTTGCGGTGTCGATCGCCTTTAAGGCCGCCCTGTTTAACATCGGTGGCGAGGGGCAAGCGGCCCTTGGTGGGCTTGGTGTGGCGCTTGTGTGCCTTTACATTCCCTTTCCGCATTGGTCGGTAGCGATCATTTTCGCCATGTTGGGTGGTGCGGTTTTTGGTGCGGCTTGGGCGGCTATTCCGGCCTATTTGCAAGCCAAACGCGGCAGCCATGTGGTGATCACCACCATCATGTTCAACTTTATCGCCGCCTCTTTGCTGAACTACCTTTTGGTGAATGTGCTGCGCCCCAAAGGCGCGATGGATCCCGCCTCGGCCAAGTTTCCTGAGACCACCAACCTGCCGACCTTTCATGAGATGCTGGAACCATTGGGCATCGCATTTTCCAAATCCGCCCCGGTGAACATCTCATTATTGATCGCGCTTTTGGCCTGTGTTTTGGTCTATATCCTGATGTGGCGCACGCGCATTGGCTATGAAATCCGGTCCTTTGGCGAAAGCCCAAGTGCGTCGGTGTATGCCGGGATTTCACCGCTGAAAATCACCATGATTGCCATGCTTTTGTCCGGTGGTCTGGCGGGCATGATGTCGATCAACAACACGATGGGCGAAAGCGAGCGGTTGATCATCAACTCGATCGAAGGCGCAGGCTTCATTGGTATTGCTGTGGCCTTGATGGGCCGTAATCACCCGTTTGGGGTGCTGCTGGCCGCGCTTTTGTTTGGTTTTCTTTACCAAGGCGGCGGCGAGCTGGCGTTGTGGATGTCGATCCCGCGCGAGCTTGTGTTGGTGATCCAGGGTCTTGTGATCCTCTTCACCGGCGCGCTTGATAATATGATCCGAATACCGGTGGAACGGATGTTTATCCGCGCTGCCAAACGGAAGGAGGCATAATCATGGATTTTCTAACGATTGTGCAAATCTCAGACAGCGCACTGCGTCTGGCAACGCCCCTTTTGCTGGCCTGTCTGGCGGGGCTATTTTCCGAACGTGCCGGGATTTTTGACATTGGGCTTGAGGGCAAAATCCTTGTGTCTGCGTTTTTCTCAGCGGCCATTGCCGCCAGCACCGGATCGGTCTGGATTGGTTTATGTGCGGGCATCGCGGTGTCTGTGATCTTTTCAATGATCCACGGGGTCGCCTCGATCACCTTTCAGGGCAATCAGTTGATTTCCGGTGTGGCGCTGAACTTTCTTGCCTCGGGTCTGACCGTTCTGGTTGGCGAGGCGTGGTTTTCGCTTGGGGGGCGCACCCCCAGCCTTTCAGGTGCTGCGCGGTTCCCAAATATTGAGCTTCCGTTTGCCTCAGCCGTGGCGGACATTCCGGTTCTGGGGCCGATCTATTCGGACCTTCTGTCGGGCCATACGATCCTTGTGTATGTGGCGCTTTTGTTGGTGCCTGCCTCATGGTTTGTCCTGTACCGGACGCGCTTTGGCCTGCGTCTTCGTGCTGTTGGGGAAAACCCGGCCGCCGTGGACACAGCCGGGATTTCGGTGATCCGCCTGCGCTATTCATCAATGATCATCGCGGGTGTGCTCTGCGGTCTTGCCGGGATTTATCTGGCAACCGGGCTGGGCTCTGGCTTTGGCAAGGAAATGAGCGCAGGGCGGGGTTTCATTGCACTTGCCGCGTTGATTTTCGCCAAGTGGAAACCGGTGCCAGCACTGGGGGCAACGCTGCTCTTTGGATTGTTGCAAGCCATCGCCATTCGCTATCCCAAGATTGATCTGGGCATCATCACCCTGCCCGCGCAGTTCATGGAGGCGCTGCCTTATATCCTAACCGTGATCATCCTTGCGGGCTTTATTGGCAAGGCCATCCCACCTAAAGCCGGGGGCCAGCCTTATGTCAAAGAACGCTGATCAGCTGGCCGCGCAAATTCGTGCGGCAGCGGGCGACACACCGGTTGAGGTTGGCCTGATCCTTGGGTCGGGGCTGGGCCATCTGGCGGATGCGGTGGATGGGGTTGCGATCCCTTATTCCGATCTGCCCGGTTTTCCCCATGCCGGCGTGTCGGGCCACAACCCCAACCTTGTGATCGGCACGCTGGAAGGCACGCGGGTCGCCGTTTTCGGCGGGCGCGCGCATTATTATGAAAGCGGCCGGGGCGATGTGATGCGCCTACCGCTTGAGGTTCTGAAAGCTTTGGGCGCGGATCGGTTGATTGTGACCAATGCTGCGGGATCCTTGCGCCAAGACATCCCGCCCGGCGAGCTGATGCTGATTGAAGATCACATCAATTTCTCGGGTCTGAACCCGCTGATTGGCGAGCCCTCTGACGCGCGATTTGTGCCGATGGGCGGCGCGTATGACGCGGACATGCGCGCGCGGTTTGCGGCTTTGGCGACCGAGGAAAGCATCAGCCTAAAGCCCGGCGTCTATGCGTGGTATTCTGGGCCAAGCTTTGAAACCCCCGCCGAAATTCGCGCCATTCGCACCCTTGGGGCGGATGCGGTGGGCATGTCGACGGTGCCAGAGGTGATTCTCGCGCGGTTCCTTGGGCTGCGGGTCGCCGGATTTTCGACCATTACAAACATGGGCCAAGGCCTGTCGGATGAGGCGATTAGCCACGAACACACCAAATCCATGGCACCACTTGGCGCAAAAAAGCTGGAAATACTGGTTCGACGCTACTTAACGCGTGACTAATACCGCCAAAGTATCGCAATAAAAGATATAACCTTCATTCCTTCAGGGCCGGTCTGCTGATGCAAATCTATCTCCCCATTGCCGAGGTTTCGGTCAACGCCTTTCTTCTTCTTGGGTTGGGCGGAATTGTGGGGATCTTATCGGGCATGTTTGGCGTGGGTGGCGGGTTCTTGATGACACCGCTGTTGTTTTTCATTGGCATCCCCCCTGCAGTGGCCGTGGCGACGGAAGCAAACCAGATTGTGGCCTCGTCCTTTTCCGGGGTTCTGGCGCATTTCAAACGCAAAACCGTCGATCTGAAAATGGGCCTTGTCCTGTTGGTCGGCGGTCTGGTTGGTGCGGCGCTTGGGGTGCAACTTTTCAACACACTAAAGGCGATGGGTCAGGTCGATCTGTTGGTCAAGCTGTGTTACGTGCTGTTTTTGGGCATTATCGGCGGGTTGATGTTCATCGAAAGCCTGGGCGCGATTATGAAAACCCGTGGCGGCAAGGTGAACACCACGCGGCGCAAGCACACTTGGGTTCACAACCTGCCGTTTAAGATGAAGTTCCGCACCTCGGGCCTGTATATTTCGGTCATTCCACCGCTTTTGGTGGGGGTTCTGGTGGGCATTTTGGCCGCAATTATGGGTGTGGGCGGCGGATTTATCATGGTGCCTGCGATGATCTATCTGTTGGGCATGCCCACCAAAGTGGTTGTCGGCACCTCGCTGTTTCAGATCATCTTTGTGACCGCTTTCACCACGCTTTTGCACGCCACCACCAACTATACGGTGGATATGGCGCTGGCGGTTCTGTTGCTGATTGGCGGTGTTGTTGGTGCCCAAATTGGTGCGCGCATTGGGGTGAAACTAAAGGCCGAACAGCTGCGCATTTTGCTGGCCCTGATGGTGCTGGTGGTCTGTGGCAAACTGGCGCTTGATCTTTTGATCCAGCCAGCTGAGCTTTATGAAATTGGCAAGGGGGGCGGTCACTGATGCTGCGCCTGTTTGCCACCCTTATCGCCCTGACATTTTGCCTGTCACCAGCCCGTGCCGCCGAAGAGGTCGTCGCGGGGCTGAGCCAAAATCTGGTATCCATTAACGCGACCTTTGTGGGATCTGAAATCCTGATCTTTGGTGCGGTGAAACGCGACACCCCAGCCCCTGCGGATGAACCTTTAGAGGTTGTGGTGGTGGTCGAGGGCCCCAATGGGCCGGTCACGGTGCGCCGCAAAGACAAGCGTTTTGGCATCTGGGTGAACACCGACGCGCTGGACTTGGCCTCGGCGCCCAGCTTTTACGCGGTTGCAACCTCGGCGGATCTGAACAAGTCAATTTCCGTGCTTGATGACCTGCGCCATTTGGTGTCGGTGTCGCGCAGCATCAAGGTCAGCGACAGTCCGTTTACCATCGTGGACCCCACAAAGTTCACCGAAGCGCTGATCCGTATTCGTGAAAATGCGGGCACCTACCGGCTGTTGGAAAACGCGGTCAATGTCTATGAAGACACGCTGTTTGACACCCGCATTGCGCTGCCGTCAAACCTGACCGAAGGCGAGTATCGCACCCGGATTTTCCTGACCCGTGGGGGGTATGTTTCGGCCCAATACGAGACCGTGATCAACGTCCGTAAGGTTGGGCTTGAGCGCTGGATTTACAATCTCGCGCATAATCAACCGCTGATCTATGGCCTGTTGTCTTTGGTCATCGCCATTGCCGCGGGCTGGGGCGCGTCAGCTGTGTTTCGGTTCATTCAGCGCGGCTAAATGGGCAATACCGGAAAACTAGTTTTCTAGTTTTCTAGTTTTCTAGTTTTCTAGTTTTCTAGTTTTCTAGTTTTCTAGTTTTCTAGTTT
>CBDUJY010000021.1:0-45287 GCA_965367685.1 uncultured Planktotalea sp. | reverse complement strand
TTTTCTAGTTTTCTAGTTTTCTAGTTTTCTAGTTTTCTAGTTTTCTAGTGAAATCAACGACTGACCTCGACACCCGTCAAGGCCATCAAGCCAGCGCAGCGTTTCGGTATCTTATCCACGCCCAATATAGGGCATTTTTGTCGCCATAACGGTCATGAATTGCACGTTCGCCTCAGGCGGCAGCGTGGCCATATGCAGCACAGATGACGCCACATCAGAGACATCCATGGTTGGCGGCGGCACCTCTCCTTTGGCGACCGCATCCTCAACGATTCCTTGCAGCAAATCAGTGCGCGCATTGCCAATATCAATCTGCCCACAAGCGATGTCAAAGGCGCGCCCATCCAGACTTAACTGACGCGTCAGGCCGGTGATGCCATGTTTTGTCACCGTATAGGTCACGGCCCCTTCGCGCGGTACATGGGCCGAAATTGACCCGTTGTTGATGATCCGCCCCCCTTGCGGGGACTGCGCCCGCATCTGCGCAAACGCCGCCCGGGCACATAGGAACATTCCGGTCAGGTTCACATTCACCGCCTGCGTCCAATCCGCCAGTGGCACCTGGTCAATCGTGGCCGCCGGGGTGAACATTCCGGCATTGTTAAACAGCACATCCAACCGCCCGGCTTGATCCGCAAACGACAACACCGCCGCCTGAACCGCCGCTTCATCCGTCACATCCGCAGGCAGAACAACGGCATTTTCCCGCCCAGCAGCAACCGCGTTCAACGCATCCTTGCGACGCGCCAAAAGACCCACGGTCCAGCCTTTGTCCAGAAACAACTCCGCCACCGCGCGGCCAATTCCGGCGCTGGCCCCTGTGATGAATATGCTAGGCATCATCCTCTCCCTCTGTTTCCAATTGCAACGGGGCGGCGGGGGCGCGCAAATCATCTGTCCCAAGGTCGCCAGCCGGGCGCGCCATCGCATAGCGTGTGACCCAATGCAGCCGCGTTTCAGCCCGCGTGATGGCAACATAAGCCAAACGTTTCCACAGGGCGATCCCCGCCTCTTTGCGGCCCATCTGCGCGGCGGCATAAATATCCGGCGAAAACACCTGAACGTCTGACCACTGGCTGCCCTGTGCTTTGTGAATGGTGACGGCGGCGCCGTGCAAAAACGCAGCCCCCATCCGGGCCGCAAAGGGGATAAAGGGTTCTTCTTCATCCGGCATTTCGATTTTGATAATAGAGGCTGCAGAGACCTGAGGATCCTCCGCCCCCATCACATGCAGTCGCGAAAACCCGGGGCGTTTTCCAGGCCCAAGATAGACACATTGCGCGCCTTTGATCAGGCCACGTGCCTCAAGGTCGATACGTTTTTTGCGATGCTTTAACGGCAATTCGATGCCATCACAAATCAACGGTTCACCGGGCATCAATTCCTCAGCAGGCGCGCCAAAGGCCCCCCGAAAGGCGGTGATCAGCCGCACACGGGTTTTGTTGCGCCACACCAACACCGGTGACCTGGACATCAGATCGGCATTCACGCGCGGGGCAACCACCACCCGATCATCGCGGCGTGCAGCCTCTTCAATCATCCGCTCAAATGTCTCAAAGCTCAGACTGTCATCTGACAGCGCATGGGCCAGATCAAGGATCGGATTGTCGTCCGCTTGGCGGTGAATACGGCTAAGCTCAAGCTTGCGCGTATCCCCCAGCTTATCAAACACCATGGTGCCCGATTGGCCCACGGGGGCCAGCTGGGCGGGGTCACCAAACAGGATCAGGGTCGGAAAGATTTCGCGCAAATCGTCAAACTGCTTGTCGTCCAGCATCGAACTTTCGTCGACAAAACCGATGTCCAAGGGATCATCGCGGCGTTTCCAGCCGGTGATGAAATCTGACCCCCGCAGGCCCGCCGCCGCCAGCGCACCGGGGATGGATTTTTGCTGCTGATAAAACGCATAGGCCCGATCAAGCGCCTCATCCGTCAGCCCCTCAATCTCTGGCCGCTCGCCATTGTCCGCCAGCCATTCCGCAATCTTTTCATATTCCGGGTCATAGACAGGGGTGTAGAGGATACGGTGGATTGTGGTCGCCGGCACGCCGCGCAACCGCAACACCGAGGCCGCTTTGTTGGTTGGGGCCAGGATGGCCAAGGTTCTGCGATCTTTGCGCTTTTTGCCTTCGTAGTCGCCTGAAACGATATCGACGCCGGCTGCCTCTAATGCTTTGTAAAGCTGTCCCAGCAACAGGGTTTTCCCCGATCCGGCCTTGCCCATCACCGCAAAAACCTGTGATTTTCCGTCTGACAGCGGGGTCAGCAGAGCGTCATCGAGATTGACGCCAGCGGCGCGCAGCATGTCAGCCACGCGGTCATGGGCTTCCGCTTGATCTTCGGAATAGATGATGGGGGCAGGTTCGCTCATTTCGCGACCCTACCCGCTTGCTGAATGCACGAAAAGGCGAAACTCCCGCTTCGCCGCTTCCTCTTTCTATAAATATCCAAAAGCAACACCCGCCACGCACACCGCAGCCTTCTGATCGCTTAGGCGGTTTCGGCGAAGCTTTCGCCCAAATCCGGCATGGGTTTTCCCGCAAGCGCATAACGCAACCAATTGCGGCTGACATCGCGGCTAACGCCCACGCGTTTCAGGGTTGGGGCAAAGGCGTCATCGTTCATCGACCACAGGCCCACACCGATTTTATCGCGGCCTTCGCCGTCGGTGCCTATCACTTCTGGCTCCAACCCCATCAGACGGTAAATTCGCTCCATCCGGGGATCAAACACGCCGACGTAATGCTTTAGCTTAAACGCTGACATCAGCTCTCCCGCGCCCAGCGCAAGGGCGGCTGAGGCACGACGGTCGGCATTCGGAGACAGACAAAACCGGGTGCATTCCCAGATCAGTGGGCTTTCGATGGTCACACCACCGGTCAGATGGCTAAAGTGATCATTCACCATGGTTTGCCCCACGGTGGGCAAAAATCGCATTGATCCGCCATGGCGCCCATCCGCCATTTCCCAGATCACATAAAGCGGGTTCATCGCGTCATATTCATCGCGCTCTTCGCCCGCGTCATTGACGGTCACATCCCACCCCAGACGTTTTGAAAACTGTTCTGCCCGGTCACGAAACATCGTGTCACGCAGCAGGGGGAAACGGGACAGGTCGTTGGCATAGAGATAACGCAGCATCGTGGGGCTCCTTTGTCCGATCAGCTGCGGTCACAATGCCGCCACAATGGTTAATTCCCGCAAGCGTCGCGTACGGGCGGTTAACCTTCAGACAAGGATCGTCTCAAACAATGATCACCCCTGTGGCCAGCGCGCGGGCCACGGCATGTGTGGTGTTCAGCGCGCCTAATTTATGGCGCGCACTCTCGATATACACCCGCAGCGTATGCTCTGAGATGGTCATCTCAGCCGCCGCCTGCGCGCGGTTCATGCCTTTGGCCAAATAGGTCATCGCCGACAATTCACGCGGCGACAACATCGGGGTGGTGGCCGCATCCCCCCATTGTTCAAATTCCAGCGCCTTTTTGTTCAACTCATGCGCGACGATCATCAAGTCGCGGGCATTGCTGTCTATAAACGCCTGCCAGTCCTGATCGTCCGCCTGCGTGTTCATCGTGAACAGCGCAAATTGCCCCGCAGGGCCGCGAATGGGAATGGTATAGCCTTGGTTGCCCAACCCGTGATCCATTGCGTCCTGCAACATGGCACGCGCGGCTTTTGACGACCAATCAAGTTCTTTCCAAATCACCGGGGTGAACCGCTGGAAACAGCCAAAGATCACCGGATCCAGACGCAGATAATCCTTTTCAAGATAGCGATCGACCCATTCCGGGCTATAGGTTCCCGCGCCAAACCGTTCCCCAATGGCATTCACCCAATGGTAGACAACATGACTGGTTTGATAGTGGTCGCGCAGCGCTTCTGTGACCCCTTGAAGGTCTTCAAGCGTGGTCGCGTTCTGAAGTGAGCTGAGGTGCTGTTCCAGGCTGGCTTTCATATGTCTGCATCATCTCCGCTTTCCGATCAGCGGCGCTCGCGAGTTCAGTCAAAGCAACCAGTCGTGCATCGTCAAGGGTTTCAGCCGTGACGGTCAGGTTGTTTCTGCGAGCAAAAGCCATCAGGTCAGTAAGAACATCAATGATCCATTCATTCGTCATGTAAAGCCCCGTTTTTTGGTCTATCTGCACACAACCCTAGCACGAGCAGAGAAAACCGTTAATTCACTGGTTCTTACTCCCCTAAAATAGTGAGGCAGAAATTTGGAACCTCTTGTTTTTTCAACACATGAAGGTTTCGAAATGCTGAAAATCCGCCAATAAAATCATCTATTGGCCGAATCAATTCTATTCGAATCACCCTAAAAGAGAGGTAACGCCGCAAAAAACCCCCACAGCAGCGCCATGGGGGTCATGCATTCAATCAGAAGGCGTGTGGGTTAAGGGCGCGCGTCCAAAGCATCTTCGAACGTGCGCAGGCCGGTTTTAGGGGCCTGAACCAGCACCGCCATATTGCCCGGCTTGTGTTCGTTGCGCAGCATTTTCAAATGCGCTTGCGGGATCTCATCCCATGGGAACACTTCGGACATGCAGGGATCGATGCGGCGTTCAACCATCATGCGGTTTGCCGATGCGGCCTGTTTCAGGTGCGCAAAATGCGACCCCTGAATGCGCTTTTGGTGCATCCAAAGATAGCGCACGTCAAAGGTGCAGTTAAAACCCGAGGTGCCCGCGCAGATCACAACCATGCCGCCCTTTTTACAGACAAAGGTCGACACCGGAAATGTGGCCTCGCCGGGGTGTTCAAACACCATGTCGACGTTGTTGCCTTTGCCGGTGATGTCCCAGATCGCTTTGCCGAATTTGCGCACTTCTTTGAACCAAGCGGCATATTCAGGTGTGTTCACCGTTGGCAATTGCCCCCAACAGCTGAAGTCTTTGCGGTTGATCACGCCTTTGGCACCCAGCCCCATCACAAACTCGCGTTTGTCTTCTTCTGAGATGACCCCAATGGCGTTGGCGCCCGCGGCATTGATCAGCTGGATCGCAAAAGACCCCAGACCACCTGACGCGCCCCAAACCAGAACATTCTGGCCGGGCTTCAGTTCATGCGGGGCATGGCCAAACAGCATCCGGTAGGCGGTCGCCAGTGTCAGCGTGTAACACGCGCTTTCTTCCCAGGTCAGATGCTTGGGGCGTGGCAAAAGCTGTTGGGCCTGTACGCGTGTGAATTGCGCAAATGACCCATCAGGGGTTTCATAGCCCCAGATCCGCTGGCTTGGGGAAAACATCGGGTCGCCACCGTTGCATTCCTCGTCATCGCCATCATCCTGGTTACAGTGGATGACAACTTCGTCGCCCACTTTCCATGACTTCACCTTGCGGCCCACGGCCCAAACGATGCCAGAGGCATCAGATCCGGCAACATGGTAATCCTGTTTGTGCACGTCAAACATGCTGACAGGTACGCCAAGCCCAGCCCAGATCCCGTTATAGTTCACACCGGCAGCCATCACCAGAACCAGCACTTCGTGGCTGTCCAATGTGGGGGTGTCTACCACCTCGACCTGCATTGCCTTGTCGGGTTCACCCTGACGCTCGCGGCGGATCGCCCATGAGTACATCTGTTTCGGCACATGACCCATTGGGGGCATTTCGCCGATCTCATACAGATCTTTTTTCGGTGCGTCGTATTCCGCGATACCGGTTTGCGTGTCCAAAGCCATGGTGGCCTCCTGTCAACTACAAGCATTGATTCTTTCGCCGCAATGCAGAATTGCGGCTGCTACTGCAGCATTACGTATCGCTTAGCAAGATTGCAACCGATTTTGGGGTGTGTTTTGTAATTTTCTGTCGTCGGTGACGTTAAGGTCAATCAAAAACCCAATGAATTCTTACAAAATCCCAGCATCCGCAACATCCGCGGGGCTGAGGTCCGAGATGTGAATTGGGGTGATTGCCTCGGACAGATGCGCAATCGAATTGGCATAAAACGCCAAAACCGCCCGATCCCGGGGATTAATCTGATATGCGCCATCCGTTTCGCGGATCAGCCCGCGCAGCATCAACAGACGGATGCCCACCTCAACGGCGTACTCCAGATCATTGCGCGGCATATGGATATGCGCCCCGCGCGCCTCCATATCGGCCACCAAGGTCTGAAATCGGTCGGTAATCTCTTCGCGGGTGTGGGTGTCTTTCTCTAACATCACCGCCGCCACAACCGGCACGGGCAACACCGGCACCACATCGCGGATACGGCCCATCAGCTCGCGGGCCAGCCCCTCAAGCACTTTTTTATCATGGTCTTTCATATAGGCCGACAGCGACATGGGGGTGCCAAAAGACACACTGGCATAGCCAAAACGATGAAACCGCCCGGTGATCCGTTGCCACAAATGCTGCCCCACATGGCGCAGCACATATTTCAGGCGCAGCCCAAATTTGCGCGATCCTTTGATATCGGCGGCCACCAGCACCCGGTCTTCCAGCACCCGGTCATAGTTCATCGCCACAGGGATAAAGACCACATCACGATTTTTCGCAGGATCAAAATCATCTATGATGTAACTGAACAGCCCCATTTTGGGCGCTCCCACTTCACCGTTTAAACTCAGCCCCCCTTCGGGAAACATCGCTTGGGTCACACCACCATCGGTGGCCATGCGCACGTAGCGTGACAGCACCTTGCGATAGAGCGCATTGCGCGACCGGCGCCGGATGAAATACGCCCCCATCGACCGGATCAACGTGCGCAGCGGCCAAACCCGCGCCCATTCCCCCACCGCATATGACAAATGGGATCGTTCCGCCGCCAGCCAAGTGACCAGCACATAATCCATGTTGGATCGGTGGTTCATCACAAAAACCACCGTGGCATCGGCACTGATTTCCTTCAATCGGGCCTCATCAAAGGCCCCCAACCGCACCCGGTAAAACGCGCGGCTCAGCAATTTGGCAAAGCGAATGCCAAAGCCAAAATAGGCGGTGGCGGAAAAACGCGGCACAATTTCGCGGGCATAGCCGCGCGCCTTTTCAAACGCCACCTGTTCGGGAATGCCCTCTTCTGCCGCGTGTTCAGCGATGGCTTTGGCCACCTCTGGATCATAGCTTAGCCGTTGCACCATGTCGTAACGCCGCGCGAGCTTAAATGGCTCGATCGGGCGTTCCAGACGTTCATTCAGTTTGGCCACGGCCTTTTGTAACCGTTTGCGGAAAAACCACCGCACCGATGGGAACAGAAAATGCGACGCAAAGGTCACCGCCGCAAAAGCAAGGATCAGGACCAATAGCCAAAGGGGAAGCTCAATCGTACGCGTCATAGGAAATCCTTTTCAGGTTTCCCCTCAAAGGTAAAGAACGCCATCATAGGAAAGCGTGACGGCGCCATCCTCAAGCATCGCCGCGTAATTTTCCTAACATCAAATTCCCCCTTGCGTAATATTCTTGCGTCTGCGAAAAATGCTGCACTGCAACAAAATGCGAGTCACGGATCATGAGCACGCCCCAGAACACAAGCCCGCAAGATCGCCCTAAAGATCGCCCCCGGGATCGTCCATGGCTGTTTCGCACTTATGCCGGTCACTCGACCGCCAAGGCGTCCAACGCGCTTTACCGCAGCAACCTGTCCAAAGGTCAGACCGGGCTGTCCGTGGCCTTTGATCTGCCCACGCAAACGGGGTATGACAGCGACCATACGCTGGCGCGCGGCGAAGTGGGCAAGGTGGGTGTGCCACTGGGCCATCTTGGCGACATGCGTGCCCTGTTTGCAGACATCCCGCTTGAGAAAATGAACACTTCGATGACGATCAACGCGACGGCCCCGTGGCTGCTGTCGCTTTATATCGCGGCGGCGGAAGAACAGGGCGCGGATGTGTCCAAACTGCAAGGCACCGTGCAAAACGACATCATCAAGGAATATCTGTCGCGCGGCACCTATGTCTGCCCGCCCAAGCCCAGCTTGCGTATGATCACCGATGTCGCCGCTTATACGCGTGAGTTTCTGCCAAAATGGAACCCGATGAACGTCTGCTCCTATCACCTGCAAGAGGCTGGTGCCACGCCGGAAGAAGAGCTTGCCTTTGCGCTGGCGACCGCGATTGCCGTGCTGGATGATCTGAAAACCAAAGTCCCGACCGAGGCCTTTCCCGAAATGGTCGGTCGCATCTCATTCTTCGTGAACGCTGGCATCCGCTTTGTGACCGAGATGTGCAAAATGCGCGCCTTTGTCGAGCTGTGGGATGAAATCACCCGTGAACGCTATGGCGTCGAAGACCCCAAATTCCGCCGCTTTCGGTACGGGGTGCAGGTGAACTCGCTTGGCCTGACCGAGCAACAACCGGAAAACAACGTCTACCGGATCCTGATCGAAATGCTTGCCGTGACGCTGTCGAAAAATGCCCGCGCCCGTGCGGTGCAATTGCCCGCGTGGAACGAAGCGCTTGGCTTGCCGCGCCCGTGGGATCAGCAATGGTCGCTGCGCATGCAGCAGATCATGGCCTATGAAACCGATCTGTTGGAATACGACGACCTGTTCGACAACAACCCCGCTGTGGACCGCAAAGTGTCCGAGCTGAAAGACGGCGCACGTGCTGAACTGGCCCAGATTGACAGTATGGGCGGCGCGGTGGCGGCGATTGAATATATGAAGTCACGCCTGGTCGACAGCAACGCCACCCGGATTGGCAAGATCGAGGTCGGCGATACCACCGTGGTCGGCGTGAACAAATGGCTGGAAACAACCGAAAGCCCGCTGACCGCAGGCGACGGTGCCATTATGGTGGCCGATGCGGATGCAGAGGCGGACCAGTTGGCACGACTTGAGGCATGGCGCAGCAGCCGCGATGCAAACGCCGTGAAACAGGCGCTGGCGGACCTGCGCCAAGCGGCCAAAGACGGCACCAACATTATGCCATCGTCGATTGCGGCGGCCAAAGCGGGTGTGACCACCGGCGAATGGGGCGAAGTGATGCGCGCGACTTTCGGGCAATACCGCGCACCAACGGGGGTCAGCAAAAACCCCTCAAACCGCACCGAAGGGTTGGATGACATCCGCGCCCGCGTGGATGCTGTGTCGGACAACCTGGGGCGCCGCCTGACGTTTCTTGTGGGCAAACCAGGGCTTGATGGGCATTCCAACGGTGCCGAACAAATCGCCGCCCGTGCACGCGATTGCGGCATGGACATCACTTACGAAGGCATCCGCCTAACGCCCGAGGAATTGGTGGCCTCGGCCATTGAAACCAACGCCCATGTGGTCGGCCTGTCGATCCTGTCAGGCAGCCACATTCCCCTGCTCGAAGAGCTGATGGAGCGCATGAAAGCCGCCGGGTTGGGCCATATCCCCGTGGTCGCCGGTGGGATCATTCCGGATGAGGACGCCGCGCGCCTGCGTATGATCGGGGTCGCCAAAGTCTATACACCAAAGGACTTTGAGCTGAATGTGATCATGGATGACATCGTGACGCTGGTTGACCCAAAATCGGTGGCTGCGGAATAATTTTCTACGCTCAAAACAAAAGGCGCCAGTTCCTCCTGCGCCTTTTTTCTTGCCTCAAATATCCTGGGGTGAAGGCGCAGGGCGCCGAGGGGCAAAGCCCCTAACCGCTGACCTTTTCAAGCTTTTGCACCAGATCTTTATAGTGATAACTTTTCTCAACTGCGCCGGTGTCGCCTTCGATGAAATCTGGATCAGACGGCAAACATCCCAATCCGCACACCTGACTGATCACCATATCGCCCGTGTCGATGTACCAAAGACGCCCGCCCGGTGTGGCGACCCAACCATCGATCCCCTCGGCCTCATCGCCTTCAACATCCTCGGTTGAGGGCAGTTCGTTCACATAATTGGGCGAGTACGCCCCGTGGGTGTGATAAGAGGAAATCACCACCTCAAGCATGTCCGGGTCAGACGGTTTGCACGTGCCTTTGCGCCCGCGTTTTGCCGGGCTCATGGTCAGCTTTCCATCCGCATTCAGCCCAATATACCCGCAATACTCTCGGTTCTTCTTGATCGAAAGGGGCTGCAATTCGGTAAAAATCCGTTTGACCAGTGCAAGTTCACTTGCCTCTTGGGCAAGGGATGAAAACGGCATCAATGCCAAAACAAGGGCTGGGATCATCACGCGCATCGGGCACATCTTTCTTTGTCAAATTGCCTCTTTAACAACACGGTTGCGATGCACCAAGTCAAGTATTTTGCCCCATATCCACCCTTGGCTTACCCCAACGATGCGTTTGACGTTTGCAAATAACAGGCGCATGTTGTCCGCCGCTAACACTCCGTAAATGAGGATTCCCATGACCGTACATATTGGTGCCGAACAAGGCCAAATTGCTGAAACCGTGTTGATGCCCGGCGATCCCTATCGCGCCAAATGGGTGGCCGAAAATTTTCTGGAAGATGCAGAATTGGTGCACGAAGTGCGTGGCATGTTGGGCTTTACCGGCACATGGCGCGGCAACCGGGTAAGCATTCAGGGGTCCGGCATGGGCATGCCGTCGATGTCGATCTATGCCAACGAATTGATCCGCGACTTTGGTGCCAAAACACTGATCCGCATCGGGTCCTGCGGCGGGATGCAGGATCATGTGAAGGTGCGCGATGTGGTGATTGCGATGACCGCCACCACCGTTTCCACCCCCAGCGCCACCATTTTCCGCGAGCTGAACTTTTCGCCCTGTGCCGATTACTCCCTGCTCGCCGCCGCCGTTGAGGCCGCGAAAAACGTCGAAGTTGGCGTGCATGTGGGTGGGATCTATTCCTCGGATACCTTTTACGACGAACGCCCCGATCTGAACAAAGAAATGCGGCGTCACGGTATTTTGGGCGTCGAAATGGAAACGGGTGAGCTTTACACCCTTTCCAACCGTTACGGCGTGCGGGCTTTGGGCATTATGACCGTCTCAGACCACCTGTTGACCGGCGAGGCATTGCCATCGGATCAGCGCGAAAAGACCTTTGGCGATATGGTTGAAATTGCCCTGAACGCCGCCTTCGCCTGATGGGCATGGCACGACGCACACTTGGCCAATCCGGACCCGAGGTTTCGGCGATCGGGTTGGGCTGTATGAATTTCGCGGGCTTTTACGGCAAGACCAACCGCGATGAAAGCCTTGCGACATTGGATGCCGCATGGGCCGCCGGGATCAATTTCTTTGACACCTCCGACATCTATGGCAATGGCCTGTCTGAAGAGACCATTGGCGAATGGTTGCGCACGCGTGGCCACACACCGGTGATCGCCACCAAAGGCGGCATTGTGACCGGTGCACCGCGTGGGACAGCCGACAACACAGCAGGCGGGTTGCGCGCCCGGCTTGAGGCGTCTTTGACCCGGCTTTCTGTGGATCATGTGGCGCTTTATTATGTGCATCGCCGCCAGTTTGATCTGCCCATTGAAACCGTGACCGAAACACTGGAAGGCTTTCGCGAGGAAGGGCTGATTGGCGGCTTTGGCTATTCTGAAATCTCGCCGGCATCCCTGCGCCGTGCCGCATCGGTTGCGCCCGTGGCGGCTGTGCAGAACGAGTATTCCCTTTGGACCCGCCTGCCCGAGCTTGGCATGATCCAAGCCTGCAAAGACTTGGGCACCACCTTTGTGCCATTTTCGCCGCTGGCGCGCGGGTTCTTTTCGGACAAAGAGCGTGATTTTGACACCGTGACGTCCCTGCCCTTTTTGCATGCAAGCCCGCGTTTCACCCAGCCGAATTATGATCTGAACCGTCAGGCATTCGCACCGTTTCGCGCTTTTTCCAAGGCGCGGGGCTGGTCTGTTCCAGCCACAGCTTTGGCGTGGATTTTGGATCAGGGGGATCATCTGGTCCCGATCCCTGGCACAAGGTCGCCTGAACATCTGAACGACTGGGCCACTGCATCTGAAATCACATTCACCCCTGAAGATCGCGCTGAAATTGCACGACTTTTGCCCGCGGGCTGGGCGCATGGGGATCGGTATTCTGATGCGCAAATCATCGGGATTGAGCGGTATTGTTAAAGCAGTGAGGGGCGTTGCCCCTCGCGGCAGGCCGCTCACCCCAGGATATTTGAAGAAAGAGGAAGAGGGTGTCAGCGCCCGTGGCTTTGGTCATAGCCATTCACTGCGGGCGCGCTCCAATCCTCAAGTGCGCCGGGTTTTGGTGCGAAGACCTCGACCAGAAGGGGGTAACAGGCAGCGTCATCTGAGCTGTGTTGGGTTGAGCAATCGCCGCCCGGGCAGGCAGAGAGGCCGCCAATGAGATCTATTTCGGCAAAGACCTCAAGATAATCACCCGGACGCACGGGGCTGGCTTTCATGAAATACTGACCTGTGTCGCGGGTAAACCCGGTGCACATAAAGACATTCAGCACGTCATGCACATGGGGTTCGGCCTGAGATAAGGGCATATTCAGGTGGTCCGCCAATGCACGTGTGAGGTTGGAGTGGCAACAGTGGTGGTATTGTCCGCCTGACAGCAGATTGCCCGTATACGGGTCACAGCGCGTGCCAATCACATCATGCACCGAGCCGCCAAAATCGTCAAATCCGTACCAATCCAACGTGTCCTCAAAAATCGTGGCCAAGGGGCGCATCATTGGGAAGCTTGACCAAAGGCGGTCCCCGGTTGACAGGTGTGTTCCGTGCAGGGCGCGGGTTTTGCCTGAATAGAACCGTTCGTTCAGATCATCCGCGTTCCACAGATTAAGATCGCCAACTTGCGATCCTTGGACAGATGAGATGCGAAAGAAATGTCCCTTGGGAACGGTGAAACACCGTGCATCGCGTGGCGGCACCAACACCTCATCAATTTTTTGCGCCCCAACCCGCGCGGCTTGGTACAGCGCCAAAGGGGCTGGGGTCAGGCTGTCCACCGGATAGCAAATCACCGGCGCGATTTCCTTGCGGGCTTTGGCGTCTTGGGGCGGGGCAAATTGGGGCTGATCGGGTTTCATCGCGCTCTCCTGTCTTAGGTGTCCATCTGGTCACGCAGCTGACACAAGATCAAGTCGTCTGTTCACGTATCAGCCTGCATCTTGCTGACGCTGCCGTGAGTTGACTTTCGCCCCGTCCACTGCCACTTGGGATGGAACGGAGAAAGACCATGAAACTTGCTTATGTCATTGCGCCGGGACGCGGCGAAACCAATCAACTTCTGGCCGGTGTGGCGGATGCGCTAAAGGCGCGCGGTGTGGCGCTTGCGGGGACGGTGCAGTTGGATACCGAGCGCGCGGAAGAGTTTCATTGTGACATGGATGTGCTGGTGTTGCCCGACGGGCCCAAAATTCGCATCAGCCAGTATTTGGGTGCAGGATCGCAAGGGTGTAAATTGAATCCAGAGGCGCTGGAAACCTCGGTCGCGGCAACCGAAACGCGACTGGCAGAAGGCGCGGATCTGTTGATTGTCAACAAATTTGGCAAACAAGAGGCCGAAGGGCGTGGATTTCGCAATGCCGTGGGCGAAGCTTTGGCCCGCGATATTCCAGCCATCATTGGCGTCAGTGGAGCCACGGTTGAGGCCTTTCGCGAATTTGTGGGTGAGGCCGAAGAGCTGGCCCCAAACACAGATGATATTTTGGCATGGGCCGCAGAGGCAACCGGAAAGTAGCCAAGAGGCAAGCATGAAAAAGGGCGCCACACCGACGCCCCTTTTGGTTTCTTATGCAGTTCGCCCCTTACGTGCGGAACACTTTGTAGATCGCCGGGATCACCAGTACCGTCAGCAAGGTTGAGCTGAGAAGCCCAAACAAAAGCGAAATGGCCAGCCCCTGAAAAATTGGATCCGCCAAGATCACCACCGCGCCAATCATCGCCGCAATCGCCGTCAGAAGGATGGGTTTAAACCGGATGGCCCCCGCTTCGATCAAAATCTCGGTCTTGTCTTGGGCAGGATCGGCATGGCGGATGAAATCCACCAAGAGGATCGAATTGCGCACGATAATCCCGGCAAGTGCGATGAACCCAATCATCGAGGTCGCGGAAAAGGGCGCGGCGAACAGCCAATGCCCCACCATGATCCCAAGGAAGGTCAACGGGATCGGGGTCAGGATCACCAGTGGCAATTTGAACGACCCAAATTGCGCCACCACAAGGATGTAGATGCCCAACAGGGCGACCGCAAAGGCGGCCCCCATGTCGCGGAAGGTGACCCATGTGACCTCCCATTCGCCATCCCACAACAGGGTGATCACGCTTTCATCCTCGGGTTGACCGTTCATGCGGATCACCGGTTTGGTGCCTTCTTCCCACTCCATCTGATCCAGCGCGTCGGCAACCGCCAACATGCCGTATAAAGGCGCCTCAAACGCGCCCGCCAGTTCGGCCTGCACCATTTCAACGCTGCGGCCATTGTGGCGGAAGATCGGGAAGCTCGCGCGGTCTTCCGACAGGGTGATCACGTCACCCAACTCCACCACGCCACGTGCACCGGGAAGGGTGTTTGCGGGGATCGGCGTGGACAGAAAGCGTTCATCCACCACTCGGTCGGATTTGTCGCGTTCAATGGTGATCGGGATCGGGCTGCGCCCCTCGCCGCGGTGGCTGTAGCCAACGGTCGAGTCCCCATTCAGCATCGCCAGGGTTTGGAACACGTCACCCTCTTGCACGCCGTGGAATTCCAATTGATCGGGCGAAATTTCAGCGCGGAGTTTACGCGGTTGCGTGCCAAAACTGTCGTCCACATCCACCACATAAGGCACGCTTTCAAAGGCGGCGCGAATTTTGGTGGCGGCGGCGCGGCGCGCATCAGAAGTGGGGCCATAAACCTCTGCCAGCAAGGTTGCAATCACTGGCGGTCCGGGGGGCGGCTCAACCGTTTTCATGTTGGTTCCTGCGGGCACGTCAAGCTTTGAAATCCGCTCGCGGATCTCAAGCGCCAGATCGTGGCTAGAGCGTTCACGGTCATGTTTTGGGGTCAGAAGGATGGCCACCTCGCCCATCTGCGGTTCTTCTCGCAAATAGTAATGCCGCACCAAACCATTGAAATTAAACGGGCTTGCAGCGCCAGCGTGGGTTTCAACCGAGATCACTTCGGGTAAATCCATCACCTCGCGCGCCACGGCTTGTGCCACCGCATCTGTTGCCTCAACTGACGCGCCTTCGGGCAGGTCAATCACCACCGACAGTTCTGATTTATTGTCAAACGGCAGAAGCTTGACGGTCACATCTTTGGTGTAAAGCAAGCCAAGCGAGCCAAAGCTAAGCACAATGGCGATGATCAAAAACCCAAGGCTGCGGGCCTTGGTTTTTAGCACCGGGCGGGCCACCGCGGCATAGATCGCGCCAAGACGCCCGCCGGGGGTGGCCTCGTGCGAATGGTCATGTACCGGCGCATTGCCTGCGATTTTGATCATCAACCAAGGGGTAATGATGACGGCCACAAAGAATGAAAAAATCATCGCGGCGGACGCATTGGCCGGAATGGGCGACATATAGGGCCCCATCAGGCCGGACACGAACAGCATCGGCAACAGGGCCGCAACCACCGTGAGGGTCGCAACAATGGTCGGATTGCCCACCTCGGCCACCGCGCGCACCGCTTTGGTCACACGGTCAGCTTTATCCTTCATGGCCCAGTGACGCGCGATGTTTTCAATGACCACAATCGCGTCATCCACCAAGATCCCAATCGAGAAAATCAGCGCAAACAGCGACACGCGGTTAAGCGTATAGCCCATGATCCACGCGGAAAACAGCGTGAGCAGGATGGTCACCGGAATGACCACCGCGACCACGATGCTTTCACGCCAGCCAATCGCCAGCAGCACCAATCCAACAATGGACACGGTGGCAAGACCAAGGTGAAACAGCAGCTCATTTGCTTTTTCATCCGCCGTCTCACCATAGTCGCGGGTGATTGACACATTGATACTGGCGGGGATCAGGCTGCCTTTCAGCGCACTGACTTTGTGCAGCACCTCTTCCGCCACAACCACCGCATTGGCCCCGGCGCGTTTGGCGATTGCAAGCGTGACCGCAGGGGTGCGGTGCAGCCCGTGTTCATCGCGCGTGATCTGGCTGACGATGCTTTGCGATGTATCCGCCACAAAACGCACATCCGCCACGTCGCGCACATAAACGGCGCGCCCGTCGCGCGCGGTCAGCAACAGGTTGGCCACATCCGCTGGGGCTTGCAGGGTTTTGCCGGCCACCAGCGCAATTTGTTCGCCCTGATCCCGCACAAGCCCGGTGGAAAACGCGCGGTTTGCGGCCTCGACCTTACCAGTGAGCTGTTGCAAGGTGACGCCGTAAAGCGCCAGTTTTTCAGGGTCCGGCGCGATGCGGATCGCATCCGAGCTTTCCCCCACCAAATAGGTCAGCCCAACGTCCTGAATCTTGGACATTTCCACCTGTAATTCGCGTGCCACACGGGTGATATCCCCCGCCGTCACATCCCCCGAATGGGGGGCGGATGTCAGGGTCAGCGACACAATCGCCACATCATCAATACCGCGCCCAACAATCAGCGGCTTTTGGATGCCCACCGGGATCCGGTCGAGGTTGGCATTCACCTTGTCATGCACACGCAACACGGCGGCGTCCGACGAGGTGCCCACCAAAAAGCGCGCCGTGACCATGGCGTAATCGTCGCGGGTTGAGGAATAGACATGTTCGACCCCAGCGATGCCTTTGATGATCGTCTCCATCGGTTCCGAGATCAGCTTCATCGCATCCCCGGCCTTTAGCCCCGGCGCCTGGATGTGGATGTCCACCAAGGGAACCGAGATTTGCGGCTCTTCTTCGCGCGGCAGGCTGCCCAAGGCGACCAGTCCCACGGCCAAAGCGGCAAGGATCATTAGGGGTGTCAGTGCCGATTGGATAAAGCTTTTTGTCAGCGCGCCGGCCAAGCCAAGCGGGCCAGTTTTTGGAGGGTTTTGATCACTCATGTCCCGCGCCTTTCATCGGTTGGATTGGGTCTGTCACAACGTCACCTGCGGACAGGCCCGTCAGGACTTCGACCATGTGCAGACCCCCGACAAGATGGGGTTCACCAACGACAACCGTACGTTCAACCGCCGCGCCGTCATCCCCTTTGACGGTCACAAAATCCAGCCCCATGCGGGTGGAAATGGCCACCGCGGGGACCACCAAACCTTTGGTCTGCCCCACCGGCAAGCGCACCAAGACGCGGGCATTTACAAAGCGGGCGTCCATGTCGGCCACTTCAACATCCGCAATCACGCGGCCATTTTCGATTTGCGGGTAAAGCTTGACCAAACGCCCGGCCTTAGCCCCCGCATCATCGCCAATCTCGATCTCGGCCCCTTCGGTCAGAAAACCCGCGTGGCGTTCGGGCACGGCCAAGCGCAGGAAAACGCCGCCGCCGCCGATCATCGCCACCGCTTCGCCCGGCATCACAACCGCGCCTTTGGTCAGCGGCACGTTCAACACGCGACCTGCGATCGGGGCCAGCACGGCGCCTTCGGCCCCTTGTTGTTCAATCACCGACCGTTCGGCTTTGGTTGCTTCAATCTGGCCTTTGACCACATCCACTTGGGTGCGCAACGCGTCCAACCGCTGGGCTGTGGCCACACCGCGTTCCACAAGGCTTTCGCCGCGCTTCAGCTCTGCCTCGGCATTGGTCAGCTGGGCGGTCAGGGACACAAGATTGGCATCCACCGCCGTGAGGCGCAGCGCCAGTTTTTCGTCATTGACCAAGCCAAGCCGCTGGCCTTCACGCACCTGATCGCCCTCGGCCACCAACACCTCGGTCAATGTGCCGCCAAGGCGCGTGCGCGCGGGCACGAGGTCACGGGTTTCCACCTTGCCAAAGACCGCTTTCCATTCGGTCAGGGTGACCGGTTCAACCGTGTGGGCCATATCCGCCACGGCGGGCGTGGAAATCAGCGCTGGTAGGGCGAGAAAGGGCAGCGAAAAGATGAGCGGACGCAGCATGGCAAGTTCCTTTGATCAGGTGGGCTGAATCTCATATGCATGTTTTTGAATACTATTCAAGCCCACAGGTAAACTATCCGCCAAATTTACCAGATTTTCTTTGATCCAGCATAAGAAAACCCGCACCAGACAGGCTGATGCGGGGCAATGATTTCCAAATCCAGTGGGCTTAGCGCGTGGGAACCGGGGTTTCGCCGCGATAGTCGTAAAATCCACGACCCGCTTTGCGCCCAACCCATCCTGCCTCGACATATTTTACAAGCAGCGGACAGGGGCGATATTTCGTGTCCGACATACCGTCATGAAGCACGTTCATGATCGCCAAACAGGTATCAAGACCAATGAAATCGCCCAGCTCAAGCGGACCCATCGGGTGATTGGCCCCCAGCCTCATCGACGCATCAATGGACGCCACCGACCCGACACCTTCGTAAAGCGCGTAACAGGCTTCATTAATCATCGGGATCAGGATCCGATTGACGATAAAGCCGGGGTAATCCTCGGCACTGGCGGCGGTTTTATCCAGACGTTCAACCACACCCAGCATGGTCTGATAGGTCTCTTCTGACGTGGCAATACCGCGAATAAGCTCAACGAGTTTCATCACCGGCACCGGGTTCATAAAGTGAAACCCCATGAAGCGTTCAGGCCGGTCGGTTTTCGCCGCCAAGCGGGTGATCGACAACGACGAGGTGTTGGTGGTCAGGATGGTGTTTTCACCCAATGACGGCGCCAAACCTGCAAAGATCTGATCCTTGATCTCTTCGCGTTCTGTGGCGGCCTCAATCACCAGATCGGTCCCGCCCAGCTCGCCCAATTCAGCGGTGGTGCGAATGCGGGACAGGGCTGCGTCACGATCGCCCTCGCTCATCGCGCCTTTTTGCACCTGACGCGCGGTATTCTTTTCAATTTTCGCCACCGCTGCGGCCAGCGCATCCGTGGAAATATCATTCAAAAGAACATCATAGCCAGAGGTCGCAAACACATGGGCAATCCCGTTGCCCATCTGTCCTGCCCCAATCACACCAACCGTTTTCAACGTCATATCATCATCCTGCAAAGCTATAGGCGGTTTTCACAATCGTGTAGAATTCCGCCGCATAGCGCCCTTGTTCGCGCGAACCATAGCTGGAACCTTTGCGCCCGCCAAACGGAACATGATAATCCACGCCCGCTGTGGGCAAATTAATCATCACCATGCCCGCCTGAGAGCGTTTTTTGAACTCGCGCACGAATTTCAGCGATGATGTGCAGATGCCGGACGACAGGCCAAATTCGGTGTCATTTGCCGTGGCCAGCGCCTCGTCAAAATCAGCGACTTTGATGATTGAGGCACAGGGGCCAAAAATCTCTTCGCGGCTAGAGCGCATATCGTTGGTGGCACCAAGGAACATGGCGGGTGCTTGATAGAAGCCTTCGGTGTCGCGGTTCAGACGTTCACCGCCGATGACCTCTGCCCCCTCGCTGCGCGCAAGGTCCACATAGCCAAGATTTCCTTGGATTTGGCTCTCTGACACGACCGGGCCTATTTGGGTCTTGGCATCCAGTGGATTGCCGATGTTCAGGGCCAGCATTTCTGTCGCCAAACGGTCCACAAACGCATCGTGAATGCCGGCTTGAACAATGATCCGGCTCGACGCCGTACAGCGTTGCCCGGTTGAGAAAAACGCGCCATTCAGAACCGTCGGAACAGCGATATCCAGATCAGCATCATCCATGATGACCATGGGGTTTTTGCCGCCCATTTCCATCTGCAGCTTCTTCATACCTTTGGCGGCGTGAACGGCCATCGCGCGCCCCACGGGAACCGACCCGGTGAACGACACAGCGTCGACCTGAGGGTGATCCACGATGGTTTGCCCCACCACAGATCCGCGCCCCATCACAAGGTTAAACACCCCGGCAGGCACGCCGGCCTTGTGCAGGATCTCGGCCAGAATATGCGCCGATCCGGGCGTCAGATCAGCCGGCTTAAACACCACCGTATTGCCGTATGCCAAAGCCGGTGCGATTTTCCACGCAGGGATCGCAATGGGGAAGTTCCACGGCGTGATCAGCCCCACAACCCCCACCGGTTCACGCACCACGTCCACGTCCACATCGGGGCGGACCGAAGCAATCGCATCGCCCGCCACCCGAATGGCTTCCCCTGCGAAAAAGCGAAACACCTGTGCGGCGCGGGCGGTTTCCCCAATGGCTTCCGCCAAAGTCTTGCCCTCTTCGCGTGCCAAAATCGTGCCAATTTCATCTTTGCGGGCGAAAAGCTCTGCGGCGACCGTTTCTAGCAAATCCGCGCGCACTTGCGGCGAGGCCATCGCCCATTTTGGCAGGGCCACGCGGGCCGCTGCCACCGCATCATTCACCTGATCAACGCTGGCATGTGCATAGGCGCCAATCACATCCGACAGGTCGGCAGGGTTAAAGTTCTCGGCGGCATTTTCGCCATCCATCCAGTCACCGGCAATCAGGTTCTGCTTCATCTTGATCTCATGTGGTTTAGGAAAAAGAAGAGTGAGGAAAGCCAGGGGAGTGTTAAACGGCTTTCCTCAGACCGCCCCCAAGAGGAAAGAAAGGCGGTGTGTGATATTGGGTCCGCTGCATACACAGCGGACCCATCGGCGTTTAATAAAACGCCTGCAGCCCGGTTTGTGCGCGACCCAAGATCAGGGCGTGCACATCATGGGTGCCTTCATAGGTGTTCACGGTTTCCAGATTGACCATATGGCGGATCACGCCAAAGTCTTGTGAAATCCCGTTGCCGCCGTGCATATCGCGCGCATGACGGGCGATTTCCAGCGCTTTGCCGCAGTTGTTGCGCTTGATCAGGCTGACCATTTCGGGGGCTGCTTTTGCCTCGTCCATCAGGCGGCCAACCCGCAGGGCGGCTTGCAGGCCAAGGCTGATCTCGGTTTGCATATTCGCCAGTTTCAGTTGGAAAAGTTGCATTTGCGCCAAAGGCTTACCGAACTGCTTGCGGTCCAGACCATACTGACGCGCAGCGTGCCAACAGGCCTCAGCCGCGCCCATAGCGCCCCAAGCAATGCCGTAACGCGCGCGGTTCAGACAGCCAAACGGGCCCTTCAAACCAGACACATCCGGCAGCAAAGCATCCTCGCCAACTTCCACGTCTTTCATCACAATTTCACCGGTGATGGAGGCACGCAGGGACTGTTTGCCCTCAATTTTCGGCGCGGACAGACCCTTGGTGCCCTTGTCCAAAACAAAGCCTTTGATCTTGCCGTCGTGGGCGTCAGATTTCGCCCAAACCACAAACACATCGGCAATCGGCGCGTTGGAAATCCACATTTTCGAGCCATTCAGAACGTAACCGCCGTCAGTCTTTTTCGCGGTGGTTTTCATGCCGCCGGGGTCGGACCCTGCGTCGGGTTCGGTCAGGCCAAAACAGCCAATGAACTCGCCAGATGCCAGTTTCGGAAGGTATTTTTTCCGTTGTTCTTCCGTGCCGTAAGCGTAAATCGGGTACATCACCAGTGACGATTGCACCGACATCATGGACCGGTATCCGCTGTCCACCCGCTCGACTTCGCGCGCGACCAAACCGTAGGTCACATAGGATGATCCAATGCCGCCATACGCCTCGGGGATGGTGGTGCCCAACAGGCCCATTTCGCCCATCTCGCGGAAGATTTCCGGGTCGGTTTCTTCCTTGGCAAAGGCGTCCGTGACGCGGGGTTGCAATTTATCCTCAGCATAAGCGCGCGCCGCATCGCGGATCATGCGCTCATCCTCTAAAAGCTGCTCTTCCATCAAGAACGCGTCGTCCCAGGCAAAACCAGACAGTTCAGGGCGCGATTGGGGGGAAAGATCTTTCGCCATCTCTCTAACTCCTTATTCCGCCGCAGTGGCGGTTGATTTGATTGCGGCCTCAATAGAGGCTTCAACGATGTCCATTGCCTCGGTGACCTGCTCCATCGGAACAGTCAACGGCGGCAGCAAGCGCACGGCATTGCCATAGGTGCCACAGGGCAGAATGATCAGCCCGCGGGTCTCGGCTTCGGCGACAATGGCTTGGGCAAGGGCGGCATTGGGCGCGTTGGTTTCGCGGTCCGTGACCAATTCAAACGCCACCATAGCACCAAGGCCACGTACGTCGCCGATGGCTTCCATGCCCTGACGGTTTGCCAGTTCATTCAAGCGCGCGGTGATCGCGTCACCAACTTCATTGGCGCGGTTGCACAGGTCTTCTTTTTCGATCACCTCAAAGACAGCATTGGCCGCGGCCACGGCCAGCGGGTTACCCGCATAGGTGCCGCCGATGCCGCCCACAGGGGCAGCATCGACAACCTCGGCCCGGCCGGTTACGGCTGAGAGCGGAAAACCACCGGCCAGTCCTTTTGCCATGACCACCAGATCGGCGGCCACACCAGAATGTTCAAACGCGAAAAGCTTGCCTGTCCGGGCGATGCCGGCCTGTACTTCGTCTGCGATCAGCATGATCCCGTGGGTGTCACAAATCTTGCGCAGGGCGCGCAGGAATTCGGGCTGCGCCACGTTGAAGCCACCCTCGCCCTGCACGGGCTCGATGATAATGGCGGCCACACGTTCAGGGTCGATCGAGCTGCGCAACATATTCTCAAGCACGGCCAAAGATTGTTCGACGGTGACGCCGTGGAATTCATTTGGGAACGGCGCGTGCAACACCTCTGGCGGCATTGCCCCAAAAGCTTTTTTGTAAGGTGTGACCTTACCGCAAAGCGCCATGCCCATCAGGGTACGGCCGTGAAATGCGCCGGAAAACGCGATCACACCAGAGCGGCCCGTAAAGGCGCGCGCCATTTTGACGGCGTTTTCAACGGCCTCGGCCCCTGTGGTGACCATCATTGTTTTCTTGGCGAAATCACCTGGGGTTGCGGCATTCAGGCGCTCGGCCAAAGTGATATAGCTTTCATAGGGTGCCACGTGAAAACAGGTGTGGGTGAAGGCTTCGGATTGCTTGGCGACGGCCTCCATCAATTTGGGGTGACGGTGGCCGGTGTTGTTCACGGCGATACCAGCGGCAAAGTCGATATAGCGTTTGCCATCAACGTCCCACAATTCTGCATTTTCTGCGCGCGCTGCATAGATGCCACGGGTGGCCACGCCACTTGCGATGGCGGCCTCTCGGCGTGCTTTTAAGTCTTGTGTGTTGCTCACGTCGGTTCCTCCGCTGGGATTTCACTACACATATTTATTGATTCTCAAAACCTGTATTGCTCAATTATTTGAGCATTGCTAGAGGTAAGTTGGACAAACTTCGCTGAATCACCCAAACTGGGCAAAAGCGATAAGAGGGACCGATCCATGGTGGATGATTTTGACGTTGGCACACGCCTAAAGCAGCTGAGACAGCAATTTAACATGTCTCAGAGGCAGTTGGCCGAATCTGCAAATGTGCCGCACGGGCAGATTTCGATGATTGAAACCAACAGGTCGAGCCCCTCTGTCGCGAGTTTGCGCAAAATTCTGGGCGGTTTTGGGATTTCCATGTCTGAGTTCTTTGAGCCTGACGCGCCGGCGACATCTCAGAGTTTTTTCACACCGGCGGAACTGCGCGACCTTACCTCGCTTTTGTATCAAGACAACGAGGTGGCCGCGCACAAGATCACCATCAAGCAGGTGGGCGATGCGAAACTGCATGGCCTGCAGATCCTGCATGAACGGTATGAACCAGGTGCTGATACGGGGGATTCCATGATCGAACATGACGCCAATGAAGGTGGCATTGTGATCGAGGGGGAATTGGAAATTACGGTGGGTCCTGAGACCCGCGTGCTAAAGGCGGGGGACGCCTATTTGTTCAATTCCCGCGACCCGCATCGGTTCCGAAATATGTCTGACCGGGTGTGCAAGGTGATCTCTGCCTGCACGCCGCCTTACCTGTAAGGCCCAACTTTAGGAAGTAGTATGACCCCTTTGCACGGACTGAAAGTCGTTGAACTTGCTCGCATTCTTGCCGGGCCTTGGATTGGCCAATCGCTTGCCGATCTGGGGGCTGAGGTGATCAAGGTGGAAAGCCCAAGCGGGGATGATACGCGCAAATGGGGGCCACCGTTCATTGAGCGGGAGGGGGATAAAACCGCCGCCTATTACTATGCCGCGAACCGGGGCAAGACCTGTGTGACCAGCGATTTTCGCACCGAAGAAGGTCAGGCGCAGGTGTGTGAGCTGATCAAGGATGCGGATATCCTGATTGAGAATTTCAAGGTCGGGGGGCTGGCAAAATACGGATTGGATTACGACAGTTTGAAAGCCTTGAACCCACGCCTGATCTATTGCTCGATCACCGGGTTTGGCCAAGACGGGCCTTATGCGCAGCGCGCCGGGTATGACTTTCTATTGCAGGGGATGTCGGGCCTGATGTCGATCACTGGCGAGCCCGATCGGCAACCGCAAAAAGTGGGGGTTGCGGTCACGGATGTGGTCACCGGGCTTTATGGCACCATCGGGATTTTGGCCGCCGTTGAACAGCGCCACCGCACCGGGTTGGGCCAGCATATCGACATGAGCCTTTTGGATTGCGCAACGGCCATGCTCGCCAATCAGGCGATGAACTTTTTGGCGACCGGCGAAAGCCCCAAGCGGCGCGGCAATGCGCACCCCAATATTGCGCCCTATCAAGTGCTGCCGACAGCCGATGGGCATTTCATTTTGGCGGTCGGGAATGATGGTCAGTTTCAACGGTTTTGCGATGTGATTGGTCGGGCTGATCTGCGGGACAATGCAGACTATGCCACCAACCAGCTGAGAGTTGAAAATCGCGACGCGTTGTCAGCGGTGATTGAAGCGGAAACGGTCAAATGGGAGAAAGACGCGCTGCTTTCTGCGCTTGAGGCGGCAACCGTGCCCGCCGGGCCCATCAACTCGGTGGGTGAGGCGTTTTCAGATGCACAGTTAATCCATCGTGGTATGGAAATCGCCCCGGAGGGTGTGAAAGGCGTTCGCGGGCCTTGGGTCTTTTCGGATGCGGAACTGGCGTTGGAGAAGTCTGCACCAACCCTGCCCAAACACGGGTGAAGCGACGGGAAAACCAGAAAACTAGTTTTCTGGTTTTCGTCGAAATTCTCAATCCGACAGCTGAACACAAGAAAAAAGGCCGCCCCAAAGGGCGGCCTTTTTTCTTGTGTCGTTAAGGCGACAGGCATAAGCGCCACCCGAAGGCGACGCCTATTCATCGACCTCAGAACAAGAGGTTCGGAAGCCACAAGGCGATTTGCGGGAATGTCACCACCAGCGCCAGCCCAAGGATTTGCAAAATCACAAAGGGAATGGCCGCTTTGTAAATATCCCCGATTGTGATCTCGGGCGGGGCCACGGACCTCATGTAAAAGAGGTTGTAGCCAAACGGCGGCGTCAGATAAGCCGATTGCATCGACAGGATGAATAAGACCGCAAACCACGTGGTATCAAAGCCCAAATCGCGCACAATCGGCACAAACAGCGGCACCGTGATAAAGACGATCGCAAAGTCATCCAGAAACATGCCGAGCACAAAATAGGTGGCAAGCATGGCGATGATCACCCACATTGGCGAGAGGTCGAAATCTTCGATCAGCTCACCAACAATTTGCCCTGCGCCCAGACCCACATAGATCTTGGAAAAGAACACCGCGGCGATGGTGATCCACATCAACATGCCCATCAGTTTGGTGGTGGTTAGCATGACATACCGCATCATATCCCAGCTGAGGCGCCGCTGAATGCCGGCGATCACCAGCGCCCCAAATGCGCCAATGGCGGACGCTTCTGACGGCGAGGTCACGCCGCCGATGATGCAGCCCAGAACCGTGAAAATTAGCAGACCCGGTGCGATGAGGAACCGCAGGGATCCGATCTTTTCGCGCGTGGTGAATTGCTCGTCTGCGGGGGGGCCCATCGCCGGGTTCAGGCGACAGCGCACAAGGATATAGGTGATGTAAATCGCCGCCAGCATCAGCCCCGGCATCAGGCCTGCAGCAAAAAGTTTGCCCACACTGTCACGCGACAAAAACGCATAGATGATCATCAGCACCGAGGGTGGGATCAAAAAGCCCAGCGCCCCGCCGGCCATGATTGTGCCCGTGACCAGTTTGGGGTCATAGCCACGTTTCAGCATCGCGGGCAGCGCGATAATGCCAAGCGACACGGTCGCCGCCCCCGACACACCCGCCATCGCCGCAATCAGCGCGCAGATGATCACGGTGCCAATGCCAAGCCCACCGGGCAGCCGCCCCATCAGCTTGTGGATCATCTCAAACAGATCATCGGTGATGCCAGAGCGTTGCAGCACCAGCCCCATAAAGATGAACATCGGCAAGGCCACCAGCAGAAAGTTATCCATTGCCGAGAAGGTGGACGAGATTAACAGATCCAAACCGCCATCGCCGTAAATCATAAAGGCGCTACCGACGCCGCAAAAGGTCAACGCCCAGGCCAGCGGCGCGCCCAGCGCCATAAGCCCCAGCATTGATAGAAACATGATCGCAGTGATCGTAAGGGGATCAAGCTCGGCCATAGTCTTCCCTTCCTGACAAGGACATCTGCCTTGCCGTTTCAGTATTATTCTGTGTCGTTGCTAGCCGCGTCTGGCATGTATTCCGGGTCGGTTTCCGAGCTGTCTTCGTATTCACGAGGATCATGGAATTCGATGCCCAACATGGTCAGCGTTGCCCGGACGAGTTCAGCCAGGTTTTGCAGCCAAACCAACCCCACAGCGAGCGGGATGACCGATTTGATTGGGTAAAGCGCTGGCCGCCAGACAGATTTGTTGGAATATTCCCGCACCGCCCAGCTTTCGGCGGCAAAGTCAAAGGACATCTTGAAAAAGATCCCCATAACCACAAGACCAATGGCAAAGATAATCACGTCACAGGTGGCGCGCGCGCGCGTGCCCAACATGCCCCAGATCACTTCGGACCGCACATGCCCCCGGTGGCGCAGGGTAAAGGCCCCGGCCATAATGCAAAAACCACCATAAAGCATGGTGGACAATTCATGGGCCCAGATTGTTGGCGCATTCAAGAAATAGCGCGCGATAATTTCCAGCATCAGCACGGCGATCATCGCAAGCGTCAACCAAGAAATGGTCCGCCCGACAAACTCGGACAGACCATCTTGAATGACAAGATATCTTGTCACCAATCCCATTACAGGCGCCCTTGGGCCTTTGCATTGGCGACCAGAAGATCAATGAATTTCTGGTTGCGCGGGCTGCGGGCCGCTTCTTCTTGCCATACGCCCTGTGCGGCGGCGGTCAGCGCTTTTGAATCTGCGTCCGGCAAGGTTGCATATTCAAAGGTGCCTTCAGCCACACCCGAGTTACCGTCAGCCAGCCACTGGTGAATGTCATCTGCAAACTGCGCAATGGCGGTTTCCAGAATGGCTTTATGCTCGTCCGACAGCTTGTCCCAAGCGGCGGGGTTGGCAAGGAAGGTTTCGGTCCAACCCGGCATCAGCATGTTCATAAAGGTATAGTTTGTCGCGGTTTCGTGCAGCTTCAGCTGTTCGTACTCAACCGGGCCACCATAGATCGCGCCGTCAATCACGCCGGTCGACATGCCGATGTAAAGCTCTTGCGCGGGCAGGTAAACGGTTGGGATGTCAAAGGCCGACAGGACCTTTGCCACATTGGACGTCGCACGGATTTTGCGGGTCTTAAGATCAGCGAGCGAGGTCACAGGCTCTTTGGTCAAAAGGTCATAGTTATGGCCATAGCCTTTGCCGAGATAGACAGTGCCAGCTTCCGCATAGGCTTCTTTCAACAGGCCATCCACTTCGGGGCTGTCAAACAGCGCCTTGGCTTCATCCACGCTGGCCCATGCGCCGGGCAGACCCGCTTCGATGTTGCCAACGTCAATCTGACCGGACCAATACCCACCGTGCCCGTGCACGATATCGACGGTGCCTTTGGACACAGCATCGGCAAATTGATCCGAGGCCACCAATTCGCCACCACGGAAATACTGAATACGCAAGCTGCCGTTTGAGGCGTCCTTCACCGCGTTGCGAAACTTTTTCGCGATCGGGTCAATTTCGGTGCCGTAGAAGGTGTGAAACCGCAGGCGCACAGTGTCCGCTGTGGCGGTGGTTGCAACAGACGCAAATGCGGCGGCGCCTGCAAGTGCGCCCAAAGCAGCGCGACGTGTGAAAGTCGTGAATGTCATAGGATCTCCTCCCGAGGCGTGGCCTCACTTTGTTCCGTTTCACAGCGCCCCGCCCCCCTCGGGTGAAGTCACTGTGTGGGACGCTCCTACATCATGGAAACAGCAGTGCGCAATATTTTAAGCGACATATCCGGGTAAATTGCGCAACTTAATGAGCATTTTGATTATATTTCTTTGCAATATTTCTTTCTAAAACGTTCAGCATCAATCACTTAAAGAAAATCCTATCGAAATGTTACGAACAATATTTAGTGAATTCAGTTCACGATATCCTTCACCAACGCATCAACCCAGCCCATTGCGCCCATGATTCGCCTTCATTTATCTGCCGTAACGGAAGGTTGAGCCGCAGAAAATCACAGCATAAGACGCAAATGGTACGTGAAAACGCACAGATCACCCACAACTGATGGCGGATAAGATCCACGCGCGGCCCTCTACCAAAGTGCCCCATTTGCTTGCAAGCGAGAAAGCATGAATGCGATTGGACTTTATTGTGGCCCCCCGCAAGCCCAGGAGTGTTTTCGCACTGCGTGCAGGGGTCTGGGCAAAAATTGCCGCTGTCGGCGATAAAATTTTGGTAGCAAAAAGCAAGCCAAAACCGCGACCCTCCGCCTGCCAAGCACAGCAATTGTTACGATCACAGGAATATCACCACAATCTGACAATCCGAAACCAGTTTCGCTTGAGCTTTTGGTGATTTTGCCACAAAACGGGTAAACCTTTCAGGCCATTGATCAGGAGCTCGCGTGTCCCTTTTCCTTATCGTTGCATTGCCATTTCTGGGGGCATTGCTGCCCGGTCTTATGAATTCCGCGGGCCGACAGGCCTGTGCGGGTGTCACATTTATGGTCACCTTAACCGCGCTGATTGGTCTTTTGACCAACCTGCCGATGGTGCTTGCGGGGGAACTGATCACCGCGCAATTCAATTGGATCCCGCTTCTTGGCCTAAACGTCACTTTGATGCTGGACGGGCTTGGGTTCTTTTTCGCCTGTTTGATCCTTGGCATTGGGCTTTTGATCATCACCTACGCGCGCTTTTACCTCGCGCGCGAAGACAATATGGGCGAGTTCTTCACCTATTTGTTGCTGTTCCAAGGCGCGATGGTCGGGATTGTTCTAAGCGATAACATCCTGCTTTTGCTGGTCTTCTGGGAGCTAACGTCGCTGTCCTCTTTCCTACTGATTGGGTATTGGAAGCATCTGCCCGAAGGGCGGCAAGGCGCGCGGATGGCGTTGACCGTGACCGGGATGGGCGGGCTTGCCATGATCGGTGGCATGCTGATCTTGGGTCAGATTGTCGGCAGCTATGACCTAAGCGTCATTCTTGAAAACCGCGCGCTGATCCAAGCGTCCCCGCTTTATGTGCCCGCGCTGATCCTGATCCTGCTGGGCTGCTTCACCAAATCCGCGCAGTTCCCGTTTCACTTCTGGCTGCCGCACGCAATGGCGGCCCCAACCCCGGTGTCGGCCTATCTGCACTCGGCCACCATGGTCAAAGCCGGGATTTTCCTGATGGCGCGCATGTGGCCGGTGTTGTCGGGCACGCCGGAATGGTTTGTGATTGTAACGGGCGCCGGGTTGATCACCATGGTTCTGGGGGCGGTGATTGCGCTTTTCAAACACGACCTAAAGGCCCTTTTGGCGTTTTCAACCGTCAGCCATTTGGGTCTGATTACGATGCTTTTGGGCACCGGCACCGCATTTGGCGCGATGGCGGCGGTGTTTCACATCCTGAACCACGCCACATTCAAAGCCGCCCTCTTTATGTCCGCCGGTATCATTGATCACGAGACCCACACCCGCGACATTCGCCGTTTGGGCGGGCTTCGCCACCTCATGCCCGTGACCTTTGGCATTGCGAGCCTTGCCGCGCTGTCGATGGCGGGCATTCCGCTGCTTAACGGGTTCTTGTCCAAAGAAATGATGCTGGAAGAGGCGTATCACACAACGCTGTGGGGCATGCCGTATCTTGTGCCTGCGCTGGCCACCGTCGGCGCGCTTTTCTCTGCCGCTTACAGTTTCCGCCTGATTGGCCACGTGTTTCTGGGCCCCAAACGCGATGATTATCCCGCACAGCCGCATGATCCCGGTGCGGGGCTGTGGTTGCCCCCTGCCTTGCTGGTCGTTTTGGTGGTCATCATCGGTGTTGCGCCGTTCCTGGCCGAACCTTTCGTGAAGCTTGTCACCGCGTCCGTGCTTGGTGCAGCCGCCGAAGTTCCCGGCGCGCATTTCAAAATCTGGCATGGGTTGGTGCCCGCGCTTTACATGTCGCTCATCGCTGTTGTCGGTGGTTTGGCGCTTTTGGTTGCCTTTAAACCCTGCTTGCGGTTCTGGGATCATATGCCCCGACCAGAAGCAAAACGCATTTTTGATGCGGTGATCGCCGCCTCGGTCGCCGTGTCGCGTCAGGTTATTCACCGGCTGCATGATGGCGCGTTTTCCCGCTATGCGGCGATCATGGCCGTGACCGTCATGGCTGTTGGCTATCACGCTTGGATCACAGGAACCGTTGGTCCCGCCACGCGTGCGCCACAACCAGCAAACCTTGCTCAAATCGCCGGTTGGCTGATGCTGGTGACAGCCACGTGGGGATTGGTCTTTTTGCACCGCAACCGCCTGTTATCGCTGATCCTGATCGGGATTGTCGGGCTGGTGGTTTCGGTTGGTTTTGTGTTCTTTAGCGCGCCGGATCTGGCGATGACCCAGCTGACGGTTGAGGTGGTAACGATCATCCTTTTGTTGCTGGCGCTGAATTTCCTGCCCAACCGCACGCCCATTGAAAGCAGCGTGCTGCGTCGCACCCGTGATGGCGTCATTGCGGCGGCGGGCGGGATCGCGACCATGGCGATGTCATACCACTATCTTTTGCGCGACAGCATTGCCCCGAGCATTTCGGAATTCCACCTCGCCAATGCCTATCAAGGTGGCGGCGGCAAGAACGTCGTGAACGTGATCCTGGTCGATTTCCGGGGCTTTGACACTTACGGTGAGATTATTGTGCTTGGCATTGCCGCGCTGTTGATCTTTGCCTTGACCGAAACCTTGCTGGCGGGCCCGGTCAGGGCGCGGCTTTTGAACCGTTTACCCGATCAGCCCCGCGCGGGCATTCGGCATCCGATGATGATGGTTGTGCTGACCCGGGTGATTATGCCCGTTGTTCTGATGGTCGGTTTCTACGTCTTCTGGCGCGGTCATAATGAGCCGGGTGGCGGGTTTATCGCCGGCCTCATCGTCTCGATCGCGGTGGTGATGCAATATATGGCAAGCGGGTTTTCTTGGACCGCTGCACGGATCAGTTACCCTTATCACGGGGTGATTGGGGCCGGGGTCTTGATCGCAGGGCTGACCGGAATTGGGTCGTGGCTGTTTGACAAACCGTTCCTCACCTCAGATTTCACCTATGTGCGCATTCCGCCGTTTGAAAAGTTTGAACTGGCCACCGCAGCGCTGTTTGATCTGGGGGTGTTTCTTGCCGTTGTTGGCGCGGTTATGCTGTCACTGGAAAGCTTTTCGCGCCTTGCGCGCCGCGCCCATGTGCCGGATGCCGATCACCCAATGGATATTGACCCGTCGCGCGACGACATCACACCAAAGGCAGAGGTATAAATGGAACTTCTTGTTGCTTCAGCCATTGGCATCTTAACGTCAGCGGGCCTGTATCTGGTTCTGCGGTTGCGCACCTTTCCGGTCATCATGGGCGTGTCGCTTTTGACCTATGCGGTGAACGTCTTTTTGTTTGCATCAGGCCGCTTAACAGTGGGGGCACCGCCCATTTTAACGGATGCCACGAAATACACCGATCCATTGCCACAGGCCTTGGTTCTGACCGCAATTGTGATTTCTTTTGGGATGACCGCTGTGATTGTCATGATTTCGCTTGGGGCTTATCTGGGCGGGGATGACGATCATATTGATGATCAGCCAGTTGCCCCTAATACAGACCCTAAATCCGAGGATGCGCAATGACCCATTGGATCATCCTGCCGATTGTGCTTCCGGCTTTTCTGGCGCCCTTCATTGTGTTGGCCGCGCGCTATCACATCACCATTCAGCGGGTCATTTCCGTCTTTGGCGCGCTATGTCTTGTGGCGATCACTGCGGGGCTGTCTTGGCAGGCCTCTGATGGCACGGTCACGCTGTATCAGCTTAGCGATTGGGCCGCCCCTTTTGGCATTGTGCTGGTCGGGGATCGGCTGTCGACCCTGATGGTATTGCTGACCTCTGCGCTTGCCTTTTTCGTCCTGCTTTATGCAATTGGCTCTGGCTGGGACACTCGCGGGCGGCATTTCCATGCGCTGTTTCAGTTCCAACTTATGGGCATCATGGGCGCGTTTCTGACCGGCGATCTCTTTAATCTCTTTGTGTTTTTTGAGGTTCTTCTGATCGCGTCTTATGGCTTGATGATCCACAATGGCGGCACGATCCGGCTGCGCGCGGGCGTGCAATATGTACTTTACAATCTATTGGGATCGACGCTGTTTTTGTTTGCGCTTGGGGCGATTTACGCAGAGACCGGCACGCTGAATATGGCGGATCTTGCCGGCCGCGTGCAGTTGATTGACGCTTCGGCCACGGTGGGCATTCGCATCGCGGCGGTCCTGCTGTTGATGGTCTTTGCCGTGAAAGCCGCCGTGGTGCCTTTACACTTCTGGCTGCCGTCCAGCTATGCCGAGGCCCCGGCCCCGGTCGCGGCCCTTTTTGCGATTATGACCAAAGTGGGCGCCTATGCGATCATCCGTGTTTACACGCTGATCTTCCCGCCAGATCTGGCCGCTACGGCGGGCTTGCATGGGTGGTGGTTGTTGCCCACCGCCTTGGTGTCACTGGCCATCGGCATGGTTGGGGTCTTGGCCGCCAAACAATTGGACCGGCTGGCCGCCTTTGCGGTGATCGGATCAATGGGCATGGTCATGGTGTCCATCTCGCTGTTCACACCCGCCGGCATGTCAGCCGCGCTTTATTACATTGTGCATTCCACACTGGCCGCTGGTGCGTTGTTCCTGATCACGGATCTGGCGCGTGCGGGTCGGAACAACCTTGACCTTACGACCCAACCGCCGGTTTCAGGGGCTGCGTTAACAGCGGCGCTTTTCTTTGTGGCGGCCATTGCGATGGCTGGCTTGCCACCCTTTTCGGGCTTTGTCGGCAAGCTGTTGATCCTGAACGCAGCCTTTGACACCCCCTATGCGGCGTGGATTTGGGCTGTGATCCTGATCGCAAGCCTGATCAGCGTCGTTGGGTTTGCCCGCGCCGGCAGCGTTTTGTTTTGGAAAGCGCAATCCGTTGAGCAGGACGAGAATGCCGAACCAAGCCCCGCCCCATCGGGTCTGTCCTATGTCGCAGTTGGCGGATTGATCACGCTTTTGGTGGGCCACACGATCTTTGCAGGCCCCGCGACCCAATACACCACGGCCATATCCGAACAGCTTTTTGCCCCGGAGCGCTATCTTTCCACCGTGTTAGAAACGCCCGGAAAACTCTCAGAACCGACAGGCGAGGCGCATTGATATGATGAAACTCATTCGCTGGCTTTTACCCCACCCTGCCCTGACGCTGTTGTTGATCTTGGTCTGGGTCATACTGCAAAACAGCGTCACGTCTGGCATGCTGGTTTTCGGGATAATCCTTGGCATTATCATTCCCATTGCAACCGCCCGCTGGTGGCCGGATCGTCCCAAAACGGTGCATTTGGGCAAACTGGTCAGCTACTGCTTTTTGGTGATGTGGGACATTATTGTCGCCAACGTGCAGGTGGCATGGATTGTGCTGACAAAATCCAACGCCAAGATGCGCCCTGTTTGGGTGGTGATCCCTCTTGATCTCCGCTCGCCCGAGGCAATTTCGGCCTTGGCTGGCACCATCACCCTAACACCCGGCACCGTGTCCGCCGACCTGTCAGATGGTGGTCACAGCCTGCTTGTGCACGCGCTTGACGCCGAAAGTGCCGATGCGGTGCGCGATGACATCAAACACCGTTATGAACGTCGCCTAAAGGAGATTTTCAGATGACCCTTGCAACAGAAATGATGAAATGGTCGCTTTACGCGGCACTGGTCATTGTGGCCATCGCGCAGATTCTGGCGATGATCCGATTGTGGGTCGGCCCCAGCACCGGGGACCGCATTCTGGCGCTGGATACGATGTTCATCAACGCCATTGGGCTTATTATCTTGCTGGGCATCCACCAAGGCGTGCAGATTTACTTTGAGGCCGCATTGATCATCGCCATGCTTGGCTTTGTCTCAACCGTGGCTTACGCGCGCTTTGTGCTGCGGGGGGATATCATCGAATGAGCTTTGATTTGATTGCCACATATGCCGTTGCCTTGCTGCTTTTGACAGGTACATTTTTTACCTTGGTTGCGGCCATTGGTTTATTAAAGCTGAACGATGCCATGACCCGCCTGCACGCGCCCACCAAGGCGGGGACGGTTGGCATTGGCGCCTTTCTTATGGCGTCCATGCTGCAATCTTACATTGTTGGCGAAGGCTCATTTCATGAGCTTTTGATCATGGCGTTTTTGTTTGTCACCGCGCCAGTATCTGCAAACTTCATGGCCAAGGTGAACATCCATCGCGGGGCCTGCACCCTGCCCCCACCGCCCCCACAAGACGAAACCTGGTCTACGTTGAACACGTTTGACACGGACGGAGAGGTTGAGGAAACCAAGCCTTAATACGGGCCGCATCAGACTGGGGCATCGGTCAATCCGTATGTCGGGCGGCTTACCGATCAGCAATTGGGTGGGGGCTCATCTATACCCACCTGACAGCGAAAAGCCTGATCCAACAAAAGTCGGATCAGGATTTAACTTTTAGAGACCAAAACAGGATCTAAACTTGTGACGGCAGCCAAAGCACAATCATTGGAAACCACACCAACAGCGCGATGGTGATCGCATCAGCGATGAAAAACGGTGTAACCCCTTTGAACACATCCTGAACGCTAAGGTCGTCACATACGCCGGCCACCACAAAACAATCCAAGCCGATGGCGGGGTGATCAGGCGGAACTCAGCCAATTCACCCCGAAACCACTTCACTGCCAGACATTTTTTGCAAAGCGGTTTTTTCGTGTCGTCAGATAAAGCGCCTTATTTTAAGGGCCCCATCCGAGTTCGTCCAAGAACTTCCGGGGTCTTCCGGGTACTGCAATAATAAATGCCAACCAACAGACAGAATGTTTAGCAGCAGATGTCGCGCAGGCTGCCGGGAAGTGATTCCCCATTAATGTTTGTTTTTGTATCGAAAATGCCGATTTCAGGGCAAAGAAATCTGGCGGAGACGAAGGGATTCGAACCCTCGAGACCCTTCCGGGCCTACTCCCTTAGCAGGGGAGCGCCTTCGACCACTCGGCCACGTCTCCGCCGACCCGTATAAGTCCGTAAAACCAGAGAAACAAGGCTAAAAAAAACCAACACTGCAAATTTTCTTGGAGCCGGCTGGTTTCTGCAATTCGGCACAAATCGGAACTGTAATGCACCAGTGTTTGGCAAGAATTTGGCAATTCTTGGGGGGTGGGGTGAGGCAGCTGCCTGCAGCGTCGCCGCCACCGACACCGACACCGACACCGACACCAGCAATCGTTTTCTTTCTATCTCGGGTCAAATCCAACCTTGATCCCTCGCAAAGCTTCACAAGCCTTTCGCCATAACAGCATGTGGCCCTCTACTCTCCATCAACCAACAACGCCACTTGGAGACCATGCCACTCTTGTTGATAACGATGATGTGTGCTGGACCTGTCGCGGTTTGATGCCGCTCCTTTGATAGCATTTACTGCAACAAAGGAGACAGACTATGGGACTGAAGCGGACGGAGGAATTCCGCCAAGGTGCGGTGCGTATCGCGCTGACCAGTGGGCTAACGCGTAAGCAGGTGGCAGATGATCTTGGCGTGGGATTGTCGACGCTGAACAAGTGGATCACCGCACATCGCGATACTGAAGTGGTGTCGAAAGAGGATCTGGGGCTTGCCCCAGAGAATGACGGGCTTCGGCGTAAGAACCGGCTTCTCAAGGAGGAGAGGGAACTCTTAAAAAAGGCCACCCAGTTCTTTGCGGGCCCAAAGCAATGAGATTTAGGTTTGTCGAAGAGCATAGGGCCAGCTTTCAGCCACTCGGTTGTGCGAGGTTGTCGGCGTCAGTGCGCGCGGTTTACGTGCCTTCCGCAGTCGCCCTGCCAGCCGCAGGCAACGATCTGATCTGGTGACGTTGGCCCACATCAAGGGACAGTCTCGTCTCAGCCTGGGAGGTTACGGCAGGCCACGGATGACAGAAGAGCTGAAGGAAATTGGCCTGGATGTCGGTCATCGTCGCGTTGGTCGTTTGATGCGCCAGAACGGCATATCCGTTGTCCGAACACGCAAACACAAGGTGACGACCATTGCCCGGCAGGCGATTGCAAAGCAATCTGCCGAGAGGGGGGCAGCAATCATAAGTTCAACATTGCGCCAAACCTGCTGGATCGTGACTTCATGGCAGATCAACCAAACCAGAAATGGGCGGGTGATATCAGCCACGTTTGGACGCGCGAGGGCTGGTTGTATCTGGCCGTGATCTTGGATCTGCATTCCCGGCGCGTCATCGGCTGGGCTGTGAGTAACCGCATGAAGCGTGACCTCGCGATCCGGGCATTGAAGATGGCCATCGCATTCCGGCAACCACCCAAAGGCTGCATTCATCACATGGAACGCGGATCGCAATATTGTTCACACGACTACCAGAAGATCCTGCGCCAGCACGGGTTCAAGGTATCGATGTCTGGCAAAGGTAATTGCTACGATAATGCGGCTGTTGAGACGTTCTTCAAAACCCTTCTCGGGACATTGCAGCGCAATACCCTGCCGGGCGGTGCATCAAGGCGGAACTGATCTGGCGGTATTCATGGGAAACACGCAGACAGGCTGAGATGGGGATCTTTCCCTCTCATGGTTTGAAAACAAACCACTGCCGGTCGACGGAATACATCAACGGCTTCTACAATCCGCACCGTCGACACTCATCACTGCGCTGGAAAAGCCCCGTCGCCTTCGAACGAAAGGTGGCTTAAACGAGCACTTGGGGCGGCACGAAACCGCGACAGGTCCACAAATGCTGCAACGCCGCTTCCGCTGAGCTGCCATTGGCGAATGAGAACACCTGCGCTTCCCAAATAAGCCCGCAATTCCTCGCTCAAGCCGCGCATGTCGAATGAGACGGTCTTGAAATCAAACAAATCTAACCCGATCTCGTAGGGGTTGACTCCGGCTCAGCGCAGAATAGGGCGTTAAGGAATTTTCTCCATTCGAACAGGTCGCGTTGCGGTCGTTCGCAGCACCTCGACCTCACACATCGCGGGACTTTGCGGTCTTTCTGATGGACTGCGCGAACAACCGCTTCAACCATCGCCTCTGTCGCAGGTTTTGACGCCGCCGTTGTCGGTCAAGAAAGTAAATGTTCGCCTATCCTTCTTGGTACCGCCCAAATATGCACGCTCGGTCCGGTTGGGCCAACTGGCGTGGAAACCCGTTGGTCGCAACGCCCCCCCAAGCTGACGATGGGCACAAGACGTACCTATTACGAGCCGGCGTTACCTGTTGCCCCGTTTTCTTGGCTTCCCTTGTCTTGCCGCTGCATAGCGGCGCATCTTGTTTCACACCAAGGCCAGCAGCCGCGACCCGATCGGCCGTCTGCACGACCGCAACCTGATCGCCACCGGCCCCCCGCGCCCCGTCGTGGCGCACTTTATACCTATGCCACCACCGCGCAGTTTTTGCAGGCCTTTGATCTGGAAACCTTGGGCAACCAGCCCGACCGCTTAGAAAAGAGCATGATCGACAAATCGGATGTGATTTCTTCCGTTTTTTGCGCTCGGTTTCAAATTCTTGGTCATCCAATCCAACAACGCCGCTTGCAACACCAAAAACAAGCCGCATAATCAATCACACAAACGATCCAGAGCCTCCAGTACTCACGCCGCTATGACATCACCCTGACACTGTCGGCACAACCGAGACTTGACAGAAGAAGATCAGGGGCTGCGCCAATAGTGAATGGGCCCCGTCATGAAGTGGTCCTGTCGGATTGAAAACATGAAATATGACGCGCCTGAGCGAGTTTTACGGAGAAAGAGATCATGATTATCCGGCAATGCGACTTGGTGGAAACACCCTGGAGAAACGGTGGCGGCATCACCCGCAATATTGCCGAGGAACGCGACGCCGTCGGCCCTTTGTGGCGGCTGAGCATGGCGGATGTGGACGGGGATGGCGCGTTTTCCAGCTTTCCGGGTCTGACGCGTATCCTGACAGTCATTAAGGGCGACGGCATGTTGCTGCACGGGCCAGATGGCGTTCTGCAGGCGGGTTATGCCAACCCCGTGCGGTTCGATGGCGGGACGCCGGTCACGGCCACGCTGACCCAAGGCCCAATCCGCGATTTCAACCTGATGTTTGACACCGCGCGGTGCGACGGCGATGCGCAAATTGTGCGCGAGGCTGGCGTGCATAAGGTCGGGCAGGCAGGGCAGACCTACGTGTTGCACCTGATCGCAGGGACCGCGTCGGTGGAGGGTGAGACTTTAGGCGTGGGCGACACGGCGATCAGCAATGACGCCCCTTTGCGTTGCGATCTGGCGCAGGATGCAGTCGCATTGACCATCACCCTGCGCCTGAAAGGTTAAAGCGAGGCCAAAAGGTCCGCGACCGCGCTGCGATACCGCGCGACCACCGCGTCCCGCGCGATATGCCGCCCGCCAGTCACGTTATGCCGCCCGGCGGACCACAGGTCGGTGACGACGCTGTCTTTCGCCGCAAAGCACAACCCGTCAAGGATCTGATCAGGCGTCAAGGCACACAGCGTCGGATCGGTGCTGTCGATGGCAACCAGATCCGCCAGACGGCCCGGCGCAATCTCGCCCGCATCCCGGCCCAAAGCCTGCGCCCCACCGCGGGCAGCACCCGTGTAAAGCGTTGCCCCGACCGAACCTTCGCCGACCACCATGACGTTACGCGCCACGTCGCGCAGACGTTGGGAGTATTCCAGCGTGCGCAGCTCCTCGGTCAGGGAAATGTTGACGTTGCTGTCCGACCCAACGCCGAACGCGCCGCCGGCCTCAAGGAAGGTGGGGCCGTTGAAGGGGCCGTCGCCAAGGTTCGCTTCAGTAATGGGGCACAGGCCCGCAACAGCGCCGGATTTCGCCATGGCGCGGGTCTCGTCTTCCGTCATGTGGGTGGCATGGATCAGACACCAGCAGTCATTGACCGGGGCATTGGCCAACAGCCACTCAACCGGGCGCGCGCCCAGCCAATTCTGAATGTCCGCGACTTCCTTGGGTTGTTCCGAGATATGGATATGCACCGGCCCGCCCTGATGGTCCGCCAGCGCACGGGCCAGATCGTCGGGGGAGGTGGCCCGCAGCGAATGCGGCGCGATGCCGACGCGGGCGTCCTCGGGCAGGTCGGAAAGCCCCGCGCGCGCCCCTTGCACCAGATCTGCAAAGCGGTCGACATCGTTGCCAAAGCGCATCTGCCCTTCGGACAGCGGCACCTTTCCCGCCCCGCCATAGGTATAGAGCACCGGCAGGTGTGTCAGCCCAATGCCGGTTTCCCCTGCCGCCGCCATCACCCGCAGCGACAGCTCGGCCAGCGCATCATAGGGCGTGCCGCCGCGTTGATGGTGGACATAGTGAAACTCGCCCACGCTGGAATATCCGGCTTCCTGCATTTCGACGAAGACAAGCGCCGCAATCGCCTCGATCTGATCGGGGGTCAGGCGGTCCATGAAGCGATACATCAGTTCGCGCCATGTCCAGAAACTGTCGCGCCCGGCCTTACGCACCTCGGTCATGCCCGCCATCGCGCGTTGGAACGTGTGCGAGTGCAGATTGCCCAAGGCAGGCAGCAGCGTGTCAACGCGCACGTCCCCAGGCTGGGCGGTGGTGTTGGGCGTGATCTGATCAATGCGGCCACCTTTAAGGGTGATGCGAACATCCTGCGCCCAACCGGACGCAAGCAGGGCCTGACAAGCGTGGATCATGGTCTTTGTCCTGTGTATTTCATTTTATGTATAGACATATTGCACATAAAATTATACCAGAAAAGGCGAAACTTCGCGAAAAGGACCGATCTCATGACCGCTATGCCTCAGCTTTTGACCGATCTGCACGCCGCAACCATGGCGCATGGCGATGCGCCCTATGGCATGATCCGCGACGCCGCGATTGCCATTCAGGATGGCAAAATCGCTTGGGTCGGACCGCAAGCGGACGTGCCCGCGGACTTTACCGGGTTGGATCAACGGTCGCTTGGCGGGCGCGTGGTGACGCCGGGCCTGATCGACTGTCACACCCATATCGTGCATGGCGGCGACCGCGCGGTCGAATTCGAAATGCGCCTAAACGGGGCCAGCTACGAAGAAGTCGCGCGTGCCGGTGGTGGTATCGTGTCAACCGTCACGGCCACACGCGCGGCCAGCGAAGACGAGTTGCTGCAACAGGCGCTGCGCCGCGTTGATGTTCTGATTGCCGAGGGTGTAACGACGATCGAGGTCAAGTCGGGCTATGGTCTGGACACGGATACCGAGCTTCGGATGCTGCGCACCGCACGGATGATTGCCGAGCAACGCCCCATTCGCGTCAAGACCACCTTCCTTGGCGCCCACGCTACGCCCGCCGAATACGCGGGCCGCGATGATGCCTATATCGACGAGGTCTGCATCCCCGCCCTGCGCGCCGCCCACGCCGAAGGGCTGGTGGACGCGGTGGACGGGTTCTGCGAAGGCATCGCCTTTCAACCCGCCCAGATCGCCCGCGTCTTTGACGTCGCCCGCGAACTTGGCCTGCCGGTCAAGCTGCACGCCGAACAACTGTCCAATCTGGGCGGCGCGAAACTGGCGGCCGGCTATGGTGCGTTGTCAGCCGATCATATCGAGTATCTGGACGAACCCGGCGTACAGGCCATGGCCGACGCGGGCACCGTGGCCGTGATCCTGCCCGGCGCGTTCTATACCCTGCGCGAGACACAGCAGCCGCCCGTCGATCTGCTGCGCAAGCACAATGTGCCGATGGCCTTGGCCACCGATATCAACCCCGGATCGTCACCGCTGAACTCAATCCTGCTGACGATGAACATGGGCTGCACCCTGTTTCGCATGACACCCGAAGAATCGCTGCGCGGTGTCACGCAACACGCCGCCGCCGCGCTGGGGCTGGCGGATCTGGGCACGATTGCGCCCGGCCAAACGGCAGATCTGGCCGTTTGGGATATTGCCGAACCGGCCGAGCTGTCCTATCGCATCGGCTTTAACCCGCTGGCGTTTCGCATCACGGGGGGCGCGGCATGACCACTCTGACTCTGACCCCCGGCGCGACAACGCTGGCCGATCTGGAGAAGATTTGGCGCGACGGGCTTGCGGTTCGGTTGGACCCGGCCTGCCATGACGGAATCCGCGCTGCACATGGTCGGATTTCCGACGCGGCCAATGGAACGGACGCGGTTTACGGCGTGAACACCGGGTTTGGCAAACTCGCCTCGGTCAAGATTGACCCGGCGGACACCGCCACCCTGCAACGCAACCTGATCCTGTCCCACTGCTGCGGCGTGGGCGAGGCGATCCCGGAACCGCACGCACGCCTGTTGATGGTGCTGAAACTTCTGTCGCTGGGGCGCGGTGCGTCCGGCGTGCGGATGGAGCTGGTCGAGCTGCTGGAAGGGATGCTTGCCCGCGGCGTGACGCCCGTGATCCCGGTGCAAGGATCGGTCGGCGCGTCCGGCGACCTGGCCCCGCTTGCGCATATGGCGGCCGCAATGATCGGCCACGGCGAGGCCACATTCGAAGGCACGGTTTTGCCCGGCGCCGAGGCATTGAGGCGCGCGGGCCTGACCCCCATCGTGCTCAGCGCGAAAGAGGGGCTGGCCCTGATCAACGGCACCCAATTCACCACCGCCTACGCCCTAATCGGGCTGTTTGGCGCGTGGCGGGCGATGCATTCGGCGCTGGTCACATCGGCCATGTCCACGGACGCAATCATGGGATCGACCGCGCCCTTGCAGCCTGAAATTCACAGCTTGCGCGGTCACGCGGGCCAGATCGAAGCCGCCGCAACCATGCGTGCGCTGCTGGACGGCTCGGTCATCCGCGAAAGCCACCGCGAGGGCGATACCCGCGTACAAGACCCCTATTGCATTCGCTGCCAGCCGCAGGTGACAGGGGCCGCGATGGACATGCTGCGCATGGCCGCGCGGACGTTAGAGATCGAGGCAAACGCCGCCACCGACAACCCGCTGGTGCTCAGCGAAGCCGGGCTGATCGTGTCGGGCGGCAACTTCCACGCCGAACCCGTCGGTTTTGCCGCCGACATGATCGCGCTGGCCCTTGCCGAGATCGGCGCGATTGCGCAACGCCGCATTGCCCTGATCGTCGACCCGGTCCTCAGCCACGATTTGCCGCCGTTCCTGACGCCCAATCCGGGGCTGAACTCGGGCTATATGATTGCCGAAGTCACGACGGCTGCGCTGATGAGCGAGAATAAGCATCTGGCGAACCCCTGCGTGACGGATTCAACGCCCACCTCGGCCAATCAAGAAGATCACGTCAGCATGGCCGCCCATGGCGCGGTGCGTCTGTCGCGGATGGTCGCCAATCTGGAGCGTATCCTTGGCGTCGAACTTCTGTGCGCCGCACAAGGGGTCGAGTTCCGCGCCCCCTTGGCGACAAGTGCGCCTCTGGCGTCTGTGATCGCCGCCGTGCGCGGGCAGGTCGAAACGCTGGGCGACGATCGTTACCTTGCGCCCGACTTGGAAAAAGCGGCAGCACTGATCGCGTCGAACGCGGTCGTGGCGGCCACGAAAACCCAAATGCCGGAGCTTCACCCATGATCCCCGTAGAAATCCACCGGGGCGACAGCCCCATCGTGCTGGGCCTGCCCCATACCGGCACCCATGTTCCTGACGACATCCAGGCGCGCTTGAACACGCGCGGTCAGGGATTGGACGACACCGATTGGCATATCCACACGCTTTATGACGGCCTGCTGCCCGGCGCGACCACGGTGCGCGCGACGTTCCATCGTTATGTGATCGACGCCAACCGCGACCCGTCGGGCGTGTCGCTTTACCCCGGCCAGAACACCACCGGGCTGGTGCCGCTGACCGATTTCGACGGGCAGGACATCTGGGAAAATCCCCCCACAGCGGATGAGGTCGAGGCCCGTCGCCAAGCCTTCCACGCCCACTATCACGCGGCACTTGAGGCAGAATTGGCGCGTGTGCGCGACCTGCACGGCATCGCGATCTTGTATGATTGCCACTCGATCCGATCAAACATTCCGTTTCTGTTCGACGGCACCCTGCCCGATTTCAACATCGGCACCAATCTGGGCACCACCTGCGCGGCCCAGTTTGAAGCCGCCGTGCAAAGCCTGTGCCAGATGGCCGATGGCTATTCCACCGTCACCAACGGGCGCTTCAAAGGCGGCTGGACAACGCGCCATTACGGACGCCCGACGGCGGGGCTGCACGCGATCCAGATGGAGCTGGCGCAAAGCACATACCTGACGGACGAGGCCGCGCCCTGGACCTATGACGGCGAAAAATCCGCGCGGCTGCGCGGGCATTTGAAAACCATTCTGACAACTCTGGCCGATCTGGCACCTGACCTGAAAGGAACATCATGAGCGATCCGCGCAAGAACACCCGCGACATCTATCCCGCAACCGGCACGGAGATGACGGCCAAGCACTGGACGACCGAAGCACCGCTGCGGATGTTGATGAACAACCTGCACCCCGACGTGGCCGAAAACCCGCACGAGTTGGTCGTCTATGGCGGCATCGGCCGCGCCGCCCGCACATGGGACGATTTCGACAAGATCGTCGCCACCCTGCGTGATCTGGACGAAGATCAGACGCTGCTGGTACAATCGGGCAAGCCCGTCGGCGTGTTCCCGACCCACAAGGACGCGCCGCGCGTTTTGATCGCGAACTCGAACCTTGTGCCGCATTGGGCCAACTGGGACCACTTCAACGAGCTGGATAAAAAGGGTCTGGCGATGTATGGCCAGATGACCGCAGGCTCGTGGATTTACATCGGGTCGCAGGGCATCGTGCAGGGCACTTACGAGACTTTTGTCGAAGCTGGGCGCCAGCATTATGACGGCGACCTGACCGGCAAGTGGATTCTGACCGGCGGTCTGGGCGGCATGGGCGGGGCGCAGCCCTTGGCGGCTGTGATGGCTGGCGCGTGCTGCTTGGCGGTTGAATGCAACCCCGACAGCATCGACTTCCGCCTGCGCACCCGTTACGTGGACGAAAAAACCGACAGCCTTGACGAAGCGCTTGCGATGATCGAGCGCTGGACCGCCGCCGGCGAAGCCAAGTCGGTCGCCCTGCTGGGCAATGCCGTTGACGTGTATCCCGAACTGGTAAAACGCGGCGTGCGCCCTGACATCGTCACCGACCAGACCAGCGCGCATGACCCCATTAACGGCTATCTGCCGCAGGGTTGGACCATGGCCGAGTGGCGCGAGAAGCGCGAAAGCGATCCGAAAGCCGTTGAAAAGGCTGCGCGTGCGTCGATGAAGGTGCAGGTCAAGGCGATGGTCGATTTCCACGCTGCCGGTATCCCGACCGTCGATTACGGCAACAACATCCGCCAGATGGCGCTGGAGGAAGGGCTGGTGAATGCGTTTGATTTCCCCGGCTTCGTGCCCGCCTATATCCGCCCGCTGTTCTGCCGTGGCATCGGCCCGTTCCGCTGGGCGGCGCTGTCGGGCGACCCGGAAGATATCTATAAGACCGACGCCAAGGTGAAGGAAATTCTGGCCGAAGACAGCCACCTGCACAACTGGCTGGACATGGCCCGTGAACGCATCGCGTTCCAGGGCCTGCCCGCGCGGATTTGCTGGGTCGGTCTGGGCGTGCGTCACAAGCTGGGGCTGGCCTTCAACGAAATGGTGCGCAATGGCGAATTGAAAGCCCCGATCGTGATTGGCCGCGACCATTTGGACAGCGGCTCGGTCGCCTCGCCCAACCGTGAAACCGAGGCGATGAAGGACGGATCAGACGCCGTGTCGGACTGGCCGCTTCTGAATGCGCTTCTGAACACCGCATCGGGCGCGACCTGGGTGTCGTTGCACCACGGCGGCGGGGTCGGCATGGGCTTCAGCCAGCACTCGGGCATGGTGATCTGTTGTGACGGAACCGAAGATGCAGACCGCCGGATCGAGCGAGTTTTGTGGAACGACCCGGCCACGGGCGTCATGCGCCACGCCGATGCAGGTTACGACATCGCCAAGGACTGCGCCCGCGAGAACGGCTTGAACCTGCCGGGTATTCTGTAAT
>CBDUJY010000020.1:0-45529 GCA_965367685.1 uncultured Planktotalea sp. | reverse complement strand
TAGTTTTCTAGTTTTCTAGTTTTCTAGTTTTCTAGTTTTCTAGTTTTCTAGTTTTTGCCCTCAGCCGTTGGAAATTCAAACGCGCGTCCCCATATCAATCCAATGAGTGTTTTATTCCTGATTATCATCGGCATCGCTGCCGGTTTCATCGCCACGCGCCTGATGGGGGTTGAGGCTGGTATCCCAACCACCATCGCAATTGGCGTGCTGGGCGCACTTGCGGGTGGCCTTTTGCTGCGCGGGCTTTTGGCGCTTTTGGGTATGGCCGCCGGGTTTGTGGGTGCTATTTTGGGCGCGTTGGTGGTGTTGTGGCTTTACAAGACCTACATCGAGAAATAGTCGCAACCGGGCGCAATTTAAGACTTCGTTAACCTTGATGAAGCAATGCTTTCAGCATGTGTTCTCTGGCCCCTCTTCGCACTGCTTTGACGGTGATCTTTGCCCTCTTGTGGGCCGCGCCTGCGTTTTCTGGCGCTTGGCCGCGTGGGGACGGCGATGTTTTCCTGTCGTTTCACACCAGCCAAGACACCGACAAATTGGATACATACCCGCTGGTGTCCCTTTACGCGGAATACGGTTTGACGGCGGCGTGGACCATCGGCGGAAAGGTCGAATATGACACGCAAAACCTCGTGTTTTCGCAAGGCGAGGTCTTTGCGCGCTGGCATTTTCCATCAAACAACAGCCCCTATGCAAAAGCACTTAGCCTGACGGTGTCAGGTCTCGAGGGCGAAAACCTGCATCTGGTGCCCGCGTTTCATATTGGTCGAGGGTTTGACACGAAGCTTGGCGGCGGATGGTTTGACGCCAAGCTGAATGCTGACATTCCCGTGTCTGAGGGCGCGACCGGGTACGGGTTGTTTGCGCAGGTCGGGTTAAAGCCCACGGATCGGTTGATGACCATGCTGTCCATTGATCTGTTCACCGATGACAGCGTAACCTTTGCCAAGATCATGCCCGCCGTCGCATGGCAATTGCGCAAGGGGCATCATGTGCAGTTGGAATGGACGCAATCCGTCACACCCACCCAAAACAGCAAAGTTTCTTTGGGCTATTGGCTAGAGTTCTAGTCACTCTTTAAATGGTGCCATACCCGCGCGCGCCAGCTCGTCCGCGCGTTCATTTTCAGGGTGACCAGCATGCCCTTTGACCCATTCCCACGTCACCTGATGGCGGGCTTGTGCTTCGTCCAGCCTTTGCCAAAGCTCGACGTTTTTCACGGGCTTTTTGGCGGCGGTTTTCCAACCGTTTTTCTTCCAGCCAAAAATCCAGCCGGTCACGCCATTTTTCACATAGGTGCTGTCGGTGATTACGGTGATCGCGCAGGGTTTCCCCAGCGTTTCCAGCGACATAATCGCGGCCATCAGCTCCATCTGATTGTTGGTGGTCAGCGATTGCCCGCCTTTCAGCTCGCGCGTTTTGATCACCTTGCCGCCTTCTTTGGCCTGCAACAACGCCCCCCAACCACCCGGGCCGGGATTGCCCGAACAGGCCCCATCGGTATAGGCAAAAAATTCAGCCATCTGTGGCTCCTTTCGCGTGCAGCACAATCCAATCCGAGGTCTGCCCGTCAAGTCCGGTTCCTGCACCGATGATGCGGTGGAAGGGGGTGAAGCCGGCGCGGGTCAACATGTCGTTCAGCTCATCTTCTTGATAATACGTATAAAAACGGCCCAAACGGTCGCGGGCCTCTCCTTTACCCAGCTTCATCCCGATGTGAAAGATCCCATCGGATTTTAGGGTAAGGCGTAGGCGCGACAGACTATCGGGCATCTCAGCGCGGGGCAGATGCAACAGGCTGAAATTGGCCCAGATCCCATCGTAAATCTCTTTGCCGGTGAGCTCTTGGAACAGCGCCTGTCGTGCGATCACGCCCCGTGCCACGGCGCGGGCGACCATTTCGGCAGAGCCATCTGTGGCATCTACGGTAAAGCCGTGTGTCATCAGCTCCAACGCGCTTGAACCGGGACCACAACCCAGATCCAGAACATGTCCGCCGGGGCGCAGATGGGTGATAAATTCGCTCAGCCCCGGCGTGGGTTTTTGCGCGACGCGCTGCTCGTACTCCGCAACTTGGGCATCATAAACCGCAAGGGTTTTGTGATCCGCGCTCATGTGCGTTCAAAGGCAAGCTTGGCGGCAAGGCCTGCGAAACTTGCGGCAAACCCGCGGCGCAACCAACGCATGATGCCGGGATTTGACAGCACGCGGTCACGTGCCGTGGCGGCACAGACGCCGTAGCCCACAAACACCACAAAGGTCATTGCCATAAAAACGGCCCCCAAGCTGAGCATTTCTGTGGTGGCTGTGCTGGGCGCACCTGACAAAAATTGCGGCAAGAACGCCATGAAAAATAGGGCAAGCTTTGGGTTTAGCATATTGATCAACGCGCCGTTTAGGGCAATGCGGATGGGGACGGCGGTGGGCTGGTCCGCGTCAACCCTAAGCGTGCTGCTGTCCTTCAGGCTTTGCCATGCGAGATACAGCAAAAAGGCCACGCCCGCGAATTTCACAATCTGAAACGCCAGTGCTGAGCTGTAAAGGATCGCCGCCAGACCAAAAAGTGCCGCCAAAAGCGATGGAAGGATGCCAATGGTGCAGCCAAATGCCGCCGCAATGGCCGCGCGGCTGCCTTGGGTTAATCCTGTGGCCAGCGTGTAAATCACCCCGGTTCCGGGGGCGAGCACAACAACAAGGGCGGTGGCGAGAAAGGCCCAGCTCATGCGGCACCTGCCTGTTCGCGCAGCACGCGGGGCACTTTGAATTCAATATTTTCTCGTGCGGTTTCGACCAATTCCAGCGTCACATCGTATCGGTCACGAAAGGCGTTGATCACCTCGTCAACCAAGACCTGCGGGGCTGATGCCCCAGCGGTCAGACCCACGGCGGACACCCCTTCGATGGCGCGCCAGTCAATTTCCGCCGCGCGTTGCACCAGCATGGAATAGTCACAGCCATTGGCGCGGGCCACTTCCACCAAACGGCGCGAGTTTGAGCTGTTTGGCGCCCCGATCACCAACAAAGCCTGCACCTTTGGCGCAACCGCTTTCACGGCCTCTTGGCGGTTGGTGGTGGCATAACAAATGTCTTCTTTGTGCGGTCCGACGATTTTGGGGAAGCGCGCGTTTAGGGCCGCGACAATCCCAGCGGTGTCATCCACAGACAGGGTGGTTTGGGTGATATAGGCAAGGCGGTCGGGGTCACGTGGGGCAAGCGTGGCCACGTCATCTGCGGTTTCGACAAGCAGCACTTCACCTTCGGGCAACTGACCCATGGTGCCGATGGTTTCGGGGTGGCCTGCGTGGCCGATCATCACCATTTGCAAGCCGTCTGCAAAATGGCGTTCGGCTTCGATATGGACCTTAGACACCAGCGGGCAGGTGGCATCCACATAGACCATTTCGCGTCGCGACGCCTCGGCCGGGACCGCTTTGGCGACACCGTGGGCGGAAAAGATCACCGGGCGATCATCGGGGCAATCTTCCAGTTCTTCGACAAACACCGCCCCTTTGTCGCGCAGCCCGTCGACGACAAATTTATTGTGCACAATCTCATGGCGGACATAAATCGGCGCGCCCCATTTCTCGATCGCCATCTCGACGATTTTGATCGCGCGGTCGACACCGGCGCAAAAGCCGTTTGGCGCGGCAAGATAAAGGGTGAGGGCAGGTTTTGTCATGTTGGATTCGGTCATGGCGCGTTCCGATGTTGGTGCGGCGTTAGGGGTCGTTTTGCCGCAAAAAACGCGCGCAGGAAAGGGGCAAGACGCGGCGGCCCAGAACTTGGCAAGGATTGCGCAAGAAAAAACCGGAGCGCGCGGCCCCGGTTTTTAGCGTTTCAGTGCAGATTTACTCTTCTGCGGTGGGCTCTTCGCGGTCAAATTCCCGCGGCGGGCGCCCGATGACGTCTTTCAGCTCTTGCAGCTCGATGAAATTATCGGCCTGGCGGCGAAGTTCGTCTGAGATCATAGGCGGTTGGCTGCGGATGGTGGACACCACCGACACCCGAACACCTTTGCGCTGCATCGCGGCCACAAGCGGTCTGAAATCCCCATCCCCTGAGAACAGAACCGCGTGGTCGATATGTGGCGTCAATTCAAGCGCATCCACCGCCAGCTCGATGTCCATATTGCCTTTGACCTTACGCCGACCCATTGAATCGGTGTATTCCTTGGCGGGTTTGGTCACCATGGAGAAGCCGTTATAGTGAAGCCAGTCCACCAACGGGCGAATGGGCGAATATTCGTCGTTTTCCAATAGCGCGGTATAGTAAAATGCGCGAAGCAATTTGCCCCGCCGCATAAACTCCTGTCGAAGAAGTTTATAGTCGATGTCAAACCCCAGTGACTTCGCAGCTGCGTATAGGTTCGATCCATCGATGAACAGCGCAAGCCGTTCGTCCCGATAAAACATTTATGGTCCTTTCCAAATAAACTTCGCCAACAAATCCGTGAGTGTTAATGAGTGTAACTGTCAACGAAGTATGATGTGCAATTAAGGGTATGAATCAGATGTCGCAAGAAGCACTTTCAGGTAAGTATAGCATAAAAACGCTGGTTGCGCTTGGAAGTAATGCAAACAGGGACTTGGGGCACTCTCTTGAGTTGGTGAAGGCTGCGATTTTGCAACTAGAGGGCGAAGAGTTGCGAATCACTGCAACCAGTCAATTTTACCAGACACCCTGCTTTCCCGCGGGGGCAGGACCGGACTTTGTGAATGCTGCGATTTTGGTCGAAACGGCTATGCCAGCCAAGGCATTGCTGGCCCTGTTTCACGAGGTGGAAGCGCAGTTTGGTCGCGAACGCCCCTCGCGTTGGGCGCCGCGCACGTTGGACATTGATCTGATTTCCTACGGGCAGGAGGTGATCCCGGATCGACACGAGGTGCAGCGATGGATGGATCTGCCGCTTGAGGTGCAAAAGACCGTTGCGCCAGACGAATTGCTTTTGCCGCACCCGCGTTTGCAAGATCGCGCTTTTGTACTGATTCCCTTGATAGATATCGCGCCGGGTTGGACGCACCCATTGACCGGTCAAACCGTGAAAGAAATGCTTGATGCCTTGCCAGACAGTGAAAAAACCGGCGTGCGGCCCCTTTGAATGCCGCAATGCCGCGAATTTCAGCTTGTAAAGCCACGGGCAGGGTCTTAAATAGGCCTTTCGCATCCCCTTGCAAGGAATGGAGCTGAACATGGCACGCGTTACTGTTGAAGATTGCGTTGACAAAGTCCCGAACCGGTTTGAACTGGTCATGCTGGCATCGCATCGTGCCCGCGAAATTGCGGCTGGTGACGCGATCACCGTGGACCGTGACAACGACAAAAACCCTGTTGTGTCCCTGCGCGAAATCGCAGACGAGACCCAGACCGCTGACGAGCTGCGCGAGCGCATGATCGAAAGCCACCAAACTCAGATTGAGGTTGATGAGCCGGAAGAAGATCAGATGGCTTTGTTGATGGGTGCAGAAGCGGCGGATAAGCCTGCGGATGACGACATGTCAGAAGAAAAGCTGTTGCGTGCGTTGATGGAAGCGCAAGGCCAGGGCTAAGCGACAAACTCGGGAGAGGTTGCGGGTGACGAACTGGCAAGAAGAGCTGACGCATCTCAATATTGATGAGCTCATTGAGCGGATCGCGACCTATAACCCGAAGTCGAATTCAAAAGTGATCCGGGCGGCGTTTGAATACGGCGCCCGTATGCATTTTGGACAGTATCGCCATTCGGGCGATCCCTATTTCACCCACCCTTTCGAAGTGGCCGAGATTTTGGCCAATATGCAGCTGGATGATGCCACCATCATCACGGCGTTTTTGCATGACACGATTGAGGACACCGGGTCGACCTATTCCGAAGTCTCTGATCTGTTTGGCCGCGAAGTGGCGGAACTTGTGGATGGGGTCACCAAGCTGACCAATCTGCAACTGTCGAGCTCGGAAACCAAACAGGCCGAAAACTTCCGCAAGCTGTTTATGGCGATGTCAAAAGACATGCGGGTGATCCTGGTCAAGCTTGCCGACCGTCTGCACAATATGCGCACGATCCGCGCGATGCGCCCGGACAAACAGGTGCAGAAATCCCGCGAAACAATGGATATCTACGCGCCGCTTGCCGGCCGGATGGGCATGCAATGGATGCGTGAAGAGCTTGAGGATATGGCGTTCCATGTGCTCAATCCCGACGCACGCAGCTCGATTATGCGGCGGTTCCTGCGCCTGCAAAAAGAAAGCGGCGATGTGATCGAAAAGATCACCGGCGACATTCGTCACGAATTGGCAGAGGCGGGGATCACTGCCGAAGCCTTTGGGCGCGCCAAAAAGCCCTATTCGATCTGGCGCAAGATGCAGGAAAAGGATCAAAGCTTTTCCCGTCTGTCCGACACCTACGGCTTTCGTGTGATCACCAAGGATGAGGCTGATTGTTACCGGGTACTTGGCGTGATCCACCAACGCTGGCGCGCGGTGCCGGGTCGGTTCAAAGACTATATCAGCCAACCGAAATCCAACGGCTACCGCTCGATCCACACCACCGTATCGGGGCGGGATGGCAAGCGGGTTGAGGTACAGATCCGCACCCGTCAGATGCACGAAGTGGCCGAAGCGGGCGTGGCCGCGCATTGGTCTTACCGTGACGGTGTGCGCGTGGAAAACCCCTTTGCGGTGGACCCGGCCAAATGGATCGCGGGGCTGACCGAACGGTTTGAAGCGGCGGATGATCACGGTGAATTTCTTGAGCATGTGAAGCTTGAGATGTATTCGGACCAAGTGTTTTGTTTCACCCCGAAAGGCGAGGTGGTGAAATTGCCGCGCGGCGGTACTCCGCTGGATTTTGCCTATGCCATTCACACCCGCATTGGCGATCGGTGTGTGGGCGCCAAGGTGGACGGCATTCGTGTGCCGCTTTGGACACGTCTGAAAAACGGTCAATCGGTGGAAATCATGACCGCTGAAGGCCAAGCCCCCCAAGCCACATGGATCGACATTGTGGTCACAGGCCGGGCCAAAGCCGCAATCCGCAAATCCTTGCGCTCGGAAGACCGCGACCGTTTTGTGCGGTTGGGCCGCGAACTGGCGCGGGTGGCGTTTGAAAACGTGGGCCGCAAAGCCACGGACAAAGCCCTGATGACGGCCGCCAAACAGATGCGGCTTGAGGATGAGATTGAGCTGTTGGCCCGTTTGGGGTCAGCCGAGCTTCAGGGGCGCGATGTAATCAACGTGCTCTATCCCGAAGCGAGCACGTCAGAAGATGTGATTGATGGCGAAGCCGCGGTTGTTGGGCTTGCGCCCGAGCAAACCTTTAACCGGGCAAGCTGTTGTCAGCCCGTGCCCGGCGAGCGCATCGTTGGCATTGCCCATCGAGGCAAAGGCGTTGTTGTACATGCCATCGATTGTGATGCGCTTAGCGGGCTAGAAGATGACAGCACGCGTTGGGTTGATCTGCATTGGCACGCGGGCAACCACCCGGCGATTCACACTGTCACCCTGAAATTAACGATCACAAATGACGCGGGTGTGCTGGGGCGAATTTGCACATTGATTGGCGAACAAAAGGCCAATATCTCGGACCTGAGGTTTCTTGATCGCAAACCAGATTTCTACAGTCTGCTTGTGGACGCCGATTTACGAGATCTTGAACATCTTCATGCCGTTATGTTGGTGTTAGAAGCAGATAGCGACGTGGCGTCGATTCGCCGCCACAGGGATACAAACCGCACATCGTAACATGTTGCCGACGATCTGATCCGCCAGCCTGAAAGGGGCCCGCCTTGTTCAAGAGAAACCCCCGGTCTTACCTGCGGATGGTGGCGGAGTTTTTCTATCCACGGGGTGGATGGTATCGTGCGGCGCGTTATGTGATCCATCGTGTGCGGCGCCTTCCGGACCCGGCACATCGAATATCGCGGGGCATCGCGGCGGGGGTTTTTACAAGCTTTACCCCCTTTTTCGGCCTGCATTTTCTGACAGCAGCCCTGTTGGCACTTGCGCTGCGTGGCAATATTCTGGCCGCCCTTTTAGCAACTTTTGTGGGCAACCCGCTGACGTTCCCAGTGATTGCCGAGGTGTCGATCGGCTTGGGGAATATGCTGCTGGGTCACCCCTCTAGCATCCACTTGCCAGAGGTGTTTCAGGCATTTGGTGGGGCGACCAAAGATTTGGGGGCCAACTTTCTGGCGATGTTTACCGATGATATTGCCGATTGGTCGCGGGTTGGTCGCTTTTATCACCGGGTTTTCCTGCCTTACACCGTGGGGGGATTTGTACCGGGCATTGTCGGAGGTTTCATTGGGTATTTTCTGTCGAACCCTTTGATCCATGCCTATCAACGCCGCCGCATCAAAAAGCTGAAAGCCCGGTATGAAAAACGCTTGGCCAAGCGGATATCTGAGGCTGGCGGTGACGATAAAATCGGGTAACACTGGGCGCGAATCCAACTAAAGGAGCGCGACATGCCCGAGACAGCTGAAATTTTGCGGCTTGGCGTAAATATCGACCACGTGGCGACTGTGCGCAATGCGCGTGGGTCGGCCTATCCGGATCCTGTGCGGGCGGCGTTGCTGGCGCAAGAGGCGGGGGCCGATGGCATCACCGCACATCTGCGCGAAGATCGTCGCCACATCAAAGATGATGACATTTCTGGCCTGATGGATGCGCTGCGCATCCCATTAAACTTTGAAATGGCCGCAACAGATGAGATGCAGGCCATCGCCCTGAAGCACCAACCCCATGCGGTCTGTTTGGTGCCAGAAAAGCGCGAGGAACTGACCACCGAAGGCGGGTTGGAAGTGGCCGCACAGGACAACCGTTTGGCCGAATATATTGCGCCGTTGCGTGACGCCGGATCACGCATTTCGCTGTTTATCGGCGCGGATGAGGCCCAAATCCGCGCCGCTGCCCGCATTGGCGCCCCGGTGGTTGAACTGCACACTGGGGCCTATTGCGATTACCATTACGAGGGCCGGTTTGAAGATCGCGATACTGAGCTTGCCCGCCTGCGCGATGGGGCGAAACTTGCCCATTCTCTTGGGCTTGAGGTGCATATGGGCCACGGGCTGACCTATGAAACAGTTGCGCCCATTGCGGCCATGTCCGAGGTGAAAGAGCTGAACATCGGGCATTTCCTGATTGGCGAGGCCATTTTTCGTGGTCTTCCAGATGCGATGGCTGAAATGCGTCGCCTGATGGACAAGGCGCGCGGCTGATGACCCAAGATGCGCCATTGGTCAATTTGAAACGCTATACGCTGGTCTATGTGGGAACGATTTTGGGCTTGGTGGTGCTGTCGTTTGTGCTGTCACTGCTGGCCGGAATTTCGCTTCCCGCAGGGCTGTCGACCATTTTGCCCGCGATGGCTGGGGCGATGATTGAGGGTCAGAAGCGCGCAACCGCAGGACTGGCCCCTTTTGAGAAATCAGAAGCTTGGGCCGCTGCGCGGTCGCTGACCAAAGTGGTTATTTTGGTGAACGCCCTGATCATGGTCTTGGCAATGATCGTCCCAAGCGTACGGGCCGTGTTTTACAGCGTTCCGGTTATGGCGGCATTGGTGTTTCTGGTTCTCATCGGGATCACCTTTCTGACCAATAGATTTTTCCTAACCTACGGCTTTAAAAACCAAAAAATCGCGCTGGACCGCAAAGCGTTGCGGAAGTGAGCAGCGCTATTTGCAGCAAACCAAGTTTTCGGAGAAGAGCATGGGCATGACAGGGATTGAATCGGCGCAGAACTGGCTTGGCTGGGTGGTGGCGGGCGGCTTGCGCGGCCTTGCAAGGATGAAGACGCGCCTGTTTGCCGGGGTTTTGGCTGTTGCGGCACTGGCGGTTTCCCCACATGCGTGGGCGCAAAGCGTGGGGGAATGTGACTGGCGCGCCTCTGCGGCAAATCTGGTTGAGCCTTGGGACGAGGCGAGCAAAAGCTTTGCCAATGGTGCGGTCCGCGTTGCGCTTTTGGACCTGATTGAACCCGGCGCGGCGGCCTATCACCTGCTGCTTTTGTCGCCACCCTATGAGGTGATGGGGGATCGGCAATGCCGGATTATCAGCCTGTCACCAAGATTTGGATTTATGGGCGTTGAGCTTGAGAAAATCACCGCCGAATATGACCCGGCCAAAGGGCTGACCCTGTCGCTTCCGGCGGCGCGCTATAACCCTGACAGCGTCGAGGGGGATTGGAGCCTGTTGCACATCACCGTGAACCAATCCACCGGGGATGTCGCAGCCACACTGGAGGGCGCCAAGTGATCTTAGGCATCGGCACGGATCTGGCCAACATTGATCGGATTGAGCGCACGCTGGAACGCTTTGGCGACCGGTTTCGTAACCGCGTGTTCACCGAACGCGAGCTTGCCAAAGCGGCGCGGCGCAAGGACGAAGCCGGTACATTGGCAAAACGCTGGGCCGCCAAAGAGGCGTTTTCAAAGGCGCTGGGCACCGGGCTGATCATGGGCATTTCTTGGCGCGACATGGCGGTGTCAAACCTGAAAACCGGGCAACCGGCGATGGAGGTCACGGGTTGGGCGCGTGAACGGTTGGAGGCAATGACCCCCGCGGGGCATGAGGCGATCATCCACGTCACTTTGACGGATGACCACCCTTGGGCGCAGGCCTTTGTGGTGATCGAAGCCCGCCCAGAAACGGACTAATGCGCCGCAAAACTTGACTCTTGCCCAATAGCCGCCCATATCGCCAACAACCAAATTACAGGCAGGACCCTATGGCTGAGAAAAAAGAAGAAGGCATCGTCGATACCATCAAGACGATTGTCTGGGCATTGCTCATTGCGGGTGTGTTTCGCACGTTGTTTTTCCAACCGTTCTGGATCCCAACCGGGTCGATGAAAGACACGCTTTTGATCGGCGATTTCCTGTTTGTGAACAAGATGGCCTATGGCTACTCAAAGTATTCCTGCCCCTTTGCTGTTTGCCCCATATCGGGTCGCGTTTTTGCGTCCGAACCTGAGCGTGGCGACGTGGTGGTGTTTCGTCACCCGACCCTTGGCACCGATTACGTAAAGCGCCTGATCGGCTTGCCGGGTGATAAAATTCAGATGAAAGAGGGCATTCTTTACATCAATGATGTGGCCGCCCCGCAGACGCCCGATGGGGTTTTTGAAGAGATAAAGGCCCCGCAAGGCCGGTTTGCCACACAGCCTTTGTGTGCCAATCGTCCGGTGGGCAATGGCGGAACGTGCCTTAAATCGCGTGCCATTGAAACCCTGCCTAACGGTGTGACGCATTCGGTTCTGAATGTCGGCACCGGGCGTCTGGACAACACCAATGTGTTTACTGTGCCAGAAGGAAACTTTTTCTTCATGGGCGACAACCGCGACAACTCCACTGACAGCCGGGTCAGCCAAAATGCTGGCGGCGTTGGCATGGTGCCGTTTGAATACCTCTTGGGGCGCGCCGATCGGATTATGTTCTCGGCTGCTGGTAAGCGTTTGTTTTACTTCTGGACCTGGCGCTCTGATCGCTTCTTTAAGGGGATCGAGTGAAACTCTCTGGCGATCTCAAAGCGTTTGAGGCGCGCATCGGCCACCGGTTCAAGGATCCGGAACTGCTGATCCGCGCGCTCACCCATGGGTCGATTTCTTCGGCAACCCGGCCCGACAATCAGCGGCTGGAGTTTTTGGGCGACCGGGTGTTGGGCTTGGTGATGGCTGAACGGCTGCTTGATGATGATCCCAAAGCGGCCGAGGGGATTTTGGCCCCGCGTTACAATGCCCTAGTGCGCAAAGAATGCTGTGCCGACGTCGCGCGTGAGGTTGGCGTTGGGGACGTTTTGAAGCTAGGCCGGTCCGAGATGAAAACCGGAGGGCGGCGCAAACAAGCCCTTTTGGGTGACGCGATGGAAGCGGTGATTGCTGCGGTCTACAGGGACGCGGGTTTTGAGCCTGCGCGCGCCATGATTTTGCGTCTTTGGGGCGATCGTGTGCAGAATGTTGAGCTTGATGCGCGCGACCCCAAAACGTCGCTGCAGGAATGGGCGCAGGCCCGCAAACTTGCCCCCCCGAAATACGTTGAAACGGGCCGCGATGGTCCAGACCACGCGCCTGAGTTTACCATTGAAGCCCGCCTTGAGAATGGCCAGTCGGCCACCGCGCGCGCCACGTCAAAGCGTATGGCAGAACAAGCCGCAGCCAAGGCGCTTTTGGACAGTTTGGACAGCTAACCTCGCATCTGAACCCGGTTTTGGACGAGCCTCATGAGGCGATGGCGACGTCGGTTTCAGTGTCGCCTTTCAAAGTGAAGCTGCTTGTGTCGCGCTCCAACCCGCGCACTTGCTCTTCCAATGTGTTGATGGCGGCGCTGGTTTCTTCAAACATTGCGACGTTTTGCTGGGTCACTTGATCCAAAGTGTTTACGGCGGTCGAAACCTCATTTAACCCATCAGCTTGTTGGGTTGAGGCCTCTGCAATTTCTGTCACCAGCGCGTTCAGTGTCCCAATCATCTGTCCCATTTGATCCAGCGCGTTACCGGATTCGTTGACCAGTTCCACCCCAGATTTGACTTTCTCTCCGGATGTGGAAATTAAGGAGGCAATCTCATGGGCTGCATCTGACGATCTTTGCGCCAGCGATCGTACCTCTGAGGCAACCACAGCAAACCCCCGGCCTGCTTCTCCGGCACGGGCGGCCTCGACCCCGGCGTTCAACGCCAAGAGGTTGGTTTGAAAAGCTATTTCGTCGATGACACTGGTAATATTTGAAATTTTCTCTGAGCTTTCCGAGATTTCAGTCATTGCGGAAATGGTCCGCCCGACAACCTCTTGCCCTTCGGCTGCACTTTCCAAGGTGGTCGTGGCTGCGGCTTGTGCGGCATTGGCACTGGTCACAGTGGTCTTGACCGTAGAGGTGAGTTGGGTGATGGCGGATGCGGTTGCTTCAAGGGATGAGGCTTGGCTTTCCGTGCGCTGGCTAAGCTCTATCGCGGCGGCATTTAGATTGTGGGTTTCAGAACGGATCACCGTTGAACCGTCGACGATGGACCCCACCAAACCCGAGATTGTGAGCACGGCGTCATTAAAATCAGCGCGCAGCGTTTCGTAATCGTCGGGGAAGGGGTGCGTAAGCCGCACACTGAGATCGCCGTTGGCAATGGCGCCCAAAGCGTCAGCCAAGCTTTCGACAACACGATGTTGTTCAGCGCGCGCGGCTTCGCGTGCCTCTTCTGCCCGCGCGCGCTCAGCCTCTTGCGCGTGTCTGCTGCGGTCTTCTTGTTCTATCCTTGTGCGTTCAGCGCGGGCCTCTGCCTCCAACAGCTCTTGTTCTTTTTCCAGCGCCTGAGTTTTTTGGCGACGGATCTCAGCTTCTTGTTCTGCTTGTTCTTGACTTAAAGCCGCCCGTTCAACCAGCCCTTCTCGGAACACTTCGATGGATCGCGCCATTTGCCCAACTTCCCCACCCGATCCGGTGTGTGGCACAGGGGTATTGATATCGTTTTTTCGCATTCCCTTCATACGTCGGATCAGGGCATTCAATGGGCTTGTGACACTGCGCACCAATAAGGCTGAGGAGACCACAAGGACGATCAGAATAATGGCGAGCGCGAGGGAGCTGATATAACGAAGGTGCCCAAGGTTTTCTTGAATGTCAGAGACATAAGACCCGGACCCTACGATCCAGCCCCAAGGTTTGAAGTGAACCACATAGCCCAATTTGGTTTCGGGGATATCTGTGCCGGGTTTCGAAAACTCATAAGTCACCAGCCCCGCGCCATTCTGCACCGCCACATCGCGCAATGCGACAAACACTTTCAAGCCATTGATATCCTCAAATGCTGCCTGATTGGTGCCCACCATCGTGTCTTTCGCACCATGCGAAAGCACATTCATATCTTCGTCAAAGGAATAGAAATACCCGGTCTCGCCGTATCGCAACTTGGTCAGCTGACGGTTGGCTTGGGCTTGCGCATCGGCCAATTCCAATTGTCCGGCATCAACCTTTTTGGCAAGATTTTCCAGCAAACTTATACTGGTTTGCACAACGTCAGAAAGATGAATTTCGCGCATCTGATAGGCGTTGGTTACGGCCTGATTTAACAGAACCTTTGTCAGAATCGCGGTTAATACTGTGGCCAGCGCTACCACCGCATAGATTCGTGTCGACAATCGCATTAATATGGCCGGCATTGCTATTTCCTTGGTCTGAGTTGGCGCACCTTGGTCCTTTTGATAACCGCGACACCTCAACAATGCGTAAAGCACCGAAAAATAAGAAGCCTAGCGTTAATCCGGCGCATCATCTTCTGAAATCAGGGGGGTGTAACACCTCTGGCCCTAGGGGGCGAATTGGGTTACATCACGCCATCAACAAAGGACAAACATCATGACACGCGCCGGTTTCGTCGCCCTTATCGGAGAGCCCAATGCGGGCAAATCGACCCTGACCAATCAAATGGTGGGGGCCAAAGTCTCGATCGTGACGCATAAGGTGCAGACCACGCGCACGCGTATTCGCGGCGTGGCAATCGAAGACAAATCGCAGCTGGTGTTTGTGGACACGCCGGGCCTGTTTCGGCCGCGTCGACGGTTGGACCGTGCGATGGTTGCCGCCGCTTGGGGCGGGGCTGCGGACGCGGATATCATCGTCTTATTGGTCGAGGCACATCGCGGCGTGACCGAAGGGGTTGAACGCATCCTTGAGGGTTTGGAAAAGATGGCCGAAGGGCGCACCGTCGCCCTTGGCATCAACAAGATCGACAAGGTGAAATCAGAAGCGTTGCTGGCTTTGGCGAAAGACCTCAATGATCGCTATGACTTCACCGAAACCTTTATGATTTCCGCCGAAAAAGGCCACGGCGTGCCGGCGTTGCGCAGCTGGTTGGCAGAGGTGGTGCCAGAAGGCCCTTGGCTTTACCCCGAAGATCAAATAGCCGATCTGCCGATGCGCATGATTGCCGCCGAAATGACCCGCGAAAAGCTGACCCTGCGCCTGCACCAAGAGCTGCCGTACCAAATGACGGTTGAGACCGAAAATTGGGAAGAGCGCAAAGATGGTTCTGCCCGCGTGGATCAGGTGATCTATGTGATGCGTGACGGGCACAAAGGCATTGTGCTTGGCAACAGGGGCGAAACCATCAAGTCGATCGGTCAGGCCGCACGTACCGAGCTCGAAGAGTTCATGGGCCGCAAGGTGCATCTGTTCTTACAGGTCAAAGTGCGCCCGAACTGGCTTGAGGAAAAAGAGCGTTACTCAGAAATGGGTCTTGATTTCAAAGACGGTAACGCGTGACACGGCTGACCGCAGATGTTTGGGTTTCGGCCTATCTGACGCGGCTTCGGCTGGTCGACATTCCTGTGTTCATCACAAAAAAAGGGGACGCGACCGCGGGGGCTGTGTTGGTGAAGCTCAACACGCTTGACGGTCGCGCCACCGCTTATCAGCGCAGTTTTGATCTGATGACGGGGGACCGCAGGTGGGTTGTTCTGTCTGACGGGGCCGAGCCTGATGTGGACGCGGCCTTGATGCGGCAAAAAAGCTTTGATCCTGACCTGTGGGTGATTGAGGTGGAAGACCGCGACGGGCGTCATTTGCTGGATGAACCCGGCCTGTCCGATTAATCGGCCCCCCTTTTTCCTCTTTCTATAAATATCCAATTTCCACCCTAGCCGATAGAGCCGCCATCGCTATTCTACCCGCAGGAGGCCCAATGGACTGGCGAGATGAAGGCGCGTTATTATCCGTGCGCAAACACGGCGAAACCTCAGTGATCATTGAGGTATTTACGGCGGAACATGGTCGTCATGCAGGCGTCGTGCGCGGTGGGGTCAGCCGAAAGCTTACCCCGATCCTGCAACCCGGTGGCCAGTTGGATGTCAGCTGGCGCGCGCGGCTTGAGGAACACATCGGCAGTTTTACAGTGGAACCGATCAAAAGCCGCGCCCTTGTCCTGTCTGATCGCAGCGCCTTGGCGGGGCTGAATGCCGTAACCGCGCTGCTTGGTTTTGCCCTACCAGAACGTGAACCACACCCGGCGCTGTATGCGCGCACGCAGTCTATGCTTGATCTGCTTGGCACCAATCCTGCTTGGCCTGTCGCCTATCTCAAATGGGAATTGGCCCTGCTGGACGAGTTGGGATTTGGCTTGGATCTGGACAGCTGCGCGGTGACAGGCAGCAAAGAAGGCTTGGCTTATGTGTCGCCAAAAACCGGACGGGCCGTGTCTGTGGATGGGGCAGGGGAATGGGCAGACCGCTTGTTGCCCCTGCCAACCGATCTGTTAGGCGCGGGACGCGGGCGACTAGAAGACGTGCTTTCCGGGCTGATCACCACCGGGCATTTCCTGACCCACGGTGTCGCCCATGCGCTTGGAAATCGCCCTTTGCCCGAAGCGCGTGCGCGACTGATTGACCGCCTAAAGCGCGATGTGGATGCAGAGATCCAATTTCCCTAAGGTGCCGCGCGAAACAACATTTGGGATCCATCTTCGGTGGATAGGATCAAAGTGTCACCAGAGACCTCGGACAGAGTCATTTTTTGCAGAGCCTCAAAAAACTGGGCTTCTTCAGCAATTTTCGGACAGGCCATTTTGGTTGCGGCGATCCCTTCTGCGGAAAACCACGGGTAGGGGACGGTTTGGTTGCCTGTGAACCCGTTGCATGGACCTTGGCCCGCGATTTTTCCCTTTTTGGGAAACGTAAGCGTGGCGGTTGCATCAAAGGGGGCTTCATTCAGGCTTTGCAACACCCAAGTGGTCTTTTCGGGCGTATAGCCGGACAGGGTTTCATCTTTGCAAGCCACAAGCAGGGTGAACAGGCTGAGCGTTAGGAGTATCTTTTTCATTGGGTCACTTTATGGGCTGGAAATCTGAGGACCAGCAGGCTGTTCACATGTGTTTATGATCGGCGAGATATCACGCATCACGCAAGGCTAGTAAGGCCGCCAAAAGGGTGCTCATCGCGCCGGAATTGTCGGTCTGATCCGTGGCTGAAAGCGTTCCAAGGCCGATATAGGCCCCATAAATGATGCGGGTAAAGTCGGGGTTGGTCAGGTCTAACTCGGCAAGGATCTGGCTAAGATACTCTAACCTTTTCTGGTCCACACGCGCCACGCATTTGGCAACGTCAGGGTGACCGTGGGCCCATGCCCGGATTGCAGGTTCTGCGCCATCTCCGCCGTACTCAGCGCTGCTGTCTGTGGAGATTTCCCCCAAACGATACAGCCTGCGCACGGGATCCTTCTCCTCGTCTAACGCGGCGGTGACGGCGTCAAAGGATTGGGCTTCCCACAAGGCGAGCATCCTGGTGTGAAAGGTCCCAACATCTTGAAAATGCCAATAAAAAGATCCCTTGGTGGTGCCCAGCGTGCGCGCCAAAGGTTCGGCTTTCAGAGCGTCAGGTCCATCAGAGACCAAGGCGCGAAAGCCTGCGTAAATCCAATCTTCGGGGGTCAGGCGGGGGCGTTTTTGAGACACGGAAATCTCCATACGGATGCGTATTGACAGCTTAGGGGATTTGACTACCGTACGCAAGCGTATGGAATCAGATTGGAGACCCGGATGAACAAATTTATGATCGCGGCCACAGCCCTGATGTTCGCAACACTCCTCGCGCATGTGTTCGGAGGGGGGCCGGAAATCCACGCCCCCATTCAAGCAAGCGAGCTTTCCCCCTATTTGCGCGCGATATCTGCTGTGATCGGCACGCAATCACCATCATCCTGTTGGTGTTTTCAGTCGCCCTCGCAGGATTGGCCAAACATCCAAACCGCGCGTTAGAGCGGGTGATGATCGCCATTCAGCTGGGCTTTGCATCCCTGTTCCTGTTTTACGGTTTTCGCCTGTTGGGCAACATTATCGACATGCCGCAATGGATTGCATTTATGCTTGTCCCCGGTTTGATGATGCTGGCCCGCAGGGGGAAATCCACATGACGTTCTTGGTTGTTGTTGCCCTCTTGGGGGCCGCTGCTGTGCACCTGATCTGGGCGCTTGGCCTGAATTGGCCGATCCGGGACGAGGCGCGTTTGGCTAAAGCGGCGGTTGGGGCAAAAGGCATCACACAAATGCCGCCACGATGGGCGAGCTTTCTGGTGTTTTTCGCGCTTTTGATGGCTGTGGCGCTGGTGTCGGCAAAAACCAATTGGATCAATGCGCCTGTCCCCGACACAGTATTGAACATGGCGTGTTGGGGAATGATCTTGGTCTTTGCGCTAAGGGGATTGGCGGGCTACCTTCCCGTTTGGCGGCGACAGATGGAGCCGAGATTTGATCACCTAAATCTGCGATATTATAGCCCGCTTTGCCTGTTCATCGCGCTGGCTTTGGCCATGGCATAAGAAAAGACCGCGCAAGGGAAGCCTGCGCGGTCTTTAAAACGGTCTAGCTGGATATTAGCCCAGCAAACGGCGGGCAATCACCTGAGCTTGAATTTCTGCGGCCCCTTCAAAGATGTTCAGGATCCGCGCATCGCACAGCACGCGGCTGATTTGATACTCTAACGCAAACCCGTTGCCGCCGTGGATTTGCAGCGCATTGTCCGCACAGGCCCAAGCCACACGTGCGCCCAAAAGCTTGGACATGCCGGCCTCAAGATCACACCGCTGATCATGGTCTTTTTCCCAAGCGGCAAAATAGGTCAGCTGACGAGCGATCATAATCTCGACCGCCATCATAGCGATCTTGTTGGTCACGCGCGGGAAGTTGATCAGGGATTTGCCAAATTGCTTGCGATCTTCGGCGTATTGCATGCCCAGTTCCAGCGCGTTTTGGGCAACCCCAATGGCGCGCGCGGCGGTTTGAATGCGGGCGGCTTCAAAGGTCTTCATCAGCTGTTTAAAGCCTTGATTTTCCTCACCTCCCAGCAGGTTTTCACCTTTGACTTTGAAGCCGTCAAACGCCAGCTCAAATTCTTTCATACCGCGGTAACCCAGCACTTCGATTTCGCCGCCAGTCATGCCTTCGGTTGGGAACGGGTTTTCGTCATCCCCCGGCTGCTTTTCCGCGAGGAACATCGACAGACCACGGTGGTCGGTGGTGTCAGGGTCCGTGCGCGCGAGCAATGTCATCACATGGGTGCGCGCCGCGTGGGTGATCCAGGTTTTGTTGCCCGTCACCTCATAATCGCCATCGGCGGTTTTCACGGCGCGGGTGCGCAATGACCCCAGATCGGACCCGGTGTTGGGTTCGGTAAAGACGGCCGTGGGCAGAATTTCAGCAGACGAGATTTTGGGCAGCCATTGTTCCTTTTGGGCGTCCGTGCCGCCCGCCAGAATCAGTTCGGCCGCAATTTCGGACCGTGTGCCCAAAGAGCCCACGCCGATATAGCCGCGCGATAATTCTTCGGATACGACCACCATCGAGGCTTTGGACAGGCCAAGCCCGCCATATTCTTCGGGGATGGTCAGGCCAAAGACGCCCATTTCCGCAAGCTCATCAAGGATCTCAAGCGGGATATAGTCGTCTTTCAGGTGCCATTCATGCGCATTTGGAGTCACGCGTTCGTCAGCATAACGGCGGAATTGATCGCGGATCATTTCCAGTTCTTCATCCAGACCCGTGGTGCCAAACGTGGCGTGACCCGCATTGTCGCGCATCAGTTCCACCAACCGGTTGCGCGCGGTCTGGGTGTTGCCATGTGTGACCAGCGTATTAATCGCGGCCGTGTCCAAGGCTGCGCCGTCCAGCCCCATATCCGACAGGCGTGCGATTTCATTCTGGCTCATCATCATGCCGCCCTTGATCTGGGCAAGATATTCCCCAAAGGCGATTTGCAGGAGGAGCGTGTTCATTTCCCCCAGCTTACCCGCCTCTTTCAGCCGTGTCGCCCAGGCGTTCATCTGGCGCAGGCTTTCGGTGTAGGTCGCCAGCCACGACAAAGCATGTGCGGCGGCTTGGTGCTGTTCCAGCTTGGCGCCTGACACGCGATCCCCCTCAAGGACCAACCCCCGAACCGAGGATTTGGCGGCGTCAAATGTGGCGTCGACCGGGGCAAGTGCCTCGCTGGTCAGCTCAAGAATATTGTCGATCAGGGCGCTCATGTCTCTGTCTCCTGGCTGGTGGGGCGCGGATTCGGACCCCAAAAATGCTCTCCCCCCTCGGATAGCCATTTTGCAAGTGCAGCGCAATTAAAATGCGCATGCAGCGTGAATAACGAACGAATATGACGCTGCGATATGTCGCGTGCAAGGCAGGCGCATTCCCGGTATGACAGAAGAAATTTTGTTCAGGAGGGTGCCATGGGGATCTTGGCAGAGCTAACACCGTGGGTCTTGGTGCTCGCATTTGGGGTGACATTGGCAGCGGGTTTTGTGAAAGGCGCGGTTGGATTCGCCCTGCCGCTTGTGATGATTTCAGGTCTGGCAACTGTGCTGCCTGCAGAAACCGCATTGGCGGCCTTGATCCTGCCAACGGTGCTGGCAAACGTGCAACAAGCGCTGCGGCAAGGGCCGCGAGCGGCCTGGGTGGCGATCCAGAGGTTCCGAGTGTTTCTGATTGCGCTGATGGTCTTTATCGCCCTGTCGGCCCAGCTTGTGCGCGTGTTGCCGCAGAACGGGTTGTTTATTATCATCGGTGTGCCGATTGTCCTGTTTTGCTTGATGCAATTGCGCGGGTGGGTCCCTGCGCTCAGGCCGGAAAATCGCGTGCGGGACGAAGGTGTTGCCGGTGCAATCGCGGGGGTTTTTGGCGGATTATCCGGCGTATGGGGCCCGCCCACCGTGGCCTATCTGACCGCGATCAACACACCTAAAGCCGAACAGATGCGCGTGCAGGGGGTGATCTATGGGCTTGGGGCCACAGCGCTGATCGCAGCCCATCTTAAGTCCGGGGTGTTCAACGCGCAAACCGCGCCTTTGTCGGTGGCGATGTTGGTGCCTGCGCTGCTTGGGACGCTGATTGGCAGCAAGTTTCATGACGCGATGCCGCAAAAGACATTTAAGCGCGCGACATTGATTGTGCTGACCGTGGCCGGTTTGAATTTGATCCGCAAAGGGATGATGGGCTAAGCCCCAATCAGCGAAGGCCACATTGCTGCGTTGCGGCGCGAAAAAATGCTGGTGTGGCCAACGGATTTCACACCGAAGTCTTTTGGCCGAAGCACCACATGTTCATGCGTGCAATTGGGGTATCTCTGCCCCAAGCGGTTTGCCACATGGGGCGGAACGGCGCCGTCGTCACTGACGCCAATGGTGCGCAATGCACAGCGCGGGCCGGCGCCCGGCGCAGGTACGGTTTGATCCTGTACCTCAAACCCGGCGGTGGTGCACCACCGCTTCCACTGGCGAAACACGGGCCCCGGAATATCGCTTCCCAGACCTGACATTTGCGCAGGCACATAGCCAAAGGTGGCCATCGCTATGGGCCCTAATCCGTACCAAAGGGCTCGGACCTTTGCTTGGTATGGCCAAGGGTGATCCATGGTATGGACCGGACCGGAGCAGACGGCGATCACACGGGAAATTTCATCTGTGCGGGATTGATAGGACAACATTAAACCGCCCAGTGAATGGCCTATGACCCAAAGTGGAAGCCCCTCTGCCCTCTGTGAAACCCAGTCTCGTGCCGCTTGCTGATCGTGAATGCCCCAATCCGCCATCGTCGCGGTCACATTGCGCACATGACCGCGCGCTGAGGCACCGAAATCGCGGTAATCATAGGTCAGACAGCTGATTTGGTGCTCTTCGGCTAACCACTTGGAAAAATGTCGATAAAACGAATGTGGTACACCGGTTGCACCGTTGAAAACGGCCACGCCAACGGGGGCGGTGGCGGGGTGCCAGCTGCCGGTTAAGGGGGTGGGTCCGGGGATGTGAACGGGGGTGCTCATCCGCACATCTGACCGCTGATACGGGCGTGGACAAAGCCTGACCATACGTCACGCGCCGCAACGTCAATCGCCGGGCCTTAATCGAAATGTTAGGTATGGATTTCCACCATAAGGTTTACCGGAATGGCAAACGCGTGAAAATCTGCCACACTGTTTGGATCTGATGGGGACAAACAGATGAACAAGAAAGCCAAGGGGGATGCCCCCAAGACCGAGGACACAAAAGGGTCATCCGAGCAGGTGACGGACACCGCTGAAACACGCGACCGCGTCATTTCCTTGCTTTATGATGTGGCCTTGGACCCCGCCCGATTTGATGCGCTGTTAAATGGGTGGGAGGACGCGATGGCCCCGCGTCGTCATCGTGGGGATGACTTTGAGGATTTGGTCGAGGATGAGGCGCTGACCGCTCACTTTGACCGCGCAAACGAAGTGCTGGATAAGGTTGAAACCAGCCCCGTGAATGCGCCGCCCCGATTGCCCGCCGCCTATGAAAACGCCGCCGCCTTTATGGTGGATCGCCAAATGCGCATCGTTGCCGCCAGCCCTCGTGCGCGGGCGTTAAAAGATGTGGCACAAGCCGGGTCTTTGGCTGATCTTGGGTTGGAAAAAGACGACCTTTGTGCGCTGGCGGATGCGGTGGCGCGCAGCATTGATGTGCCTGGATTGAATGAAACAGTGTTGCGCCTGCGTCAGGCGGAACGTGAACAAGGGGTGGTGTTGCACCTTCGGTCTTATGGCGATGCAAAAGGCGCGCAATATGCGATTGTCATGGCATCGTTTCTTGCGTGGCCCGAGGGGTTTGACGCTTTGCTGACATCAACATTTGGCCTGACGGGGGCCGAGGTGGATGTGACGCATCAGTTGGTGGACGCCGCCAGCCCGCGTGAAATTGCCGAACGGCGCGGTCGGTCTGTTGATACAGTGCGCGCACAAATCAAGGCGATCTTGGCTAAAACCGAAGCCCACACGCAGGTCGAACTGGTCCGCCTTGTGCTATCAATGATGGACATGTCGCATCTTTCGGATCGGCAAAATACGCCGGGTCCCTATGTGCTGAGCGAGGGGCGGGGGGAATTGCAACCGCTGCCCTATCACACGATCTACAGCGCCGATGGGCGGCGGTTGGATTACCTGTGTTTTGGCGACCCAAAAGGGGCTCCGCTGTTGTATTTCCATTTGGATTACGGGCTTGCCCGCTGGCCAGCCGCGGCGGAAAGCTGGGCGATGCGGAATGGGATGCGGGTCATTGTCCCCATCCGCGCAGGCTATGGCGGCACCGACCCCGTTCCGGTCGGCAAAAGTTTCGCAGCCGTTTCCATTGCCGATATTCGCGCCGTTCTTGAGGTGGAAAACATCACAAAATGCGCGGCGATGAGCGTTGGGTCCGATGTCTTTTACGCCTGTCATTTGGAACATGCATTCCCCGGCACTTTGACCGGGATTTTTGCGACCGGCGGCGCGCTTCCGACCACGCGACCCGAACAATATGAACGCATGCACAAACATTATCGTTTCATCCTTGCCTGCGCGCGAAATACCCCGCGTTTCTTGCCCTTTATGGTCAAAGCAGGCTTTCATCTTGCGCGCCGTTTGGGCAAGCGAGCGTACCTGAACGCGGTGTTTGCCGACAGTGCTGGTGATGTTGCGACCTTTGCCGATCCGATGGTCTATGAGGCCTTGGTGATGGGGTCGGAAATCGCCCTGTCGGATGAGCATTCTGCCCATGATGCCTTTAGCCGCCAAGTGATTATGCAAGAGGCCGAGGATTGGGGCTGGGTTGTGCGCGCGATGGAAGGGGGGCCAAAAATGGTCTTTTTCAACGGTCAGGATGACCCGCAAATCCCCCCCGCCACACTTGCAGAATTCCAAGTGGATTACCCGTTTATCGACTTTCGCGTCGATCCAACGGCGGGTCAGCTGATTTTCTTTAGGGACTGGGCGGAAATCCTGCCAGAAATTGCTTCTCATGTGAAAGAAAACGCCCGGCTTACCCCATCTGGGGTATGACCCGCTTTGACCCATTGGGCACACTGGGATCAGTTCAAACATGAAAAGAATTGAAATGTACACATTTGAGCAATTTGGCTATGGGGTCGATTTGACCTTTCTCTGTCGCACCCTCGGGGTGCTGGGATTTGTGTCCTATATGGCGGGGTATACGGCGTTGCAGCTTCGGCTGATTGATGGTGATGGGCTGATGTATTCGTTCAGCAAAGTGTTGGGAGCGACACTTGTGTTGATAAGCCTGAACGTCGATTTCAATTTGTCAGCAGCGCTTATTCAGGTGTCGTTCTTGACGATCGGATGCGTTGGGATAGCGCTTCGGTTGCGCGACAGACGACACCATGTGCGGCTTGACCGGGCCGCAAAACACGACAAAGGGACTTCCCCTGCGTTGTACCGTGAGCTGGCCTAAGGGCCAGTTCACATCTTTTGATACTGGTTTATTCCTGTGCGCTGATCCAGGTATCGGCCCACATCTTCCTGAAACTGACCCCGCCCTAAGTTCCTCTTAGGTGCGGGTCTTTTTTGGGGGGATGACACAAAAAACGCCCCGGCGTGATGCGGGGCGTTTGTGGTTTTCTAAGGATGATCCGGGGTTATCCCAGCGCAACAGCTTTCACATCGTCATCGATATAGGGCTGATACTGCACAAAGTTCTCAGCGAACATTTTCACCAGCTTCTGCGCTTGCGCGTCATACGCGGCGGCATCATCCCAAGTGCGGCGTGGGTCAAGCAAAAGGTCGGCGACCCCTTCAACCTTTACCGGAACTTCAAAGCCAAAGTTTTCATCCTTGCGGAATTCAGCGTCAGCCAATGACCCTTCCAGTGCCGCGGTCAGCAGGCCGCGGGTGGCGCGGATTGGCATGCGCGATCCGGTGCCATAAGCCCCCCCAGTCCAACCGGTGTTCACCAGCCAACAGGTCGCACCGTGCGAGGCGATCTTTTCACGCAACAGGTTGCCGTAGGCTTCTGGACGGCGCGGCATAAACGGCGCACCAAAACAGGTCGAAAATGTGGGTTCTGGTTCGGTCACACCACGCTCAGTCCCCGCGACTTTGGACGTGAAGCCCGACAGGAAGTGATACATCGCTTGTGCCGGTGTCAGACGCGCAATCGGAGGCAGAACACCAAACGCATCACAGGTCAGCATGATGATGTTTTTAGGGTGGCCCCCAATGGCGCTTTCAGACGCGTTAGAAATGTAGTGCAGCGGATAGGCGCAACGCATGTTGGCCGTCAGACTGTCGTCTTCAAAATCCAACTCTTTGGTCTCTTGGTCATAGACCATGTTCTCAATCACGGTGCCGAATTTTGACGTTGTGGCATAGATTTCAGGTTCTGCTTCCGCCGACAGGTTGATGGTCTTGGCGTAACAGCCGCCCTCAAAGTTGAAGGTGCCATCGTCTGACCAGCCATGTTCGTCGTCACCGATCAAGGTGCGCGAAGGATCCGCTGACAAGGTGGTTTTCCCGGTGCCGGACAGGCCAAAGAACACGGCCGTATCAACCGGGTTGCCCGTCGCGTGGTTGGCCGAGCAATGCATCGGCATCACGCCTTTTTCGGGCAGCAGGTAATTCAGCAGGGTAAAGACCGACTTTTTGTTCTCACCTGCGTATTCCGTGCCACCGATCAGGATCATTTTACGATCGAAATTCATCGCAATAATCGTTTCCGAACGGCAGTCATGTTTGGCGGGATCCGCTTGAAAGCTGGGGCAGTTGATGACGGTGAAATCAGAAATGAAATCATCCAGATCTTCGCGGTCAGGGCGGCGCAGCATGGTGCGAATGAACAGCCCATGCCAGGCAAGCTCGGTGACCATACGCACGTTGATCGAATAGTTGGCGTCCGCACCGCCCACCAGATCCTGTACGAAATAGTCTTTGCCCTTCATGTGCTCGATCATGTCGGCATACAGCGCATCAAAGCCCTCGGGGCTCATTTCGGCGTTGTTTTCCCACCAGATCGTGTCGGCGACACTGTCGGTGCGCACAACATGTTTGTCTTTGGGCGAGCGGCCGGTGAATTTACCGGTCTCGACCAGGAAGGCGCCGCCATTGCCCAGATGGCCTTCGCCACGCTTAAGGGCCTCTTCGATCAGAGCCGGCTCCATCAGGTTGTAATAGACATTGCCCAGCCCCGAGATACCTTGATAGTCCAAGCTGTGTGCTGGGTTTACCCGTCCAGTGGTCATATTTCGCTCCTGTCGCCGGTCGTCATATCCCCGGCGTATCTGTTCACATGAAACCGTATGGTCTGTCCCAGTATCGGAAATGATGTCGGGCCACACGCGCCAACCCTCATGTGAACGAGGGTGGTGAGGCGGCTATAGCATGGGCGGCTAAGAAGGGAACAGGTCGCATCCGCGCAGTTAGCGCAACCAGCGATTTGTTTGCGCAAACTCGCTGGATGTGTTTGGTTTTGTCGCGAAGAAGGTGAGACATATTCGCCATGATTTTACCAATTCCGGGTTTCAATAACTGCGTGGGGACCCCTGATTCGCAGTTCCTTATTGATTCTCAAGGCCGAAACCGGGATTATGGCTAAAAAAAGACAGTACTAATAAAACAACCGAGCAGCACAAGGAGACCTCTTTATGTCGAGGATCGCTCTTGTTGACGACGACCGCAATATTTTGACGTCGGTGTCGATAACTCTTGAGGCCGAAGGCTTTGAGGTCGAAACATATAATGATGGCCAATCCGCATTGGATGCGTTTACCAAACGCATGCCAGACATGGCCGTTTTAGATATTAAAATGCCCCGCATGGACGGGATGGATTTGTTGCAACGCTTGCGGCAGAAAACATCAAACCTTCCGGTGATTTTCCTGACCTCAAAAGATGATGAGATTGACGAGGTTTTGGGCCTGCGTATGGGCGCGGATGATTACGTCACCAAACCGTTTTCCCAGCGCCTGCTGGTGGAACGCATCCGTGCGCTGTTGCGCCGGCAAGAGGTGCGGATCAATGATGAAGCCGGTGAGGTTGAGGAAAGCAAAGTCCTTGATCGCGGCGATCTGACCATGGATCCGCTGCGTCACGCGGTGACGTGGAAGGGCAATGATGTGTCGCTGACCGTGACTGAATTCCTGTTGCTGCAAGCGCTTGCCACGCGACCGGGGTTTGTCAAAAGCCGCGATCAGCTGATGGATGTTGCCTATGATGATCAGGTTTATGTGGATGACCGGACCATCGACAGCCACATCAAACGTCTGCGCAAAAAGATGCGCACCGCCGACAAAGAGTTTTCGGCCATCGAGACGCTTTATGGCATCGGCTATCGCTATAACGAAGAATAGGCACGCAGCAGGTGAACAAAACTGGGGAAGACATTGCGCGATACCAAAACCTCATCTGGGTCTGACGTTGTCATTGGCGAAGACTGGGTTGGCCCCTTAAATACGGTTGAGACCGAGATGCGTGACAAACGCGCGCGGCGGGGGCTGATTTCGATCAACCGCTCGCCGCTGGCGCGGAAAATCATCACGTTTAATCTGCTGGGGCTGATGGTTCTGGTGGCCGGTGTCCTGTATCTGAACCCGTTTCGTGACAGTCTTGTGCTGCAACGCGAACGCGGCTTGGTGGTCGAGGCGGAATTGATCGCGGATGTGTTTGAGGCACAGTTGCGGGATGGGGTGGCCCTGTCGGACGCATCGCCCGACCCGGCCCCCGCGCAAACGCCTTCGAGTGCCGAAATGGCGCCGCCCGCGGTGACACCGGCAGGCACAGCGCTGGATGTCTCCGCAACCCTTTCGGCGTTAAGCCTGCAAGAAGGGTTAGAGGTCTTTGTGTTTGATGGGGCCGAGACGCTTTTGGCCAGTTCCGTTGGTCAAAATCGCGCCTCTCCTACGCCGGTAAACGGGCTTCAACCAGATTTACGCTCAACCATCATCACCGACATGCTGAACAACTTGTGGGAAGGCGTCTCATCGCTGTTGACCAGCAACGGCGACGTGGCCCCGCTGGATCGTGAAGCAATTGTGCGCGAGCTTTTGGCGGGCACGTTGGCCGGATCAACCCATGTGGCACCCGGTGTTGAAAGCGAAGGGGGCACCGTCTTTTCTGTCGCCACGCCGATTATGCAAAATGGTGTGCCTGTGGGTGTCGTTGCGGTGACATCTGCGGCGGGTGAGCTTGATTTGCTGGTGCGCAATGAACGCGAGCAACTGCTTCAGATGTTTGTGATCGCCATCCTCGTGTCCATTGGTCTTAGCCTTGTGTTGGCGTCGACCATTGCCAATCCGCTGTCTGATCTGGCGGCGGCTGAACTTGGCCGGGATAAAAATGCGAAAAAGGTCAATCCGGGCCGGGTGCGCATTCCGGACCTGTCTGGTCGCCCCGATGAAATTGGTCGCTTGTCCGCGGCGTTGCGCGGTATGGTCGCCGCGCTTTACGACCGGATCGACAGCAACGAACAATTTGCCGCTGACGTGTCGCATGAGATTAAGAACCCGTTGGCGTCACTGCGCTCTGCCATCGGCACCTTGCGGTTGGCGAAGAAAGACGAACACCGGCTGAAATTGTTGGATGTAATCGACCATGACGTGCGCCGTTTGGATCGTCTGGTCAGTGACATCTCTAACGCTTCCCGTCTGGACAGCGAGCTTGTCAAAGAGGATGAGGAACAGTTCAATCTGTTGAAAATGCTGGGGAATATTACCGAGTATCTGGGCGGCGAAGCCAATGACAAAGGTGTGGATTTCATCACCGATCTGCCACCAAAACCGATTGTCATCAGCGGGCTAGAGGCCCGTTTGGCGCAGGTTTTTGTGAACCTGATCACCAATGCGCTCAGTTTTTGTGATGACGGGGATGCGATCCGCGTTTGGGTGCGCAAACGCGACAACCGCGTGTTGATTGTGGTCGAAGACACCGGTCCCGGCATCCCGGATCAGGCGCTGACCAAAGTGTTTAAACGCTTTTATTCCGAGCGTCCTGAAAACCAGTTCGGCAATAATTCCGGTCTGGGTCTGTCAATTTCCAAACAGATCATCGAGGCGCATGGCGGCGTGATTTGGGCCGAAAACATTCGCCCCACGGATGCGGATGTGACCTCTGAACCACTGGGCGCGCGATTTGTTGTGGGTCTGCCGGTGTGAAGCGTGGGCGGGCGGCGCAAGATGCGGTTTTGCACGCCACCTCTGTTGCGATTGATGATCAGGCTATCCTTATTGTCGGCCCGTCTGGTGCCGGAAAATCCTCGCTTGCGCTGGAGCTGATTGGGCTTGGTGCTGTTCTGATTTCGGACGATCTGACCCGTGTGACATTGGTGGGCGATATTCCTGTGGCCCATGCGCCTGATCAGATGCGCGGCGTGATCGAGGCGCGCGGCCTTGGCTTGATCCATGTCCCGATGCAAGAGCATGCGCCCGTCAAACTGGTGGTGGATATGGCTGAGGTCGAGCAAGAGCGCCTGCCGCCCTCACGCCCCGTCACATTCGTGGCAAATCAGCCGGTTAAGACCGTTTGGCGGGTTGACGCCGCTTCGTTTCCCAGTGCCTTATTTAACATGATCAAATACGGCAGATATGGGCGCGATCATGGAACGTAACACTGACCCTTCAACCTCAACCACACCGCGCGTGGTGCTGGTCACAGGACCGTCCGGGGCAGGGCGCACAACAGCGGTGCGGGTGCTTGAGGATGTTGGCTATGAGGTGATCGACAACCTTCCCTTGTCCTTGGTGCACCGCGTGCTCACTGGGCCTGCGCTGACCCATCCCATCGCTTTGGGGGTGGATGTGCGCAACCGCGATTTTTCGACCGAGATGATGCTTGAGGTGATTGAGGATCTACGCCAGGACCCGAGATACGAGGTGGAGTTGCTGTATCTCGATTGCTCAGACGATGTGCTGATCCGCCGGTATTCAGAAACGCGCCGCCGTCACCCGCTGGCCCCAGCCGAAACCCCACACGAGGGCATCCACCGCGAAGGGCAATTGCTGGAACCGGTGCGGGGCCGGGCAGATATTCTGATCGACACAACCGAATTGTCGCCGCATGATCTGAAAGAAGAGGTGCTGCGGTGGTTGTCTATTTCCGGCACCGAACAGCTGGCGGTCTCGGTGCATTCCTTCAGCTACAAACGCGCGGTCCCGCGTGGGCTTGATATGGTGTTTGATGCCCGCTTTTTGCGCAATCCCCATTGGGACCCCACATTGCGTGCCTTGGATGGGCGCACCGCCCAAGTGGCTGAATATGTGGCCGAAGACGCACGATTTGCACCTTTCTTTGAAAAGGTCAGTGATCTGGTTGAGTTTTTGTTGCCGGCTTACGGCGATGAGGGCAAATCGCATCTGGCCATTGGCTTTGGCTGTACCGGCGGCAAGCATCGCTCGGTTGCCTTAACAGAAAGATTGGCAAAGACCCTTGCACATAAGGGCTGGCAGGTGTCAATTAGACATCGGGAATTGGAGCGCCACCTGGACAAGGGCGCACCGCAGACATCGGGGAAGCAGGCGTGATCGGAATAGTGATCGTTGCACATGGCGGATTGGCAAGTGAATACTTGGCCGCAGTTGAACACGTGGTGGGGCGCCAGCAAGGCATGCGCGCAATCTCAACCACGGCTGAATTGGACCGTGCAGCCAAACAATCCGAAATCTGCGATGCAGCGGATGCCGTTGATCAAGGTAACGGCGTGGTTGTGGTGGTGGATATGTTTGGCGGATCGCCCGCAAACCTATCCTTGCCTGCGTGCTGCAAAAACGATCGTCGCATCCTTTATGGTGCGAACCTGCCGATGTTGGTAAAATTGGCGAAATCGCGCCATCTGCCGGTGGAGCGGGCCACAGAAATGGCCCTGACTGCGGGTCGCAAGTATATTGACTGTATTCAAGCAGGTCAGGAGTAAACATCCCATGAGCAACAATCGCGTTCTTGAGATCATTAATGTCAAAGGCCTGCACGCCCGTGCATCTGCTAAATTTGTTGAAACCGTTGAGGCGCATGACGCCCACGCGCGGGTTGAAAAAGATGGGCTTGAGGCTGAAGGCGACAGTATCATGGGGCTGTTGATGTTGGCCGCCTCGCAAGGCACAAGCATTCAGGTCGAAACCTCTGGTCCCGACGCTGGAAAGCTGCTTGAAGCACTGGATGCGTTGATCTTGGATAAGTTTGGCGAAGGCATGTAAGGCCAGTTGGTCAAACACGAAACAAGGCTGACACACGTGGCGCAAACAGATCTGACCCCTGAGGAACAGAAAAAAGACGACGGCATATCGTTCACGCAATATGACCGGCAAAGTCTGACCTATTCCAGCTCGCTGAACAGCGGGTTTCAGTCGATTGTTATCAAAGTCATGGAATGGCTGACCGGCAAACTGTCGATCATTCGCATGGTGCGTCAGGTTGAAAAGAAAGGCGCCCCCAAAGGGCAGGCGTTCTGGAAATCCTGTCTGGATGTGATGGGCATTCCGGTTAATACACCGCAGGATGAGCTTGAGAATATCCCGCAAGACGGTCCCGTGGTTGTCGTTGCCAATCACCCCCACGGCTTGGTGGATGGGATGATCCTTGCCGAACTGATCGGCCGGCGCCGCGATGATTACCGCATCCTGACCCGCGCCATTTTGGACGGCATCGACGAGGTCGCCTCAAGCTATATGATCCCCGTGCCGTTCCCACACGAAGCGGACGCGCAGAAAAAGATGGTGGCCATGCGGGCCGAGGCGATGGGCTGGCTGAAATCAGGTGGTTTGATCACCTTGTTCCCCTCCGGCGTTGTGGCCTCAAGCGACACCCTGATGGGGCCGGTGATTGAACGGGAATGGAATGTCTTTACCGCCCAGTTGATCCGCAGGTCGGGGGCCAAAGTCGTACCGATTTACTTCTCGGGATCTAATTCACGTTGGTACCAGATTGCCAACCGCCTGTCGGCCACTTTGCGGCAGGGGTTGTTGCTGCATGAGATCGTGAACAGCTGCAATAAACCGCAACGCCCCGTTGTTGGAAAACCCTTAACGGATGCAGAGCTGGAATTGCTGCACTCTGACCCGCGCGGGTTTATGACATGGCTGCGGGGACACACGCTTCAACTGGGTAAAAACTGACCTAAGACCCATTGCCGTTAGGAAAATCGTTAGGTTTTTTGCCTAGACAGGACAGATTATTCTTGTCTTGGGGGCATTTTTTCATGCGGCAGCTTCGTATACGAGATATCAAAGTTTCTCGGGCAATTTTTATCGTCCCGCTGGTGCCGCTGTTGATTGCAGCGGCCCTTGCAACAGTGCTGATCAGTGACAAGTATCGGGACGTTAAACAGCTCAAGAATATAAAAATGCTGATTTCACCCGTGGCGCTGATTTCGGCGGCGGTGCATGAACAGCAAAAAGAACGGGGGGCAACGGCCGTTTTTCTGGCATCCGAGGGCAAATCTTTCAAGTCAGAGCTCCGGGCGCAAAGGGCTGAAACAGACAAACGTCACGCTGCCATCCTTGATGTTTTGCAAGCTCAGGACCTGTCCGCAGTAGACACAATCTTTTGGAAGAATTTCAAAAGTATGGAAGCGAAATTTGCTGATGTCGCTGTGATGCGGGGCCAGATTGACACCCTGAAAATGGACGCCAGAACCGCGATTGGAAAGTACACTGCGCTAAATGCAGAGATGTTGGAACTGATCCACCATGTCGCCAGGCTGAGTGATGACAAGGTCATCGCAACTGAAACTAGCGTATTCTTAAATTTGCTAAAAGGCAAAGAACAGGCCGGCCTTGAGCGTGCGATCGGATCTCAGGGATACACACAGGGCCGCTTTACCTTGTCGGGGCTGCTGGCCCTAAGAAGCTTGATTTCAGCACAAGATGTTTACTTTGATGCTTTCCTCTCGGAAGCCCGGCCGACACAAGTTGCGGCCTTTAAGGATGCACAGGGGGCGTCCGCCGTTAAAAAAGTGGAAAAGATGCGGCAGCTTGCGCTTGAGAGCGGCCTAGAGGGTGACTTTTCGGCGCACAGCGGCGGCGACTTTTTTAAGGCGCAAACCGATCGCATTAATCTTTTGAAAGACCTTGAGAATCTGGTGTCTTCAGACCTTCTTATGACCATGGATGCCCAACAAGGGCAGGCCATTTCTCGGCTTTATAGCGTCGTGGTTGGGGTTTCCATCGCGGGCCTTTTTGCGCTTGGTATTTCAATGAGCTTTGCACGTGTTATTCGGTCTGGATTTGGACAGGTGGTGTCAGCAGCACAACGGTTGGCCGAGGGGGATTTGGAAGTGAGTTTGCCGACAAAACGTGGCAATGAATTTGGGGATGTCGTCAACGCCCTTGAAGTCTTTCGAAACAACAGTCTGGAGCGCCGGAACCTCGCTGCACGTGAAGTCGATGCGGCCAAGGCACGCGAAATAGCGAAACAAAAAGAACACGAGCGCGAAGCAGAAATCGCCCGAAAGGATGCAGAACGTGAGCGCCAGATTTCAGAAGAACGCGAAGCCCGATGCGCAAAGGAAGAGGCGTTTGCTGAACAGATTGCATCGGTGGTTGCTGCCTGCGCTAAAGGTGAGTTTGATCAGCGGTTGTCGTTGGAAAACACCGATGGCACATTGGCAACAATCGGGGCTGGCCTCAATCAAGTTTGCGAGGTAACTGAGCGTGGCTTGATGCAAGTTGAAAAGGCGTTGGAGTATCTTGCCGACGGTGATTTGACCTTCCGTATGAATGGGACGTATCAGGGGGTCTTTCTTGACATTCAAACACGCGTGAATAGGTCACTAACCAGCCTGTCAGAGGGGTTTGCTCAGGTGCGCGAAAGTGGTGGCATGATCAATGGCACGACCCAAGAGATTGCCAGTGCGTCTCAGGATTTGGCGATACGCACCGAACGTGCCGCAGCGACCTTGGAAGAGACCGCAACAGCCATCAAAACGCTGTCGCAATCAGTTGGCAATTCGGCCGAATTGGCGTCAGAAGCAAATGAGGTGGCAACGTCGGTCAATAGTGAAGTTTCAGCTGGGAATGAACTTGTTCAACGGACGGTTTCAGCCATTCGCGAGGTCCAAAAGACATCCAAGTCCATCGGCACGGCAATTCAACTTATTGATGATATTACATTCCAAACCAACCTGTTGGCGCTAAATGCCGGGGTCGAAGCCGCACGTGCTGGCGAGGCCGGTCGGGGCTTTGCTGTTGTGGCCTCAGAGGTGCGGGATTTGGCGGCCCGCTCGGCGGATGCAGCCAAAGAAATCTCTGAACTTATCCGCGCAAGTGAAGGGCAAGTGGATCGGGGGGTACGTCTTGCGGATCAAACAGGAGAGGCCCTGAACTCCATATCCGGATCTGTTGGGGGCATAGCCCATCGTATTGAAGACATCGCACAAGCCGTTGCAGATCAGTCGTCGAACATCAATGAAATCACGGCTGCAACGGATCAATTGGATCATGTGACACAGCAAAATGCAGCGATGTTTGAAGAGGCAAGTGCCAGCAGCGTTGCATTGCAAATTGAGACGGAAAAACTTGAAACTGTGATCTCTGGTTACAAGTTAGGAGATGCCCCGTCGGAGCATGAGGAGCCTGCGAGCAGGCCATTCAACACCCGGGTTGCATGATACCGCTTTTGTGTGCGTTTGCGGGCGTGCCTGTGTCGTCATTTTACTGAAGTTTACATAAAAGAGGTCGCGCTTATGCGCCCTCTTTTTTTTGTACATTTACCACCCTTTGTTTGATGCCGTGAATTCACCGGTTTGGACGGGGGTCATACGAGTTTAGAATAAATACTCTTTGATGCCTAAGCGGCCTGCATTTTATTCATATTGTGTTGATGTTGGATGCTGTTAGAGGCTGCGGCTTGTCTTTTTCATTTAAGGTATTGTAATCAAAGCAAAACACTTAACTCTTAACGTTCTCCTAATGAAACCCTTCTCATTCGACCATTAGCAAAATCGCAAGGGATTTGGCCGAATCTCGCACTTGGGTGAATAAAATGGAGTGGGTGAAAATGGCCTATCAGAGTCTGGGCGATACGTCGCTAGAGTACTATCCGTGCCGCTATGGGGCGTCGAAAATTTTGTTTCGTGGACCGCAAAGAACCTTGGAAGGTGACTATATCGCCGTCCTTGGGGGCAGCGAAACGTATGGGAAATTTGTGCAGCATCCTTATCCGGATTTGATGGAGGGCCTGCTGGGTAAGCCTGTTATCAATTTCGGCTGTATGAATGCTGGTGTCGATGTGTTCGCACACGAACAAACCTTGCTGGATGCCTGTAATCACGCGGCCCTTACAGTGTTGCAAGTGCCGGGAGCGTTGAATTTGTCCAACCGGTTTTACGCGGTGCACCCGCGCCGGAATGACCGGTTTCTTCGGGCATCTAACCTGTTGAAAACAATCTATCGCGAGGTGGATTTTACCGAATTTAACTTTACGCGGCATATGTTGAAAACGCTTCAGGATCTGTCGATAGAGAAGTTTGCGATGGTCGAGATGGAATTAAAAGATGCTTGGGTCGGGCGGATGAAGTCCTTGATTGCCCGGATCGAAAGCCCAATGGTTTTACTCTGGCTGTCAGAACGATCCATTTCTGACCCAAACACGCATGGTATCCTAGGTGATGACCCGGTGCTGGTAGATCAAGACATGGTCAATGAGGTCCGGCCTTTTGTGCAGGATGTGGTTGAGGTTGTGGTGTCTGCGGATGATGTCCAGATGGGTCGACAAGAACTTGTCTATCCTGAAATGGATGAAGCAGCGGCCAATGCAATGTTGGGGGCTGTGGCGCATGATCTTGCGGCGGATGCTTTGGTCAATAGCCTGCGGGCTTAAAAGACCGGTTCGAAATGAAAAGGCCCGCCAAATCGGCGGGCCTTTCGTGTTTTTGGGCTAAGGAGCTTACCCCAGTTTTTCGGTCAACGCAGGCACAGCGTCAAAGAGGTCGGCAACCAGACCGAAGTCGGCAACCTGGAAAATAGGCGCTTCTTCGTCTTTGTTGATCGCAACGATGATCTTTGAATCTTTCATACCCGCAAGGTGCTGAATAGCGCCTGAGATGCCCACAGCGATGTAGAGATCCGGTGCCACAACCTTACCGGTTTGACCCACTTGCCAATCGTTTGGTGCGTAGCCTGAATCAACCGCGGCGCGCGATGCCCCAACAGCTGCGTTCAACTTGTCAGCCAAGGCTTCAATCAGTTTAAAGTCGTCTTCCGACCCAACACCGCGACCACCAGATACAACCACACCAGCTGACGTCAGCTCGGGGCGATCAGATGCGGCAACCTTGTCTTCAACCCATTCGGACAGGCCTGGGTTTTCGGCGGCGGATACGGTTTCAACAGAGGCAGAGCCCCCCTCGCCAGCCGCATCAAAGGTTGATGTGCGGAAAGTGATGACCTTTTTCGCATCCGAAGACTTCACGGTTTGTACCGCGTTGCCTGCGTAAATGGGACGTTCAAAGGTGTTGGCATCCACAACGCCAGAGGCGTCTGAGATGACCATCACATCCAAAAGTGCTGCCACACGGGGCATCACGTTCTTGGCGTCGGTGGTGGCGGGGGCAACGATGTGCTCATAATCGCCAGCCAGCGATACGATCAACGCTGCGGTTGACTCCGCAAGGCGGTGACCCAATGAGGCATCTTCGGCAACCAAGACCTTGGCAACACCGTCGATTTTCGCGGCCGCTTCACCAGCGGCGGCAGCGGTGCCACCAGCGGCCAGAACCGTCACATCACCCAAAGCTTTTGCAGCGGTGACAGCCTTGGCGGTGGCGTCCATCGCCAATTCGCCATTGTTAACCTCTGCGAGAAGAAGAACAGCCATTATACAGCCCCCGCTTCTTTAAGTTTCTCAACAAGCTCGTCAACCGAACCCACGATGATCCCAGCCGCACGCGATGCAGGCTCGGTGGTCGAGACGATTTCCAAACGTGGCGCGGTGTCGACACCGTAATCCGCCGCGGATTTCTCATCCAACGGCTTTTTCTTCGCTTTCATGATGTTCGGAAGCGAAGCGTAGCGTGGTTCGTTCAAGCGCAAATCCACAGTGATGATCGCAGGCATGTTCACCTTGATCGTCTGCAGACCACCATCCACTTCGCGGGTCACAACAGCTTTGTCGCCGTCAATGTCCAGCTCGGATGCAAATGTGCCTTGTGACCAACCCAACAGCGCCGACAGCATCTGGCCGGTGGCGTTCATGTCGTTGTCGATCGCCTGCTTGCCGGCCAAAACCAGACCGGGCTGTTCTTCTTCAACAACTTTGGCAAGGATTTTCGCAACGGCCAGCGGTTCGATGTCCGTGTGAACATCGTCAGCAGCGTTCACCAGAATGGCGCGATCCGCCCCCATCGCAAGCGCGGTGCGCAGCGTTTCCTGGGACTGTTTCACACCGATCGAAACCACTACGATTTCGTCAGCTTTACCAGCTTCCTTCAGACGGATCGCCTCTTCGACGGCAATCTCGTCAAAGGGGTTCATCGACATTTTTACGTTGGCAAGATCGACACCGGTTCCGTCCGCTTTTACACGAACTTTCACGTTATAGTCGATCACGCGCTTAACAGGTACAAGCACCTTCATTGGCGTGTCTCTCCCAGTTATGCCCCCAAGGGGCGGTCATGCTCTCGCGTTACGTTTACCGGCTCGCGCCGGGCAAAAACAGCGCAAAATCGTCACGTCTTGTCCTAAGGACGCCGCGTTTTTTGTTTTTGACCGGAATTCATTGCGAGAATGTTTCCGCTCTGCAGCATTTTGCTGTGAACGGTTCTGGCAAGATAGGCGTACGAGTCGATTTACCGATTGGCCCCCGGCACCCATAGCACATCTGCGCGGCCGCCGTCATTCGCCACACGCGCCGCGACAAAACACCAATCCGAAAGACGGTTAAGGTATTTCACGGCCACGGGGTTCACCGCTTCCACCGACGCAAGCTCGGTCGCCAACCGTTCAGCGCGGCGTGAAACTGTGCGGGCGATGTGCAGATGTGCGGCCAATGGCGTGCCACCGGGCAGGATGAAACTGCGCAGGGGTTCCAGTGCTTTGTTCATCGCGTCAATCTCCGCCTCAAGCCGGTCGACCTGTTCCTGCGCCATGCGCAGCGGCGGATATTCGGCGTCCGCGTCTTTGTCCATCTCAGGGCGGCACAAGTCCGCACCCAGATCAAACAGGTCGTTTTGAATGCGGGCCAGCGCTGCGTCCACATCGCCATCCGCATGCAACCGCGCCACACCAATCACAGCGTTGGTTTCATCCACCGTGCCATAGGCCGTGACACGGGCGTCGTGTTTGGGGCGGCGCGAGCCATCGCCCAAAGCGGTTTCGCCCGTATCGCCGGTACGGGTATAAATCTTGTTCAGGACAACCATCAGTTTCCTCCTCGCAGCCAGATGAACAGTAAAATCAGCGCAATCGCCACGGCTTGCGCATAGATTCGATAGCGCATGAAGCGGTTGGAGTTTTTGCGTGCAAACTCGCCGCCAACGCCAAACGACCCAATGCCTAACAAAAGAACGACCAGAACGGCGGCAATCGCCACCACAACAAGGACAAAAAGCGGATCATTGAACATTGGTCTTCCTTTGGATGTTTGCCCATTGGATAGCCAGCCACGATCTAAAAGGCGAGCGGTAACTTCGCGGCAAAAAACGCGGCTGCCCCTTTTCCCCTTTCCAAAAATATCCCGGGGTGAGGCCAATTGGCCGAGGGGCAGCGCCCCTTCTTACCCCTTTGGCGTCAACCGGTCCAACATGCGTGTGCTGAGGATACGTTTGCCAATCCCGGCGATATAGGTGGCGCGGGTCACATAATAACGGGGCCGGGGCCGGGGGTGTTCAAGCGCGTGGATCAGCTTTTCCGTGACCGCCGAGGTTGGCAACTGAAACGGATCCGGCTTGCCGTTGTTGTCATAAAGCCGCGCGCGCAGCTTGACGTACAGGCCGGCGCGCGGGCTGTTTTCCCAATCAATCCAACGCTCAAAATGCGGGATCGAGTTTTCGCGGATCTTGGTTGGGATCGGGCCGGGTTCAACCAAAATGATCTCAATCCCAGTGCCATCCATTTCAAGCCGCAATGTATCTGTCAGGCCCTCAAGCGCAAATTTGGTTGAACTATAGGCCCCGCGCCACGGCAGGGTGGCGATGCCCAAAACAGAGGAGTTGTTGACCACCCGCCCATGCCCCTGCGCGCGCATGATCGGCAGGCAAAGGCGGGTCAGCGTGTGATAGCCAAAGACGTTCACTTCGTAGATTTCGCGCAATGCAGCCGTGGGCAAATCCTCAACCGCGCCGGGGGTGGCAAAGGCGCCATTGTTAAACAGCGCGTCCAATGTGCCGCCGGTGCGAGTGATAACCTCGTCTATCGCGGCCTGCATCGACGCCTCATCCGCGTAATCCAGACGAAAGCTTTCCAGCCCTTCGCCGCGCAAGCGTTCGCAGTCTTTTTCTTGTCGACAGGTCGCAAAGACCCGCCAGCCGCGTTTGGCCAGACTGTGCGCGGCGTCATAGCCAATTCCAGAGGAACAGCCGGTGATAAGAACGGATTTTTTAGGTGTGTTTTGGGTCATTCAAACGGTCTCGCAATCCAGCACGGTGCCGTCAATGAAAAAGGCTGTGTGATTGGATGTGCAAATCGGCGCGCCCTTTGTGGGTCACGCCGACTGAGGTGCACCTGCTCGGGTCTGCCTCAAAGCTGGACTGGATCAGCGCATTGCAGAAAGACTGTTGTCTTAATTATTGTGCTGCCAGGAATTTTGAGGCGACAAAGCCACGTTGACCTGTGCTGACCACGCGAATCTGCGACCAACCGGGGGCTGCATCGCCCATGTTCACGACTTCCATGCCGCGGATCAGACGGCCAACAATGCCGTTTTTGGTCGAGGGACCCGCGCGCATATTCACCGCGCTTGCCCGCACAACCATGGTTGGAAATCCAGATGTGGTCGCGGTTGTGGCCGCAGCAGGTGTGACCTGTACCGCATTGGCCGCCATCAATTTGGCCGCCGCCACCGCGCGCGCCGCTTGGCTGTTTGGATCAGGTGCCACCACAGGTTTGGTGCGCGCCACCGCTTTGATCACTTTCGCAGGTTTTGGCGCCACCAAAATGGGTTGCTTCACCGCGGCTGAGACCGGCTCAATCGTTGATTGCTGAATGCCCGGCTCCATGCCAAGCCGATCCGCTGGCAGGTCAACATCCCGCCCAAAATGTAACATCGCGGCGCCCATTGCGCCCACGGCTAGAAAAGATAGTTTAAGAATCCCCACAACGCTCCCCCTTTTGGGTCGTACAATACAATTCACTTTAAAAATATTTGCGGGGAAAGTATGACAGCATTCCCCTCTAGCAGCTTTACCGAAACCTTAGACCCCGATACACATCATTTATGACTGATCAGACCGAAGACCGCAACATCAAGAGCTTATCCGTGTCCGAACCGTTGCGCCGTGCCATCGGCGAGCGTTACCTGACCTATGCTCTGTCCACCATCATGCACCGCGCGTTGCCCGATGCCCGTGATGGGTTGAAACCTGTGCACCGACGCATTCTTTATGCGATGAGCCGGCTTAAGCTCGCCTCAGGTGGTAAGTTCTTGAAATCCGCCAAAATTTCCGGGGACACCATGGGGGATTTTCACCCGCATGGCGACGCCGCGATTTATGACGCGATGGCCCGTTTGGCGCAGGAATTCAACGTGCGCTATCCGCTTGTGGATGGGCAGGGTAACTTTGGCAATATCGACGGCGATAACCCGGCGGCGGCGCGCTATACAGAAGCGCGCATGACCATGGTGGCCGAGGCCATGTTGCAGGGTCTTGATGAAAATGCCGTGGATTATCGTGATAACTATGACGGTCGTCTGACCGAACCAGTTGTTTTACCTGCGGAATTTCCGAATCTCTTGGCCAATGGCTCCACCGGGATTGCGGTGGGGATGGCGACAAATATTCCGCCGCACAATATATCCGAGCTGATCGACGCCTGCTTGCACATGATCAAAGTGCCGGACGTGCGCGACGACACTTTGCTGAACTATGTGCCCGGCCCGGATTTCCCGACCGGCGGTGTGATTGTGGAACCTGCGGAAAACATCGCGCAGGCCTACCGCACCGGGCGCGGATCGTTCCGTCTGCGCTGTAAGTGGGAGGTTGAGGATCTTGGCCGTGGTCAATGGCAGATTGTCGTGACTGAAATCCCGTATCAGGTGGCGAAATCCAAACTGATCGAGAAGATCGCGGACGTGATCCAGACCAAAAAGGTGCCGATTCTGGGCGATATTCGCGACGAATCGGCGGATGACGTTCGGATCGTCTTGGAACCGAAATCAAAGAACGTCGACCCGGATCTATTGATGAACATGATGTTCCGCAACTCTGATCTGGAAACGCGGTTCAGCCTGAACATGAACGTGCTGATTGATGGGGTCACGCCCAAGGTTTGCTCGATGAAAGAGGTGCTGCGCGCCTTTTTGGATCATCGCCGCGAAGTGTTGGGGCGCCGCTCGCAATATCGGATGGAGAAGATCGACCACCGGCTTGAGGTGCTTGAGGGCTTTATCATTGCCTTCCTCAACCTTGATCGGGTGATTGATATTATCCGCTATGATGACGACCCCAAAGCCGCGTTGATGCGTGAAAACTGGTCGCAGGATTTCCCGCGTGCAATGTCCGAGGCCGATTATGTTGGCCCCAAACCGGGCCAAGGCGAGTTGTCAGAGGTTCAGGCCGATGCGATCCTGAACATGCGTCTGCGCAGCTTGCGCCGTCTTGAAGAGATGGAGCTGGTGAAAGAGCGCAACGCCTTGATGGAAGAACGCGCCGCGATTGAGGATCTTTTGGCGTCAGAGGACCTTCAGTGGGACAAAATTTCAGAACAGTTGAAACTGTCGAAAAAGACCTTTGGCAAGAATTTCGAAGGGGGCGCACGTCGCACCCAATTCGCCGAGGCGGGCGAAGCCGAAGAGGTGCCGCTTGAGGCGATGATCGAAAAAGAACCGATCACCGTGGTTTGCTCGCAAATGGGGTGGATCCGGGCCATGTCCGGCCATATCGACCTGACCCGCGAGCTGAAGTTCAAAGACGGTGACGGGCCGCGGTTTGTGTTCCACGCGGAAACCACCGACCGGCTGTTGGTGTTTGATGCCAAGGGCAAGTTTTACACGCTGTCAGCCGCCAACCTGCCCGGTGGGCGGGGCATGGGGGAACCACTGCGCCTAATGGTTGATCTGCCCAATGAAGCTGAAATCGTTGATCTTTTCATCCACCGCCCCGAAGGCAAGCTGATTGTTGCCTCGAACGAGGGCAATGGATTTGTGGTGGGTGAAGCCGACGTTCTGGCGCAAACCCGCACCGGCAAACAGGTGCTGAATGTGGGCGATGGCCATGCGAAAGTCTGTATCCCCGTGTCTGGTGATCACGTGGCGATCATATCGGAAAATCGCCGCCTGTTGGTGTTCCCAATTGCTGAGCTGAATGAAATGACGCGCGGCAAGGGTGTGCGCTTGCAGAAATACCAAACGGCCCGCGGCAAACAGGGTTTGCTTGAACTGGATGGTGGCCTGTCAGATCTTAAAACCTTTACGCTGCAAGAGGGGCTGTCGTGGCCCGCGGGCGAACGCACCCGCACCGAAGGCGACATGACCCCGTGGTTGGGCAAACGCGCCGGTGTCGGTAAAGCCCCCCCACATGGGTTCCCACGCAATAACAAGTTTGAGTAAGCCATGATCCCGCGCGTCCTTCCCATTCGATATGCTGGGCGCGCGGCGGCCTTGTTTAAACTGGCGTTTAAGACCGGTGTTTTCACGCTGTTGACCCTTGGGTTTTACCGGTTCTGGGCGCGCACACGTCTGCGCCGGTATTACTGGAGCGCCCTTCGCCCCGGCGGCATTCCCCTTGAATATGTGGGGGATCCGATTGAAAAACTGCTCGGGTTTTTGGTCGCTGTGGTGTTCATGGCGTTTTACATCGGGGTGGTGAACCTGATCCTGATGTATTTCAGTTTTGCGCTGTTTCAGGGCAATGGCATTGCCTATGTGCTCAGCTTTCTGGGCCTCGCGCCGATCATCTTTTTTGCCCAATACCGCGCGCGTCGGTACATCCTTGCGCGCACCCGTTGGCGGGGGATTAGGTTCGGGTTGGAACCGGGGGCCGGGGGTTATGTCTGGCGATCCATTGTGCATTATGTGGCGGCAATCCTGAGCGTGGGCCTTAGCTGGCCGCTGACCACGCTTTGGCTGGAGAAATACCGCATAAATCGTACTTATTATGGCGATCTGCAATTTGTGCAGGGCGGCAAACGCACGCTTTTGTTTGGGGCGATGCGGCACGTTTACTATGCGCTGGGCCTGTCTGCTGTGGCGGGGGGGATGCTGGTGCTGTCGGAAAATCCCGCATGGGCCGCGCTGTTTTTACTGACGGTGCCATGGGCGATATACGGCTGGGCCTATTGGCGCGCCGAAAGCTTTAAACGCATGACCGAGGCCAAGGAATTGGGCGAGATCCGCTTTCGCACCAAACCCCGCCCCGGACGGATCATTGGCATCTATCTTCTGGGCGGTTTGATCCTGAACCTTGTGCTTTATGGTGCGATGATTTTGGCGGTTGTCTTGGTGATTGTAGCCCTTGGGGTGGGTGATGGGTTTGATTTTGACCCTGAGCAAATCGCTCAGCTTGGCGCCGCGGCAACCCCGGCTTTTGTGGCGATCTATTTTCTTGGTTTTGTGGTGATTGGCGCGGCCTCTCAGGCGCTGTTCACCTTGCCGATGACCCGCCATTTCGCCGAGGTGACGCAGGTGATTGACCCCAGCGCGTTGAACCGCATTCAGCAACGGGATCGCGATGAATTCGCCGAGGCCGAAGGCTTTGCCGATGCCTTGGATGTGGGGGCTGCGATATGAGCGCTGATGTGGAAAACACCCGCGAAACTTATGACGGCTTTGCTGACTATGTGGCCGGTAAACGCGCGATCCTGTCCCGCGTTGGGCTGACGGTGTCGGGCGCCGGGTTGGTGGTGCATCTGCCCGAAGGCCGCCAAGAACTTTGGCCATGGGATGACCTGCGTGCGCTGAAAGACCAAGCCGACCGCGAGGGGGTGGTGATTTTTAGATCAGACGCACGATTGGCGCGGTTGTTCGTGGCGGATCGGGCGCTTGCGCGTGCGATCAAAACCCGTGCCACGGCCCTTGCACGCCGCACGCGCCCCGTGCCCGTGGCCAAATTGGCCGGTTGGGCCACGGCGGCGGTGGCATCGGTTGCGGTGATCATCTTTGCGCTGGTGCCCTTGATGGCGTCACAGCTTGCGGAATTCCTTCCGGCTGAGGGGGAAAAGGCGCTGGGCGATGCCACACTTGAACAAATCCGTGTGGCTTTGGATGAAACCGGTTTGGGCGGCGGGGTGCCGACCTGTCACACGCCCCAAGGCCGTGCCGCGCTTGATGACATGTACGCGCGGATTTCGGGTGATATTGATCTGCCGTACCCGGTGGAAATTCACGTATTTGACCATAAGCTTGTGAACGCTTTTGCGCTGCCCGGTGGGCATGTGGTGTTGTTTCGCGGGCTGATTGACGCCGCCCAAACCCCGGATGAGGTGGCGGCCGTTCTGGCCCATGAAATTGGCCATGTGGTGCACCGAGATCCCACGCGCGATGCGCTGCGGTCTGCGGGTTCATTGGGCGTTCTGGGGCTGCTCTTTGGCGATTTCGCGGGCGGCACGGTGGCGCTGATGCTGGCCAACCAATTGGTCAATGCAAGCTATTCCCAAGCCGCTGAAACGCGCGCGGATGAATTTGCCCTCGGCGTGCTTGAGGGTGCAAATGTGACCCCTTCGGCGCTGGGTAGTTTCTTTAAACGCATGCAGGATGAAAACGGCGATGTGGAGGGCTTTGCCGCCCATCTGTCGACGCATCCGCAATTTGCCAAGCGCATCGCGGCGGCGTCTGCGGCGGACAGTGGGCGGGCTTATGATCCGGTCTTGCCCAAAGAACAGTGGCGTGACTTGCAACGTATTTGTGGGGCATCTTTGGATGCGGACACTGAGGATACTGGTGCAGATGACGCGGGGGATGCCACGGAAAGCGCACCCGTTGATAATCCGCGTCGAACCCAGCCCGAGCGACCCGCCCGCAGCCAACAGGGAAAGAATAAATGATCCGTCAAATGACCTTGAAAGCCTGCTTGATCGTCGCCCTTGTGGCGCTTGTGTCAGGATGTGTGCGTCCCACGCCGCAAAAGGACGCCCCGGATCCCATTGGGGCCTTTCGACTGGGGCATGTCGTGGTGGTGGCCGATCAGGCGCAAGCCGGGCCTTTGTCCCGCAAAGCCGACCCCGATGATTGGGAGGCGGCGCTGTCAACCGCGCTTAAAGATCGGTTCCAGAATTACCAAGGCGCTGGGCTTTATCACATTGCTGTGAAAGTTGACGGATACATCCTTGCCCCACCCGGTGTGCCGGTGGTGGCGGCGCCCAAATCCGTGGCTGTGCTTGGGGTCAGCATCTGGGATGATGCGGCGGGTCGAAAGCTAAATGATGAGCCGAAAACAATCACTGTTATCGAGAGCTTATCGGGAAAATCCCTTGTCAGTTCTGGCCTGACCATGACATCCCAAGAACAGATGCAAGATATCGCCATCCGCGCAGCCGCCCAAATTCAGGTCTGGCTTGAGGGAAACAAAGATTGGTTTTAGCGGGCCTTGGTGCACGCTAAGGCTTGATTTTCTTCTGCCAACCAAGTAACGAGCGCGCGATGATGAACCGGGTTTGCATAAGCCCCCCAAAAGACAAGGCGTAATACGCATGGCTAAGGAAAAGTTTGAACGTTCCAAACCGCACGTCAACATCGGCACAATT
>CBDUJY010000019.1:0-47590 GCA_965367685.1 uncultured Planktotalea sp. | reverse complement strand
TTTCTAGTTTTCTAGTTTTCTAGTTTTCTAGTTTTCTAGTTTTCTAGTGAAATCACCAAATCCAGTGCCACCGTCAATCCCTATGTCAATCGCCAACACAAAAGGCCCAACCAAATGACCCTGCCAAATGCTTGGGCCGACCTTCCCTTTTTCACCGACATTTGGCCCGGCATTCGTGATCAAATCATTGCAGATCCACGCGAAATCCTGCCGCCAAATGCGTTGCGCTTTGCGGCCCTTGCCGCGTCCCCGCCTGACGCCGTGCGTGTCGTGATCCTTGGGCAAGATCCCTACCCCACACCGGGCCACGCCAATGGCTTGGCGTTCTCGGTGGAACCCGACGTGCAGCCCCTGCCCCGGTCCTTGAAAAACATCTATGCTGAGCTGGACACCGATCTTGACGTGCGGCGCCCCAATGGCGATCTGTCGGATTGGGCGCAACAAGGCGTGCTGTTGCTCAACACGTCCCTTTCCGTTCCAGCAGGGGACGCAAATGGGCATAAAGCCTTGGGGTGGGACATATTGGTGCATCAAATCCTGAACCGCGTGTCTGCCAATCCCACCGCATTTATTCTGTGGGGAAACAATGCCCAAAAGCTGGAAAAACACATCCAACCCGGTGACCACCTGATTATAAAAACCGCCCATCCCTCACCGCTTTCCGCCAGACGCGGGTTTTTCGGCTCTCGCCCGTTTTCAACCGTGAACAATTGGCTTACAGACAGGGGTGACGCTCCGATAAACTGGTGAGATGATGACCCAATCTGCGACCCCGACCGTTCTTGATAAAATCAAAGCTTATAAGTTGGAGCATGTGGCCGCCTGCAAAGCCGCCCGCCCCCTGTCCGATGTGGAAACCGCCGCGCGAACCGCAAGCCCGACGCGTGGCTTTGCCAAGGCGTTAATGGCAGACGCGGCCAAAGGGTATGGCTTGATTGCCGAGGTCAAAAAAGCCAGCCCTTCAAAGGGTCTTATTCGGGCTGACTTTCACCCCGCAGAACTGGCCAAAGCCTATCAGGACGGCGGTGCAAGCTGTTTGTCTGTACTGACCGACACGCCCTCTTTTCAGGGTGCCGATGAATTTCTGGTGGCCGCGCGCGGTGCCGTCACGCTTCCGGCCCTGCGCAAGGATTTCATGTATGACACCTATCAAGTGGCCGAGGCCCGCGCCTTGGGGGCCGATTGCATTCTAATCATCATGGCCTCGGTCGCGGACGCCCAAGCGCAAGAACTTGAAGAGGCTGCGTTTTCTTGGGGCATGGATGTGCTGATCGAAGTGCATGACGAGGCTGAACTGGAGCGCGCGTTGGCGCTAAAATCGCCGCTTCTGGGTGTGAACAACCGCAATCTCAAGACCTTTGAAACCTCGCTTGACACCACCCGCCGCCTGTCGAAATTGGCCCCAGATGACCGCCATCTTGTCTGCGAAAGCGGGCTTTCATCGCCACAAGATCTGGCGGATATGGCCGAATATGGCGCGCGCAGCTTCTTGATTGGCGAAAGCCTGATGCGCCAAGACGATGTGACCCAAGCCACCCGCACCCTTCTTGCCAACCCGGCCCCCGTAAAGGAGCTGTCATGACCCATTCCCCGCTTACACATTTCGACGATCAGGGCCTTGCCCATATGGTTGATGTCTCAGGTAAAGAAGTCACCGACCGCGTGGCGATCGCCGAGGGGTTCGTGAAAATGACCCCCGAAACACTCGCGCTGGTCATGGAGGGCACAGCCAAAAAAGGGGACGTTTTGGGGGTTGCCCGCCTTGCCGGCATCATGGGCGCCAAGAAGACCTCTGACCTCATCCCTCTTTGCCATCCGCTGCCGATCACAAAAGTCGCGTTAGAACTGGACCCCATCCCCACCCTGCCCGGCGTGCGCATCACCGCAACGGTGAAAACCGGTGGGCAAACTGGCGTTGAAATGGAAGCGCTGACCGCCGTTTCTGTCGCGGCACTGACCGTCTATGACATGCTGAAAGCCGCTGAAAAAGGTATGGAAATCAAAGACATCTGCCTGTTGCGCAAAGAGGGTGGAAAATCCGGGGTCTATGAACGTTAAGTTTCATCTTTGATCCATTTCAAGGTGTGTCCCGAATGAATATGCAACACGGGGCAAGTTGAAGGGCCACATGACATTTGGCCAAAACATGTACAAAAGGCCGCCACATGATCCCCGTCACCGAAGCACTTGACCACCTGTTTTCTCTCGTCACCCCCTTGGGCACCGAGGATATCCCGTTGGCCGAGGCCGCAGGTCGCATCTTGGCGGCCCCCGTGACAGCCACCCGCCGTCAGCCACCGTTCGCGGCCTCTGCGATGGATGGCTATGCGGTGAATGGGGTTGAAGCAGACCCGGAATCGATGTTCCAAGTCATCGGTGAAAGTGCGGCAGGCCACGGTTTTTCAGGCCGTGTTGGCGCAGGGCAATCTGTTCGAATTTTCACCGGCGCCCCGATGCCCGAAGGCGCAAACCGTGTTATTATTCAAGAGGATGTGACCCGCAAAGGCGATCTGATCACCCTTGCGCGCAAGCTTGATAAAGGGCCGCATGTGCGCCCGGCCGGGGCCGATTTCAACGAAGGCGATCAGGTTGATGCCCCTTTGCTTTTGACCCCCGCCCATCTTGCCCTGATTGCCGCCATGAATACCGCCAAAGTCACCGTGCGCCGCAAACCAATCGTGGCCCTGATGGCAACCGGGGACGAGCTGGTGATGCCCGGCGAGACCCCCGGCCCGGACCAAATCATTTCCTCAAACTCCTTTGGTTTGAAAGCGCTGATCGAGGCAAACGGCGGCCATGCCCGCATGTTGCCCATCGCACGCGACACCAAAGACAGCCTGCGCACCGCGTTTGACCTGTGTGAAGGGGCCGATTTGATCATCACCATTGGTGGCGCCTCGGTGGGCGATCATGATCTGGTGGGTGATGTGACCCAAGAGCTCGGCATGGCGCGCAGTTTCTATAAAGTTGCCATGCGCCCCGGCAAGCCGTTGATGGCCGGCAAGCTCGGGGACACCCCCGTTATTGGCCTGCCGGGCAATCCGGTGTCGGCGATGGTCTGTGGGCATGTGTTTCTTGTTCCCGCCCTGCGCGCAATGCTCGGCTTGGGCACCGCCCCTGCCCCGCGTAAAACTGCGACCCTTGGCGCGCCCATTGCGGCCAATGGGCCACGCGAACACTACATGCGCGCCGTGGTTGAAAACGGAAAAATCACCGCGTGCAATCAGCAAGATAGCGCGCTTTTGTCCGTTCTCGCTGGCGCAAATGCCCTGCTTGTTCGCCCTGTCAGCGATCCAGCACAAAACGCAGGACATGTGATGGACTATTTGCCGATCTAAAATTTCCCGAACCAAGGGTGCGGCGCATTTATCTAGATTTGCACTGAGTTGACACAAAAAGAGAACATGGGTAGAACAGACCTTGAACGCCGCACAATCTGCGGTGACATTTCGGGGCCTGAACACCACAACATGCGTCCCAGTACAACACGGAGGTAAGAGCAGATGCTGACCCGTAAACAATTGGAATTACTGAATTTCATCCACAAGCGCATTCAGCGCGATGGGGTTCCACCCAGCTTTGATGAAATGAAAGAGGCGCTGGACCTGCGATCAAAATCGGGCATTCACCGGTTGATCACTGCGCTGGAAGAACGTGGTTTTATTCGCCGCCTCGCCCATCGCGCACGGGCCATTGAAATTGTGAAGCTGCCCGAAACGATGGAGTCTGGGGGCCGCAGTGGCTTTGAACCCAAAGTGATCGAAGGCAGCCGCCCGGAAAAAAAACCACAAACCGCCATCCCGCTTGAGGGGCGCGGTATCAGTGATCTGCCATTGCTGGGCCGTATCGCAGCGGGCGAACCGATCGAGGCGATCTCGGACGAAGCACAGCATATTTCCGTTCCGGACAATATGCTGGGGGCTGGTGGCCGCCACTATGCGCTTGAAGTCAAAGGCGACAGTATGATCGACGCAGGTATCAACAGCGGCGATATTGTTGTGATCCGCGAAACCAGCCAGGCCGACAATGGTGATATCGTTGTGGCGCAGGTGGATGGCTATGAGGCGACACTGAAACGGTTTCGAAAAACCGGCGGTATGATTGCGCTTGAGGCTGCCAACACGGCCTATGAAACGCGTATCCTGCCGGAAGGCTCGGTCAAAGTTCAGGGAAAATTGGTTGGGCTGATCCGCACCTACTGATTTGACCGGTCTATATTCCGAAAAGGGAGGCTGCGGCCTCCCTTTTTTTGTCACCCAATCAGGACATGCACCTAATTGGTCGCTTTATCCCAACCCAGACAGCTTGGCTTGCAAAGCGGCGAGTTGCTTTTTGATCTCATCCAACTCTTCTTCTTTAGAAGAGGACGTGCCGTCCGAAGCATTTGACGCATCAGCGTCTTGCGGCGATGTCCCGCCCGAAAAACCGCCCATCATCGCTTTTAAAAACGCTTCTTGCTGCGCCTGCATTGCTTCCAAACCGGGAATTGACGGCATTGACGGGTTCATCGTGCCCAGATTTTCCATCACTTTTGATTGCCCGTCACGCAGCATCTCAAAGCTGGCCGCCAGAAACTGTGGCACAACACTTTGCGCTTGCGTTGAATAGGACCGCACCAAATCGGTCAGCACATCCACCGGCAGCACGTTTTCGCCGCGGCTCTCATGTTCTGCAATGATTTGAAGCAGATACTGCCGTGTTAAATCATCCCCGGATTTCAGATCAATGATCTGAACTTCGCGCCCACTGCGTATGAAACCGGCGATATCATCCAGCGTCACATAATCGGATGTCTCAGTGTTATACAGTCGCCGACTTGCATAGCGCTTGATCAAAAGTGTTTTTTCTTTTTGAGCCATTATTCCTCCCCACAGCAAATTTGATTGCTGCACTGCAAAATCCTATGCCAGCGCCCATAGGATTGGCAAGGCATTTGATCAAACGAAAAAAAGGACGAGCAGATCGCTCGTCCTTCTGGGAGGACCGGTCGGGAGGAGACCGGCAATTTTACCCTTAGTTTATTTAGCAGTCGCTTTTTTGGCAGCTTTAGCAACATCGTCAGTCGCTTTTTTAACAGCAGCCTGAGCTTCTTCGCCCAGATCTTTGCCAGCAGCCATCATCAGTTCAACGGTTTCAGATTGAACGCGCTTTGCAACTTCTGCAAAAGCAGCCATGTTTTCAGCGGCCAGCTCGGCCTGAGCCGAAGCGAAGTCGGTCATGGCTTTTGAGTAATCAGCAGCTTCTTCTTTTGCAGCAGATACGTCGCCCAGTTTGGCCAAGGTTTCTTTGGTCCATTTGGTCGAAATTTCAGCTGATTTATCAGCAGCTTGCAGCGCAACTTTCGAAAACTTCTCGCTCATGGCGGCTTGGTTTTTGAAAACGTCTTGTGCAGCAGACATGTCTACTGGGAATGCGCCCATCATGTCTTGGATCACTTTTGAATAGTCTTGTGCGTTAGCCATTTGTCATCTCCGAATGTGGGCGGGCCTGAGGTTTCAGGTTAGGAGCGCCCTTGTTTCTGCGTCTGCAAACAATATGCATGCTGCAGCGCAGCAAATCAAGTACTTTCTGCACTGCAGCATAAATAAATGAAAACGCGGAGGTTTCAGAGGTTTGTGCGGTTCAACTTCAGGTTTTTTTCGCCAAAACATAGGTTCCCGGTGCTGGCGCAAGGGGTTTATGAGTCGAATCACCCACCTCGCGCGCCTCGACTTTTTTGCCAGACTTCTTCGCCAGCCAGTCGCCCCAACGCCCCCACCATGACCCTTGATGAAAATCAGCCCCCTGCAACCAATCCGCAGAGGCCTCTGGCCAGGCCTCATTGGTATAGTGACCATATTTCTTTTTAGACGGCGGGTTCACAATGCCCGCAATATGGCCGCTTTCAGACAGGATAAAGGTGCGATCTTTCGACCCCATTTTGCGCATCCCATTGTAAGAGGAGTTCCAAGCCGCGATATGATCGGTCTCACAGGCAATGGCACAAATCGGCACCTCGACATCTGCAATCGACAGATGTTCGTCCAAAAGCTCAAAGTCCCCGCGTGCAAACTGGTCGCCCTGACACAGCCCTCGCAAATATTCGACCGTCATTTTGGCGGGAAGGTTGGTGCCATCGCCATTCCAGTACAGCAGATCAAATGCCGGGGGCGTCTTGCCCAGCATGTAACTGTTGATCGCCGGGCCATAGACGAGGTCATTGGAGCGCATGTAAGAAAACGTGCGCGACATAAAGAAACTGCTGAGATAGCCGGTTTCCTGAACTTCAGCTTCAATCCCCGCAACAAAGTCGTCATCCAGAAACACCCCAACCTCGCCTTGATCCGAGAAATCCGTCAGCGTGGTAAAGAAAGTTGCGGAATTCACAGAGGTATCGCCGCGTTTTTTCATCAGCGACAAGGCCAACGACAATGTGGTGCCAGCGATGCAATACCCCACGACGTTGACAGATTTCTGCCCTGTGATGGTTTTGACCTCATTGATCGCCGCCATGTATCCTTCTTCGATATACTCGCCCAACCCAACATCCGCATAGCTTTCATCCGGATTGACCCAGCTGACAACAAACAAGGTAAACCCCTGGTCGACAATCCATTTGATCAAGCTGTTTTGTGCTTTTAAATCAAGGATATAAAACTTGTTGATCCAGGGTGGAAAGATAATCAACGGGCGGGCATGCACCTTTTCGGTTGTGGGTTTGTATTGGATCAGCTCCAACATCCGGTTGCGGAAAATGACCTCGCCTTCGGTGGTTGCAATATTCCCGCCCACCTCAAAGGCGCTTTCATCCACCAGCTTGACCACCAGCTCGCCGTCATTGCTTTCCAGATCACGAACAAGGTTTTCCAGCCCGTCCACCAAGGATTGCCCCTCGGTTTCAATCGCCCTCTCCATTGCGTCGGGATTGGTCGCCAGATAGTTGGTCGGGCTCATCATATCAATCATCTGCCGGGTGAAAAATTCCAGCTTTTGCTTGTCGCGCGCATCCAACCCATCCACATCAGACAGTGTTTGTTCCATCGCCTCTGAGGTGATCAGATACTGCTGTTTGAGATAGTTATAATAGGGGTGCGTGTCCCAAAGGGGGTTGGAAAACCGCCGATCTTTGGGGCTGTGATCCTCAGGGGCGACAATGTCCCCACCGGACAACGCTTGCTGCGCGTCCATCGCGTGCTGCAGGCTTTTGCCCCAGAACGCCACCTGCTGTTCAATGATTTTAGCGGGGTTGGTCAGCATGTCATTCCAACAGGCGGACAGCGCTTTGGCATAAAATTCCTGACCCGGGCCTTGCAGGCTTTGCCGCACAGATTTCTTCCCGGCCATCACTGTGGTTAACCGCGCAGACAAGGCCTCAATCTTAGCGAGATTGTCATTTAGCTCATTCAACTCAAGGCCTGTTTTTTTTTGGCTGGTTGTCATATTGCAATTTCCCCCTTATCGTATTTCGCACATGCAGCATTTTTCCAACTGCGATGCAGCATTGCAAAAACAGCATATGTCTATGACTATGCGGTAGGTTGGTTTGAAAAAGCAAAGGGTAATTGCATGCGCTATATGGCGACTTATGACTGGATGGAGACGATGCGGAACACCAACCAATGGTTGGGCGCGACCGCCGCTGCGATGGGGTCATATCCCGCAACCTCTTTGATCCCAAACCCCTTTTTCCAAATGCTGTCTGCTTGGGGCGAAGTCACCGAGCGCAGCTTTCACCGGATGCAGGAAAAACCGGATTGGGGCATCAACACCGTTGTGACCGAAGATGGGCGCGAACGGTTGGTCGAAATTGAAACGCTGATTGAGCGCCCCTTTGGGGATTTGATCAAGTTCAACGCCGTGGGTCGCGCACCCCGTGCACGCCAGATTCTGTTGGTTGCGCCCATGTCGGGCCATTACGCAACTCTGCTGCGTTCAACCGTTCAAAGCCTTCTGCCCGATGCGGACGTCTATATCACCGACTGGCACAACGCCCGCGACATTCCGGTCAGCGAAGGCAAATTTGATATCGAGGATTACACCCTTTATCTGGTCGATTTCATGCGCCACCTTGGTCCCGACATCAATGTCGTCGCGGTGTGCCAACCCGCCCCCCTGACGCTAGCAGCCACCGCATATCTTGCGGAAATCGATCCGGATGCGCAGCCACAAACGCTGACCCTAATCGGTGGGCCGATCGATCCCGATGCCGCCGCAACCGATGTCACCGATTTTGGCCGCCGCGTCACCATGGGCCAATTGGAAGAGTTTTCAATCCAGCGGGTTGGTTTCAAATATGGTGGCGTTGGCCGGATGGTTTACCCCGGTCTTCTGCAACTCGCGGGGTTCATCTCGATGAACTCAGACATGCACTCAAAGGCCTTCACCGATCAGATCAACCGCGTGGCCCGCGGCGAAGCGTCGGAACATGACAAGCACAATAAATTCTATGACGAATACCTTGCCGTGATGGATATGACAGCCGAGTTTTATCTGTCCACCGTTGAGCGTCTTTTCAAAGACAGCGAAGTGGCCAGCAATTCATTTGTCGTGGATGGCCATAAGGTCGACATTGGCGCGATCACCAATGTTGCGGTGAAAACTGTCGAAGGCACCAAAGATGACATCACAGCGCCGGGCCAATGCATTGCCGCCTTGGATCTTTTGACCGGGCTTTCCGATGACAAAAAAGCCAGCCACCTGGAAGAAGGAGCCGGGCATTACGGGATTTTCGCAGGCAAAAGCTGGCGCAACAATATCCGCCCTCTTGTGCTTGATTTTATTGATCAAAATGCCGGATCTCATGCCACGCAGGCGGCCAAGAAAAACGCTTCAAAACCAAAGGCGAGCAAGGCGAAAGTCACAAAGTCCGATAAGGATGATGGGCCATTGCCAACGCGTATTCCGGTTTAAAGCCCCGATCAAAAAAAGGCGCCTTCGGGTGCCTTTTTTATCGCAGTTCAAGCGGCATTTTCAGCCAAGCCTTCAGGCCAAGTGTTACCTCGTCCGGGCATTCTAACATCGGCATGTGACCCGCATTGGGCAAGATCACCAACTCTGCCCCCGGAATAAGTTCCGCCATGTTTTCATGACGCTTGGGCGGTGTCAGCGTGTCATGCGCCCCACATAAAACCATCGTCGGAACCTTAAGCTTTTGCAGGTTACGCTGCGCGTCCGGGCGGCGTTGCAAAGCCCGCGATTGCCGCACAAAACACTCCGCGCCAAAATCTTGCGCCATGTCTTGCACAAGCTGCAAAATCTCAGCGACATGTGCCCCCGGTGCCAGAACATTTTCATTCATGGTTTCTTGCAAAGCTTCCGCCAAACGGCCCGCTTGTGCGCGGACAATCTGCGGTTCACGCCAGGCGGCTTGTGCGGGGGTATCTGTCAACGGGCTGGTCGATAATAACGCCAATCGGCTGACCCGTTCGGGCGCGCGGCGGGCCACCTCCATCGCGACAATTCCGCCCATTGAATGCCCCGCAAGGGCAAACCGCGCGGGCGCTTGCGACAACACTTGGGCCGCCATGTCACGGATATTGTCCGGCTGCGAGATGGCCGCCACCTGCACGCTTACCTCACGCGACAATGCGTTGATTTGCGGCGCAAATGCGCGCGCATCACACATCATTCCCGGTATCAGAACCAATGGCTCTTGCATTCCCTCACCCCTTTCAATCGGCTCACGACCAAACGTCACCCTGCACGTTTGATCACAACAAGTGTCATTTTTTGAATGAGTTCAAGGCATTCCCCATCAGAAAAGCGGTGATCCGCCCCTTTCACGAGGGTCAGTCGGATGTCATCGCCCTCGGCATGTTCCAACAGTTTCACCGCTTGGGATGTGGGCACGGCGGTATCCTCGGTCCCTTGCAAGAACCGCACCGGCATCCCCAGCCGCAGCGGGCTGCGCAGAACCAGATTGTTGCGCCCCTCTTCGATCAAATGCTTGGTGACCACATAATCCTCATCGTAATCTGACGGGATCGACACTTGGCCCTCGCGCTGTAATTCCGCCTTTTGATCGTCAGAAAAACCAGCCCAATAGCCGTCTTCGGTAAAATCAGGTGCCGCGGCGATTGTGACCAAACCCGCAACACGATCCGGGCGTTCGCGCGCCAGCAAAAGCGCCTGCCACCCGCCCATGGACGAGCCCACCACAATAATCGGCCCGTCGGTCAACTGATCGACCACCGCCAAACTATCCTCGTGCCAATCGCCAATGCACCCTTCGACAAACGCGCCAGAGCTTTGCCCGTGACCTGAATAGTCAAACCGCAAAAATCCATAGCCCTTCTGGGTGGCCCATGCCTCAAGCGCGACAGCTTTGGTGCCGTCCATGTCCGACTTTAACCCGGACAGAAACACGATCGTCGGGCCGGTGCCCTCGGTCTTTACATAAGCGAGGCGGCGGGATTGGGCGGTGTCGAGATAGGCAACCATTTGGGCGCTCCTGTTTTGATGCCGCCAACCATAATGCGCGGAAAAACTTGGGCAATCCCCATTCTGATCCCCCAGCGCCGCATTTCAACATTGACAGTCTTGCGCCCGCGCGCGAAAACCCACGCACACATAACCCGCAACCGGGCGTTCCGTGGGCGCCAAAACGACGAGGAGAAGGCCATGAGCCAGATTTCCCTTACTTTCCCCGATGGCAATTCGCGCGACTATGATGCTGGCGTGACAGCCGCTGACGTGGCCGCGAGCATCTCAAATTCCCTTGCCAAAAAGGCCGTCTCAGCGACCGTTGATGGCCAGCATTGGGATCTGCAATGGCCGATCAACGCAAATGCGTCGATTGCCATTCACACCATGAAAGACGACGTCCAAGCGCTTGAGCTGATCCGCCACGATTTTGCCCACGTAATGGCCCGCGCGGTGCAAGAGCTGTGGCCAGACGTGAAGGTCACCATCGGCCCGGTCATCAAAGATGGCTGGTATTACGACTTTGATCGCCAAGAGCCGTTTTCGCCCGAAGACCTCGGCGCGATTGAGGCCAAGATGAAAGAAATCATCAACAAGCGCGACCCTGTGACCACCGAGATTTGGGATCGCGACCGCGCGGTAAAATTTTATGAGGCCAACAATGAGCCTTATAAAGTTGAGCTGATCGAAGCCATCCCCGGCGACGAGCCCCTGCGCATGTATTGGCACGGCCATTGGCAGGATCTCTGCCGTGGTCCGCATTTGCAACACACCGGACAGCTGCCTGCTGACGCATTTAAATTGATGTCTGTTGCCGGTGCTTATTGGCGCGGCGACAGTGATCGCGCCATGTTGCAACGCATTTACGGCGTGGCGTTCCAGAACAAAGAAGGGCTGAAAAAGCATCTTCACATGCTGGAAGAAGCCGCCAAACGCGACCACCGCAAGCTGGGCCGCGAGATGAACCTGTTTCACATGCAGGAAGAGGCCCCCGGCATGGTGTTCTGGCACCCGAACGGCTGGAAAATCTATACCACTTTGCAAGACTATATGCGCCGTCAGCAAACCCGCGGCGGCTATGTCGAGGTGAACACCCCGCAAGTGGTCAGCCGCAAGCTGTGGGAAGAAAGCGGGCACTGGGAAAACTATCAGGAAAACATGTTCATTGTTGAGGTCGACGAAGAGCACGCCCGTGAAAAGGCTGTGAACGCGCTGAAACCCATGAACTGCCCCTGTCACATTCAGGTCTTTAACCAGGGCCTGAAATCTTACCGCGATCTGCCCCTGCGGATGGCCGAGTTTGGGTCCTGCAACCGCTATGAACCCTCGGGCGCGATGCATGGCATCATGCGTGTGCGCGGCTTTACCCAGGATGATGGCCATATTTTCTGTACCGAAGAGCAGGTCGAGGCGGAAACCAAGGAATTCGTCGATTTTTTGGCCAAGGTTTATAAAGACCTCGGGTTTGAAAACTGGCGCGTAAAACTGTCCACCCGTCCTGAAAAGCGTGTTGGTTCTGAGGAAAGCTGGGATCAGGCCGAAGACGCGCTGGCCAACGGGATCAAAGCCGCCGGTTATGATTATGAGCTGCAAGAAGGCGAAGGGGCGTTTTACGGACCCAAGCTTGAATTTGTTCTGACCGATGCGATTGGCCGGGATTGGCAATGTGGCACGCTGCAAATCGACCCCAACCTGCCTGAACGGTTGGGCGCAAATTACATCGCCGAAGATGGCGCAAAACATCGCCCCTTGATGCTGCACCGCGCCACACTTGGGTCGTTTGAACGTTTCATCGGCATTATGATCGAAGAGCATTCCGGCAAATTGCCGTTCTGGCTGGCCCCGCGTCAGGTGGTTGTGGCGTCAATCGTGTCAGATGCTGATGAGTTTGTGCTGGATGTGGTTGCCAAACTGACCGCCCAGGGCGTGCGCGCCGAGGCAGACATTCGCAATGAGAAGATCAACTATAAGGTCCGCGAACATTCCGTGGGCAAAGTTCCGGTGATCTTGGCTGTTGGCAAGAAAGAAGTCGAAGAGGGCACTGTGTCGATGCGCCGTTTGGGTGAGAAGCATTCAAAAGTGCTGCCGCTGGACGAAGTGGCAGGCATTTTGGCCAAAGAGGCGACCCCGCCTGACCTGATTTAATCCTCACAGACACCCGAAACGAATGGCAATGGCCGGTGATTGACGCACCGGCCATTTTCTGTTCTGAGCAGGTCACAATCATATTTATCAGTTTTTTCGTTTCATTCCAATCACCTATCAGATTTTCATCAATTTCGTCACAAAACTCACGAAACGCGTGATCGCCCAACCGCATAGCCGGTATGCACCTGAAACATATCTGGAAATGTCACATCCCCAATCCGGGCTTTGTCACAATCCCTATGCTGTGCATGACTGCATCTTCATTAAATCCCCTGTGTTTAATGGGGGTTAGATCTGAACAGCGAATATCGGCGGTCACAGCCCCGTTATCACAGCGCCCCCCAGCAATCACGCCCCCGTGACCAACGCCCTCGTGAGTGGAGAGCCCCCGCCCCGCAGCCTAGGTTTTCTTCACTGCCACATTAAATCGTGGCCCCCACAAACGGGGCACGATGGCGGTACGAATTTAAACCTGAAAGGAAGTTCACATGTCGCACGTTAAATCCATCGCTGTCCTAAGTGCCGTAACCGCCGCCGTTGCCGCCAACGCATCCGCCGCCCTTGCTGATGGCGAGCAGGAAAAATGCTTCGGTGTTGCATTGGCAGGTCAAAATGATTGCGCCGCCGGTCCTGGCACCACCTGCGCCGGTTCGTCGACGGTTGATTACCAAGGCAACGCTTGGAAACTTGTTCCCGCTGGCACCTGCGAAACCATGGAACTGACCGATGCGGCTGGCATGATGCACAAAGGGTCGCTGGAAGCCACAAAAATGAACCTGCCAGCATCCTAACACCCTCTCCCCGGCCTATAATATGTGCCGGGGAACCACATACCCCCATGGTTTCAGGAGCATTTGATGTTGGATCCCTTAGACAAAAACACATTACCAAACGCTGCTGGAATTGGATATAAACCACAACATTTCAATGACTTAATGACCGACCCCAGTTCCGTTTCCTGGCTTGAAATTCACGCCGAAAACTACATGGGGGACGGAGGGCGCCCCTTGGCGCAACTGCGTCATCTGGCAGAAAAATTCCCGATTTCCATGCACGGCGTTGGCCTGTCGATCGGCGGTGAAACCCGCCTTGATCCAGAACATCTGTCGCGCTTAAAGACACTGGCCGATTGGCTGAACCCAGCGATGTTTTCCGAACATCTTGCCTGGTCCACCCATGATACACAGTTTTTAAACGACCTTTTGCCGCTGCCCTACACAAACGACACGCTGACCCGCGTGACAGCGCATATCAACGAGGTGCAGGATTTTCTGGGGCGTAAGATGTTGCTCGAGAACCCTTCATCTTACCTCGCGTTTGCCGAAAGCACGTGGTCCGAGCCTGATTTCCTGCGCGAACTTGCCCGCCGCACCGGCTGTGGTCTGTTGTTGGATGTGAACAATGTCTTTGTTTCAGCCACCAATCTGAACTTTGATCCGCGCGCCTATATTGATGCCTACCCACTTGATTTGGTGGAAGAGTTTCACCTTGCGGGCCACGATGAAGACGCTGATGAATTGGGGCGAAAGCTGTTGATCGACAGCCACGGCAAACCTGTGGATGAGCCGGTCTGGGCCCTTTTTGATCACGTGATTGAGGCAGGCGGCGCGCGCCCCGCACTGATCGAATGGGACAATGACGTGCCAGAATTTCCCGTGCTTGCGGCAGAAACCGCCCGCGCCGAAAAACATATGCAAAAGGTGCCCGCATGAGCGTTCAAACCCCAACTCGACACACGCCTGATGAGCATTTGAACGTGGATCAAACCAGCTTTCGCAAGGCGCTTTTGGACCCCGCAACCCCTGCCCCAACAGGATTGGTGACGCCTGAGGGGGCGCCGGCCGACAAGCGCTTTCGGGTGTACCGCAACAATGTCGCCCATTCTTTGGCCAGCGCTTTGGTCGATGGGTTTCCGGTGCTGACCAAGCTGTTAGATGAGGCTTTTTTTCGCGAAATGGCGCTGGTTTACCTGCGCATCCACCCGCCTGCATCGCAGTTGATGATGCACTATGGCGCCGCAATGCCGACGTTTCTGGTGGGCTTTCCCGGAACCGTTCACCTGAAATACCTGCCCGATGTCGCCCGCTTAGAGCTGGCCCAACGCCGCGCCTATCACGCAGGGGACGGCGAAGCGATTGATCCCGCCAACCTGAATGCGCTTGATCAAACCACCCTGATGGACAGCCGTCTGATCTTGGCGCCCGCCGTTGAAACGCTCACCTCTGACTATCCTGTATTGTCGATTTGGGAGTTCAACATGCACGGTGGCCCAAAGCCACACATGCAAGCAGAAGAAGTTCTGATTTCGCGCCGTGGCTATGACCCCGTCCTGCAACGTCTTCCAAAAGGCGGGGCGCTTTTTGTGAACGCCCTTCGCAAAGGGCACAGCTTTGGCACCGCCCTTGGGCTTGCGACCTCGGAAGTGGTGGATTTTGAACTCACCGCAACGCTTAGCGCGCTTATCGCAGGCCATGCGATCATCAGCATCCAGCCCGCGCAACATTCGCACTAACACACGGCCTCATCCAAGCCGTCCCCCAAGATCACACGAGATCGAAAAAGGACAACAACATGAAATCTCTTGTCAATCTGCACAACACGCTGGCCAATGGGGCCGAGCGTTCAGGCTCCATTATCTTGCCCACACTGGCCCGCTTCACCTTTGCCGCGACCTTGCTTGGCTATTTCTGGGCCTCTGCCCTGACCAAAACGGGGGCGGGCCTGTTTGGCGTCTTCAGCCCGTCTTTGGGGGCCTATGCGCAAATCTTTCCCACAGCGATGGAAGCGGCGAGCTATGACGTGGGCCAATTGGGGGCCTTTCACACGCTTGTGGTCATCGCGGGCAGTTTGGCGGAATTCATCCTGCCACTCTTGTTGGTCTTGGGCCTGTTCACCCGCCTGACCGCGCTTGGCATGATTGGCTTTGTGATTGTCCAAACCCTGACCGATCTTTTTGGGCACGGCGGCATTGCCCATCACGAAACATTGGGGGCATGGTTTGACCGGATCCCCGACAGCTTGATCCTGGATCAGCGGCTGTTTTGGATGGTGGTGCTGATCACGCTGGTGATCAAAGGCGCAGGCCCGTTGTCGCTGGATCGGCTGTTAAAACTGCGCTGATCCACAGCAGATTTTGTAATGAGTGTTGGCCCCACCGAAAGGTTGGGGCCATTTTCATGCGCCCCAAACAGCCTGCGCTTTTGCATCCCACCCAAGGGTCATCTGGTCATCCTTTTCCACCACCGGGCGTTTCATTAACGTCGGATTGGCCGCAATCAAGGCCACAGGATCGCCCGCGCGCGCGGCCTCATCTAATCCCCGCCATGTGGTTGAGCGTTTGTTCACCAGCGCCTCGCCAAATGCCGCATAAAACCGCGCCAGATCCGCAGGCGCCACCCCATCGGCACGCACATCCACAACCTCAAGGGTATTGCCTGCTGCCACCAACGCCTTTTGCGCCTTTTTACAAGTGTCACAATTCTTTAGTCCCCAAAATCGCATTGGCCTGTCCTTTATGATCCCGTCATATTTCTCTGGAAATTGCCCGGCTAAATTGGAAAATTCAATGATCAAAAGGGCAAAATTAACACACAAAGCCGCCCCGCCCCGAAATGAAACCCTTGCCTTTCGATGCATTCTGTTGCATGTGAAGGATGTACGACAGACTATCTTCCGCCTCACTACACGCAGTCGGTAAGTTCAAGACTGCGATACCAAGGTCGCCGCATGTTGCGGGTGACATACTTTAGGAGAGACGGAAATGGCTTCAGGCACCGTAAAATGGTTCAACACAACTAAAGGCTACGGCTTCATTCAACCTGACGATGGCGGCGCAGATATCTTTGTGCACATCTCAGCTGTTGAGCGCGCTGGCCTGACCGGCTTGGCCGACAACCAGAAAGTTACCTTCGAACTGGAAACAGGTCGTAACGGTAAAACTTCAGCTGGTAACCTCGAGCTGGCCTAAGCATTCACCCTTTTAGGGTAATGTGAGACCCCCGCTGATCGCAAGATCGGCGGGGGTTTTCTTTTGTGTGGAGGTTACTCATAGCCTGTGTTTAATACTGATTATCTATTTAGCAACCTACCTCTTTGCAAAGCAGTTGGACCCATCGCTCATTGTAGGAATAACTTTTGTATGTTGGGTTGTAGTAGCAATAATCCAAATTTGTTTTCTCCGGCCTTTCCACCCCACCCACTGGTCGAACTTTCTTGGACTTCCAAGCTTGCGTATGCATATGCTGGTTAAATTGACCACCAGTACGATTATTCACCTCAATAACAACCTGCCCCGCCAAAAACGGGTGAGTTAAGGCAGAGGGTTTATGCTTCACTAAAACGTTTTTCACGTCCTCGCCTTCAGCACTATCTGGCGAAATAAAGCGCACAAAAGAAGATGACTTCGAACCTGCAACAGTTGTGTAAACAACAGAAAATTGGAATTCTTGGTCAGATTGTTGGTCTTCTGTCAGCCCATCAAAAACTTCCGAGTTAATCGCTTTAATTGCTTGTGGCAGCTCGGACCGGAGCATTGTTTCGGACTGCTCAATAGAGATTCCAGAAAATTGAAGTGAGAAAGCTAACTCTTTTGAAAGCGAAAGCCGTTCGCCAAAAAGTTCAACAATCTTCTTTTCATAGTTGACACAACAAGCTTGGAACACCCCCAACCAGTCACCGATACGTGGGCCGACCAGATTGTGCTCTACGCTATCCCGAATGCTAATAACAGCCTTGAGGTTGTTCTTGATACCTTCGGAAAAGGGGCATCCGTTATGCTTCAAAAAATCGGAAAGTGAAATTGCACTACCATTTTGCCGTTTGGTTGGGAGGTCGTTTTCATCTGCGAATTCAATCGCAAGATAGGTCCACGCAATCACGGCGAGCACTGAAAAGGTTTCAGCTCGAAAGCTGATGGCGGGACTGTTAAATACCTGAACAGCTAACAACATAGCTTCACGCGACTTAACCAACCTTTCATCCAAAAACGGGCTCAAACCCGTTTGAGCGTCAAACGACCGCTTAAAGGCTCGATATTCTTCCAACTCCTTTTTAGCAGCGGCCTTTTGGTTTGGATCATCGCGAACGTCGTAGATTCTCCCGACATTTACCGTGCAGGGACGAAAAGAGTTAATCTCAGTAACAATATCCTGTGCACGCCAGTGCTCATTTAAGAACCCCCTAACAATCCGTTTCTCATAGACATTTAAGCCACCAGTTTTTCCAAATTGCATTCTACCCCTCCATAATTGAGAGTTGGCCGCGCCTCTCGGCGCGCCCGTTCTTCACTTCAATCGCTCCCCCAGAGCGATTGATCAGGGCTTAGCCCTGACCCTTCAGCTCCCCCTCAAACTCACGCCATTCGCCCTTCGACATGCCAGAGTTTTCCTGCGTGACTTCTTCGCCTTTTAACATCCGGCGAATGCATTCCATCGCGCGGCCAGACATATTGGCCCCGCCCATGCGGTAATCCTCAAACGCGCCGTAAGCCGCTGGCACCCAGTCGGCGACGATTTTGCACATGGCATCGGCGTAGACGCGAATTTCGTATTGCGCGTGATGATCCGCGCGCAGACGCAGGAAATGGAACAGGTTGTGCAGATCCACTTTCCAATACCACTGGGTATAAATATTCGCCGGCAGGTTCATCCGCGCAAGCTCGCGCGCCAACCCCTGTTGCCCGTCGTCTGAAATCATCGCCTCGTAATTGTCATAGGCCCGGTTGCTGTCGGCCTTGAGGATTTCCAGAACCTTTGCGGCCTCGGCCCCCTCAAGCGTTGCCCCGCGCCCTTGGTTGTTCACCACCGATTGCGCCGCCACATGCTCGGGCGCCGGGATATAGAACTCGCGATCCAAGATCGAATAACGCGCGGAGTATTCGTTCACATTCGCCGTCCGGTGACGGATCCATTGACGCGCCACAAACACCGGCAATTTCACGTGCAGCTTAATTTCGCACATCTCAAACGGGGTCGAATGCCAGTGCCGCATGAGGTAGCGAATAAGCCCCTCGTCGTTTTGTACCGACTTGGTGCCCTTGCCGTAACTGACCCGCGCCGCCTGACAAATCGCAGCGTCATCCCCCATGTAATCAATGACGCGGACAAAGCCGTGATCCAGCACCTCATGCGCGGTATAGAGATGCTTTTCCATCCCCTCGCTGACGGCGCGCAGGGTCGTTTGGGGCTGGCTGCGCTGCTCTTCAATCTCGGCTTTCTGCTCAGGGGTAAGGGGCATGACGAATCTCTCTGTGGCTGTGTCTGGCGCCACTATATCTAGGCGCAGGTGATTGCTAAACTGCTATATACCGGAAAACCCATCAGGCACGCCCCCCGCCATGCGCGCACATCAAGCGACGCAAGCGCACAACACCCGCCAGCAAAAAACATCTAAGGCCAAGGGAAACTTGACAAATCACCCCCGCCCCGCCCTGATATGGAAAAAACATAAATCACAATATCCCTTGAGGGGCAGGTCAATGAAAAAACTACTGATAACAGGGGCTGTTCTGACAGCGCTTTCCGCCTGTAACGGACAATACAATCCATTGACCAACCCAAAGCCTGCGGAAACCGAGCTTCCCCCTGGGACGGAAAACCCCGGATCAAGCAGTTCGATTGAACGATATGAGGCCGAAGATGGCAGCGGCAACGGCTATGCCCAGTCGATCACCTATAACAAGGCCAGCAATACATTCACCGTCGACAACCTCGCGTTTGATGGGGCCAATGAATACACGCAAGACGATGTTGTGGCCACCTTGGGCAGCTACCGCGTGTATGAAAACGCGTCAACGATCAAAGACAGCGTCACCGGCACACCGATCAACCAATTCGGTCATAAAGCGATCCTTGGCGTCAGCAAAAATACCAATGCCGATGGCACCCCCGTCAGCCAATTTGCGGTGGTGCGCACCGGGGCCTATCGGAATTATGGGTTTGGCGGCTTTATGTATGAACGCAATGGCGGCGTGGTTTTGCCCGCTGGTGGTCAGGCAAGCTTTAGCGGCGATTATGCCGGATTGCGCGACTTTAACGGCCAAGGCGGGCTGGAATACACCACCGGCGATATGGTGTTGGACATTGATTTCGACGACTTCAACGCCGGTGCCGGTGTAAAAGGCAGCATCACCAATCGTCAGATTTATGATCTCGATGGCAACAATCTAACCGCCGCCTATGTCACGGAAATCAATCTCGATAATGCCACGTCCGATGGTTGGGTTGACCTTCCAGCCGGCGTCCTGCCCACCCTAACGCTGACCGTCGGCCCCAATACATTGAATGACGCTGGTGAATTGACCAATGGCGTCACCAGCAGCCAGGCCGCTGTGCTTCTTGAAAGCGGAAATTACTACGCCGTGCTTGCGGGCGCAGGCGCAGATATGGAAGTGACCGGCATTGTTGTGATCGAAAGCAAAGATCCCGGCAACGACAATGTCACAATCCGCGAAACCGGCGGCTTTATTCTTTACCGCGACCCATGACACGCTTGAAACCATGGCTTGTCGCTGGCCTGCTGGCGCTGTCCCCGCTTTCGGGGCAAGCACAATCCATCACGCTGTCCCCGGCACAAATGCAGCAAACCGCGCGCGCGGCTTTGGCCGCACATAAACCCGCGCTGGCTTGGGCCTTGGCGACAGCCGTTTTGGATGTGGCGCCCGACCAGTTTGGTGTTTTGATCCTGAAATCACGGGCAGAACGGGATTTGGGCAAGCTTGCCGCCGCCCGAAAAACCGCCCGCCACGCGTGGCGATTGGCAAAGACACCAAACCAGAAATTCGCAGCCTCTTTGATTTCCGCCCAAGCGCTGTCGTCAATGGGCCGTAAAACCAGCGCGCAAATCTGGCTGCGCCGCGCATCAGATTATGCCAGCACACCGGGTCAAAAAACCCAATTGCGCCGTGATTTCAACTATGTCCGCGCGACAAACCCGTGGCGCGTCGACCTTAGTTTTGGTGTGAATCCCAGTTCCAATGTCAATGGCGGGTCGTCAAAGGACACGATCACCCTGTTTGGGTTGCCCTTCACCTTGTCAGAGGATGCAAAGGCGCTTTCTGGGTTTCAGGCGTTTGCGACCGCCGATATTTCTTATCGCCTGAAGGAAACGCAAAGATCCCAGACATGGTTGGGGTTTCAGGCCTATCACCGGGAAACTTGGTTGACGGATGCGGCCAAAGACGCCGCCCCCACCGCCAAGGGGGGGGATTTTCGCTATACCTCGGCCGCCCTGACGTTTAAGCACCAACACGTCCTTTCAAACAAAGGCACGCGCCTTGATCTGTCCGCGCGTTTGGGCCGCAACTGGTATGGCGGCGCGCCCCTGTCGGATTTTGCAAGCCTTGGTGCGGACCTGCACTGGCGCCTACCGTCCGGCAAACGGCTAAGTCTACGCACACGTTTTGACCTGCAAGATCATCTGGACAGCGACACCCCCAACACATTTGTCGGGTCTGTGGGATTGCGTTATAGCCTGCCTGCTTTGGGACAGCGCTGGACGTTTTCATCGGATTACCAACAAAGCGTTTCAGACAATCTATTCCGCGAATACAATGAGTTGCGCGCCGGGGTGGATGTCACCTTGGGAAAACCAATCGCTGGCATGAGCATCTCAATGGGACTGCAAGCCAGCAAGCGATCCTATGATGTCTCTCGCTATGCCTCCGCCGGGCGGCATGACACCAGCTTTGAAGCAAACGCCGCCGCAACCCTGAGCAAGCTCGACTATCTGGGTTTTTCACCGGTTGTCTCGCTGCGCCATCGCCAGACCAATTCAAACGTGTCGCTATATAGCAGCACCGAAACCGCCGTTGGCTTGTCGCTGTCTTCAAACTTCTGATTTTTCCTCAAACTTAACTTCTGTTAGGCTTGTCCCAACAAAGGAGTGTTTAAGATGGAAATCCGCTATTTACACACAATGGTTCGGGTCAAAGACCTGGACAAAAGCATCGCATTCTTCGAACTTCTTGGGCTGGAAATCATCAGCCGGCGGGATTTTGAACAGGGGCGGTTTTCGCTGATTTTCATGGCGCCCCCCGGCCAACCTGATTGCCCGGTTGAACTGACGCATAATTGGGACGGCGACGAAGGCCTGCCCTCTGACAGCCGCCATTTTGGCCACCTCGCCTATGAAGTTGAAAATATCTACGAGATATGCCAGCACCTTGCTGACCACGGCGTTGTGATCAATCGACCGCCCCATGATGGGCGCATGGCTTTTGTTAGGTCGCCTGACAATATCTCGATTGAGTTTTTGCAAAAGGGGGACGCCCTGCCAAAGCAAGAACCCTGGGCAAGCATGGGCAACACCGGAAGCTGGTGATATGCACCCTGCCCTTGCTGGCGCTGCCTTACTGGCGTTCTTGTCCAGCCCCTTAAAGGCCGAAACCTGTCGGCAGGCTTTGGCCTTGGGGTTGGATGTGTCAGGTTCTGTTGATCTCAGCGAATACCATCAGCAATTGGACGGTCTGGCCGCGGCCCTTTTGCAAAAGGATGTGCAGGATGCGTTTCTTGCACAGTCCAATTCGGTGGTGTCCATCGCTGTGTATGAGTGGAGCGGCCCAACAGATCAGCGCCTTTTGGCCGGTTGGCGCAGCATTAAAAGCCTTACAGATTTGGAAAACCTTGCTGCGATCCTGACGCAGATACCAAGGCAACCGATGGATCCATCCACCGGATTGGGGGCGGCAATTTCTTATGGGGCAGATTTACTGGCCCAACAACCAACATGCTGGCAGCACACATTGGACATATCTGGTGACGGTATTTCCAACGCCGGCCCCCGACCACAAGACGTTCGCCACCTCCCCTTGGTCAGCCCAATCACAATCAATGCTCTGGTCATTGTGCCACCCGCTGAAAACGGATCCACGGACGCTGGGTTGGTCAGCTATTTTGAGGAACTCGTGACCCAGGGGTTGTTCCGCTTTGCCGTTCAAGCCAATGGGTTTGACGACTATGCGGACGCGATGGCGCAAAAACTTCTGCGCGAGCTTACCGGGATGGTGGTGTCGTGGCAGGCCCCTGCACATTGATAACTGGGGCCGCCTGTCGCCACGTCTGATCACGTCACAAGCTTTGCTCAGTAAATATAGCGAATTTGATCCGTCCAATACCGTTCCACACGTTTCAGGGCTGAGTTGATTTCCTCAACCCCTTCAGGACCCAGAACACCACGCGATTGCAACCCTTCTGCGTGGCGTTCAAACAAACCGGCCACCACATCACGAATGGCGCGGCCCCGTTCTGTCAAACGCACCCGCACGGACCGGCGATCAATTTCGCATCGCTGGTGATGCATAAAGCCCATTTCAACGAGTTTTTTCAGATTATACGAGACATTTGACCCTTGGTAATATCCTCGGGACTTTAGTTCGCCAGCGGTGACTTCATTGTCTCCGATGTTAAACAACAACAGGGCCTGTACGGCGTTAACCTCTAGGACACCGACACGTTCGAACTCGTCCTTGATCACATCAAGAAGCAGTCGATGCAGTCGTTCGACCAGTGCGAGTGAGTCAAGATACTGGCTCACAAAAGTCTGGTTGACGGTCTGCGCAATTGGGGAATGCATGCTCATTCGTTACTCCGACGTTTTACTTGTCGACCAGTTTTCAGAGCAAAAACAGAATATTCAGTTAAATACCTAAGGTAGTTAGGGAAAATTTTCGATAAATCAAAGGGCGTGGATCAGCGCGCCCCTGCATACCCCGCAATCTTTTCAATCAGGCCCGAAAATTGTTTCGGCGCAGCGACTTGGCCACTGACCCATTGGTATAGATCTTGGTCATTTTCCGCCAAAAGACGTTCGTAATGATCAAGTTCCTCTGCGGACATTTTATTAAGATGGGCGTCTGAATATTTCTTCAGAATGATATCCATCTCTTTGATTCCCCGCCGCATCGACCGCATCGAAAGGCGTTTTCGCCGATGTTCAGGGGTTTCATTGGCCGCCCCTGTGGGCAGCTCGCTGAGCAAAGCGTTCAGGGCGTCGTCTTGTGCCTGCTTTTGGGCGCTATCGTCAGAACCGCTCACAAAGTGCCTCCGTCCATGCGCTTGCGCAACTTCTTCTCAAGCCGTCCCAAGCGATCCGCCGAGGCGGTCATTTGTGTTTTGATCTCGCGGATCTCAAGCAACAGATCCCGAATTTCGGGCACGCCAACCTCATCAATCTCTGGGGTATCAACACCTTCACCTTCGCCGGTCAGCAACCATTTCAGCGACACATTCAACACGCCAGACACCATCTGCAGTTTATTGGCACGCGGTTCTGACAGATCCTCTTCCCAGTTGCGCAGCGTTTTGATCTTAACCCCCAAACGGCGCGACAAATCGGATTGTGACATCCCGACAGCTTCACGCGCCCCCGCCATGCGATCGCCGAATGTGGCTTCGTTTTCCGAGTACCACCCGCCTGTGTTGTCAGTCTCACTCATTGAAACGCCCCTTTTTGGTCAACATGCTTGTACGCAATTCCTGCGCAGCCTAGAAGCTTTGAGAACAAGATACAAACAGAGGTGACACATGGCTTTCCTTTCTGCGACATTGAACCGCGTTAAACCTTCGCCAACCATCGCCGTTTCGACCCTCGCGAATGAGCTGAAGGCCGCCGGGCGCGATGTGATTGGTCTGGGGGCTGGCGAGCCTGATTTTGACACGCCAGAAAATATCAAAGCGGCGGGGAAAGCGGCGATTGATGCGGGCAAGACGAAATACACCGCCCCAGACGGGATGCCCGAGCTGAAACAAGCCATTGTCGACAAGTTCAAACGCGAAAACGGGCTGGATTATACACCTGCCCAAGTGTCAGTCGGCACCGGCGGCAAGCAGATCCTGTATAACGCGCTGATGGCGACCATGAACCCGGGGGATGAGGTGATTATCCCGGCCCCTTATTGGGTCAGCTATCCCGATATGGTGCTGCTTGCAGGTGGCGAGCCTGTGGTGGTCGAATGCCCCATTGAAACCGGCTTTCGCATGACCCCTGAACAGCTAGAGGCCGCGATCACGCCAAAAACCAAATGGCTGATTTTTAACTCGCCCTCGAACCCAACGGGCGCCGGCTATTCCCGCGACCAGTTGAAAGCGCTGACAGATGTGCTGATGCGCCACCCCCATGTCTGGGTGATGACCGACGATATGTATGAACATCTGGCCTATGATGGGTTTGAGTTTTGCACCCCGGCCAAAGTGGAACCCGGTCTTTATGATCGCACCCTCACCTGTAACGGCGTGTCCAAAGCCTATGCGATGACTGGCTGGCGCATTGGCTATGCGGCGGGACCTGTGCCGTTGATCGCGGCCATGCGCAAGATCCAATCGCAATCCACGTCGAACCCCTGTTCGGTCAGCCAATGGGCGGCCGTGGAGGCCCTGAATGGCCCACAAGATTTCATCCCGGAAAACAACAAGATGTTTGTGCGCCGCCGCGATTTGGTGGTGGGTATGTTGAACAAAGCCAAGGGGCTGGAATGCCCGGTCCCGGATGGGGCGTTTTACGTCTACCCCTCCATCAAAGGCTGCATTGGCAAGACCACCAAAGCGGGCACCTTGATTGAAAACGATGAGATTTTCGCCAAAGCCTTGCTCGAGGAAACAGGCGTGGCGGTGGTGTTTGGCGCGGCCTTTGGCCTCAGCCCCAACTTCCGCGTCAGCTACGCCACCTCAGATGATGCCCTGCGCGAGGCTTGCACCCGCATTCAGACCTTCTGTGCCGACCTCAGCTAACAAAAACGCGGCCCCCGTGTGTTTGGGGGCCGCACACCCCAGCAACGCGTAATGCAACATTTCAACCCGCCACCACCTCTGATATATGTTGAAATGTGATCAAGGAGCGACCGATGGCCACTGAACTGCCCGAATACTATTTCCGCGTCCGTGACAACGGGGCTTTTGTCTTTCGTGTGGATACCGAAAACCGCCAACGCCGCATCGACATGGACCAGATTGCCATCGTGAACATCCGCAACGGCGAGGTCCGCCCGCATGGGGATCGGCAGCTTTCAGACGCGGACAAAGAGGTCATTCAGGACTGGATGGCGGAACGCCGCGCCCTGCTGGCCAAACGGGACGTCGATGATATTTTTCGCGCGGTGGATTATCTGAACACCACAACCCATTGGGCGCAATCCAAAGCCGCTGACGAGGATCTGGAACAGGTCACCGATGCGCTGTTACTGGCGATGCATGATCTAAGATCAGTCTTGGTGCGCAAAAAAGCCGACCGCATTTTGAAAGGCTAAGCCCCTTCGCGCATTCAAAAAGGTCCCCACATGCCCCATCCCCTTGATGCCCTGATCAATGAAAAGCTCGAACGCGCCCGCAAAGACGGTGCCTTTGACAATTTGCCCGGTGAAGGCAAACCCATTGATCACGGCCACAGCCCAAAAGACGCGCTGGTCAATCGGTTGATGGTTGAAAGCAAAGCAAAGCCGCCTGTTGTGGTCCTGACCGAGCAGATCACCGCCTCTAAGCTGCGATTAAAGGCGCTGACAGAGGCCCCCGCCCGCACAGCGGAAATGCGTATTCTGGCAGATCTAGAAACCCGTCTGGCGATTGAGAAAGAACTCTTTCAACGCTATGGCTAGCGGGTGGTCTGAATGACCGTTTTGCGGGTGCAGTCAAATTCTCTGCGGCTGTGCAAGGGTCGGGTCCTGTGTTGTTTTCGGGATGTGCTTTTTGCCGCCCCTAAGACCAACCACGCATCATTTCACAAACGGCTGGCCAGGCTGCGCTTGCTCGGTCTACCTTATTCGCAACTCAGGGGTGTGAAACGGCATGACCAATCGACAAACCTTCAAGACCATGTGCCCAATGAATTGCCATCCCACGCTTTGCGGCATGGATGTGACGGTCGAAGATGGGCAGCTTGCAACAATTACGGGTGATGAAACCAACCCGGACAGCCAAGGTTTCCTTTGCATGCGCGGTAAAGCCGCCCATGAAATCGTTGGGAATAAGCAACGTCTCTTGACGCCTTTGATGCGAACGACCCGCGGCGAAGAAGCATGGTCTGAGACCAGTTGGGATGCGGCTCTTGATACGATGGCCACCCACATGCAAGCGGTGGGGCGGGAACGCGTCGGTTTTTGGCAAGGACACGGAAACTGGGCAAATGACTATGCCTTTGGCTTAAAGCGTGCCCAGATGGATCGGTTTGCAAACCTTTATGGCTGTCAGTTCTGGAACCCTGCGATGATTTGTTGGGGATTGGGTGGCTTCGGCATCGGCATTACAGGCGCGCTTGAAACCTCGGCGAAAGAGGACCTTAGCGCGCATTCGGACCTGGTAATCCTGTGGGGGGCGAACACCGTCAGCCAGGCAGCCACCCTTAAACATGTCGAGATGGCAAAACGTCGTGGTGCCCGCGTCGTCGTGATTGACGTGCGCAAAACCGAGGCCTCGGCCCTTGCGGATGAGGTTGTCCTGGTGAAACCGGGCACAGATGCGGCACTCGCGCTGGCCATGATGCAGGTGATCATCGCCGATAAGACATGGGACAAGGCCTTTGTCGACGCCCATACCCTCGGGTTTGGGCCGCTGGCAGAAAGCCTGACATCCAAGACACCGCACTGGGCTGAGGGTCAAACAGGCGTTCCACAGGATCAGATCATTGCCTTGGCCCGGTCATATGCGGCCGCACGCGCAGCCATGATCGTAATCGGGGGGTCCTCTTTACACAAAGGCAACAACACGTGGCACGCGGCGCGGGCGATCTCGTGCCTTCCAGGCCTCACCGGCAACTTTGGCCGTCCCGGAACTGGCATTGGTCCGCGCCATGGCGGGCGCAGCCACGGCGCAGGGTTTGTCGATCTGTCAGCGGCTGACAGACGCTTGCCCGGACACTATGTCCCAAATCAAATGGAAGCCATAATCGCAGGTCTGGAAAGCGGTCAGATAAAGGTCTTCATTTCCATCGGATCAAATGTCTTATCCTCATTTCCGGACACCACCCGGATGCGGGCCGCATTGAACAACGCCGAACTTGTGGTGGCCTATGATATCTTCCCCAATCAAATGATCCGTGACGTCGCGGACATCGTTTTGCCCGGCACCATTTGGCTTGAAGAAACCGGCGCAAAATCGACCAATAGCTATATTCACCTTTCCGATCAGGTCCTGCCTGCTGCTGGACAGGCAAAGCCGGTGTATCATCTCTATCAAGGGCTGGCAGAGCGGCTTGGTGTCGAAGATGTTTACCCTTGGAACAGTCAGGAAGACGCGATGAATGCAGCGCTGGACCATCCTGCAACGGGTCACACCACCGTTGCAAAAATGCGTGCAAATGGCGGGCGTACAGCGCTGAATGTCTCGCATGTCGCTTATCCAACTTTGCAGTTTTCAACACCATCGGGCAAAGTCGAGTTTTTTTCCCAGCGGGCCGCTGACATGGGCCTCTCTGCACTTCCCACCTATACTGAACCGGACAACGTGGGTGGGTCACTGACCCTTGCCCATGGCCGCACGTTTGCGCATTTCCATTCGTTCTATGACCATGCACGCGCCCTGCCCACGCTTGCCGCGCGGGAAGAGGCGCCTGATCTGTGGATATCACCCGAAGATGCAAAGAACCGGGGCATCGCAAATGGCTGTGAAGTTGTGGTGTCTAACCAGCGCGGGACGTTCCACGCGCGCGCCAAGCTGACGCCACGTGTGCCAACCGGTACAGTCTGGATGCGTGATGGATGGCCGGGGGCGAATGCCCTTACCGATGCGTCCTCAGTATTGCCGGATGCCGCTTTGGGCGCCTTTGCATTCTCTGTCGGCCAATCCAATTTTGGGGCATGTGTAGAGATCACCCCGGCAAAGCGTAAGATGTAAGCTCTCGGACCCGTTCAAAGCGTTTCCAGTTTTCATTGAAGCATCTGTCATCGCTTTTGCGTTTGTATGACGCGATAGGCAGTGCACCGCATCTGTCAGACTGGGCCCATTGCAGTCAATTACCGCAACGCCGATGTCCCAATACGCGAGGACTGCGTCCAGAACCGCCAGCTCATGAACACGCCAGCCACCGCAAGGCCAATCACCAGACCCATCCAGACACCTTCGCCGCCATACCCCCAAGTGATCCCCATGAGGTACGACATTGGCATCCCGATAACCCAATAGCTGATGGTGGCAATGATCATCGGCACTTTGGTGTCATGAACGCCGCGAAGCAATCCCAGCGCCATGACCTGAGCCGCATCCGCAAATTGAAACAATGCTGCCACCGCCAAAAGCGATGTGCCGACCCGCAGGATATCCTCGCGCAGCAGCTCATTTGGATCCAAAAACAAGCCAATCATCTGATGTGGCAACCCAAGAAAGATCAGCACCGAGAGGACCCCAAACAACAGCGAAATAGACGTGATCGCCCACGCCCCCTTGCGCAAGCCCGCCTCGTCCTTGCGGCCCAGCGCGCGCCCTGCCCGCACAGTGGCGGCATTGGACAGGCCAATATGCACCATGAAAAACGCCGACACGATCTGAAGCGCAATGCCGTGCGCGGCCAATTCCAAAGTCCCAATCCAGCCCATCACCACGGTTGAGGCCGAAAACAGCCCCGCTTCGGCCAAGCTGGTCAGGCCAATTTGGCTGCCCATCCGGGTGACTTCCCGCAACGCATCCCAATCCGGGCGCCACATCCGCTGAAACAACGTGTGTTCCGGCAGGGCCTTTGCCGCGTAAATCGCCAAGGCCAGAAAAGACGCCAGTTGCACCGTCAAAGACGCAATCGCGGCGCCGCGCACACCCAATTCAGGCGCGCCGAAATTCCCGAAAATCAGCACATAATTCAAAAGCCCGTTCAGGACAGCCGCAAACAACGTGCCCCAAAGGACCACCCGCGTCAGCTCTAGCGCAGACAGATAGCTTTTCAGCACCATAATGCCCAGCGCCGGAAACAGCCCCCAGCCCGCGATGCGCAGGTAATCCTGTGCCACTGCCGACAGGCCAGCTTCTTGCCCCATGGCCAAAAGCAACGGTTCCGACCACCACAAAAGTGGCATAACCAAAAGGCCAATAATGCCAGACGCCCAGAACGCCATCCGCGTCACCCGGCGCACCCTGGTGTCATCCCCCGCCTCTGACGCGGATGCCACCATCGGCATCACCGCCCACGCACAGCCTGATCCCATAATCAAAAGCACAAAAAAGAACGTGCCCGCCAAGACCACAGCGGCCAGCGCCTCGACCCCGTACCAGCCCAGCATAATGGTATCGACGATCTGGATCGCAAATTGCGCCAGATGCGACCCAATAAGCGGCAGCCCAAGGATCAGGGCCGCCCGCGCGTGATAGGAATATGTCTGCTCAGAATGTGTCATCCGAATATGCGTAGGGGCAATTTCAGCCCCCCGCAAGCGCGAAGTCAGAGTTTGGCCAACAGCGCCATCGAAGGCTGGCCGGTCACCACCAGCCCCTGACTTTGCTCAAAGCTGCGCACAGCCGCAATTGTCTTGGGGCCGATGACGCCATCAGGTTCCCCCACATCATAGCCCGCGCGCGCCAATGCCTTTTGCAGACGGATCCGGTCCGACAAGCGCATGCCATTGGCGTCTGGGCCAAACTGGTGCCGAAGCCCCCCGCGCCCGGCCAACAGATCAGACAACACGCCCACCCCGATGATGTATTTTTGCGCGTTATTATAGCGCCCCAGAACCTTATAGTTCGGACCGGCCGAAAACCGTGGCCCCTCGGCCCCCTCGGGGGCAATATCGCCCCCCGCGCTTTCACGCCCCCAACGGGCCCCTGTCACCCAGCCATTGCGCGACAGGTAAGCCGCAGCCGAGGCCAAAGCATCCGTCGGATCCTCGCCCCAAATGTTGCGGCGACCATCCCCGTCAAAATCCACCGCAAAGGCCTGATAGCTGGTGGGGATGAACTGCGTGTGCCCCATCGCACCCGCCCAGCTGCCATTCATGCGCGCGGGCGTGATATCCCCGCGCTCAATGATTTGCAGCGCGGCAATCAGTTGACGCTCAAAAAACGCCCCGCGTCGACCGTCATAGGCAAGGGTGGCCAAGGCCGACAGCGTGGGGATATCGCCCCGGCGCGATCCATAGCGGCTTTCAAGCCCCCACACGGCGGCAACCACCTCTTTCTCAACGCCGTATTTGGCTTGGATCCGGGAAAAGAGTGCGGCGTGTTTGGACAGCATCGCCCGCCCCGTGGCCACGCGGCTTTCAGACGTGGCGATTGCCATGTAATCCTCAAAGCTGCGCTTAAACTCACTTTGGTTGCGATCGGTTTTGATCACGCCGGGCAAATAGCCAATGGTGGGAAAGGCGCGCGACAAGGTTTTGGGGGAAAGTCCCCGCGCTTTGGCACGCACACGTGCGCCCGCCAGCCAGCGATCAAAATCGGGGTTGGCCACGGCGGCAACACGCGACCTGCTCACAGGTTTCGCATTGGACTGCGGCCCACCGCCCCCGGTTGATCCCATACAGCCCGAAAGCACCAATGCCGCCACACCGGCCGAGAAGAAACGTCGATCCATCATAATCACCTGTTACCAATATGGGGGCAGTCTAACGGGCTTAGGCCAAGACACAAGCGGTTGCGCCCCGACATGCAAAAGGGCGGCAGGTTTCCCCACCGCCCTTCATTCCAATGTGCAACTCAGCCCCGAGACTTAGCTGCTGTGCCGCTGATCCGGGTGCAGGCTGGCCCCCAGAATGTGGTTGGCATTGTGGATCACTTGGCTGGCATGCCCAACGATCAGCGGGTCGGGTTTGCCCACCAGATCGTGATCCTTATCCGGATATTCCACCGTCGACAGGAAGTGGCGCATACATTCCAGACGCGCGCGTTTCTTGTCGTTCGATTTGATGATGGTCCAAGGCGCATCCGCGGTGTCGGTGTAAAAGAACATCGCTTCTTTGGCTTCGGTATAATCATCCCATTTCGACAGGGACGCCACATCCACCGGCGACAGCTTCCAACGCTTCAGCGGGTCATCTTTGCGGCTGTCAAAACGGCGCTTCTGCTCTTCTCGGGTCACGGAAAACCAGTATTTATACAGGCGAATGCCGGACCGTGTCAGCATCCGTTCATATTCCGGGGTCTGGCGCATGTATTCCAGATATTCATTGGGCGTACAGAACCCCATGACCCGTTCCACACCGGCGCGGTTGTACCAAGAGCGGTCATAGAAAACCATTTCCCCTTTGGTCGGCAGATGCGAGATGTAACGCTGGTAAAACCACTGGCCACGCTCTGCATCAGTCGGCTTGTTCAGCGCCACAACACGGGCTTCACGCGGGTTCAAATGCTCCATAAAGCGTTTGATGGTCCCGCCCTTACCAGCCGCATCCCGGCCTTCGAACAGCAGCACGAATTTTTGACCCGTTTCGCCAACCCAGCGCTGAACCTTCAACAGTTCGGCCTGAAGCTTGGCTTTTTGGCGTTCATATTCCTTGCGACCCAATTTGTCGTCATAGGGGTATTTGCCGTTTTCAAAAGTGGGCTCAGCCCCCTCAGACGTTACATTAGGAAAGCCGTCCGCATTGGCAACAGCAGGGGCTGCTTTCGCGTCCTTAACTTCTGGAGCCGCCGCAACAGTTTTTGCCGCTGCAGGTGCCGCTGTTTTCGCCGCTGGTTTTGCTGTCGAGGTGCTGGTTGCGCTGCTCGCGCGCGCTGTGGGTTGAGCCATGCGTTACTCTCCTAATCTGACCTTTTTTGAATTCGGCTTGAACCTATCCCACACAATCCAGCCCTGCCTTGATCGGGGTCAAAAATGTAACGAATTCACCTTTGTTTTGGTCAACTTTCAGCGCTCCGACCGAAAAAGAAAATCACTTGTTAACACTTCTCTGCTCAACAGGTATCACCAGCCCTAAGGCAAGCAGGAGACCCCGTGATGAACATCTTTACTGTGCTAAGTTTTGATCAGATTGCCGCAAGCATCATTGTACTGGCCCTGCTGCACGAACTGCGCCGCGGTGTGGCACATTTCACCAATCCATGAGCCATCATCACTGGCCCCTTATTCTGGCCCCAAACGCATTTGCCCCGGCACCGGTACAAACCAGAGCCAGGGCAGACACTTATCACATATATTTAAACCGGATTATCGGTTCTGACGATCGCATGTGCCTTACCACGGCACGCACGCGGCCACTTTAATTGCAGCAATTCATTTGAACTGCCCTGCGCAAGTTTGACCAAAGGCATCTCGTGCATCGCGGCGTTTGAGCTGTCTTTCAAACCATCTTCAAACACCAACCCATGACACCGGCGCACCTTGCCGTTAAAGGGCATGTAATCCCCGGCGTTCAAGCTCCAGGTCGTCGCATTGCTGTTTTGTTCAAACTTCAAATTGACCGGTGAAATGGTGCGCTGGGTGACCCCGGTAAACACGTTGTTTTCAAAGGTCAGATCCCGATAACTCCAGCCGCTCATGGTGGCGTGGGTGGTGGACAGCTCTTCGACGCGGTCAATATTGCCCTTAATGGATCGGAACGTATTGCCCATCACATGCAGACCCGAAATGAAATGCCCGGACCCAAAGGGTTTGATGATGATGAACTTGAACCACGACGCCACATCCTGCGCGGTGAAGATATTCCCGGTGATGGTCATCCCGCCAAACGAATACTCCGAATTGAAGTCCGGGTTGGGGTCATGTTCGTTGTTCAGCTCGATCGAACAATTGTCGACGTAATTGCCCAGCAACACCGTTTTCGCGTTTTCATAAGTGAACACCAAACCCGACACCCGTGGGCCATTGTCCACCTCATCCCCTTGGAAAAAGTGGTTGCCTTGAATGATGTGCCCCGCGCCGTGCAAGACACCCGTGGTTCCCATACGCTGAAAACGGTTGTCCCGGATCTTGGCGTCATTTGCGTTTACATTAAACCCAAGCGATTGACGTGCGGTTGCGGAAAGCCCTTGTTCACTGGAAATGAACTGGCACCGTTCAAGGTGTAAATCCTGACACCCCCGGCCAATCGACGTGACACCACGGTTCTTGGGTTTGATGAAGAAACAGTCCTGGAAAATGGCGTTTTCACCATCTCGCGCCAACCGCACCCCGGATGCTTTGCTGTTACATTGGAATTCGACCCCAGCAAAGGTCATCCTGCTCATCTTGGAAAACTCTGCGAAATCAAGCACATATTTAAAGTCTGTAAAGGTGTAACTTTGCGACGAGCTTGCCCCCCACAGCCCCTGAGACAGCGTAACCGTATTGGTTGCGACATTCACATCCCGCACATAAACCTCACGCCCAACACCATTGCCCGTCACCAAAGCACCGCGTTTGATGGATGCGATATTGCTGACGCTGGTCAGCTCATACGGATTGTTGGCGTTGTAGCTGCCATTGGCGGTTACACTGCTGTTGTCCCAGGCCGGACCATCAATCACATAAAACTGTCCGTTCTTAATCACCCGGCGAATTTCAAACGTGCTGGTCGTATTGACCGCATCTTGCATATCAATGGGTTCGGTCACATCCAACCTGCGCCCACACATGTCCAAAATTTCATGATCTGCATAATTCAAAAGTGCCTGAAACGCCTTTTTAAACCCCAACATCTCGTCGCCAAAGGCATCAATATAGGTGGGCAAATCGAAACTGCGGGTCAGCGACAGATACACATTGTCTGGCATCGTCACAGTGCCTTCAAAACGCACATCCGAATGCAGGGTCAAGCTGGACGAGATGCGGTACACACCTTCGGGCACCAATACCGTACGGCCGTTGGCCGCAGCATCCGCCGCCAAAAACGCATCGCGGTCATTGGTGACACCATCCCCAGCGGCGCCAAAGTCGCGCACATCCACCCAGTCCATCATATCGCGCAGATACGCACCGGTGATGTCCTGAATGACAATCTCATCAATCCGGACAATACCGCCATTAGAACCAGTCAGTTCCAGCCCAAGATGCGCATAGGCCACATCTGCGCCCCAGATCATGTCGACGCCATTGCGCGACCCGGATCCGATAATGGCAGAGACTTCAACCACTTCGCCATAAGACATCAACGGCACACTTGGCCCCTGCTCAACATATCCCGCGGCATGGCTGCCACCTGACTTCGCCGCCCAAGCCACAGCGCGCACGCTTGGCAACGGGCCGCTTACAGCCTTTACCTTGGCTGAAATACGCAGATAACAGCCCTGTTCAAACGGGGTTTGCCCCATAAAGGTCAGCTTCACGCTGTTGGCGTTTTTGAAAATTTCCAGACAGTTTTCAAAATCCTGATCAGCAGGCACCAAGGCGGCGTTCGGTGCGCCGTCATAGGTGTTGGATCCGGGCGTGCCCTCCTCGCTTGACCATACGTTCAGACCATCGGCGAAGGGGGGTGGCATGAAAACCACCCCATCGGTAAGTGCCTTGTTCATTCAATTCCCTTTCAGGTCAATAAATCTGCCAGCCCGGCGGACCTTCGGTGGTGATGGCACAGCCATGCCCAACGCGGTCGCAGACGCGGGATGTCGGACGCTTTGGTCCGCAACGGGGAAAGAGGTAGCAAATGGGGTTTAACGCGCGTTAACGGCACCGTGCGCTAGGCTTTGGTGCGCAACGGGTCGGGGCGGCCTGAAAAGGGGCTCTGCCCCTCGGGCTGCGCCCTCACCCCGAGATATTTGAGGCAAGAAAAAAGCAGGTTTTCTGGAACCCGGCGGGATTCTGGCGTGGGGGCCCAATGGGTGTGGGGCCGACGCGCGCCGGCCCCAGATGCTTTATTTCAACAGGTCGCCGGCCAGACCGCGTTTGATCAATGCAGTGGTTTCTTCCACCCCGTAAAGGGCGGCGAAGCTTCCGAAACGTGGGCCTTGGCTGGCGCCCAAAAGCACTTCGTAGAGCGCCTTGAACCAATCACGCAGATTATCAAATCCATGCAATTTGCCCACGGCAAAGACGATAGATTGCAGGAACTCATCGGATGTGAAGTCCACTTCCGGCAAGGGGTCATCATTGCCCATTTGCGCGTTTTTGCGGGCGATCACGTCGAGTGCGGTGGCGCTGTCGCCAAAGGCGGCGGCCAGCTCTTGCAAGGCGGCGCGTTCTTGATCTGTGGGCAAGCGGAACACTTTCTCAGGCTCGACAAAGTCCTGATAATATTTCACCGCATAGCCAGCAGCCGCATCCAGATCGGGGTGCGTGTCCGCCGACGCTTCTGGTGCGTAGCGTTTGATAAAGCCCCACAGTTGATCTTTGTCATCAGCTGAGGCCACAGACGCGAGGTTCAGCAGCATTGAGAAGGGCACAACCATGTTTGATTGTGGCACATCGCCGCCATGAATATGCCAAACCGGGTTGTTCAGCTGCGCCTTAAGATCTTGTTTATGATAGGCTTTCAACTGTTGATGATATTCATCCATCGCCTTCGGGATCACATCAAAATGCATCCGCTTTGCCGTCTTTGGCTTAAGATACATAAAGTAAGACAGGCTTTCGGTAGACGCATAGGTTAGCCACTCATCAATGGAAATCCCATTGCCTGAGGTCTTGGAAATTTTCTGACCATTGGCATCGAGGAACAATTCATAAGTGAAATGCTCCGGCGCACGCCACCCCAGCACACGACAGATCGCATCATAAATCGGCGTGTTGGTGGAATGGTCCTTGCCGTACATTTCAAAGTCGACATTCAGCGCCGCCCAACGGGCGCCAAAATCAGGTTTCCACTGCAGCTTCACATTGCCGCCGGTGACCGGCAGCGTCCATTCTTTGCCGTCTTCATCGTCAAAGGTGATGGTGTGGTTCTCTGCGTTCACCTCTTTCATCGGCACGTAAAGCACGCGGCCGGTTTCGGGGTGGATCGGCAGGAAAATCGAATAGGTCTGACGACGCTCTTCCCGAAGGGATTTCAGCATCACCGCCATCACATCATCATATTTCTCAACCGCACGCTTCAGCACCTCGTCAAACTGACCAGATTTATAAAACTCGCGTGCCGAGTAAAACTCGTATTTAAAGCCAAAGGTGTCCAAGAACCGGCGCAGCATAGCATTGTTGTGATGGCCAAAGCTTTCATGGGTGCCAAAGGGATCGGGCACCGAGGTCAGCGGCTTTTGCAAATGTTCCTGCAGGCTTTCGGAATTTGGCACATTGCCCGGCACCTTACGCATGCCGTCCAAATCATCCGAGAAACAAATCAGTTTGGTGGGAATATCCGAAATCAGCTCAAACGCAGTTTGGATCATCGTCGTGCGCGCCACCTCGCCAAAGGTGCCGATATGCGGCAGGCCCGACGGGCCATACCCGGTTTCAAACAGCACATATCCCTTCTCAGGCGCGCCCTTTTGATAGCGTTTAAGCACCCGGCGCGCTTCTTCAAAGGGCCAGGCTTTGGACGCCATCGCGGCGTCACGCATCTCAGGACTGATCTGATCCGTCATCTGCTGTTTCCTTACATAGTCATCGGCGCACATCCGCCCCAATCGGGGCCCAATGCCCCCAAACATCTCTCCCTATTGCGATGACGGCGTTAGGTCAATATTCTGCACCGCAACAAAAGGAGCCACCTGTGCAAGAAATCCCCCATTCGCTGACCGCCCAAGACAGCCTGATCGCCGTTATGATGGCGGTTTCAGCCTCGGACGAAGAGATTACCTCGGCCGAGCTTTTGACCATCGAGCGCGTCGTGAACCACCTGCCGGTCTTTGCAGGTTACGACCCTGACCGGATCAAAACCGTGTCCCAAACCGTGTTTGACCTGTTTGCGGTTGAAGACGGGCTGGATGCGCTTTTTGGCCTCATGCGTGACAGCCTTCCGGAAAACCTTTTTGAAACCGCCTATGCGCTGGCCTGTGATGTGGCGGCCTCTGACGGTGTGTTGCAAGGGCCCGAACTGCGGATCTTGGAAGAAATCCGGTACGAGCTGAGCATCGACCGCCTGCATGCCGCCGCGATTGAACGCGGCGCGCGCGCACGACATATGACACTGTAGCCCCCTTAAACGCGGACCAAACTCTGTTCAAATGAAAGCCCCGAAAGGCCTCGCACTGCGGGGCCTTTTGTGCGTCGTCCCCCGCGAAGGCCACACAATAGGTTTTCACCTAAAATCACCACGGCTTCCGCTCGCAGCGCTGGCATAACCCTCTGCAATGTTTCAAAAGTGACCAATCGAGTCGCATGGGGCGCCCCCCCGGCCCCCCTCACCTGATCTGCAGAGGAAAAAATAAGATGACCATCCCCCCCAACATTGATGACACCACCCCATCAGATATGACCTCAACCGAGTATAAATTCGGGATGGGTCAGGCGCTGATTGGCGCGCAAATGCTGTTTGTGGCCTTTGGGGCGCTGGTTTTGGTGCCGCTGCTTACTGGGCTGGATCCCTCGGTGGCTCTGTTTACCGCGGGCCTTGGCACGTTGATTTTCCAAATCACCACCCGTGGTCAGGTTCCCGTGTTTCTGGCCTCATCTTTCGCCTTCATCGCACCGATCATCTACGGCGTGCAAACCTGGGGGGTCGCGGCCACAACCGGGGGCTTGGCGGCCGCCGGTCTTTTATATGTCGCGCTCAGCTTTGCCATTCGCATCTTTGGCGCGGGGTTTCTGCATAAAATCCTGCCGCCGGTGGTGGTTGGCCCCGTCATCATGGTCATCGGCCTGTCACTGGCCCCAGTTGCGGTGAACATGGCCACGGGTGTCGCAGGGGACGCGCAGATCGTTCCCAAAGGCATCGCCTTAACGCTGGCACTTGTGGCCCTTGGCGCCACCATGATCACCGCCATTCTGGGGCGTGGCATCATGCGCGTGGTGCCGATTATCGTCGGCGTAATAGCGGGTTATCTGGCCGCGATCATTCTTGGCATGATCACCGGCGAAAGCCTGATCAACACCACCCCCGTGGCAGAGGCCGCCTGGTTTGCCCTGCCCAACTTTGTCCGGCCCGAGTTTAACCTTGCCGCGATCCTGTTTATCTTGCCCGTTGCCATCGCCCCCGCCATTGAACATTTCGGCGACATCATGGCCATCAGCAGCGTGACCAAACGCGACTATATGGACAAGCCCGGCATCCAAAACACCATGCTGGGGGACGGTCTTGCAACCACTGCGGCGGGGCTTTTGGGCGGCCCCCCCAACACCACCTATTCCGAAGTCACCGGCGCTGTGACCCTGACCCGCGCCTTTAACCCGGCGATCATGACATGGGCTGCGATCTTTGCGATTGGCCTGTCGTTTGTCGGCAAACTCAGCGGGGCGCTGGCCTCAATCCCGATGCCGGTGATGGGCGGGATCATGATCCTGCTGTTTGGCATGGTCACAGTGGTTGGCCTGTCCGTGGTTGCAAAGCTTGGCGATAAGTTGGTCGAGGCGCGCAACATGGTGATTGTCTCCACCGTTTTGATCATCGGACTTGGCGGTCTGACGCTCAGCTTTGGTGAGGGTTTCACCCTCGCGGGGATTGGTCTGTCCGGTGTCACAGGTTTGGTTTTGAACCTGATCCTGCCGCGCGCCAAAGAAGAGGCTTAATCGACCACCCCTTTGATCATGAAAACGCCGCGCCCCCCACCCGGAGGCGCGGCGTTTTTCATGTCAGACACACAGGCGTGATGCCCCCGATCTTGAAGCCGCCCGTGAAAGCCCCATATGCCACTGATCAAAACTTTAAAGTGTTTAAACTTTCGCTGTTTTACCCTTTAAAGAGTTTAAAGTTAGGGGATCAAAATGTTGCAAGACTTTAAAGTTACCAATCGCTGGCCCGCCGCCAACCCGGATGTCATCCAGCTCTATTCACTGCCCACACCAAACGGCGTGAAAGTGTCCGCAATGCTTGAAGAAACCGGTCTGGCGTATGAGCCGCATCTGGTCAGCTTCGCCAGTGATGATCAATGCACACCCGAATTTCTGTCGCTGAACCCCAACAATAAAATCCCCGCGATCATTGACCCCAATGGGCCTGGTGGTGCGCCGCTGCCCTTGTGGGAAAGTGGGGCGATCTTGATTTATCTTGCTGAAAAATCAGGAAAATTCCTGCCGCAAGATCCGGCCAAAAAAGCAGAAACCCTGCAATGGTTGATGTGGCAAATGGGCGGTTTGGGCCCAATGCTTGGCCAGTTTGGGTTCTTCCATGCCTTTGCTGGCAAAGAGATCGAAGACAAGCGCCCACGTGATCGTTACCTGACCGAAGGCAAACGCCTGTTGGGCGTTTTGGATGCGCGTCTTGAAGGTCGCGACTTTATTATGGGTAAGGATTACACCATTGCTGACATCGCCGCATGGCCGTGGATCCGCGCCATCTTGACCGCGTATAACGCAGCGGATGAGATGGAATTATCCAGCTTTTCCAATGTGATGCGCTGGTATGATGCGTGTTCTTCACGCCCTGCCTCACAAGCGGCGGTGAACATTCCACCACGCCCTTGACGCCATATTCAGGGTCACGTTCCGTAAAGCGTGGCCCAGCGATTGATCAGTTTATGTTGGAGCAGGCGTGATCGTCTGCTCCAACCTTTTGCGCCTTGCGGACGTTCACGATCCGCCCGTTTAATGCCCCGGCGTTGTTTAAGATCCGCGGTGAAAATCGCAAACACCATTGGCGTTCCATCCGCACCCACAATATATCCGGACAGCGCACTTACAAAATTGAGCGTGCCGGTTTTTGCACGCACTTTATAGGCCGCGGATTTCAGCGTTTTTCCGTCTTGGCCGCGCGCTGGAATGTCCTTCATCAACCCGTGCAATGGACCATTTGCACCCAATGAAACAAGGGCATTCACCATATCTTGCGCCGAGATACGCGAGGCATCGGACAGGCCAGAGTGATCCACAAACTTTGCAGATTTCGCCCCCAAACGGCTTTGCACCCAAGCCGACATGTCACGGGCCGATGCCGAAAGAGAACTGGGCGCCCCCCCCCGTTTTTGCGTGGCGGACAAGCCGATCACTTCTGCCGTCAGATTGGTTGAGTATTTCATCATGCTGCGGGCGATATCGCCAAGGGGCGCACTGGATTGCGACGCCACCACCGTCCCCTTCGGCATGTTTTGCGCAACTCGCGGTTTTGCAAGCCGAATGCCCTGTGATCTCGCCAAGACCTGAAACACTTCCGCCGCATAAAGGTCGGGTCGGCGCACCGGCAACCACCGCGACCCGCCTTTACCCAAAGCCCCCTTGGCAACCGTCCAATTGTCAACGCCGGACGACGCCTTGTAGGTATAGACAGGAAGGGCCCTGTTCACGATTTTCATGCGCGCCATGGAAACCTCTGGCCGAAAGTGTTTTGAGCGCGCATCCATGGCAACGGAATACCCAGCACCTGCGCGTTTCCATTCAAAATGCACACGGTTGTAATTAAGGTTAAGCCCTGAAATTGCTGGATTATATCCCAAATGATCTGGCTGATCCGGGTCAATGGATTTGACATAAGGCAGCGCGCCCGCATGCACTTTGAACGCCCCGGTTGCGCCCGTAATACCCTTTGCTTTTAGGGATTTTGCCAATTGCGCCAGACTGTCCGTGTCCAAGGCTGGATCGCCGCCGCCCACGAGGATCAGATCCCCCTGCACCTTGCCGGATTTGATCGGCCCAGTTGCCACGATGCGCGTGGAAAACCGGTGATCTGCCCCCAAATTTGCCAACCCATACGCGGTTGTGATCGCCTTGGCGACAGATGCTGGGGGCAAAGCGGTTTGCGGATTGCGGGCTTCTAACACCAATCCCGTACGCGCATCAGCCACAACAAATCCGATTTTTCCACCAAGATTTGCTTGGGCTATCAGGCTATCAATTGGCGAAACCGTGCGCTTGATAAAATCCGCAGGGCGCGCTTTGGGGATTAGGCTGCTGACAGGTGCGTTGGCAAAAGCGGCACATCCCAGCCCGCTGCCCATTCCCGCCAAAATGGCACGTCGTGTCACTGCTTTAATCATGTGGCGAGTTAACCCGTTAGGCGCGCTCAATTCAAGGCAAGATCACGCAACGCCCTTGGCAATTCCACGCCAGATCATCACGACAGCGCCCTAGGATTGCCAGTTTCCGTCAGCCCGTATTTGGGAAGAGGACACATCGACCATGGGAACATTCACCAAGCTCCAACACGGGGCCGGTCGTTGGGACAACAAACGTGCATCCCTGCCCTTCAATCGTGCAAAGCGGTAAGTCAGTGCCGCAGGCGATGTGCGGGCCGCAACCCGGTCACCCGGTCGTGCAATCACCCCGATCGCCACATTGTCCATAATCCATTGCCAACGATCCCAGCGGTGGAAATCCGCCAAGTTATCCGCGCCCATCAGCCAGACAAACCGCACATCTGGATAAAGTCTTATCAAAGCCTGAAGTGTCGCCGCCGTATACCGCGTGCCGGTTTTGGCCTCAATATCTGTGACCTTCACCTTTGGGTGCTGCATTTTCTGGCGTGCATGTGCCAAGCGTTGCGCCATCGGCGCGGGGCCATGAGATTTCAAGGGGTTGCCCGGCGTGACCAGCCACCACACTTGATCCAAACCAAACCGCTTTAGCGCCTCACGCGTCAAATGCACATGTCCCTCATGAGCCGGATCAAAAGACCCACCCAACAGGCCAATGACCTGCCCGGGATGTGCATATGGCAAATTATATCGCAAATTATCCGTCATAATTGCATTGCCCTAACGCGAGCCAATTGCCCTCGTCCAGCGAAATCGCTATTCCCTACCGAAACCGCGACTTTCAACGGAGCATCCCAATGGCCGCTTATCAATATGTCTACCACATGGACGGCGTTTCCAAGACCTATCCCGGTGGCAAGAAATGCTTTGAAAACATCCGCCTAAGCTTTCTGCCCGGCGTGAAAATCGGTGTTGTCGGCGTGAACGGCACCGGTAAATCGACTTTGATGCGCATTATGGCGGGCATCGACAAAGATTTCCAAGGCGAGGCTTGGGCCGCTGAGGGGGCCAAAGTGGGCTATCTTCCGCAAGAACCCACGCTGGATGAAACCCTTGATGTGCGCGGCAATGTCATGCTGGGCGTGGCCGAGAAGAAAGCCATCCTTGATCGCTACAATGATCTGGCGATGAACTATTCGGATGAAACCGCCGAGGAAATGGCCAAGCTGCAAGATGAGATTGACGCGCAGAACCTTTGGGATCTGGACGCGCAAATCGACGTCAGCATGGAAGCCCTGCGCTGCCCCCCTGATGACGCGAATGTGGCCACGCTTTCGGGCGGTGAAAAACGCCGTGTTGCGCTGTGTAAACTGCTGCTTGAAGCACCTGACATGCTGCTTTTGGATGAACCGACCAACCACTTGGACGCGGAAACCATCGCTTGGCTGCAACAGCACCTGATCGACTATAAAGGCACCATTCTGATCGTCACCCACGACCGCTATTTCCTGGATGACATCACCAGCTGGATCCTTGAACTCGACCGAGGTCGCGGCATGCCATATGAGGGCAACTATACCGCGTGGCTGGAACAAAAAGCCAAACGTCTGGCCCAAGAAGCCCGCGAAGACAAATCCAAGCAAAAGACGCTGGAACGCGAGTTAGAGTGGATGCAGCAGGGCCAAAAAGCCCGCCAAGCCAAGCAAAAAGCCCGGATCAACGCCTATAATGAGCTTGCGGATCAGTCCGAGCGCGAAAAAGTGGGCCGCGCCCAGATCGTTATCCCTAACGGTCCGCGCCTTGGTTCTAAGGTGATCGAAGTTGAGGGCCTGAAAAAGCACATGGGCGACAAGCTCTTGGTCGAAGGGCTTGATTTCTCATTGCCGCCCGGTGGCATTGTCGGCGTGATTGGCCCCAACGGCGCGGGTAAATCCACGCTTTTTAAAATGCTCACCGGTGAAGAGCAGCCGGATGAGGGCACGATTGAGCTGGGCGACACCGTGCAACTGTCTTATGTCGATCAATCGCGCGATGATTTGAAGGCGGATGAAACCGTTTGGGAAGCGATTTCCGGCGGGGCCGAGCTGATTGAACTGGGGGATGCGCAGGTCAATTCCCGCGCCTATTGCTCAAGCTTCAATTTTAAGGGCGGTGATCAGCAAAAGAAACTGTCGCTGCTGTCAGGCGGGGAGCGCAACCGCGTGCATATGGCGCGGCTTTTGAAAGAAGGCGGCAATGTGCTGTTGCTCGATGAACCGACCAACGATCTGGACGTGGAAACACTCCGCGCGCTCGAAGATGCGCTGGTGGATTTCGCCGGTTGCGCCGTGGTCATTTCGCACGATCGCTTCTTCCTTGACCGGATCTGTACGCATATTCTGGCGTTTGAAGGCGAAGCGCATGTGGAGTGGTTCGAGGGCAACTTTGAAGACTACGAAGAGGACAAAAAGCGACGGCTTGGGGCCGATGCTTTGGAGCCGAAGCGCATGAAACATAAGAAGTTTTCGAGATAAACAAATGGCCCCACTTCGGGGCCATTTTTTATCAGCGCGAGGCAGCGGATTTGACATCAAATCCGCGTTCACGCATAGGTTTAACAACTCGGCGCAGCATCTAAGTTGGAAACCATGATGACAAAAGGTAGATCGGTTCGGCTCTTCTTAGCGGAGGGAACTCCTACGGGGGTACTAACTGCGGAAATCGTGAATTGGACAGGCCATGTTCTCGCAGCGCCAAGAGCAAAATTAGATGTTGCCCTAAAAAGGGAAGAGCTGCGCAGGACCGGAATTTACATACTCTTTGGTTCCCCATTAAACTCTAGTTTGCCGAGTGTTTACGTGGGAGAGGGGGATGACATTTCCAAGCGACTCTATACGCACTCAAAAGATGAAAACAAAGACTTCTGGGATCGTTTTATCGCAGTCACTAACAAAGATATGAATCTTACAAAGGCGCATGTGAAGTATCTGGAAGGGCGTATGATTTCTTTGCTGAAAGAAGCAAAGAAAAGCAGCGTAGTGAATAAAACGGAGCCAGAATTTGACCGCTTACCTGAGGCGGACATTTCCGACATGGAATCCTTTTTAGAAGAGATCCAACTCGTATTACCTGTCATTGGTGTTGATTTTTTTAGAAAAGTTGGCGGCGTATTTTCAACGGTTTCTGACAATTCTTCCGATAAGAGCCCCGAGTTTTTCCTACGTCATGCAAAAAAGGGAATTAGTGCGTTTGCCGTCGAAATAGATGGCGAATTTGTCCTAAGGGCTGGTTCCATTGGCGACCTAAATGAATCTACGTCTTTTAACGAACGCATGGCGGAGATTAGGCAGCAGGTCCTCTCATCGGGAAGAGCTGAAACCATCGAAAATGGTTGTTTTAAGTTGGTCGATGATGTCGCCTTTTCAAGCCCATCTGCAGCCGCCGTATTTCTATTTGGAACCTCGAGAAATGGGCGATCAGATTGGCTTTTGAAAGAAACAAAGCAAACTTATGGCGACTGGAAAGCCAGCCAGCTTTAGACTGGTGGCTTACCCCTCCACCCGCACCTTATTCCCATCATCATCCAAAGCCACAAAAACAAACACACCCTCGGTGACTTTGGTTTTTGACCGGCCCCGGTCCCGTTCCGACCACGCCTCTAGTTGGATCGCAAGGGACGTATTGCCCACGCGGCCCACGTCGCCATAGATGCACAGCACATCGCCAACTTTCACGGGCGCAATGAACTTCATCGCATCAATCGCCACGGTGGCCACACGGCCCCCAGCGCGTTCTGCGGCCAGAACGCCACCGGCGATGTCCATTTGTGACAACACCCAGCCACCGAAAATATCCCCCGCGACATTGGTGTCGGCGGGCATGGCCAAAGTGCGTAGGATGATGTTGCCTTCTGGTGTCTCGCTCATGCTGCTGTCCTCTCGCGCGTGTTTTCCCTTAGGTAACCACAAGCGCGCGCAGGCTCAAGCAAAGCGCTGCGTCACATACAGGAATGCGCGCCTGCACGCATGCCTTTGGCGGATTTCAAAGCAGGACCTTCAGAGCTGTTCAGCCTCGGCAACCTCGCGAAGTTCGGTCAGAAGATCAAGCAAGGTCTCCATCTTTTCTTCGCCAAAATGGGTTTCAAGGTTTGCATAAATCCGCGCGGCTTTGCCCGACATTTCGTCGTATTTCTTGACACCAGCCGGGGCAATTTTCACCCGGCGACGGCGGCCATCGCTGTCATCCACACGTTCAATCAACGCGCGTTCTGACAGGTTTTTCAAAATGCGGCTCAGGCTGGGGGGCATCAGCACACAGCGCTGCGCCAATTCGGTGGCACAACAGGCTTTGCCCTCGGCCAAAACCCGGATCACCCGCCATTGCTGGACGGTCAAATCAATCTGGTCCAGTTCATGGCGAAATGGCTTCAGCGTCGCCTCGCGGGCGTGCAAAAGCGCAATGGGAAGCGCGCGGTCTAAGCTTTTCATCGATTTGTCCTTTTTCCGATTGCCGCATGGAGTGTGCTCCAGGATTTGCGGCTGAATCGGGTTTCTATTTCCTGAACTTCGAGACTGAGGATAAACGGCGCATCCCCCAGTTGGGGGCGCAGCGCGGTTTCAACGGCAAGGTAAAGCTGATCGGCAATCGCCTCGCGCGTGGCCCCATCCCGCCCTTGTCCCAATCTCAGGATCATATCCAGAAAATGATACCCCTCTGCCCCATCTGCAATGGCGTCAATCTGCGCCTCAAACCCACGCACACGGATCCCCCCAACAGGGCAATGCCCCGTGGCAGCCAGCGCCGCGCGCATCACTTGGGCCAAGTCACCCAAATCTGCGCACGCGCCCAATCCGCGGCTGAATTCAAACGAAAGATGCGGCATCAAGCCCCCTTTTTGTTGATCCTTCACCGTATTCTTAGACAGGAAAGCACCAGGTCATTTCAGGTGCAACAATTTTTCCACCGCAAATTCGGCCTAGACAAACATTAGGGGGAAACGACACCTGCACCTTGCCATAGATCAAATTGGGCCATAACGGCATCGGAAAATTCTGCATCGTTGATGTGGCAATCCAGTTCGATCAGTCGCACATTTTCCGGGCAATGGGTGCGAAATTCATCAAGAAATGCACACAGGCCCTCTGCATCATGAAGCGGTCCACCGGGGCGGTCCCATTCATTTCCGCCTTGCGTGGGAAGGATCGCAAGCGTTGGGCCCTTGGAGCCCGCAAGCTGGGCACACATCGCGCGCGCCATTTCCCGGCGTTGATCTGCGCTCATCATGACCGAGGACAACAAACGGTTGTGGGCATGCACCTCTTGCCCGGACAGTTTTTCGGGCGTTGCCTGCCAGCCCACAATATCCACCAAATCATAGCAGCCAATGGACACCATTTGGGGGGTTGCGGACGCCCCCGCATGGGTCATTCGGTCGGGGCCTGCCGATATTGTGGACCCCATGATATGATTGCCCAATTCTTGTGGTGCAAAATCCATCACAGCGGCAAACGCGCCTTCCGCCGCAAGGCTTTCATACGCGCGCCCGCCCATGCCCGTGGCGTGGAAAACAGCAACTTCAAACCCGCGCGCCTCAAGGGCGGGTTTCAGGGTCACCATATAGCGCAGAACCGTTTTCCCAAAACTGGTCATCCCAATCAACGGCTTGGAAAGGCAGGGCTTTTCAACGGCACGCGCAGCGCCCAACACCGCCCCAGCGGCTTGCGACAACGACGCCTTACAAATGGAATTAAGCCCATACAGCCCCCCCGCCCAAAGGATCATCTGAACATCCGCCGGCAAGCGTTCTGGCGGAATTAGCGGCGAAAAGCTGACCGTTGAGACAACATATTTTGGAACCCCAATCGGCAGCGCCTGACACAAATCCAGCGCCAGATCTGTCCCCATTGTGCCCCCCAACACAATCAGTCCGTCAAACACCCCTTCACGATGCAGTTTCAACGCCAACATCGCCGATCCTGTGGCCATAATTTGCATGGCGGTGTTCTCATCCCCACTGTCGATGGCCGCTTGGATCGAGGATCCACCCGCCTCGGCCACATCATGTTTTGAATAATCGCAAAGCGCGCTTGGATCCCCAAGAACGGAGACATCCATGGTTTTCACCGCGCCCCCCTGCCCTTGGATCACGTCAGCGAGGTAAGTCAGCTCTTCATCTTTGGTGTCATAGGTGCCGACCAGCAAAATGGTTTTTTCAATGAGGTTTGCATGCGTCATAAGCTGATCCACGCCGTCTTAAGATCAAAATATTTATCAAAAGCATGCATGGATTTGTCATGCCCATTTCCAGATTGCTT
>CBDUJY010000018.1:0-51985 GCA_965367685.1 uncultured Planktotalea sp. | reverse complement strand
GCGCGACGGTTTTGGGTACCGTAGGTCGCAAGTTCGAATCTTGCCGTCCCGACCATCTTCTCTTTCACAGACCATACAGTCGTTGAATTTGGCGCGTCTTTGCAGCCGTTCTTTGGCGTACCAAATATTGATTCAAAAACACCGACCATCAGAGATTCTTTGGTCAGTTTTTTCAAACAAACTCTGCTTCATCTGTGTAAACGTGTTGTGCATGTCACAAATCAAATTCATGCACAGTGTTGTCCACAGCTGAGGGGGGTGGGGCGCTTTAGGCGTCGATTTTCACCTTTTTTCTGAGGCTCTGCACGTAACCGTGCCGAGTCACTAGCAAAATAAGGGCACCCGCATAGGTGGTGCCGCGTGGAATCAATTGGTTAATGGTGGCCGGCAAAAATGGGGCGTCAGGTCAACGGAAAAGAGTTGTGGATAGATTTGAAAAATCCGTTGACCAATTGTGCATATATACGCCAGTTTGTGGGTGCTGATCGTGATCACCACTACATATAGTGGCGCGGGTCGCGCGGGACAGTAGATCGCTTTGTTAACCCTTTTTCAGGGCCACAGCCGGACGACAACAGTCGTGGCCACCGGAAAGCCGTGTATTGCCTCGACGATATAACAGATCACGCATGAATTTTGGGACTGGCAAAACCCTTTGGGGCGCGCCAAATACATATGAGGATGGATCGGGCACAATGAAGATCGAGCGCAAATTTACCAAGGCAGGCGCAGGCGCCTATGCTGATTTGAACTTCATCCACACCTCGTCCGAGATCCGAAATCCGGACGGGACCATCGTGTTTAAACTTGATGAATGTGAAGTACCCTCAAGCTGGAGCCAGGTCGCCTCGGATGTGATTGCCCAGAAATATTTCCGCAAAGCGGGCGTGCCAGCCGCGATGAAGCGGGTCAAAGAAAAAGACGTGCCCGAATTTCTGTGGCGTTCGGTCCCAGATGAAAAAGCGCTTGCGAAACTGCCCGAAGAGGACCGCTTTGGCGGGGAAACCTCGGCCAAGCAGGTGTTTGACCGTTTGGCGGGCGCATGGGCCTATTGGGGTTGGAAAGGCGGCTATTTCTCAACCGAAGAAGACGCCAGCGCCTATTACGACGAAATGCGTCACATGCTGGCCAGCCAACGCGCGGCCCCTAACAGCCCGCAGTGGTTCAATACGGGCCTGCATTGGGCGTATGGGATCGACGGCCCCAGCCAAGGTCATTATTATGTCGACCACAACACCAAAAGGCTGACCAAATCTGCGTCTGCTTATGAGCATCCTCAGCCGCACGCCTGTTTCATCCAATCGGTCGGCGATGACCTGGTGGGCGACGGCGGCATCATGGATCTATGGGTGCGCGAGGCGCGCCTGTTCAAATACGGATCCGGCACCGGCACCAATTTTTCCAGCCTGCGTGCGGCGGATGAACAACTGTCTGGCGGGGGCAAATCCTCGGGCTTGATGGGGTTCTTGAAAATCGGCGACCGGGCGGCGGGCGCGATCAAATCTGGTGGCACCACACGGCGTGCAGCCAAGATGGTGATCGTGGATGCGGACCACCCGGATGTCGAAGAATACATCAACTGGAAAGTCAAAGAAGAGCAGAAAGTGGCCTCGCTTGTGGCAGGGTCAAAAATGCACGAAGCACATCTGAATGCGCTTTTCGCTGCGATCCGTGCTTGGGATGGGGCGGAAGAAGACGCTTTTGACCCAAAAACCAACGAAGGTTTGAAAAGTGCAATTCGGGCCGCCAAGAAAGTGGCCATTCCAGAGGCTTACGTGAAGCGCGTGTTGGATTATGCCAAGCAAGGTTTCGCTGCGATTGAGTTTCCAACCTATGACACGGACTGGGATTCTGAGGCCTATGCCACTGTTTCCGGTCAAAACTCAAACAACTCTGTGCGCGTGACCGATGCCTATCTGAAGGCCGTTGAAGACGACGCAGATTGGGAACTGATCCGCCGCACCGATGGCACTGTTGCCAAGACCATTAAGGCACGCGATCTGTGGGATCAAATTGGCCACGCCGCTTGGGCCTGTGCCGATCCGGGTATCCAATATCATGACACTGTGAACGCCTGGCACACCTGCCCGGAAGATGGCGCGATCCGCGGATCAAATCCGTGTTCGGAATATATGTTTCTGGATGATACCGCTTGTAATCTGGCGTCGATGAACCTGCTGACCTTCCTAAAGGACGGCGCGTTCCAAGCCGAAGATTACATGCATGCCACACGCCTGTGGACCGTGACGCTTGAGATTTCGGTGATGATGGCGCAGTTCCCATCGAAAGAGATTGCGCAACGGTCGTATGATTTCCGCACCTTGGGTCTGGGTTATGCCAATATCGGCGGGCTGCTGATGAACATGGGCTTTAGCTATGACAGTGACGAAGGGCGTGCGCTGTGTGGCGCGCTGACCGCGATCATGACCGGTGTGGCCTATGCGACCTCGGCGGAAATGGCCGGGCAATTGGGGGCTTTTGACGGCTATAAGCGCAACGAAGAACATATGCTTAAGGTGATCCGTAATCACCGTACGGCGGCTTATGGCGCCAGCGAAGGCTATGAAAAGCTGGATATTAAGCCGGTTGCCCTTGATCACGCCAACTGCCCCGATGCCAAGCTGGTGGATCTGGCGATGGGTGCTTGGGACGAAGCGATGCTTTTGGGTGAAAAGCACGGGTTCCGCAACGCGCAGGTGTCTGTGATTGCCCCAACGGGCACGATTGGGCTGGTGATGGATTGTGATACCACTGGGATTGAGCCTGACTTTGCGTTGGTAAAATTCAAGAAACTGGCCGGTGGCGGGTACTTTAAAATCATCAATCGCTCGGTGCCTGCGGCTTTGGAGAAGCAGGGATATAGCTCGGCCCAGATCGAAGAGATTGTCAGCTATGCGGTGGGGCATGGCACCATCGGCAATGCGCCCGGCATCAACCATACCACATTGATTGGGCACGGATTTGGGCAGAATGAGATTGCCAAGATCGAAGCGGCTTTGCCGTCTGCCTTTGACATTCGCTTTGTATTCAATCAGTGGACGCTGGGCGAAGAGTTTTGCACGAATGTTTTGGGCATTCCCGAAGAAAAGTTGAATGATCCAGCCTTTAGCCTGCTCGCGCATCTTGGCTTTACCCGTCAGGACATCGAGGCCGCAAATGACCATGTTTGCGGAACGATGACCCTTGAAGGCGCGCCGCATCTGAAAGAAAAGCACTATTCGATCTTTGATTGTGCCAATCCATGTGGCAAAAAAGGCAAGCGTTTCCTGAGCGTTGACAGCCATATCTATATGATGGCGGCGGCGCAGTCGTTCATCTCGGGTGCGATTTCAAAAACGATCAACATGCCAAATGACGCGACGATCGAAGATTGTCAGAGCGCGTATGAGCTGAGTTGGTCGTTGGGCATCAAGGCCAACGCGCTTTACCGCGATGGATCAAAATTGTCGCAACCTTTGGCCGCGTCATTGGTGGAAGACGACGAAGAGGCGGAAGAAATCCTGGCCACCGGCACGCCCAATGAAAAAGCGATCACACTGGCCGAAAAGATCATCGAAAAAGTGGTGATCAAAGAGGTTGCGCGCGGACGTGAAAAATTGCCTGGTCGCCGTAAGGGATACACCCAAAAGTCCATCGTTGGCGGGCATAAGGTTTACCTGCGCACCGGCGAATATGAAGACGGCAATCTGGGTGAGATTTTCATCGACATGCACAAAGAGGGTGCAGGGTTCCGCGCGATGATGAACAACTTTGCCATCGCTGTGTCGGTTGGCCTGCAATACGGTGTGCCGCTTGAAGAATTTGTGGATGCGTTCACCTTCACCAAGTTTGAGCCCGCGGGCATGGTGCAGGGCAATGACTCGATCAAAAATGCCACCTCAATCCTGGACTATATCTTCCGCGAACTGGCGGTGTCTTATCTTGACCGCACCGATCTGGCCCATGTGAAACCAACGGGTGCCAGCTTTGATGATCTGGGTCGTGGCGAAGAAGAAGGCGTGTCAAATGTACAGGAAATGAGCGAAAGCGCCGCGTCTAAGTCATTGGAAGTGCTAAAACAAATCAGCTCAACCGGGTACCTGCGCAAACGTCTTCCACAGGATTTGGTGGTGTTGCAAGGCGGCCAAGACGATGCGGCATTTGCCGGAACGGACCCTGTTGGGGCGCTGAACACTTTGGTGCCTGAAACAGCAACCGCCACAGTGATGGTTTCGGAAACCACGGTGGCCACCGGGTCTGTCACCGCGATGGACGAACGCGTGAAAGCTAAGATGCAAGGGTATGAGGGTGACCCTTGCGGCGAATGTGGAAATTACACGCTGGTGCGCAACGGCACCTGCATGAAATGCAACACCTGTGGGGGCACCTCGGGGTGTTCCTAAAGGGGTAAACAGTTTGCGGCGCCTGCTTTCTGTCCCAAGGGGGGGGCGTCGCAGAAATAGGGTGGGGCGGTTTGCCCCCTCAGCTGAACACGGGGCGGGTGCGCTCGTCCCTGACGTGGATAAGGCCGCAGGCAAAAAATCTGAGCGGTACAACGACGAGCCTTATCAGCGAAACTGGGTGCCCTTGGGCACCCTTTCTTTTTTGATGTATCAAGAGTGCACGGAATGTATCAAAAGTGCACGGAATGTATCAAAAGTGCACGGAATGTATCAAAAGTGCACGGAGTGTATCAAAAGAGGCGCAGTTGGATAAATTATCTACGAAATTATTAGTTTCTTGCAGTTTAGGGTTGCGGGTGTTCAAGATTGAATTGATGTTGACCTAAGGTAACACTTATCGCACAGGCTGGTATGCCTTCCAATTCTGACGCTAAATAGCGTCAAATGAACTGGTGGTGACGCTGATAACGCACAACGCTGGACCATTTATCCGCTGGTGGCTCGTTACACCTGTGAATAGAATTATTCCCGTAAGGATGGAGTAACCCATGAATGGTATTGTGCTTTGGTACAAATCTGACAAACAGCTGGGCTTGGTTTGGTGTGAAGACCAAGGACCATTGGCCTGTATCACCAGCAATACAGAGCTTTTAACAGGTGTAGGCGGATTCGAGTCCGGGGATCAGATTGTTTTTCACACGGATAAAGAAGGTCCCATGCGCGAGATTTCCAGAGTGGTCAGCTGTCGTAGAGGATCGGGTGATATTGACCCACACCAATTGCTGACAAATGAAGATGCCGTGGTGATACATCCCCTTCCAGATGTGGCACACCTTAAAGTTGTGGCATAAAGACCTGTAAGACCTGTTCACCCGTTTTTCCCAATAGGTAAGTGGGGCGCGCAGCCTTATTCAAAAGGCTGCGCCAAGGTATTAGCTTTCACCGCGTGATAGGGCCGCAACGCCGGTTCGGGCGACTTCTTGCAATCCAAGTGGTCGCATCAGCTCTGCAAAGGCAGAGATTTTTTCCGTTGTCCCAGTGATTTCAAACACAAAACTTCCAAGTGTTGAATCCACGACATTGGCGCGGAAAATATCTGCCAAGCGCAAAGCTTCGACGCGTTTTTCACCGCTGCCTTCAACCTTGAACAACGCCAATTCCCGTTCAACTGTGGGGCCTTCCACGGTCAAATCATGCACCTGATGCACCGGAACAATCCGGCCAAGCTGTGCTTTGATCTGTTCAATCACCGCCGGCGTTCCGGTCGTCACAATTGTGATCCGTGACAGGTGTCCAAGGTGGTCGACCTCTGCCACGGTCAGGCTTTCAATGTTGTAACCGCGCCCAGCAAAGAGACCAATGACACGGGCCAGAACACCGGCTTCGTTGTCGACCACACAGGCCAGCGTGTGACGTTCGATCACGTCCGAATTGGGGTCGCGCAAATCATATGCTGAATTGCGGGAGGCGCCTTTTTTGATATTTAGTGCAGACATTTCATAACCCTCCTTAAACCAAAGTTGCGCCGGCAGAACCGATCACGCCTTGCGTATCTGCTTCGCCCATCAGCATGTCATTATGCGATGCGCCCGATGGGATCATCGGGAAGCAGTTTGCGTGTTTCTCGACCAAGATATCCAAAATAAATGGCCCATCATAATCGAGCATTTCCTGAATGGCATCATCCAGTTCGGCTGGATCGCTGACCTGACGGCCTTTACACCCAAACGCCTCGGCCAATTTCACAAAATCAGGCAGGCTTTCCGACCAGCTGTGGCTATAGCGTTCACCGTGCAGCAGCTCTTGCCACTGGCGGACCATGCCCAGACGTTCGTTGTTCAGGATGACCTGTTTGATCGGCAGGCGGAATTGAACGGCGGTGCCCATTTCCTGCATATTCATCAACCAAGACGCATCGCCAGCCACGTTGATCACAAGGCTATCAGGATGCGCCACTTGCGCGCCCACGGTGGCGGGCAGGCCGTAACCCATTGTGCCCAAGCCCCCTGACGTCATCCACCGGTTTGGGTCTTCAAAACCCAAGAACTGCGCCGCCCACATCTGATGTTGGCCCACTTCGGTGGCGACATAGCGGTCTTTGTCTTTGGTCAGTGCCTCAAGGCGTTCCAAAGCGAACTGTGGCTGAATGATCGTGTCGCTGTTCTTATAACTCAGACACTTACGGTCGCGCCAGGTTGCGATTTGATCCCACCATTGACCCAAAGCTGCCTTGTTGGTTTTGCGGCCGCGAGCTTTCCAGATCTTCAACAGATCTTCCAGCACATGTCCCACATCGCCAATGATCGGCATGTCCACATGGATCACTTTGTTGATCGAACTGGGGTCAATGTCGACATGTGCTTTCTTTGATCCGGGGCTGAACGCATCCAGACGGCCGGTGATCCGGTCGTCAAAGCGCGCGCCGATATTGATCATCAGATCGCAATCATGCATCGCCATGTTGGCTTCATAAAGACCATGCATCCCCAACATTCCCAACCATTTCTCGCCCGAGGCGGGATAGGCGCCAAGGCCCATCAAGGTGGAGGTGATGGGGAAGCCGGTGGCTTCTACCAGTTCACGCAACAGCTGACACGCACCATTGCCTGAATTGATCACCCCGCCACCAGTGTAAAACACGGGGCGTTCGGCGGCTTCCATCGCGGCCACCAGTTCAGTGATCATATCTTTGTCGCCGCGCACGGGCGGTTGGTAATGTGCAACGCTTGCTTTTGCGGGGGGCGTGTAAGACCCGGTCGCAAACTGCACATCTTTTGGAATATCTACCAGCGTCGGGCCAGGGCGACCAGAAGTGGCCACATGAAATGCCTGATGGATCACATCAGCCAGTTTGTCGGTCTCTTTCACCAGCCAATTGTGCTTGGTGCAGGGGCGGGTGATGCCAACGGTGTCGGCCTCTTGGAACCCGTCGGTGCCAATCATAAAGGTCGGAACCTGACCGGTCAGAACCACAATTGGGATCGAATCCAAAAGCGCATCGGTCAGGCCGGTCACCGCATTGGTTGCACCGGGACCAGAGGTCACCAGCACAACACCGGGTTTTCCGGTGGAACGCGCATAGCCTTCGGCGGCATGCACGGCCCCTTGTTCATGACGCACCAGAATGTGGCGAATGTCATTTTGTTGAAAAATCTCATCGTAAATCGGTAGGACGGCGCCCCCCGGATAGCCAAAGACTGTGTCCACACCCTGATCCTTCAGGGCTTGAACTACCATTTTCGCTCCGGTCATTTGACGTGTCATCTTGCTCTCCGTCTGCACGCTTACATTTTTGAAGTGTCTAAAAAAAAGCCCCCGAGACTGTCGAGGGCGCATGGGGATTATTTAGGTTCCGTTACCGGCCCATGCGCGAATTTCCAATGACGACGAGAAGGCTTTGCATCTCTGTGATCCCTTGAGGCTTTGTTGACTTCGTTTGCGACATTATGATTGGCGCGCGGGGGCGTCAACAGCGAAATGAACGAATAAAGTGTCGCAGGGTGTGATTTTTTGTACTTTTATTGCGCGTTTGGGTAATATTTGGAAATATAGGGAAAATTAAACCGTGATTTCTGCGCTTGCAGTATGGTTTTGCCCCGGCGCCTGTTTTCGGGGCGGGCTTCAGGTGTTGAATTTCTACGAATGGCGCGGAAACTCAGGTTTCGATCGCTTCAAGATCCGGCAACGCAATACCGGCCACCTGTTCGGCAATTGGATCTGTGGACAGGGGGTGCATGTCCCCTTCGTGGTCCTGCACATGGCCAAGATCCACCCACTCGCCGTTTTTGTAAATCTCAAGGGCTGCGAATTTGGCTTTGTAATCCATCTTTGGGCTGCCGGGCACCCAATAGCCAAGATAGACATAAGGAAGCCCGACTTCGCGGGCCAGATCAATGTGGTCAAGGATCATATGGGTGCCAAGCGACAGATCGCGCCGGGCAGGGTCATAAAAGGAATAGACCATCGACAACCCATCATCGAGCACATCTGTCAGGCACACCGCGGTCAGATCGCCTTTGTGTTCCCCACTTGTGGGGCGGTATTCAATGACACGCGTTTTGATCGGGGTCTCTTCGATCATCGCGGCAAATTCAAACACATCCATATCCGCCATGCCGCCATCCGCGTGGCGACTGTCAAGATAGGTGCGGAACAGATCAAATTGATCTTCTGTGGCCCAAGGGGCGCGGGCGCGGCGGTTTAGAAAGTCATTTTTCTTGGCCGTGCGCTTTTGGCTTTTGGTTGGGGTGAAATCCGCGACCCGGATCCGTGCGGACATACAGGCGTTACATTCGGCACATGACGGACGGTAAAGCACGTTTTGCGATCGACGAAATCCCTGTTTTGACAGTGCGTCATTCAGTCTATTTGCATGCTCGCCCTGCAACGCTGTGAACAGTTTCCGCTCTTGCCGGTCCTCAAGGTAAGGGCAGGTCTGAGGGGCCGTCACATAAAACTGCGGGGCAAGAGGCAAAGAATGACGCATAAGGATCCGATGTTGATCATGGTTTCCAAAAAGGTAACGCCTCTGACCATCATCCTTCAAGCCCCTTAGGCAAAAAGGGTAAACGCTTGTGGGAATTGCATCGGGGGATGTTGTGGGAGGTGCTGACCCGGTGGGGGTCAGCTTTTGGCAAACCGATTGATCGCAGAGGTTCCAAGGAACATATCAGTCAGACCCTGACGTCGGGCGGTGCTGAACAACATCGCGATGGATAAGACCTGTAAAATAACGGTCATCATGGTGATGTAATAGCCGGTGACGTGGAAAAAGGCGGTGGGAACATCAAAACGCTCGCCGCGACCAGTGCGCAATTCAATCGCCATCAGGCGCATGCCGGGTGTGGCGGATCGGTTGCTGACGCTGATCATCCGGTACAGAAAATCCATAACCAGCCACAAGGGCACAAAGACAAAGAAACCTATTCCAAAGGTCAGAAGCGCGATCAGAAGGGTCAGCGCAAAGATCAACCCGGCATCAATCATCCAGGCAAACGCCCGTTTCATGGCCACGTGATCGTAAAACTCTGGTTGGGTTTCCGGGTCAGGAAGGCCCCAAAGGGCATCTTGGGTGGTCGTCATGGTGGGGTCTCATCTAATGGATCCCCACCGACAGGATGCCGATGGGGCGATTGGTTACTTATCTGACTTTTTGGGTTCATCAAGGGTTTCTGCGTCCTCTTCGATGGTGTCATCTTCAAGCGTGTCGTCCAGATCGGCGCCTGAATTGCGGGCGGCGTCGACGCGTTCATCCATAAACTGGTCAAACTCAGATTTGTCTTTTGCGGCGCGCAGACGTTCAAGGAAGGCTTCGAATGCGTCTTGCTCGCTCATCAAACGGCGCAGGGTTTCGGCTTTATACGAGTCAAAAGCGGTGTTGCCTGAGCTGCGGAACCCGTGGCGGCGCGCATAGTTTTGATCGCCGGTAAATCCACTGTGGTTATGACGTGAACAGGATTTCGAAAACATGCGTTTGCTCCAGATCATATAGGCAAGAAGGGCAAGGCCGATCGGCCAGACAAAGATGAAGGACACAACCATGGCAGCGATCCACGCGCCTTTGCCTCGTTGGTCCATCCAGTGCTCGGCGCGTGCGAGCCAGCCCTGAGGGGAGTTTGACATTTGCGGTTGGGCGGCGGTGGTCATGATGGTTCTCCGTTCTGTCTGTTAATGTGAATGCCTTTCACATCTAGCATTTGGGTGTTTGGGGGCTGGCCTGCAAGGGTGTATGTGAATGTTTTTTACATTTATTTTGTAATGGATTGAAAACAAAAAGAAAAGGCAGCAAATAAATTGCTGCCCTAAATGCGGCCCACCTTGATGCGCCTGTTAAATATGATTGTAGGTGCGCTGAATTAGCTTTGGTTTAGAAACTCAACACCCCGGTGCATCAGCCCCGATTTCCAAACCACATGCGCCCAAAAAGGCCATCTTTCAGGACATATTGGTGATAAAGCCACCCGGCCACATGTGCCAAAATGGTCAAGGCAAGCAGTTTTGACAGGATGCCGTGGACCATGCGTGGGGGATAGGCGCTGAAATCAGCGGGCAAAGGCGCGCCAGAGCCGCCAAAGACAATATCCGGCAATCCGGCCAACAGCGAAATGCCAATGCCGCTGGCGACCATGATCAGCACCAGCGCATAAAGCGCCCAATGCGCCACACGACCGCCAAGGTTCAAGAGGGTGTTTCCGGTGTCTGCTGGGGCAGGGTGCTGGGTTCTAAGGCGGGTCACAAGGCGCACCAACATCAAAACACCAATCGCCATACCCACACTCATATGCATGCGCAGGCTGAACAGTTTGTCAGGGGTGTCATTTGGCAATTTCGCCAACACCTGACCGCCCATTATAAGTCCGCCAACCACAAGTGCCGCCAACATCCAATGCAGGGCGACAAGGAAAGGGTGATATCGTTTCATAGCATTCTCCATCATTTGCGATTACTATATTTGCAAATGCAACAAAAGCAAGCTATAACTTGCAATTGCAACTGTTGCGGTTTAGAAATCTGAAATGGAACAGAAAATGACGCTTGGCGAGCAGGCCAAAACAACACGCGAAAACAGTGTGGGATGGAAAATTCAGCAAATCTCTGGCCGTTTTTGCCGAGAAATGACCCGCGAGCTGGCAGAAGAACAGCTAAAGCTGGACCACTTTATCCTGCTTATGTGTCTGGCCGAGCATGAAAACATCACCCAAACCCAATTGGGCGAGGGGATTTCGATGCCAAATTACGCCATCACCCGCGCCCTTGACCATCTAGAGGCATTGAAACTGGTCGAGCGCAGACCAGACGCCCAATCGCGCCGTGCCCATCGTGTGTTTTTGACGGACAATGGACGCAAGCTGATGCCGAAACTGTTCAAAGTGGTTCAGCGGGTCAATGCAAACCTGCTTGCGTCCCTACCGGAACAGGCGCAACGGCAGCTGGTCACAGCACTTGATCTGTTGTTGTAACGGGTGATCACGCGGTGAAATCTCCGGACAGCGCCCCGCTGGCATTGATCAAAGCCTGTGGGGACGCTTCAAAAATATGGCGCGGCGTGCCTGCAGCGGCCCACACCGTGTCAAAATCCAACAAACGACTGTCATAAAACGCACGAATAGGGGTCAGGTGACCAATTGGCGACACCCCGCCAATCGCAAACCCTGTTTGTGCGCGGATCAACCCCGCATCGGCTTTGCCCAATGTCTCACCCGCAAGTCCGGCCGCTTTGTCCCCGTCCACAAGGTTGCCCCCTGCGGTTAAGAACAACAGCGCCGCACCGCTGACATCCCCCTTAAAGATGATCGACTTGATGATTTGGTCGATATGACACCCCGCTGCTTTTGCCGCATCCGCCGCCGTTCGGGTGCCTTCGGTCATTTCCAGAATGTCCACGTTCATTTCGGCGGCTTCTAACGCTGCGCGCACCCGTTTTAAGCTTTTTGACATGACATCCTCGTGAATGGTTCTGTGCCAAGTTATGACCCCGCGTACAAAACAAGCAACCTGATTGTCGCAGGGGACAGAGGGTGGTTGACCCGCCCGCAGCCCCGGCGCATTTTTGGCCCATGACCAACACAGCATTCGCCGCCCGCATCACCCGAACGCCCATTGCATACGACCCTGACCCCGCAAGCGATATTGCGGCGCAATTTGGCGATTTTACCGCCGAGGTGCGGGATGTTCTGACGGGCGCCGCTGGGTGTTCCCCCTATCTTAAAGGATTGATGGAAAAACAGGCCGATTGGTTGCGCGATGCCCTGTCACAAAGCCCTGAGGCGGCTTTTTCTGGCATAATGACGGACATCACTGGCGACAGTGACAGCGCGCTCAGATCCGCGCTTCGGATTGCCAAACAGCGTGTTGCGCTGTTGACCGGGCTTGCTGATTTGGCAGGGGTCTGGGCCTTGGAAGAGGTCACAGGCGCGCTGACCGATTTTGCCGGCGACGCCACGGATCGGGCCATGAAGTTTCAAGTGGGGCAAGAAGTGCGCCGCAATAAGCTGCCCGGTGTGACTGAAAATGACATTGAGACCGCGGGCGGTATGGTTGCGCTTGCGATGGGGAAAATGGGTGCGGGTGAGCTGAATTACAGCTCTGACATCGACCTTATTATGCTTTTTGACGACAGCAAATTCACCGGTGATGATTTTCACGAGGCCCGGTCCAGCCACATCCGCGCCACCCGCCGGATGAGCGCGATGTTGTCAGAACTGACGGCGGATGGCTATGTGTTTCGCACCGATTTGCGCCTGCGGCCGGATCCTTCGGTCACGCCGGTCTGTGTGTCGATGGAAGCGGCTGAACGCTATTACGAAAGCCTGGGGCGGACGTGGGAACGCGCAGCCCACATCAAAGCGCGCCCTTGTGGTGGGGATCTTGCAGCGGGTGAAGCGTATTTGAAACGTCTGCGCCCCTTTATTTGGCGCAAACACCTTGATTTTGCAGCCATTCAGGACGCCCACGACATGCGGTTGCGGATCAGGGCACATAAGGGCTTGCATGGTAAAATCACCCTGCCGGGGCATGATATGAAACTGGGAAGCGGCGGCATTCGGGAAATTGAGTTTTTCACCCAGACACGGCAAATCATTGCAGGTGGGCGCGATGAAAGCCTGCGTGAACGTGGCACCGTGCCGGGGCTCGCGGCCCTTGCGACCGCGAATTGGATCCCACAAGAGACCGCAGAAATATTGACGGATCATTACCGGTTCCACCGCGAAGTTGAACACCGCGTTCAGATGTTTCGTGATGCACAGACCCATAAGCTCCCTTCAAGTGACGATGAATTTGATCGCTTGGCCCGGATGATGGGCGAGGGGGACACGGACGCGCTTAAGGCGCGGATCCATGCCGCACTAGACGAAGTACACGAGGTGACCGAGGGCTTTTTTGCGCCGGAGGATGGCGGGAAGTCTGCGCCAGACCTGACGGAACATGAGGCGGAGATTGTCGCGAAATGGGAAAGTTATTCCTGTCTGCGTTCTTCGCGTGCGGTTGAGATTTTCAACCGTCTGAAACCTGATCTTTTGGCGCGCTTGGCGGCCGCGCCCAGACCGCATGACGCATTGATCCAGTTTGATGGGTTTTTAAAGCGCTTGCCCGCCGGTGTTCAGCTGTTTTCCCTGTTCGAAGCCAACCCAACCCTCGTGGATTTGATTGTAGATATTGCGGCCACAGCCCCAGCGCTTGCGGCCTATTTGGGCCATAATGCGCAGGTGTTGGACGCGGTGATTGGCGGCGGGTTTTTTGAACCTTGGCCCGGTGGTCCGGCGTTGGCACAGGATCTTGCGGATCATCTTCAAGAGGCCGCAGATTATGAAGCTAAACTGGATACAGCCCGGCGCTGGATGAAAGAATGGCACTTTCGAACGGGCGTGCATTTTCTGCGCGGGTTGGTAGACGCGCGCGAGGCCGGGCAGCAATATTCCGACCTTGCGGACGCGGTGATTTCGGGATTGTGGCCCGAAGTTATTGCGAATTTCTCAACCAAACACGGCCCCCCACCGGGCAAAGGCGCTGTGATTGTTGGCATGGGCAGCTTGGGCGCGCGGTCGCTGTCGGCCACCTCGGACCTCGACCTGATTGTGATCTATGACGCCGATGGGCAGGACACCTCGGACGGGCGCCGCCCCTTGGCGACCAAACCCTATTACGCGCGCTTAACACAAGCCTTTGTGACGGCAGTTTCCGCGCCTATGGCCGAAGGCAGGCTTTATGAAATCGACATGCGCTTGCGCCCGTCGGGCCGGCAAGGTCCTGTGGCGACCTCGATTGAGAGTTTCAAGGAATACCAAAGGGTTGAGGCGTGGACGTGGGAGCATTTGGCCCTCACGCGCGCCCGTGTGGTGGCCGGGCCAAGCGATCTGGCGCAAGCCTATGAAATTGCCCGCCAAGAGGTGCTGTGCTTTGATCGTGATCCCGCCAAGGTCATTACCGATGTGCAGGACATGCGGGACAGATTGGCCGCGGCCAAAGGCGAAGGACGCGGCGCGCTTGAGGCAAAACTGGGCGTTGGGCATTTGCAAGACGTGGAACTGGTCGCCCAAGCCGCCGCATTACTCTCGCCAAATACAGCGCGTACCCCAACTGAGCAGATCGCCCAAGGGGTCGCAATTGGATGGTTCTCTGACGCGCAAGGTCAAGCAATGGCGGCCAGCCACGACCTAATGTGGCGTATGCAGGCGGCGTCAAAACTGCTCAGTGATGCGCCATTGGATCTTGAGGCGTTGGGGCAGGGGGGGCAGGATCTGTTGCTGCGTGAAACTGGTGCTGAAAGCGAAAGTGATCTAATTCGCGACCTTAGGCAGAAGGCAAAACGGGCGGCGGCGGCGATTGAACAAGTGCTCGCGACAGCTCTGCCCTAAGGGCGCTAAAGGTGTTCAATATGGGGAAAAGGGAAGAAGTGATGGGCGATATGATTGCAGAAATCGACAAACGCGGGCTGATCAAAGACAGCTATTTGATTGACGGCATCCGAGTGGAAGAATGCCGATCAATTTTTCTGGATTGGGCGCTGTTTGAAGACCACGAGATGCCGCAGCCCGAAAAAATTAAGCTGTTGCTTGCGACCTATGGCGAAACCGCGCCCGAACATCCAATGACGGCTGTGCTGCAAGCGGCCCTTGAAGCGCCGGAAGGCGAGGCGAAACGGCGTGGTGGGCGGCAAGGGCGATTGGGGTAAGCGGGCAGTAGCAATGCAGACTTAAGTATCGTTCGATTTGTCTGAGCTAAAAAAGAGATGTTGTCCCTAGGTGCTTTCTAAATTCGTAGGCAACCTCCTCAAGATTCCCTATCAGCTCACCTAGCGGACGCAATGTTGCGTGTCGGAGTTTTTTGTCAGGAATGCCGCTAAGGACGTGGTTCAAGTGATCTATCGGATCAGAGAACTCGTCAACTTTTGACCGAATTTCCTTATAAAACTCATGCCCATCCATGGATGCACCGCGTTTGTCTTCCTGAATAGATTAGTCTCACACGAACCGATCTACAGTACAAACATCCAGAAACTCTCATCATTCTGAGCTCTAAGCGGCCTCTCACGCTCAACTTTTTAACGTAGCTCATCCTGAGGGCGCAGCATCAGCCAGATCAGCGACGCGCCAGCCAGCGCCAAAAACGGCACCATGGCGAGGTTCACGGCTGACCAGCCCTCAGCCGCGCTGCCACCGGAACAGTTCATCAAACCACCCGAGGCCAGTGACGCGATGGTGACACAGCCAAACACGATCATATCGTTCATGCCCTGCACCCGGCCGCGTTCTTCTGGGCTATGAGCACCGGACAGCATGGTGGTGGCACCGATAAAGCCAAAGTTCCAACCAAGACCCAGCAGAATGAGGGCAATAAAAAAGTTCTCAAGCTCAACCCCTTGCAGGGCAACAATCCCGGCAAGGCCAAGGATGGTCAGACCCAAAGCGATCACTTTTCGGGTGCCAAATCGGGCAATCAAATGTCCGGTGAAAAAGCTAGGGATAAACATCGCCAAAACATGCGCGGTGACAATGTTCCCGGCCATATCGGTTTCAAACCCACAACCAACCACCGCCAGCGGGGTTGAGGTCATCACCAGGTTCATCAGCGCATAAGACACCATGCCACAGATGATCGCGACGGCAATCACCGGGTCACGCAACAGCTCTAACCGGGTGCGGCCTTTGGGGGCATCTGCGTGGGGTTTTTCCGGTTTTGGGATGTCCAGCCCAAAGAACAAAAGCGAGCCCACAAGGTTGATGCCGATCACCGCCACATAAGCCCCCATAAAGGGAACAACCATCATGTCATTGGTAATGTTGAAAAGTTGCGGTCCTATTACGGCGGCCGCAAGCCCCCCGGCCATCACGTAAGAGATTGCCTTGGGGCGGAACTCTGGCGTGGCGGTGTCGGCGGCGGCAAAGCGGTAAAACCCTTGCGCCGATTGATACAGCCCCATGATAAAGGATCCGACCAGAAACAGTGTAAAATCAGCCTGAGAGAGCGCATAAGCACTGATTGCCGCCCCAAGGGATCCCCCCAAAGTTCCCAGCCAAAAACCAATACGACGGCCAAAGGTCTGCATCACCCAGCTGACCGGATTGGCCCAAAACATCGACCCCCCCACCATCAGCGAGATCGGCAAAGTTGCCCAGCAGATGTTTGACGCCAAAGATTGCCCAGCAAGCCCCGCCATCGTGAAAATCATCGGCATTTGCGCACCAAGAATGGCCTGCGCCAAAACAAGGATGGTCACATTGCGCTTTGCGCGGCTGTTGTCAGCGGGAAGGGCGTTCATATGCGTCATGCTGCATCCGTATCTGTCGTTTCACCTGTGCACCAATCAAATTTCGTGATGCAGGGGATTGGTCTTGCTTATGGCGCCTCTTTGTCGATGAGATGGGCATAGCTGCCTGACACATTCCCTTGGATCAACCCCATCGGCACAAGGGTCTGCCCTTCGGCGTCGGTTGCCTCAAATAACGGTGTGCCTTCGGCGCGTAATATGGTGGCATAGTGGAATTCATGCGCGTTCCACACCCCCTTAAGAGGGCCGTCTTGGGCGATGACTTGGCGATACCCCAGATGCAATTTCCGCGTGGCAAAGCTGGTCTCTAACGCCAAGAGACCCAACATGTCGTGGGAAATTCCTTCTTTATCTACAATGGTTTGTCCAAGGGTCATAAACCCCCCGCATTCGCCATAAATAGGACAGGTGGCGCCACGCATTCCGGATTTAAACGTCTTGGCGGTGGCCAGTTGGGCCGCGTGAAGTTCGGGATAGCCGCCGGGCAGAAAAATGAAATCAGCCTCAGGATCAGGGGCCTCATCCGCGAGCGGTGAAAAGGGCAAAATCTCAGCCCCAGCCGCGCGCCAATCGGCCAGAATATGCGGATAAGCAAAGGCAAAGGCGCGGTCATGTGCCACAGCAATTCGTGACCCGGGCGGGGTCAGTTGCGGGGCTTTCGTTGCGGTGGGCAACGGGGTCGCGAGCGAGGTCAATGCCTCAAGATCCACGGCTTCCGCGACGGCTTCGCCAACCCGGTCCAGATAAGTTTGCAGATCAGGATGTTCCCCCGCTTGCACCAAACCCAAATGACGTGAGGGGTGGGTCATTTGATCCTGACGGTACACCGCGCCCAAAACGGGCAGATTGATACGGGCCATGGCGCCGCGCAGCATCGCTTCGTGCCGGGCGCTGCCGATTTGGTTCAGGATCACGCCAGCAACGCGAACATCTGGGTCATGGGCGGCAAAGCCGGCCACCAATGGGGCCAAAGATTGTGCCATTCGGGCGCAATCGACCACCAAAACAACCGGCAGGTCCAATTGGCGCGCAAGGTCCGCAGTGGCGCCCTTGCCGACAGGCGGCGCGCCGTCAAAAAGACCCATTGCCCCTTCGATGATCAAAAGATCATCACCAGCATCATCACCCACTGTCGCCAAACTGCGAAGACGGTTCGGGGACATCGCCCAAGCATCCAAATTCACACATTCCCGCCCACAAGCGGCGGCATGAAAACGTGGGTCAATGTAATCCGGGCCAGATTTGGCCCCGCGCACAGCCACGCCTTGCTTAGATAACGCACGCAAAATACCAAGGGTGAGTGTGGTTTTTCCCGACCCAGAAGAGGGCGCCGCGATGATTAAGCCGCGCGATGTACCAGTGTTTGCCATCACCGATCCTCAGCCGGGCGACCGCGACCCAATGGGTCTGTGTTGCGCAGAGCCTCGCCTCGGGCAATGGCCTGCCAATCCAGCGCCTGACGCATCATCGTCGCGCGGCCAATACAGATAATAGCAGGCGGGCCGAACCCTTTGGCGTCTGCGTCTTCAACACAGGACCCAAGCGTGGTTTCAAGCACTTTCTGCCCCGGCGTTGTGGCGTTTGAAACGATGGCTACAGGCTCATCTTTGGGCCGGTTTGCGGCCAGTAGCGCGCCCCGAATGCGGTCCAGATGCTTCATTCCCATATAGATCACAAGCACTTGGGATCCTTTGGAAATGGCCGCCCAATCAAGTGAACTTGGCGTGGCCCCTGATTGATCATGCCCGGTCACAAAGGTCACCGATTGGTTCACGTCGCGGTGGGTCACGGGAATGCCCGCGTAAGCCAACCCGCCGATGCCCGCCGAGATGCCGGGAATGATGCGAATGGGGATATCGTGCTGCACAAGGGTCTGACCCTCTTCGCCGCCACGCCCAAACACAAAGGGATCGCCACCTTTCAGGCGCAACACACGTTTGCCCGCGCGCGCATAATCCACCAATTGCAGCGAAATATCGCGTTGCTTGGCGGACGGCTTGCCACCACGTTTGCCTGCATAGACAACCTCGGCGTCCGGGTGCGCCCAGTCCAGAATGACCTTTTGCACAAGCGCGTCATAGACGATCACATCCGCCTGTTTCAGCGCATTGAGCGCATGCAGCGTCAAAAGTCCGGGGTCGCCAGGGCCAGCGCCCACCAACCAAACCCAACCGGGTTTAAACTCGGGCCAGTCAGATTGGGGCAAGTCAGATCTGGGCCAATCAGAGGCGGGAAGCGCGGGCGCATGTGTGGGTGTCTCTTGCATGCCTGCCTTATAGGGCGCGTTTTGGGCGTGGGAAAGTCAGGTTGCGACATTTGGCGAAAAACCTGCGAAGTGTTTGGCAAAAATAAGGTCGCAAACGATTGAGAAAGCGGGTGAATGGGTGATTGGCGACAGGACCCCCCGCGGCTATAGTCGCCCAGATGACAACATCTGACTCCCCTCAATTGCGCCGTGGTTGGACCACGGGCGCCTGTGCGACCGCAGCGACCTGTGCGGCTGTTACGCGGCTGTGGGGGGGCGCCTTTCCGGACCAAGTTGAGATCACTTTGCCCAAGGGCGAAACCCCGGAATTTACGCCGGAGGTCACAGACTTCGGCGACGATTGGGCCGAGGCAGGGGTGATCAAAGACGCAGGCGACGATCCGGATGTCACGCACGGGGCCTTGATCCTGTCGCGGGTCCGTCAGGGGGCGCCGGGGCAGGGCATCCGCTTTTTGGCGGGGGACGGCGTGGGGATGGTGACAAAACCGGGGCTTCCGATCCCTGCTGGCGAGCCAGCGATAAACCCCGTTCCGCGCCAGATGATCACCGGAGTGATCGAAGCCGCGTGCGAACGCTTTGGGCGCACACCGGATCTGGATGTGACGATTTCGGTGCCAAATGGCGAAGCCCTTGCGCAGAAAACATGGAATCCACGGTTGGGCATCATTGGTGGCCTGTCGATCCTTGGCACCACGGGCATTGTGCGGCCGTTTTCCTGTGCCGCTTGGATTGCCTCAATCCACCGAGGTGTTGATGTGGCGCGGGCAACGGGGGTGACCCATGTGGCGGGCTGCACCGGGGCCACCTCCGAGACCACGGTTCAAACGCTTTACGACCTCAGCGATGGGGCGATGATCGACATGGGGGATTTTGCGGGAGGAATGCTGAAATATCTTGCGCGTCACCCGGTTGATCGCGTCACGGTCGGTGGTGGGATTGGCAAGCTGACCAAACTGGCCCAAGGCGCGCGGGATTTGCATTCCGGGCGCAGTCAGGTGGATTTTGCCCTCTTGGCGGATTGGCTGGGCGATGAAGATGTGCGGACTATGAATACTGCCCTTCAAGCCTATGAGAAGCATGGGGAAACCATGGCGCAGATCATCGCAGAACGCGCGTTGGATCAGGTGCGGTTTTTTCTGCGCGATGCGCCCTCAGTACCCGACATTGTGGTGATTGACCGAAAGGGCGCGGTGATTGCGCGGGCGCAATGAAGATCCTGCTTTTGGCAGGAACGGCCGAGGCGCGGGCGCTGGCCAAGCGCTTGGACACGTCTAAGCATCAAGTTGTGGCCTCTTTGGCGGGGCTCACAAAAACACCAAAGCCGCTTGGCGTTCCCACGCGGTTTGGCGGGTTTGGCGGGCGGCAAGCGCAGCAGGGTTATATCCGAGATGAGGGATTTGACGTCATTGTGGACGCAACCCACCCCTTTGCAAACGTGATCCCCCACCGGAGCCATCAGATTTGTCACGATTTGGCCTTACCCTATCTGCGATTGAGCCGACCGGAATGGACGCCAAAATCGGGTGAAAACTGGCATCACGTTCAAGATGCCGCACACCTCGGGCAAGTCATTCCAAAGGGTGCAAATGTATTTTTGGCCACGGGCGGACAAAGCCAAGATGAGGCTGCGGCGCTTGACGGGCGGACCGTTCATTGCCGCCGCGTGGACAATGGGCCTTCGCCATTTGCCATTTCAGGGCGTTGGATTACCGCGCGCCCTCCCTTCTCAGAAGCAGAGGAAAGTGCTTTGTTTCAAGAACTTGGTGTCGATTGGATTGTCGCCAAAAACGCAGGCGGGCCGACGCGCGCCAAACTGGACGCCGCCCATGTGCTTGGTGTGTCCGTAGCGATGATCGCACGGCCACAGGGGCCGGACGCCCCAACTGTTGAGACGATTGAAGATGCAATGAAATGGGTCGAGGCGCTCTGTGATGGATGAGCGGATCATTCTTGGGCCTGAGTGCCTGCGCGAAGGGGCAGACTGGTTGGTTGCGCGCGATGCCCGATTTGCAGAGGTGCTTGAGGTGATTGATGACATCCCCTTGCGACTGCGCGGTGATGGGTTTGAGGCGGTGTTTTCCGCCATCATCGGTCAACAGGTTTCAACCGCTTCTGCCGCTGCGATTTGGGCCCGGATTGAGGCCGCTGATATGACCACAGTTGACCGAGTGGCTGCGGCCAGCGATGCCGATTTGGCGGCGTTGGGCCTGTCGCGTCCAAAGATCAAATATGCGCATGCGCTGGCGCGGGCGGGTATTGATTACCCGGCCTTAAGGGGCATGCCGGCGGATGAGGTGATGAAGATTCTGACCGCGGTATCAGGCATTGGGGAATGGACCGCCGAGATCTATGTGCTGTTTTCCTTGGGGCGCGCAGATATCTTTCCGGCGGGGGATTTGGCGCTGCAAGAGGCGGCGAAAGTGCTGTTTTCTTTACCCGCGCGCCCAACGTCGCGTGAGATGCGCGTGATGTCTGACGCGTGGTCGCCGTGGCGGGGCGTTGCGGCGCGGCTCTTGTGGGCCTATTACCGCAGTATCAAAAAGAGAGAAGGGATCCGTTGATGACTCGCATTTTGGATGCAAAACGCCGCGCGGCGGCTTCGGGCACGACCAAATCGGTTGTGGTGTTTTTGCATGGCTACGGCGCAGATGGCGCGGACCTTTTGGGTCTGTCTGATCCTTTGGCGGAACATATGCCGGACACGGTGTTTATCGCACCTGATGCGCCGGAAAAATGTGCGGGGAACCCGATGGGGTACCAGTGGTTTCCCATCCCTTGGCTTGACGGATCGTCGGAAGAAGACAGCCTGCGCGGGATTGAAATGGCCGATGCGGACATCAACGGTTTTCTCGATAATGTCCTGAAGGAAGAGGGGATAACCCCTTCACAGCTCATTGTTTTTGGGTTCTCGCAAGGCACAATGCTGTCGCTGCGCGTGTTGCCGCGCCGGGCCGAGCCGGTTGCCGGGCTGGTGGCCTTTTCTGGTCGGATGTTAGAACCGGATGACTTTGCCGGGCATGTCGTGTCCAAGCCCCCCGTGCTGCTGGTGCATGGCGATCAGGACGACATGGTGCCGCCTGCGCATTTCACCGAAAGCGGTCAAATTCTTGAGGCCAACGGGTTTGAAACCTATGGCTATATCATGAAAGGCACGGGCCACGGCATTGATATGGAGGGCCTGTCAGTGGCGCTTCAATTCATGCTCGACAAGCTTGGCATTCAAAAGATGCAAATGGGCGATGAAAGCGCAGAGTAACGCGCGCCTCCGTCACATCCTTGTTACCCTGTCCGATTATGCCCAAGACAACCCCTTATCTAGGGGGTTGTTTGGTTGGCTATCCCATATATAGTTAACCTATGCGATGGGGCGAAAGCTCTCGCCCCGTAAGGGTCGCGGTGTTTGCCGCGACAGGACATTGCAGGGTGAGGAAACTGTCACAATGGATGGCGATTTCAGACGAGACAATTGGCGACAGGCGGTGGGCGAGCTTCGCCCCTTTGTCGTATGTCGAAATATGACCGTATCTCAAGGGTTTGGGTTTGAATGGCGCGTGAATTTCACGCGCTTTTTTATTGCGTGCGCTGCCGTGATTGTTCCAGTTGGAAGGGGCATGTCATGAATGCGATGACCAATATGCGCACATTGGTGTTAAATGCGGATATGCAGCCGCTCAGCTATGCCCCCCTGTCGATCTGGAGCTGGCAAAGCGCCCTTGTCGCGGTCTTGCAGGATCGGGTGATCAAGGTGCGCAGCTATGAAGATGTGGTTGTGCATTCTGCGACGTCTGAATTCGAAGTGCCCTCGGTGATCGCCTTAAAACGCTACCGCAAACGCAAGAATGTGTCCTTCACGCGCTATAATGTTTTTTTGCGGGATGAATTTCGCTGTCAGTATTGTGGTGAGCAATTCGACATTCGCGATTTGACCTTTGATCACGTGGTGCCGCGTAGCAAAAATGGTGGGTCAAATTGGCATAATATTGCGACCTGCTGTGGGGCGGATAATTTGCGCAAGGCCAACCGCACACCAGAGCAGGCGGGTATGAAACTAAGGCGAAAACCCTATGAACCCACCGCGCATGAATTGGACGCGGTTGCGCGCAGGCTGCCCTATCCGCGCGAGCGTTTGCACCAGACTTGGATGGACTTCCTGTATTGGGACGCTGAGCTTGAAGGGTAAATCGGGCTTGAGTGGGAAAGCGCAAAGTTACGACCTCAAGCTGTCGCGTTTTGCATGACGAAGGGCCTTAGGGCTGTTAGCCTGTTGAAAATGCTGCGCACCTATGGGTGCAATCTCCAAACACGAGGGTACCATGTCACATTCCCCAAAATCACAGACGCCTGACGCGTTTTTTACACCAATTTCCGGGTTTGATTTGCCACGATTTGCAGGGGTTCCAACCTTCATGCGCTTGCCGCATGTGGATTTTGATCACCCTCGGTTTGGGGATGTTGATGTTGGCCTGATCGGCGCGCCCTGGGATGGGGGCACCACCAATCGCCCCGGCCCGCGACATGGTCCCCGTCAGCTGCGCGACATGTCCACCATGATACGTGCGCAAAACGGCGCCACCGGAGTGCGCCCGTTTGAGGCGATGCGCTGTGCCGACCTTGGCGATGTGGCCCCAAACCCCGCTGATGTGATGGACAGTCTGGCACGCATGCAGGCGTTTTATGATCGGGTGAAAACCGCCGGAATACGACCGCTGACCGGCGGGGGCGATCATCTGTGTACCTTGCCCATTCTGCGGGCATTGGCCAAAGAGGCCCCGTTGGGGATGGTGCATTTTGACAGCCACACCGACCTCTTTCATTCCTATTTCGACGGCACAATGTATACCCATGGAACCCCATTTCGCCGTGCGGTGGAAGAGGGGTTATTGGACCCAAAACGCGTTGTGATGATTGGCATTCGCGGCACAGCCTATGACAATGAAGACCGCGATTTTGCCGACAGCGTTGGCATTCGCGTGATTGGGATCGAGGAATTTCATGCGCGCGGTGTAGATGATGTCATGGCTGAGGCGCGTGACATCGTCGGCGCACAGGACACCTATGTCAGCTATGATATTGATTTTGTTGACCCCGCATATGCCCCGGGCACAGGAACGCCGGAAGTGGGCGGGCCAAACTCCTATCAGGCGCTTCAGGTGGTGCGGGCCTTGGCGGGTCTGAACATCGTGGGCGCGGACTTGGTCGAAGTGTCCCCTCCGTTTGACCCTTCAGGGGGGACGGCATATTTGGGCGCGTCAATTATGTTTGAGCTTTTGTGCGTCATGGCCCCATAGGTCGGTTTTCACCGCTGAGGGGCATGAGAAGGCATTTGCGCGCGTTCTTATCTTGTGTCATCGCAATGCGGTGGTAGACTTTCTGGACCACTTGGGCTAGGTACGCGGACGAAACGCCTCGTTAGCGCTAACATATCACGGAGAACCCCATGGTTTCGCGCGTCATTCCGGTAGATCCCTTTGATCTGGTTATCTTTGGTGGCACAGGTGATCTTGCCCGCCGCAAAATCATTCCTGGCCTCTATCGCCGATTTCAGGATGGGCAAATGCCCGAAACTTCCCGCATTGTGGGGGCCGCGCGATCTGATCTGGATGGGGCCGCGTACCGCGCCTTTGTGGAAGCCGCAGTACGCGAATTTGTGGCGAAAAAGAAATGCGACCCCAAAACACTAACCTCTTTTTCCGACCTCTTTTCTTACGTCACGGTGGATGCGTTGGGCGATGGCGGGTGGGGCGAACTTGCCGATCAGATGCGCCCGGATGTGGTGCAAGCGTTTTACTTCTCGGTGGGGCCGCGTCTGTTTGGTCCTATTGCCGAGCGGTTGAAATCGAACGGGATTGCCGGTGCCGAGGCGCGTATCGTTGTTGAAAAACCCTTTGGTCACGATTTGACCACCGCGCGCGAGCTGAACCAAACGCTTGCACAGCATTTTGACGAAAGTCAGATCTATCGCATTGACCATTATTTGGGCAAAGAAACCGTTCAAAACCTGATGGCTTTGCGCTTTGGCAATATGCTGTTTGAACCCTTGTGGAACGCGCAATACGTTGACCATATCCAGATCACCGTGGCCGAAACCGTGGGGGTCGAAGGGCGCGGCGCCTATTACGACAAATCCGGTGCGATGCGCGACATGGTGCAAAATCACCTGATGCAGCTGTTGTGCCTGACCGCGATGGAACCGCCATCGAAATTTGACCCAGACGCGGTGCGCGACGAAAAGCTTAAAGTTATCCGTGCGTTGGATCCGGCGGAGCCTGACGACATTGTCCGTGGCCAGTATCTTGGCAATGACGATGTGGCAAGCTACCGCGATGATGCTGAAGCGGATGACAGCAAAACCGAAAGCTTTGTGGCGATGAAGCTGCATGTGTCGAACTGGCGCTGGAATGGCACGCCGTTTTACCTGCGCACCGGCAAACGCCTGCGCGCGCGCATGTCAGAAATTGTGGTCCGTTTCAAAGAACCACCCCATTCGATTTTTGAAGAAGACACCGGTCAAACAGCCAATGAGCTGTCGATCCGCCTGCAACCCAACGAAGGGATGGACCTTAAGGTTACCATCAAGGAACCGGGGCCGGGGGGCATGCGCCTGATCGACGTGCCGCTGGACATGACTTTCGCCGAAGCCCTTGGGGAAGAGGTCGCGGATGTGCCAGATGCTTATGAACGCCTGATCATGGACGTGATCCGCGGCAATCAAACGCTGTTTATGCGCGGGGATGAGGTTGAAGCCGCCTGGGCCTGGACCGATCCAATCATCGAAGGATGGCAAAAGCGACGCGAGACGCCCCATACCTATGATGCGTTCTCATCCGGGCCAGAAGAGGCGTTGATGCTCTTGCACAAAGATGGCCGCCGCTGGAGGGAGCTGCGCGAATGAAACTGATCGATTATCCCGACCAAGACATGATGATGCTGGACCTTGCGGATGTGATTGCCTCTGAATTGGTGTCTGTCTTGGATCACAGTGAAACGGCCAGCCTTGCTGTGCCCGGTGGCACCACGCCGGGCCCGATTTTTGATGCGCTTTGTGCGGCGGATCTGGACTGGTCGCGGGTGAATGTGATGCTGACGGATGAACGCTGGGTGCCGGAAAACAGCCCGCGATCAAACACCGCTTTGCTGCGGAAACGGCTTTTGACCAATCGGGCAGCGGCCGCAAATCTGATCCCACTTTACCGTGTGGGGGCAATGGACGCATCGGTTTTGCCTGAGCTGTCGCAGGGCGTCGAAGCGGCGTTGCCATTGTCGGTTGTTTTGCTGGGCATGGGCGAAGATATGCATACGGCCAGCCTGTTTCCCGGTGCTGACAATCTGGCGAAAGCCTTGTCGCCAAATGCCCCCGCCCTTTTGCCAATGAGGGCAGAGGGCGCAGCAGAGCCGCGTATCACCCTGACCGCACGGGTGATCAATTCGGCGCTCACCAAGCATCTCGTGATCAAGGGCGCGGCAAAACGTGCCGCCTTGGCGACCGCGATGGAAGCAGATGACGCACAAGACGCGCCCATCAAAGCCGTTTTGAAAGATATGACCGTGCATTGGGCAGAATGAGGATAATATGACATTTGAAACACTTGCCGCACATTGGACCACCCTTCAGGGCCGCCGAATAGAAGACCTATTTGAGGATCCGAAACGTGCAGAGGCTTTTACGACCAAAGCTGTGGACATGGTGTTGGATTGGTCCAAGACGTCTTTGGACGATCAGGCGGTCTCGCTTTTGTTGGAACTGGCCCAAGAGGCGGGTTTGACTGACCGGCGAGAGGCGATGTTTTCTGGCGAAGTGATCAATGAAACCGAAGGGCGGGCGGTCCTGCATACGGCCCTTCGCGCCTCAACCGCGCGTAAAATTGTCGTGGGCGGTGAAGATGTCATTCCCGGCGTACAAGACAGCCTGAAACGGATGGGAGATTTTGCAAATCGCCTGCGCAAAGGCCAGGTTCGCACCCCATCGGGCGGGCGGTTTACGGATGTTGTGAATATCGGCATTGGCGGGTCGGATTTGGGGCCGGCCATGGCGGTGCGCGCGTTGTCGCCTTATCATGACGGTCCGCGCGTGCATTTCGTCTCAAACGTCGATGGCGCCCATATTTCCGACACTTTGGCGGGGTTAAATCCGGCGGAAACACTGGTGATCGTGGCCTCAAAAACCTTCACGACCATCGAGACGATGACCAACGCGGCAACCGCCCGTGCGTGGATCGCTGGTCAGGTCGGCGAGGACGCCGCCGGGCTGCATTTTGTGGCCTTGTCGTCAAATGATGAGAAAACCAGCGAATGGGGCATTGCGCGCGAACGTGTCTTTGGGTTTGAGGATTGGGTCGGCGGGCGGTATTCCATGTGGGGGCCGATTGGTCTGTCTTTGATGATCGCAATTGGTCCTGAGCGTTTTGGTGAAATGCTGGACGGCGCGCGCGTAATGGACACCCATTTCCGGTCGGCCAAAGGGCGCGAGAACCTTCCCCTGATGTTGGCCTTGGTCGGGCTGTGGCATCACCAGATTTGCGGCTATCCAACCCGTGCCGTTTTGCCATATGATCAACGACTTGGACGGCTTCCTGCCTATCTGCAGCAGCTGGAAATGGAAAGCAACGGCAAGCGGGTCGCGATGGATGGCACACCGCTTTCGGTGGTGTCTGGCCCGGTTGTGTGGGGCGAACCCGGCACCAACGGGCAGCACGCGTTTTACCAGTTGATCCATCAAGGGACCGAGATTGTTCCCTGTGAATTCATGATTGCGCGCGAGGGTCACGAGGCTAATTTGGCCCATCAACACCGCCTGCTTGCCGCCAATTGTTTGGCGCAATCCCAGGCGTTGATGGTCGGGCGGCCCATAGATGTGGCGCGGGATTTGATGGCAGGTGCCGGGTTTGAAGGGGCGGAATTGGAACGCCAAGCCGCGCATCGCGTGTTTCCGGGCAACCGCCCATCGACCACTTTGGTCTACCCCAAACTGACCCCACGCATGTTGGGGCAAATTGTGGCGCTTTATGAACATCGCGTGTTTGTTGAGGGGGTGATCCTTGGCATCAACTCATTCGATCAATGGGGGGTTGAGCTGGGCAAGGTGTTGGCCACCGCATTAGAGCCTGTCTTAATCGGCGAGAAATCAACAGACGGGTTGGATGGATCCACCGCGCAACTGGTTGAATTTCTTTCCTAAAGCTCGTGGCCCAATCAATTAGGCGAAAACGGGTGTCTCTTTGGGCGCACCGTTTTGTAAGCCATGCAAAGCGTCATAAACTTGCTGCCGAATGGCTTTGGCCTCCATCAGGACTTCATGCTCTGCGCCCTGCACCAAGACAAGATCCCCATTGCTCCATTTCGCCATTTGGGCGTGGATTGGCCCCGTTCTCACGATGCGTTCTTGCGTGCCCAGAAAGGTGACGGCCGGGGTGGCGGGGGCGGGGCGCGACATCAGATCCTGCGTTTCGCGCAAAGCGGCATAAAGCCAACCCAGCGTTGGGCCGCCCAATGTCAGTTCGGGATGCGCCTTGGCCTGATCCACCATATAGCCAAACATCTCGGCATCTGTGGTTAACACATTGCCTTTAAAGGGGGAAATGGAAAGATAGGTTTCCCGCTTTGTGCCGGGCGACAGGGCCGTTGCCAAAGGGGTTTTATGCACGGCCCAAGAAATGCCCCAGGCAATCGGGCGCAACGGCGGGGCCATCTCAATGCCCCACATGGGCGCCGAAAAGAGCGCAGCTTTGACCGGAAGCCCATTATGAAGCGCACGCAACCCGATGCAGCCGCCCATCGAATGCCCCAAAAGGGTCCAAGGTTCCGGCAGCTTTAAGTGGCGGCCAAGATCCACCATCGCGTCAACATCAAGTTGATACTCGTCAAAATGGCCAACATGACCCAATTCTCGATCCTGATCGGGCCGGTCTGCCAACCCTTGCCCACGCCAATCAAGGATCAGAACATGATAGCCATCCGCGCACAGCTCTGACGCAATCAGACCATATTTTTCAATATATTCGGTTCGGCCGGGAAACAGTAAAACGGTCCCCCGGGAAGGGGCGGCGTTCTCCGCCCCCCCATTGTCCGCAACCATATTGGCGGGCCAATGGCCCACACGCAAGCGCACCCCATCTGATGCCGTCACCCAATAGGCTTTGCCGTTGGCGGGGCCTTTGGTGATCTCATGAAATAGGGGGGCGTCTTGCATATGGAAGTCACTTTTTGGTATAATAAATAGCGCGTTATGGGCTGAATTTAACCTAGAACTGCGCCAAGCTGCATGGCCAAACCCATGTTGCCTTCTACGGTCAGCTTACCGGTCATAAAGGCTGTGGTTGGGTTCAGGTTGCCCGACAGCATCTCTTCAAACACATCAGGCGCCGCAATCAGGGTCACGTCTGCGTCGTCGTCGCTGGCACGTGCGCCATCGCCATCGACAATAATGCCACCTTCGCCTTCGATCACGAATTTGGCTGATCCAGCATCAAATCCACCAGACATTTTTTCATTCAGTGCAGCCACTGCTGCGGTGATCACGTCGCTCACGTGTTGTCCTCCTGTTTGGCCCAGTTTGGGCGATATGTATGACGGGAATGCTAACGCAAGCTTTACGCGGGCGTAAACGGCTATTCTGCGTATTGACGCATGGGAACTGTGATTAGATGTAAGATCTGGCGTTCTGTTTTCAACCATTGCCGTTAAGGCGCAGGCAGGGGTAAGATTGCGTATGAAATGCTTTGATTTCCCAAAAGCCTTGGCGCTTTTCCTGCTGCTGTCTGCTGGGGCAATGGCGCAGGAGCGCGATGATTTACCCTCGCTTTTTACGCAATTGAAACAGGCGGATAACAGCAATTGGCAAGCGCTTGAGCAAGAGATCGAAGCCCGCTGGTCTCGCTCGGGTTCTGATGCGATGGATCTTTTGCTTGATCGCGGGCGAAAAGCGCTGGAACGTGATGATCTTGAGGCTGCTCTTGATCACTTTTCCGCGCTGACGGATCATGCGCCGAATTTTGCCGAAGGCTGGCATATGCGTGCCGCCGCCCATTTTATCACGGGCCGCCTTGGGGTGGCCTTGGATGATTTGGCCCAGGTGTTGACGCTGGAACCTCGGCATTTCGGGGCGCTTGAGGGGCTTGGCGTGATTCTAGAGGAATTGGATGACCCAAACCGCGCCCTTTATGTCTATCAGCAAGTCCTTTCTATACATCCGCAAAACCCAGACGTAAAAGAGGCTGTGGCGCGGATCAATGCGGCGCAAAGCACCGACCTTTAATTCTAATCCTACGCGAACAGGGCAAGCTGATGGTTTCTGATACAGCACGTACGGGCGCGCGGATTACGGCTGTTTTGGGGCCGACCAATACCGGCAAAACCCACTATGCCCTTGAGCGTATGCTGGGGTATCGTACCGGGGTGATTGGCCTGCCGCTCAGGCTTTTGGCGCGCGAAGTCTATGACAAATTGGTGGCGATCCGTGGCCCCAGCGTGGTGGCGCTGGTCACTGGCGAAGAACGTATCGTGCCGGACCGCGCGCAATATTGGGTCTGCACGGTCGAGGCGATGCCCCCCGGAATGGGCACCGATTTTGTCGCCATTGATGAGATTCAGCTGGCTTGTGACCCTGAACGTGGCCATGTGTTCACGGACCGTTTGCTGCATATGCGCGGCACCCATGAGACGCTGTTCTTGGGCTCAGACACCATGCGCGGTGTGATTTCGGCCTTGGTGCCAAAGGTTGAATTTCTGCACCGGGAACGGTTTTCAGAACTGGTTTATGGTGGGTCGAAAAAGATCAGCCGGATGCCGGGACGCTCTGCGATTGTTGGGTTCTCAGTTGATAATCTCTACGCCGTTGCCGAATTGATGCGCCGCCAAAAGGGGGGCGTGGCTGTTGTCATGGGGGCGTTAAGCCCGCGGACCCGCAACGCTCAGGTTGAAATGTACCAAAATGGGGATGTGGACTACCTGATTGCCACTGATGCGATTGGGATGGGGCTGAACCTTGATATTAACCACGTGGCTTTTTCGGCGCTGGAAAAATTTGATGGCCGCCGGATGCGCACGCTTTTCCCGCATGAATTGGCGCAAATTGCCGGACGTGCTGGGCGGCATATGAACCACGGGTCGTTTGGGGTGACGGGCGAGGCGCCGCCTTTGCCGGATGAGGTCGCCGAGGCGATCATGAACCACCGCTTTACGCCGCAAAAGAAACTGATGTGGCGCAACGCCGATCTGCAATTTGGCACGCCAGAGGCGTTGATCCGCTCGCTTGAAGCAACAAGTCAGAACGAACATCTGGTGCGCGCCCGTGACGCCGACGACCTGATCGCGCTGAAATCTCTGACGGCAGACGCAGAGGTAATGGCGCGGGCCACAGATGGTGCCTCGACCAAACTCTTGTGGGAGGTGTGCCGCCTTCCTGATTTTCGCGGCATCAGCCACGGTGAACACGCCGGTCTTGTGACCTCGCTTTTCAACGATTTGCACCAACATGGCGAGATCCGCGAAGATTGGTTTGCCCGGCAGATTAAACGCATTGATCGCAGCGACGGTGACATTGACACATTGTCGAAACGCTTGGCGTTTATCCGCACCTGGACCTATGTGGCGCAACGCCGCGATTGGTTACGTGATGTTGCCCATTGGCGCGGGGCCACGCGTGCTGTAGAAGACCGCCTGTCGGATGCATTACACAATGCATTGACCCAAAGATTTGTTGATCGGCGCACATCTGTGCTTTTGCGCCGGTTGAAGCAGAAGGAGAGCCTCGTGGCTGACGTGAATGACAAGGGTGAAGTGACTGTAGAGGGCCAATTGGTTGGTCGTCTGGAAGGGTTCCGGTTTAGCCAGGATGCCTCGCAAAGCCCGGAGGAGGCCAAGACGCTGCGCGCAGCAGGCCTAAAGGCGCTCGCGCCAGAATTCCACCTTAGGGCGGACCGCTTTTATAATGCGCCGGATACCGAGCTGGACTTTACCGAACAGGGCGGCCTGATGTGGGGCGAACATGCGGTGGGCAAGCTGGTCAAAGGCGACGATATTATGCGTCCCCGTGTGGCTGCTTTTGTCGATGAAGAAGCCGGCGAAGACGTGTCTGAAAAGGTCACGCGCCGCTTGCAGCACTTTATTGATCGCAAAGTTGCGGCCTTGTTTGAACCGCTGACCAACATGCAAAAAGACGAAGCGCTGACCGGTATGGCGCGCGGATTTGCCTTCCGCATGGTTGAAGAACTGGGCATTATTGCCCGCGACAAGGTTGCCGCCGAGGTCAAAGACCTTGATCAAGACGCGCGTGGATCCTTGCGCAAACATGGCATTCGCTTTGGTCAGTTCACCATCTTTATGCCGCTTCTGCTTAAGCCTGCTCCAACCCGTTTGCGCCTTGTGCTGCATTCGCTTTGGACTGATTTGCAAGAATTTCCAGAAGCACCGCCCGCGGGTCTGGTGACCATTCCTGTGATCGAAGCCGTCGATCCGTCGGCCTATTTGTTGTCGGGCTATCGCCCCTCAGGCACCCGCGCGATTCGCATTGATATGCTGGAACGTTTGGCTGATCAGCTGCGCACCGAAGACAGCCGTGGTGGTTTTGAAGCCAAAGCGGATATGCTGTCGATCACCGGCATGACGTTGGAACAATTCGCCGATCTTATGCAAGGCCTTGGCTATAAAGCCGAAAAAGGCGAGCGGGTGAAGGTGAAAGCGGAAGCCGCTGAGGCAGAAGCCAAGCCTGCTGACGTCGCCCCAGAGGCCTCAGCAGAACCTGTGGAAGCCCCGTCCGAGGACGCTGTAGCCCCAGAAGCGCAAGCCGAAGCGGTCGCTGAAACTCCCGCTGAACCGTCAGCAGAACCTGTTGTCACCGAAACTGCCGAAGAGGCGGCGCCAGAAATGGAAAGCTTCTTTACCTTTACCTGGGGCGGTTTCAATCGCCGCCAAGGGGGCGGACAACGTGGTGGCCCGCGCGGCGGACAAGGTGCCGAGGGCGCAGAAAACGCAGGCGGCAACCGAGGCGGGCGTAAACCGCAAGGTGGCAAACCTCGTGGTGATGGCGACAAGCCGCGCGGTAAAGCGGGGCCAAAAGGTGGCCCACGTCGCGGCGGCAAGCCGGGCCCGCGTGACAACAAACCCAAGACCTATACCTCTGGTCCGGCCCACAAAGGCAAAGCAAAAGCCATTGACCCGGACAATCCCTTTGCCGCCTTGCTGGCGCTAAAGGACAAGAAGTAAATGTCTGAGAAGGATTTTGGGGGCGGCGGTGCGGCCCCCAAAATGCGGGCGGATAAATGGCTTTGGCATGCGCGGTTTTTCAAAACACGCGGGCTTGCCACCAAGCTGATCACGGGCGGGCATCTGCGGGTGAACAGTGAAAAACAGGCCAAAGCGGCGTATCAAATCGGGCCTGGTGATGTGCTGACCTTTGCCCAAGGGCCGCATGTGCGAGTCGTTAAGATTGTCGCGTTATCAACCCGGCGGGGTCCTGCGCCCGAGGCACAGGCGCTTTATGAGGATTTATCACCGCCGCCTGCGCGGAACGAAATTCCACCAGCCGAGGCCAGCGCGCCAAAATTTGACGGCAAGGGACGACCAAGTAAGAAAGATCGTCGCAACTTGATGAAAACAAAGCGTGACCCGCTTGATTGATTGCGCCTGCTGAAATAAGTGGGGCATAGCTTAAGGTTTGAGGACGCAACATGACCTACGTTGTTCAAGACAATTGCATCGCCTGCAAATACACCGATTGTGTAGAAGTCTGCCCTGTGGACTGCTTCTACGAAGGTGAAAACATGCTGGTAATTCACCCGGATGAATGTATCGATTGCGGTGTATGTGAACCGGAATGCCCTGCGGATGCGATCCGTGCGGATACAGAGCCGGGCACCGAGAAATGGGTTGAATTCAACCGCAAGTATTCCGAGCTGTGGCCGGTTATTGTGGAACGCAAAGACCCATTGCCCGACGCTGAAGAGCTGGACGGTAAAGAGGGTAAGCTGGAAACGCATTTCTCAGAAGCGCCCGCCGCTGAGTGATGGTTGGGTGCTTGGCTGGGCCAGGGGACTGCCTCGGGCCAGATGGTTTTGCCGGATGAACAGTCGAGGGGCGCGTGAAGAGTGATTCGCCCCGATATTGAGTTTTGCCCAGAAAATCATCTGAAATTTTAGCCGCAAGCTGTTGATGTAAAACAGATAAACTCGATTTCGGTACTGTAGCGCTTTTGTATAGGGTGTTTTTCTGTTATACTAATCGAACTAACAGTTAGGACCCATCGCCGGTATCTCGCTTTGCCGTGCCAAAATGCGCACGACTTGCCTTGTCCATGCTCCGGTACGTTCCGTTCAAATCACGCCTTCCGAGGGTGCCATTGCACCCCCGAAATGCTTTTTCGTCTTTGAACGGTGCTGATGCCCCCCTGACTGTGTACCAAGAGCTGTACAAAAGCTGTAAAGGAAGACCGAATGAGCAAGAAAAAGCTTGATTTCCGCCCGAACGAATATGTCGTTTACCCTTCGCATGGGGTGGGCAAGATCGTCTCGATTGAAGAACAGGAAATCGCTGGTATCGAATTGGAATTGTTCGTCATTTCCTTTGAAAAAGACAAGATGACCCTGCGGGTTCCGACCCACAAAGCGACCGAAGTTGGCATGCGCGGCTTGGCCAGCGATGTTGAAGTGTCCAGAGCGATGGACACACTGAAGGGTAAAGCCCGTGTGAAACGCGCCATGTGGTCGCGTCGTGCGCAGGAATATGAACAGAAGATCAACTCGGGTGATCTGATTGCGATTGCCGAAGTTGTGCGTGATTTGCACCGCAGCGATGATCAACGCGAGCAAAGCTATTCTGAACGTCAGCTTTATGAAGCAGCACTTGAACGTTTGACCCGCGAAGTTGCCGCCGTTGGTGGTGGGGACGAGCTGGCCGCACAGAAAAAAGTCAGCGATGTGCTGATGTCACGTGCTGCTGCCGCGTAATTGGGCTATGCTCGCCTTTAATTTGTAGCAGACATTTTTAAGATTCGTGCCTGCAACACGCAACCGCCGCTTGGATCATCTGGATTTAAGCGGCGGTTTTTTATTGAAATTAGGCCGCAAGGCTGGCCAGCACACATAGGGCCGCAATTTCAGCCAATTGTTGACTGGCGCCCAGAATGTCCCCAGTTTGTCCTTTGATTTTGGCTTTGGCGATCGCCGCCAATCCGATTGTTGTGATACTGACCCAGATGGCGATTGGCAAAACGGCCGTGCCAATCATCAAAACGGCCAGTGCAAACGCCAAAACCGTGCCAAAGACTGCGGTTTTGCGGCCGGGGCGCCCCACGGATTGCGACAGCCCCGTGCCGCGCGCATTTGGCATCGCCGCCAGTAACAACAGCATCGGCACTCGACTGAGCATCCCAACCACCATCAGCGAGGTAATTGAAAAGGGGGCGGCCAGCACCGCCATCAAAGCCACACCACGGATAAACAGCGATAGGGCCACGGCGATCACGCCATAAGCACCAATATGGCTGTCTTTCATGATCTCTAGGCGTCGTTCAGGGGTGTACCCCCCCCACAGGCCATCGACCGTGTCCGCAAGCCCGTCTTCGTGCAAAGCCCCCGTGATCAAAACCTGAACCGCCAGCGCAAAGACAGCGGCCAAGGGCAGGGGCAGGCCAAGGGTCATTAACACCAGCGCAACCAACCCCGACATGGCGCCGACAACAGCTCCGACCAGGGGCCAGGCCCAGGCACCATGCGCGCCTCTGGTTGTGGCCTGTTCGGTGTTCACGGGAATGGGCAATCGTGTCAGCAGGCCCAATGCAGCGGGCAGGTCAATCATCTGAATAAGGGGGGTGTCGTGTTTCGCCATTTTTGGTCTCTTGCGCTCTGGTTCGGGTCTCTTGTCATCGGTAAAGAGGAGGGCAAGAGGAATCAATCAAGGATCGGGTTATGACAGGTCAGGCTTTTTCAACACTTACAGAGTTTAAGGCCACGCTCGCGGGCGCGTCTGGCCCTGATGGTGCCGCCCAAAAGGCGGCAGAAGAACGCAATGGCCAATTGACCAAACCCCCCGGTGCTTTAGGCCGCTTGGAAGACCTGGCAATTTGGTACGGCAGCTGGCGCGGCACCGGTCGGCCCGAATTGAGCGCTCCACAAGTCGTTGTTTTTGCAGGAAACCATGGTGTTACCGCGCGCGGTGTTTCCGCGTTCCCCGCCGAAGTGACTGAACAAATGGTGCTGAATTTCCAGCATGGGGGGGCTGCGATCAACCAGCTGTCCAAAGCATTTGGTGCTAAAATGGACGTGCATGCACTGGAGCTTGACCGCCCAACAGTGGATTTCACCCAAGGCCCTGCCATGAGCGAAGCTGAGGTTGTTGCAGCACTTTTAACCGGTTGGAATGCTGTCGACCCAAAGGCGGATCTGTTGGTCACGGGCGAAATGGGGATCGGCAATACGACCTCAGCTGCGGCCATCGCTTATGCGCTTTTGGGCGGTGAGGCCGCTGATTGGACCGGGCGCGGAACTGGCGTGAATGATGCGGGCATCGCTTTGAAAGCGCAGGTGGTTGCAGAGGGTTTGACGGCCAATCCTTCGGCTTCTGAGAATGGGCTTGAGGCCCTTCGTTGCCTAGGGGGGCGCGAAGTTGCTGGGATGGCAGGCGCCATTGCGCGGGCGCGAGTCGAAGGAATTCCCGTTATTTTAGATGGGTTTATCTGTTCTTCAGCTGCGTTGTGTCTGGACAAAGCTGTGCCGGGTTCATTGGATCACGCCGTTTCTGGGCATAAGTCGGCAGAGGCCGCGCATGGGCGTGTGCTGGCCGCATTGGACAAAGAGCCATTATTGTCGCTTGGCATGCGTCTTGGCGAAGGGTCGGGGGCTGCTCTGGCAATCGGTATTTTGAAAGGCGCAATCGCCTGTCACTCTGGAATGGCCACTTTTGCGGAAGCGGGTGTTTCTGACAGCTGATGCACGCCACGCTGACGTTTACGGCCTGTGTTTGTGGTGAAGATGACGTGCAATTTTTGGAAATCAGCCGCGAAGCTGTTGAATTTCATCACTGAGCCGACCAATGCGATCAAGTTGTGATTTGATCCGTTCCTGAAATGTCATCAGCTGTGTGATAATATCATTCAAAGCGTCCCCTGCATCTGGCAGGCGGGCGCTTTCGATTTTACACATTACGCGTGTGGTCGACAGGCCAAGAATATGGCGGTTCATGACCTCGCACGCCTTGGTGATACGATCGGCCTCATGGATCACTTCATTATAGCAGTTTGTGCATTTTTTGCGATAGGATGTCTCGATTTGTTGCAACAACTGGCGTTCATCGTTGTGTACTACCCCTCCTAGACTTCGACGCTCATCTCGCATTTTCTCGACTGTTTCGCCCAAAATACGCGCCATGCCCGCCAGCGTGAGCGCTTTTTGAACGGACCCTTTGATGGTGGAAAAGTTGCTGCTTTCCCCTAACACATGGGTGGCAAACCACTGAGACATCTCGCGCGACATCGTGCCGTAGTTTTGAGACAGCGTGGACACCGGCCCACCTGTGGGTTCCAGTCGCGAGGCAATCACACGCAGATTATGTGGGATGGTGCGCATGGCCTCGAATTGATTGGTCAAAAGGCCAGTCTGCTGGGTTAATTCTTCCGCCAGATCAATCATGTTGCGAAAGTCGGTTATTTCGCGATCCGGGGGGGTGTTGAGCTTGGCCGCGCGCGATAATAGCTCTTCTGACAATGCGAAAGACGCAAAGTGTTCATAGCCATCAAACCCCAATGCTTTGATTTTTTCACGTAGCAATTTTGCACTGTCTTCTGGTTCAAGGCCATTTTCGGTTTCTTCATGTCGTAGTTCAGCATAGAGGGTTTCGACCTTTTCGAAGGTTTCCGAAGTGGGTTTAATCCGTGCGGATAGATACCCATCCCCAAAGGGCACCATGACCGCGTAGACCCAGTAATATAGCCCATCTTTCGAGAGGTTTTTGACATAGCCCCCAATTGAATTGCCACTTTTCAATTCGGACCAAATTTTCCAAAAAACACCACGTGGCATGTCGGGATGGCGGATCACGCTGTGGGGTTTCCCAATAAGTTTATCCCATTCGTAATGTGCCACACGTTGAAAGACGAAATTGCCAGACAGAATGATCCCTCGGTCATCTGTACGAGAAAAGAATATCTCGTCCAGATGAAATGGTGCTTCTCCGGTTTCAGGACGAATATTGGCGCGGCAATCAACAAAGCTCACAGGGGCATTCCACTCTCTAGGTCTATTGTCTTAAACTTAGCTGTCAGACCTTCCCCGTTGGTTAACAGGGGCAAGAAATATGGTTCTTATTCGCGTGTTCTTCGTTTATGGCGTGGGCAATGGGGCGTCTGCCTTTAACTGGTTCATAACAATCTGGCTTTGCACCCGTGACACTGATGGATGGGGTAATAAGACGTCGTGAATCAACCGGTTGAGCGCGGAAAGATCGCTGCAAAACACCCGCAAAAGATAATCGGAGGCCCCGGTTAGGGTCCAGGCTGAAATCACCTCGGGGCGTGTGTCAATTAGCTGTGCAAAGGCCTGTGCCGCCTCGGGCGCATGGCTGGCCATTTCCACCTGAACAAAGCTTTGCACCGACAGGCCCAGTTTCATTGGGTCAAGCCGTGCAGAATAGCCAGTGACGAACCCCTGTTCTTCCAGCCGCTGCCTGCGCCGCCCCGCTTGGCTGGGTGACAGGTTCAAAACATCGCCCAGCTCTTGCGCGGTGAGATGGGCGTTCTTTTGCAACGCTTCAAGAAGCCGGGAATCTATTTGGTCTAAGTTTGACACGGAAAGCGCCTTTCGTGCGGGAATTGTGCGAGATGTATAGCAAAGATGTAATTTACCCGCAAATTTCTATGCCTTCTGCCGATATATGCGCACTTTCCGTTTGGGCGTTCCCTTATCCTCTTCACAGGTTAAGAATTGCGAATAAGGAGATCCCAATGGGTCCGTTCCCCCACGATGCGCCACGCGCCATGATTTCAGAGAAAAACCCCGCAGGCACAGATGGTTTTGAGTTTGTCGAATTTGCCCACCCCGAGCCACAAGAGCTGCGCGATGTGTTTGCAAAAATGGGCTTTTCCCACACGGCCAACCACAAAACCCGCAACGTCGAGCTGTGGCAACAAGGCGATGTAAGCTATCTCATCAACATGGAACCCGGCAGTCAGGCCGAGAAATTCAGCCAAGAACATGGACCCTGTGCTTCGGCTATGGGCTGGCGCGTTGTGGATGCCCAGCATGCCTTTGATCATGCGGTGAAAATGGGGGCAAAGCCCTATGAAGGCAAAGGTAAATCGCTTGACGTGCCAGCGATTTATGGCATTGGGGACAGCCTGATTTACTTCATCGACCAGTACCATGAAGAAAGCGCCTATAATACTGAATTTGACTGGGTGGCGGATGCTTATCCCAAAGGCGAAGGGTTCTATTATCTCGATCATCTCACCCACAATGTCTTTAAGGGCAATATGGATGTGTGGTTCAAGTTTTACGGCGATCTGTTTGGGTTTGAAGAAATCCGCTTTTTCGACATTCAGGGCAAATTCACCGGGCTGTTCTCTCGCGCGCTGACCTCACCCTGTGGCAAGATCCGTATCCCGTTGAATGAAGACCGCGGCGAGACCGGCCAAATTGTGGCCTATCTTAAAAAGTATAAAGGCGAGGGTATTCAGCATATCGCCGTGGGCACCGAGGATATCTATGGTTCCGTGGCCGCAATTGCGGATCGGGGGCTGAAATTTATGCCCGGCCCAAATGAAGCCTATTACGACATGTCGTATGATCGTGTCACGGGCCATGACGAACCCAAAGACCTGATGATGAAACATGGTATCTTGATCGACGGTGAAGGGGTTGTTGGCGGCGGTGAAACCCGCATCCTCTTGCAAATCTTTTCAAAAACCGTGATTGGCCCGATCTTTTTCGAATTTATCCAACGCAAAGGCGATGATGGCTTTGGCGAGGGCAATTTTAAAGCTCTGTTTGAATCGATAGAACGTGAACAGATTGAAAACGGTGAGCTCGGGGATGTGGCGTAACACCAAAGTCCCTGAAAACAAAGACCACTCACGGCAACAGCCGCGCCTGATGGGGCGGTTGTTTTCTAGTGGGACTTGACCCAAACCACCCAACAGGCCGATTAGCTGAACGGTAGGATCTGCAAGGTGTTGGACCGTGATCCCTTTTGATAAACCAGCTTGCTTGCAGAGATCGACACAACCTTGCCGCCATCCAACCTGTCGCCAACGCCAACTTTGACATAGCGACCAGACTTTAACCGCACCAAAGCACGGCGCTTGGACGCGCTGCCATAGATGCCAATAAGGCTGACCTTTCGCAATGGGATGGCGTTCTTAATCGTTGCTTGCTTGGCAACAGACGCGCGCGTTGGGATCTTGGGCGTAACCGTTTGATTGCGCGGGGCGGCCGCGACAACGACGGATCCGTCAGAGGCATCTGACGCACGCGCAGCCTCTACCAGTTTTTGAAACCCTTTTGGGCGTGACCTAGGTTCTGGTGACCGCGCAACAGCCAACTGTGTGGGCGCCGTGACCGCCGCGGCGGCCGCAGCGGCAGCGTCATCAATTGCGGCATCAGAAATGGCATCAGAAATCGCGGCGGCTTGCTCTGTTAAGGCCGTAATGGATTGTGGCCGTGGGGCCGGGCGCAAAGCGGCCAACTCACTGCGGGACCGCCCGCCGAAAAGCTCTCGCTCGTTGCTTTCAATCAGCCCCTCAGGGCGGCTGCGTGGGCGAATGCGGGGCAGGGTACTTTCGGGTTCAGCTTCAGGTTGGTCGGTGGCTTCGGGGTCTGTTCCGCCGGGGCGTTCTGCTGGCACCAAACTGGGGCGCCCGGCAATGACCAACACGCCCTCTGGCGTCAAACTGCCTTCTGGTGTTGCGCGCACCAACCCGCGCTCATCTAAATCAAATCGCGTTCCACTGGGCGGAGGGGCCAGAATATCCGCAGGTTTGTTCTCAAAGGCCGCCAACTGATCAGACGGAAGCGCAACCGCGTCTTGGCCAGTGGTTTTGGGGTCGATAGAGGCCACATAAAGCCCATCAATGCGCCCCGCCTCTGGGTCGGCCAAAGGATCCGGCGCGCGTTCCCAAATTCCTGTGGCGGCATATTTTGTTTCGGCCGCTTCTGGCGATAAAGGTTCTGAAATGACAGCCGGATCTTGGACTTCAGCCAGCGCAGGATCGGTGTCTGGATCCACATTAGAAAGGCCCGCGTCCCCTTCTAAGGGGGCATCGGGATCAAATTCACTAAACTGATCCGCCTCGGCCGGGTCTATGTCCGGGGCGCGCGCAACCCTATCCCCAGTTTGGTTGTTGGGTGCTGTTGTGATCGCGCTTTCAAACTGATCTTCGCGATCGGGGAACAGGCCGGTGCTTTGTTCAGACAAGAAAAACATCGACCAAACGGCAACAACCGCCATCAGCAAAAGCAACCCAAGGACAAGAAAAAGCGCAAGGAACTTGGGCTTTCCGCCCACATCTTGCTGTGCGCGTGCCCCAAAGATCGTCAGCGCCTCTGCCTCTTTGGCTGTTGGGCTTGAACCTGCGTCTTTGCGATTGCGCGTGCGAGAGTTGTTGCGTGGGGTGAGCGTTGCGTGCGGCAGGGTATCCGGGACAGGCCCTGCCACGGACATCGCGTCATCTGCGCGCGCGATTGGCGTTTCAGACACTTCGGCTTTGTTGCGTTTGGGCAATGCCTTTGCTGTGCGGCTGGCAAGGGCCGATGCCGCAGTCACCGCCCCCGTTGCCCCGGCCAAGCCCCCCGAAAGCCCCTTTCGTGCGGCGTCTTTCAGCTTGCGCTTTGCCGCGTCCGCAGTGCGCTTTTTAGGGGCGCGCGTGCTGGCCTTTTCGTCATTTCCGACAACAGTTGGGGCATTCACAGGCACATGCGCCTGCTTTTGCGGGTGCGCGGGGCGCCCGACATCGCGCCCAGAACTTGGTGGGGCCACAAGGATGCGCGGCTCAATGCGTTGGCTGGCTGCCGCAGCGTTGGGATCCGTGTCAGGCTGTGGGTCTGTTGATCGACGTGTCGAGAAAGAGGGCGCCACATCCGGTGCGGGTTTTGGCGGCCCTGTTGGGGTTGGGTGCGGTTTCTCGGCCCCCTCAAGCTTGGCCTTGGCCTGAGATGCGGGTACTTTGCGCGCTGTGTCACCGGCCGTTGCCGCCTGTGGGGCGAGGGCGCTTTGCGAGATGGGGACGCTTTGCGAGATGGGGGTGTTTTGTGGTGCCGGGGACGGGGCAGGTGCGTTTGGTGGAATTGTAATCGGCGGCTGAGTTGGCAAAACCGGATCACGCCGCTTTCCATCCTCTTTCGGTTCAAAACCCGGTGGGAATGGGGCAAGTGCTGGGGCGTCTTGCACACCCTTGGGGACGGGCGGGGTGTTTGGGCCTTTTGTGCTGCCGCCAAGCTTTGCTGGTTTGGCGCCGTCACTGGTCGCAGATGGGGCCGCTGATGGGGTCACCTTCTGGTCTAAGTCCGGCTTAGGTATGTCCGGTGTTTCCAACATGCCCGCTTCGGTCGTCTGACCGGCGTCATTCGGAGCGCTCTTTTCAGGGAGTGAAGGCGCAGAAACGGGATCCGCCAGAACGGGAACATCTGGGAGTGCGACACCCGTTCCCATCAGCTCGGGGATCGGGCGCTTGTCAGGGGCAATCTTTGACCCTTTGCGCAGGAATTGCCCGGCGCAAGAGGTCACACCGAAATAGGCTTCCCGACCGAAATTCCCATGCGGACGTGCCGAAAAGCAAATTGGATTCAATCGATTATCAAGCGCAAATGCTTCAGCTTCAGCAAGGGTTTCGCGCGCAATGACCGCCACATAGGCCATATCGCCGTCGGGCTGCCAATCGAACACCAGATCCTCAACCGCGTAGGGGGTGAGGCCCACAAGACCTTCGCGAATACGCGCTTCGCGGGTGACGTCATCCGGACCGGGGGCGGTCATTGTGGTGAACAGGATTTGCGATGCGGGGATGATCAATTGGCTGGTAAAGCCACCGCTTTCCAGATCCACAGCCCTTTGACGCATCACGCCAAGGCGCGCTGTCAGTTCGGGGTCGTCGAGGCGGATTTCATCCACAAGCAACCAACCGCCTTTGCCGCGATGCAAAAGGCTGATGCCATCATGGGTCAGATCCAGCGCAAAATTCGGCTTCATTCCCGTGTCTCATCCCTAATTTCTGTGACCAACTTATGCACATTTCACACGTCCGGGCCAAATATTCGGGCCAAACATGCGGTCACAGCACAATAATACCCCAACCTGTTTCCCAAAATGATCCGCGGGAAATTGGTCATACTTCTTCTGCCACCGCCTTGAAACTATAGCAGGTTTTTGCCCATGGGAAGGGGGCGTGGGGCTTTCGATTGAATAGGGCGACAATTGGCGCAAACTAAAAGAAATCAGGAGAGTAACATGAAGAGATTATTAGGTATTTTCGCGATTTCGCTTTGCACATTTGGCCCGGTGCCAGCCTTTGCCGATGATTTGGCCGTCTTGCGCGTCACCGGCGAGGCGCGTGTGTCCGCCGTGCCGGACATGGCGCGGCTTCAGCTTGGGGTGCGGCAGGATGCAAAAGAAGCCGTTGCCGCCAGCCGTGCCGTTGCCGAGGTTTTAACCAAGGTGATGGGGCAGTTATCAGAGGTGGGAATTGGTGCCAAAGACATGCAAACCACTCAGCTGTCCTTGTCGCCGCAGTTGGATTATTCTGGGTCAGGGGCGCCTAAGAAACTCGGCTATCAGGCGCAGTCGACTTTGACCGTCACACTTTATGAGGTTGATCAGATTGGCAGCGTTCTGGACAAGGTTCTGACGGCGGGTGCCACCGAATTTGGCGGGTTGAGCTTTGACATTTCCAACCGGAAAGACCTGTCTGAACAGGCCATGCAGGCCGCTGTGAAAGACGCGCGCCGTGATGCGATGTTGCTGGCAGAGGCGGCGGGGATGACCTTGGGCAAGGTGACCATGTTAACCCATGGCATGACGCCTGCGCGCCCGCCGATCATGATGGCGCGGGGAATGGCGGAAGCCTCGGCAATGCCGGTCGCCGCTGGGGAAACAGAGGTGCATGCGCAGGTGCAAATGGAATTTGAACTGGTTGAATAGGGTTAACTTTTCCATTTAAACCATTGATAAATATAAAAATGGCCGCTCAGAATGGCGGCCATTTTCTAAGTATACGCGTAAGTCTTAGCTGGTCGCGGCGGTAAGTGCCTGATCCAGATCTGCGATGATATCCTCTGCGTTTTCCGTGCCGATCGAAATGCGTACCACATTGGCGCCAGCCCCCGCCGCGTCCTGCTGTTCAGGGGACAGCTGGCGGTGGGTGGTGGATGCCGAATGGATGATCAACGAACGTGTGTCGCCAAGGTTGGCCACGTGGCTGAACAGCTTCAGGCTGTCGACCAGCTTTACACAAGCGTCATAGCCGCCCTTCACACCGACGGTGAACAACCCACCAGTGCCCTTGGGGAACACTTTCTTGCCAAGCGCGTGATAAGGCGATGAGGCAAGACCGGCATAAGACACGCTGTCTGTGCGATCATCCGCTTCAAGCCATTCGGCCACTTTCTGCGCGTTCTCAACGTGTTTTTCCATACGCAGCGACAGGGTCTCGATCCCCATCAATGTGTAATGCGCCGCCTGTGGGTTCATTGTCATGCCAAGGTCACGCAAACCAATGGCGATGCCGTGGAATGTATAGGCCATCGGACCAAGGGCTGCGCCAAAGGTGATGCCGTGATAGGCGGGTTCTGGCTGGCTGAGCGATGGGAATTTGTCGGATGCCATCCAATCAAACTTGCCGCTGTCCACAATCGCGCCGCCGGTCACTGTGCCATTTCCGGTCAGATATTTGGTGGTGGAATGCACAACAAGTGTCGCGCCCATTTCAATGGGGTTACAGAGATATGGCGTCGCGGCGGTGTTATCAACAATCAACGGCACACCGGCTTTGTCGGCAATCGCCGCCATCGCAGGAATGTCGGTGGGCACGCCGGCGGGGTTGGCAAGGCTTTCGCAAAAAAGCGCGCGGGTGTTGTCGTCAATGGCAGCTTCCACAGCGGCTGGATCATCAAAATCCACCAGCTTGGCTTCCCAGCCGAACCGTTTGAAGGTTTGGGTGAACTGGGTGACCGTGCCGCCATAAAGACGGTTTGAGGCCACGATGTTCAGGCCCGGCGCCATCAGCGGGAAAAGCGCCATGATTTGTGCCGCATGACCGGACGAACAGCAGACTGCGCCCGCACCACCCTCAAGCGCCGCAATGCGGTTTTGCAAGGCGCCAACGGTGGGGTTGGTGAGGCGGGAATAGATATATCCGACCTCTTCCAGATTAAACAACCGCGCCGCGTGATCTGCGTCTTTGAACACATAAGCGGTGGTTTGGTAAATCGGCACCTGACGGGCACCTGTTGCGGGATCCGGCTCGGTGCCCGCGTGAATTTGCAACGTATCAAAGCCCAATTGGCGTTCATCTGACATGGAATTCTCCCTTACCATCGTTGCGGGCAGGCTAGGGGAAAGGACGCAGGGCTTCAACGGGGCGTTCGCCGTAGAGGGTGTGTTAGCGCGGTTTTTTCGTGGTTGAGAATTGGGCGGGGAAATAATTCCCAAAACCAGCGGGATTTCGGGTGAATATTTTGGGGCGCGACGGGGATGTATGAAATGCCACGCCCCAGGCCAAATGGCCGTCTCGTCAAGCGCCGATCACAACCGGATCTGTATCATCCCGCCAGCAGCGCCTTGGTTTTATTTGCGTGCTGCCCAGGTGGGCGCCTGAATGCGGGTATAATGTGATATGAAATATCCGAATTCCTTGATGTACCTCAAGCCTTTCAAAATGCACGTAACTTTATTAGGGCTTGTCTTGCGCTTGGGCCAAATGCGATAGGGGCATTGCCCCACGAAAGGATCCATGATGTTGACCCCATTCCACCTTGCCATCCATGTGACTGACCTGCACGCCGCGCAGAGGTTTTATGCCGATGTTCTGGGCTGTAAACAGGGGCGGTCCACTGAAACTTGGGTGGATTTTAACTTTTTTGGCCACCAACTTAGTCTGCACTTTGGCACCCCATTTGACACCTCGGACACGGGGCGCGTTGGGGCGCATATGGTGGCGATGCCGCATTTTGGAATTGTGTTGCCCTATGATGAGTGGCGGGAATTGGCAGACCGGCTTGAGGCGGCCAAGACGGATTGGGTGATCGCGCCGACCGCTCGGTTTAAAGGCGAGCCCGGCGAGCAATGGACCATGTTTTTCCGCGACCCTTCTGGAAATCCTATCGAAGTCAAAGGGTTCAAAGACATGGACCGCGTCTTCGCTAGCTGATCAGCGCATCCAAAAGCCTTCGCGTTTGATCCGGTTGCGGATCATCTGTTCGCGGCGCGGCAGGTTGTTTCTATCAAACATCGCGCGGACCTTTTGTCCCCGCCCTTGATAGATCATCCGCAGCATCGGTTCGTATTCTTTAAAGATTTTCTTAAGCTTATTGGGCGCAGAAACCGTTTCAATCACATCAATGACCCGGTCCGCTTCGCGCGCATAGGCTAGGGGCAAAATGCGCCAATGACAGCTGACATCGCCATCCAATCCGTTAAGCTCCGCGCCCGGTCGCCCGCCCCCAAAAGATGAAATCACAAGGGGAAGCGCAATTTGATCCAGCCAGGGGAATTTCTCTTGGCACACCAATGCCTCTGGCGCGTCATCGCGGATTGCCAGCGCATACTCCATGAACCGCGCGCCAAATTCATGCGGACACGCGCCGAAAAACCACCCGGCATTGAAATACATGTAGCGTTCCCAATGTTCATCCGGCTGAGACAGATCAAGCGAGGCGTCAAAATCCAAACCAAACTTGTCATAAAGGGATTTCCACGTCTCGCCATAGCCCGGACCATAAAGCTCAAGCTTTGGCCAAGTGTTTTCACGCCGCATTGAGGCAGAGGGGCGGTCAAAATCAAACGCGATGTCAGACAGTTTCCCCGTGATCACCGTGTCGCTGTCAAAGAACACAAAAGGCGCACCTTTGGGCAGCTCCATCAGCGCTTCGATTTTGTTGGCATTGGGGTAGCTTGCGCCAAAATGCTGGTTTTGAAACGGCAGGATTTCCGCACCAAGATTTTCCAACGCCTCACGCACCAAGGGGCGAATGCGCGGATCATGCGGCCAGCGTTCGCTCGGCTGGGGTTCGCCGATAAAAACCCGACCTTTGAAATCAGGATCAGAGCTGCGCAATGAGGCGACAAACAGCAACGCCTCATACGACAGGCGACCGGCTTGGCCGATGATTAAGATATTGAAATCTTTAGAAGCTGTCGCGCTTTTGTTTGGCTTTGATCCCGCAGATCTGGACGTTTTCGCATTTTTGGGCGCGGCTAAGGGGGGGGGCGCCACCGGGGCGTTTTGTTGAACCGATTTGGTCGATTTTATCTGCTTTTTCGCCGATTTAGCCATTGGTCTTTGCTCGCCCTGTTCTTTTCGGGCAGTATAGGTCAGATCCTGCGGGTTTGGAAAGGGGGCGAAACCGCCGCTTTCCTTCGAATGTGCGGGAATATGCTTGATGTGAAAGGTGACGTTGATGATGCACAAAATGATGAAAAGCCAAACAGTTCTGGGGGGTGTTTTGGCCAGTGTCTTTTTGGCGGCCTCTGTTGGGGGGGCAACTGCGGATCAATTCACTACGGCAGATGAAGTGCGCCCAATTCTTGAGGCAACCAAAGGCAATTGGGTGGCGCTGCGCGAATATGATGGGCAGGATCTGTTGTATTTCACGCATCTTTTGGCGTGGCGCTGCGGTCTTGATGGCATCAGCTATCAGGTCAATGGCGGTGATCGTCAGGCGTTTGATGCAGAACCCTGTTACGAGGGTGAGGCGCAGCCAAATGCCATTAAAGCCACGGATGTTTTGCCCTTTGTACGCTTTGATTTAAAGTCGGTGAACACGGTTGATGTGCAATTGACCTATGACGATGGTCAGGTGGTTGATGTTCAGTTTGAGCGCGCAAATATTCTGATGAATTGAAGTAACTTCAATCAGTTACGTGACGATCCTCATGCTTCCAAACCGTCCGGTGCAAAACGCCAAAGGACGGGCCGTTTGAACATGTGCACGTTGAACGCGGCCCAAGATGATCGAATGATCCCCGCCGTCCATCACCCGTTCCGTGGTGCAGTCAAATCGTGTCACACATCCGTCTAAATGCGGAACGCCGTGACTGTCGATGTGATGCTCGATGTTTGTAAAATCATCCCCGCAGCGGGCGAAATGCTGCGCCATGCCGCGTTGTTCTTCGGCCAGAATATGCACCGAGAAATGCGTGGCGTTGGTGAACGCATCATGCCGCGCTGAAATACGCGCGGGGCACCAAAGGATCAGGGGCGGGTCCAGTGACACAGACGTAAAGCTGTTGGCGGTCATGGCCACGGGTCCCATCAGACCTTGTTCACCGTCAACCGGAGTGGCTGCGGTGATCACCGTGACGCCGGTGGGAAATGTGCCAAGGGCCGCGCGCAAATCAAGCGCGTGTTCCGGGCCGGGGGAAAAGCTTTTCATTGTTGGACTGCCTGCGCGTTTCAGTTCCATGTTGCGCAGACCCTATAGGCTGGGGGGGGAAGGGAAAAGGTGAAAAGCGGCGGATTTATTATGTGATGCGCCGCGTCACAGGATGCGCATTGGGGCCGGGGATCACTGTGCCACCGCAAAACCTGATATCAAATGGCGCAAACCAAGCGCTGCCCCCGCGACAATGGCCAAAAATGTGACAGGCGCCCCGTAATATAGCAGCGCAAAAGCCGACAGGCCCTGACCGATTGAGCATCCAAAGGCGATCACCGCCCCAATCCCCATGATCACGGCCCCCAAGATCTGCCGCTTTAATTCGCGCGGATCTTCGCAGGCTTCCCAACGAAAATGGCCGCGAAAAAGGCTGCCGATGAAGGCGCCCAAAAGCACGCCTGCAACGGACCCGACACCAAAGTTCAGGCTGTTGCCAGTTGAGGTCATCAGATAGATCAGCGTGTCGCCTATGGGGGCGGAAAATGTGTGACTTTCAAGCGGGATAGCGGAAAACCCATTGCCCAGAACCCATGCGGTGCCCCCCCAGCCCGTCACCACAGCCAGCCCGGCGATGGCGCCCCAAAACAGCTCTTTTTGGGCGTGACGCAGCTCTGCGTTCGTCAGCATGACAATCAACAGAAGGGCGCCAGAAACAAGACCAACCATGCTGGCGGAAACACCGGTCAGATGTTCAATGCCGTACGCAAATGAGGGCAGGGTGCCTTCGGTTGCGGTCTCGGGGAACAGGGCCACGCGAAACGGCGCGAGCGGGCCAGAAATCGCGACATAAGCAGACAGCCCCATAACCAAAACAATCACAAATGACCGAAGATCGCCGCCGCCAAGGCGCGCCAACGCGCCAAAACCGCAGTTGCCAGACAGCGCCATGCCGTAGCCAAACACCAGCCCGCCCACGATGGACGCCACCGGGTTCCAAGCCAGCCGTAAATACACCGCATCTGCCGCAGGAAGGGCCCCGGCGCCGATCAGAAGAAAGGTCCCCATCATGGCAACCCCAATGGCCACGCCCCACATGCGTAACCTTAGGAAACTGCCGCCATAAAGCGCGTCTTCAATTGCGCCGAGGGTGCAAAACCGCCCCATGCGCGCCGAAAGCCCAAGCATGACACCGCCCAAAAGGCCAAAAATGGCCGCCAGATTGGCATCGCTGATCCATTCCAACATACACGTCCTCCCGTACGTTCTGTTGTCCGGTGGTGTGCCAGAACCGCTGGGTGCAGCGAAAAATGGCACGTCAAAGGCCTGCGCCGTCCCTTGCGCACGCCCGTCCGGTTGTCTTGAAAATCCTCTTTAGATCAGTGGATTACCGGGGCCTTCGGGCGGCGGATCACTCTGCCGCGGTGCTTTCTTTTGCACCATCATCAGGCTTGCCGATCGAACAGAACATGTCATAGATCACTTCGAGGATGCGCCTTGGCCGATCATCGGTAAGGGAATAGTAAATGGTTTTGCCGTCACGCCGCGGCGTCACCAACCCCTCAAGTCGCAAACGGGCCAATTGTTGGGAAACAGCCGCCTGGCGGGCCGACAAAAGCTTTTCCAGCTCGGTCACGGATTTCTCACCAGTGACCAGATGGCACAGGATCATCAACCGCCCTTCGTGACTGATTGCCTTAAGCAACGTCGAGGCGTCGCAGGCGCTGGTCATCATCTGATCCAGCTCGTCTGGGGTCATGTTTTCACGAATGACTGGTAGCGCCATTACCTGATCCTTTGGTTTTGTTTTCAGCTGCGGGCAACACCCCAAATGACATCATCCGCGCCTTTCAACCACTATATAGAAGAGTTCCAGAATATTGCAAACTCTGAGACAGGTCGGGGTGCTGGGGGAACGCGAATGTGAAACGGCTGTGGGGGCCGTCTCACCCGACGGGCTTGTTAACTGACGGGCCTGGCATAATCGGTTTTGCTAATCAGCATTTGTTCTAGCAGACCCCAAAAGAAATCTTCGCCGGGATACCCCTCAATCCGGCCAACTTCCACACCCTCTTTGATCAGCAGAAACGTGGGGGTGAAGGACACGGGGCGCGACAGCGTAAATCCCAATGTGTCTTTGCGGGTGTCGCGGATTTGCACGCGCTGCAACGGGGCGAACTTGCCTTCTGGTGTTTTGGGGTAAATCGCACCAAGATCACGATCCCATTGGGCGCACCAAACACAACCAGGTTCTTCAACCATGACCAAATCCGCCGCGTGAACAGCAGAAATCATTCCCGCAAAAGCAAGGGTGGCTGACAGCACAGCGGTTTTCATGTGATGGATCATCCTGAACGCCCCCGGTTGACCTTAGTTCATTCAGAACACATAAATTGAATGTGTTCAGGTTTCAAGTCACCCATCGGATCTGAACGAAATCGTCGCACTTGGGAACAGGAAAGGCCGTCGATGTTTGAGATTAGTTTTGCAGGCGCCGCCCTTGCCGGTCTGTTGTCCTTTGCCAGCCCCTGCATCCTGCCGATGGTGCCGTTTTATCTGAGCTATCTTGCCGGATTGTCGATGTCTGAATTGCAGGACGAGGGCGGCATTGCCCCCGGTGCGCGCAAACGGTTGATCTTTGCGTCCATGGCTTTTGCGGTCGGCGTGACCACAATTTTTGTGCTGTTGGGGCTTGGGGCCACGGCGCTTGGTACGGCATTTGCACAGTATAAAGATGTCTTCGCGTATGCAGGTGCCGGGCTTTTGCTGCTGTTTGGGCTGCATTTCCTTGGCGTAATGCGCATCCCGCTTTTGTACCGCGAAGCACGTTTGGACAGCCGCGCAGAACCCAGCACCCTTATTGGCGCTTACCTGATGGGCTTGGCGTTTGGATTTGGTTGGACCCCCTGCGTGGGGCCGGTCTTGGCGTCGATCCTGATGATCGCCTCTGGCATGGGAGAGCTGTGGCGCGGGGCTTTGCTTTTGGCCATTTATGGTCTGGGCATGACCGCCCCCTTTGTCCTTGCCGCGTTCTTTTCCGTTGGTTTTATCAAATGGGCCGCACGGCATCGCCGGTTTCTGCCCTATGTGGAGAAAGCGATGGGGGGGATGTTGATTGTTTTCGCGGCACTGATCGCATCCGGGCAGGTGAATATCATTGGACAATGGCTGATTGATTGGTTCCCCGCACTGACGCGGCTTGGCTAGTTGGGAATCACCTATTGGTGATCGTGGCCTTGCCGAGGGTCTCTGGGGGCAAATCGGCCATTTTGGACATGTCGATGCGAGTTTCTGTCAGCAAATGGGTCATAGATGCTGACAGATGTGGCTTGGCGGAAACTGGTAAGGCGCTTTTAAAAGTTGTCGCAAAGTCGGTGTATGCAAAAGGATTTACTTAAGATCCTCCGTTGCGCGCAATAATATTTCGCACTTGACTTATATCAATTCAAATAATGGAATTTGATGTTGCGGAAATTACTTCACATGCGTAGCTTACTCTTATTACGTCATGGGAGGTAACATGAAGCGGACAACGATCACGCTTGTCGCTCTGCTTGCAGGGCTT
>CBDUJY010000017.1:0-55745 GCA_965367685.1 uncultured Planktotalea sp. | reverse complement strand
GCCTGTGTTCGATGGAAAAAGCCAACGTGATGGAATCGGGCATCCTGTGGCGTGACGTTGTGACCGAGGTGTCGAAAGATTACCCAGAGGTCGAGCTGAGCCACATGTACGCCGACAATGGCGCGATGCAATTGGTGCGCGCACCCAAGCAGTTTGACGTGATTTACACCGACAACCTGTTTGGCGACATCCTGTCCGATTGCGCTGCAATGTTGACGGGTTCGTTGGGCATGTTGCCCTCGGCCTCGCTTGGCGCACCGATGGAAAATGGTCGCCCGAAAGCGATGTACGAACCTGTGCATGGATCGGCCCCGGACATCACCGGCCAAGGCAAAGCCAACCCCTGCGCCTGTATCCTCAGCTTTGCGATGGCACTGCGTTATAGCTTTGACATGGGGACCGAGGCGGACATGGTTGAAGCGGCCGTTGAAAAGGTTCTGGCGGACGGTGTGCGCACCGGTGATCTGCTCAATGATCCCGGCGTGAAGCCTGTTTCCACCTCTGAAATGGGCAACGCGGTGATCGCAGCGCTGGACGCCAGCCTGTAAAACCCGGCAAATTCCAAATGTGAACCGGTCCGAGTTTTCGGGCCGGTTTTTCATTTTAACAACAGTTAACCTGGCGCCTTAGCCGTGGCCAAAGCCAACCCATCCACCACCGCCGTGAACGCCTCTGTGCGTTTCAATTGCGCGGTTGGGCAGATGTCTTGCGCCTCGGATGCGATCATTTTCATCAGGCTGGAACCACCGACAAGCACAACCGAATTGATTTGCATCGGGGCGACCTGCGCTTTGACCAAGGTTTCATAGATTGCGTCTTTCAGGCGGGTGCGAAATGCCATCAAGGCGGCATTCATCGACCCCGGCGTGACCTTGGCAGACAGGTCTTTTTCAATAAACCCCATCTCAATTTCTGCTGCAGGACCACCCGCGTTGGCCGCGATTTTGCCGCGTTCCGTTGCAAACGCCAGCTCATGCCCCAGCTGATCGTCGATCACGGTTTGCAGGCGCCCAAGCACCTTTGGTTCAACCGCGAACTGCACCAAATCCTCAACCAACCGCTGGGTGTCGCGCGCGTAAAGGAAAGGGATTTTGGCCCAGGTGGACAGGTCGTTAAAGATCGCATTTGGCACCGGCAGCAAGCCTTCGCCAAAGGCGCGGCGCAGTTCCTGACCGCGCCCCAAAAGCGGCATGGCATGGGCCATGGACACCGCTTGGTCAAAATCCGTGCCGCCCAACCGAATACCGTGGCTGGCCAAGATGTTGATGCGATTGTCCGTGATGCGGTACACGGTGAAATCCGATGTCCCACCACCAATGTCGACGATCAGGCCGGTTTCATCCGTGTCATCCAAACGGTGATTGGCAAGGGCGGCGGCCTCTGGTTCGGGCAGGAATGACACCTCTTTAAACCCGGCCGCCAAATAGCACCCCCGCAGGTCCGCCTCGGCCTGTGCATCGCGTTTTTCATCAGCGGAATGGAAATGCACGGGGCGGCCAGAAAGGGCCCGCGTATAGGACTGACCGGTTTTGGCTTCGGCACGGGTTTTAATTTCCACAAGAAAGCTGGTCACAATCTCGGCCAAGGTCCGGCGTTTCCCGCCAATCAGCCGGCTTTCATGGAAAAGTTCAGTGCCCAGAATGCTTTTAAGCGCGCGCATATACCGCCCTTCGTCCCCTTCGATCAACGCCTCACCCGCCGCCGATCCGATGCGCATTTCACCGCCGTCCGCCGGGAAAAACACCGCCGTTGGCAGGGTCTCGGCCCCGTCCTCGATGGCGATACGCTGGATGGTGTTCCCATCAAACACAGCCGCGGCCGAGTTTGAGGTTCCGAAGTCTACGGCAAGCACGGGGGGACACATGTCAGTCATCCTTAGGTTTGGGGAACCGGGCTGTTACCCTCTCTTGTTGCGACTGACAAGGCCTGTGCCTTTGGGGTCAGGGGCTTTATCACTCGGCGGTTTTCACTGAAAGCCACGTACGAAATTGATCCAAAGGGCTGTTTGCCGATTGGCTTTCGGGCCAGACCAGAAAATATTCCCCCAGGGATTTGGCCTCGCCTTCAAAGGCCAGACACAAACGGCCCTGGGCAATTTCATGCTCGGCCAAAAAGGTCGGCAACAGGGCGATGCCCAACCCATGCACCGCCGCTTGGGTCATGGTGGAAGATTGATCAAACAACATCCCTTCAAGCTTGGATGCGCCAATATCATTGAGCGAAAACCACTGTTCCCAACTGTCTGGGTGGGTTTCCAAATGCAACAGCGGGTATGACAAAAGGTCCATAGCGTTGCCAACGGGGCGATCCAGTATTGAGGGGGCGCACACCGGCAAAACATGTTTGGGCATAAGCGGCATATAATCCACATCTGGCCAGTCACGCGCACCGTAATGAATGGCGGCCTGTGCGGTGCTGGTATCAAAATTGAAGGGCAGGTTGTGGGTCTGCAGATTAACCGAAACCTCCGGATGCAACGCCACGAAATCCTTAAGGCGCGGCGCCAGCCAATTCAGACCAAAAGCGGGCAGGATGGACAGGTTTAAGCTGCCGCCCGCCGGATTGGCGCGCAATTTTACTGAGGCTTGGCCCAGTCGCGTCAGCACAAGGCGGGCCTCTTTCACGAACTCTTGTCCCGCGGGTGTCAGGCCAAGGCGCAGCTGATCGCGGGCAATTAAATCCACGCCCATTTGGTCCTCTAACTGGCGCAACTGGCGGCTGATCGCGCTTTGGGTCAGCGACAGATCTTCGGCGGCGGCGGAGGCGCTGCCCAATCGGTCAACCGCCTCAAGCGCAAGCAGGGATGGGATGGATGGCAGAAATCGACGAGATGTAATCATAAAACAATTACTCATACTCTTAGGATTTTGTTTCAATAGGAAAACACCAAAACGGGTGGGATAGTTGGAAAAACAGCCCCGGCGCGCGCCGATCAGGCACTTTTCGATAGATTCCAAAAGGAAAACTCATGGCTTATCTGGATATTCTCACCGCGACCGGCCTGACAAAACAAGAGCTGTCCGCCGGGCCTTTGGCGGTTCATACCCCCATTGACGGAAGCAAAATCGCAGAGCTTGCGGTGCATAGCATTGAGGATGCAACCACCCAGATTTCCAACGCGAAACAGGCGTTTCAAACATGGCGCGACGTCCCGGCCCCACGCCGAGGCGAGTTGGTGCGCCTGTTGGGCAACGCCCTGCGCGAGGAAAAGGAAAACCTTGGTCGGTTGGTCACGCTGGAATGCGGAAAGATTTACCAAGAGGGCTTGGGCGAAGTTCAGGAAATGATCGACATCTGCGATTTCGCCGTGGGTCTGTCGCGCCAACTTTACGGACTGACCATTGCATCTGAGCGCCCCGGTCACATGATGCGCGAAACCTGGCACCCGATGGGCACCTGCGGCATCATCACAGCCTTTAACTTTCCTGTGGCGCCGTGGTGCTGGAACGCCGCGCTGGCGTTGGTCTGCGGGAATTCGGTGATTTGGAAACCGTCTGAGAAAACCCCGTTGACGGCCTTGGCGGTGCAGAAAATTTGCGACCGGGTGGTTGCAGAATTTGGGCCGGATGCGCCCGACGGCTTGATCCAAACCCTGATCGGGGACCGCGACTTGGGGCAGGCCCTGACGGCCTCAAAAGACGTGGCGATCATTTCGGCCACCGGGTCTGTGCCGATGGGGCAGTCCGTGGCAAGCGACATGGCAAAACGCCTTGGACGCACGATCCTTGAGCTGGGCGGCAACAACGCGATGATTGTGGCACCGTCGGCGGATTTGGAAATGGCGCTGCGGGCAATTGTGTTTTCCGCCGTAGGTACGGCCGGGCAGAGATGCACCAGTCTGCGCCGATTGATTGTGCATGACGATATTTATGACGCGCTGATCCCGCGCCTGATCAAAGCCTATGAGGGGTTGCCGATTGGTGATCCTTTGGACAAAGGCACATTGGTTGGGCCACTGATTGACAAAGATGCCCTGCGGGCGATGGCGCGGTCTTTGGAACAAGCCAAGGCAGAGGGCGGTACAGTGCATGGGGGTGCACAGGCGCTTACCAATACCCACAGCGATGCCGCCTATGTACATCCCGCCATTGTGGAAATGCCCACCCAAAGCGCGATTATGCACCCTGAAACCTTTGCGCCCATCCTTTATGTCGTGCGGTATTCGGACCTGGGGGGCGCCATTGAATTGCAGAATGCAGTGCCGCAGGGGCTTAGCTCTTGCATCTTTTCAACCGACATCCGCGAAACAGAGTTTTTCTTGTCGGCGGCGGGGTCGGATTGTGGTATCGCCAACGTAAATATCGGGCCATCCGGCGCGGAAATCGGCGGCGCGTTTGGCGGTGAAAAAGATACGGGCGGCGGGCGCGAAAGCGGATCGGATGCGTGGAAGGGTTACATGCGGCGACAAACCAACACCGTCAATTACTCGCGCGAATTGCCATTGGCACAGGGGATCAAATTTGACATCTGAACTGTCCGACAGCCTGTGGCATGACACCTGTGGCGAAGCGGTTTGCGCCCCGGTTTTAGACGGCCCGCGGCACGCTGATCTGGTTGTTGTGGGCGGGGGATACACCGGGGTATCTGCCGCACTTTTTGCAGCGGAAACCGGGGCAAAAGTGTGTTTGGTTGAGGCGGGTGAGATTGGGTCTGGCGGATCCGGGCGCAATGTGGGGCTGTGTAACGCCGGGCTTTGGTTGCCGCCCGAGGACATCAACGCCCGCCTTGGCGAGGCACAGGGCAATCGACTTTCAGAGATTTTGGGGCGCGCCCCGGATCTTGTCTATCAGCTGATTGATCAACACGAGATTGCATGTGAACCGGTGCGACATGGCACGCTTCATTGCGCCCATGCACCTGCTGGGATGAAAGAGCTACAACGCAGGCACAGTCAACTGCGCGCGATTGGTGCGCCGGTATCTTTGTTATCGCAAAAAGAGGCCGCCGCGCGTGTGGGGTCTGATCAGGTTCACGGGGCGCTGTTTGATCCTCGGGCCGGGACGCTTCAACCTTTGGCCTATGTAAAAGGACTGGCGCGCGCGGCGATGACAGCGGGGGCAGAGCTGTTTGAAAATTCACCCGCGACAGCTATTTCGCATGGCGCAGATGGCTGGACGGTCCGCACACCCAAGGGGCAGATCACAGCCCGCTGCATGATCATCGCCACCAATGCCTATGCCACACCGACCACGGGGATGGCGGCCCCCGACCTTGTTCCCGTGCATTATTTTCAAGCCGCAACTGCCCCGCTTTCGTCTGCGCAACTGGCCGGGGTTCTTGCCGGGAAAGAAGGGTGTTGGGACACTGCCATGGTCATGTCGTCGTGGCGATTGGATCAGGCGGGCCGATTGATCATGGGCGGTATGGGGCGGTTGGATCATCTGGCAGGGGGCATTCATCGCCGCTGGTTGGACCGCAAGCTTGCCCATATGTTTCCCGAGTTGGCAGGGATCGCGTTTCAACAAACCTGGTTTGGGCGCATCGCCATGACGGCGGAATATTTGCCTAAAATTCAAGACCTTGGTCAAAACGCGCTTATGACATTTGGGTATTCTGGGCGTGGGATTGGACCGGGAACAGTGTTTGGACAAGAGATGGCCCGCGCCTTGCTTGGGGGGCGGCACGACGATCTTCCCGTGCGCCCTGTGTCCAAGCACAACCTGCCGTTCGCTGGTGCGCGCGCAAGCTATTACGAGACGGGTGCGACCTTAACCCACCTGTTAGGTGATCGGCGCGGCCTTGGGTAAACCTTTGCCACGCGCGGCCTGAATATCAGGTGGCAATGCCAGAAAATCCGCGACCGTACACGGCGAGGCAAGGAAAAACCCTTGACCATAATCCGCGCCGATATCCGTGAGAAATTCAAGTTGCTGGGGCGTCTCAATCCCCTCGGCTATCACTTTCACACCAAGACGATGCGCCAATTCCGTCATGGTTTGACACAGGGTCACAGCCTTTGGCGTGTCTGGCAGGTGGCAGATAAATTCTCGGTCGATCTTCAGGTAATCAATCTGATGTTGAAGAAAATACGACATCGACGAATAGCCCGTTCCGAAGTCATCCAGCGCCAGTTGCACCCCGGCATTTTTCAACGCCTCAAGACGCTCTTCTACGAATCCGCTTTGCTCAAGCAGCGCGCTTTCGGTGATTTCGACAACCAAGCTCTGCGGGGCAAGTTTATTTTGCTTAAGATGCCCCACCCAGTTTTGCGTCGCATCCCCGCGCGGGGTCAGTTGCAAAGGCGAGACATTCATTGCAACCTGAAATCCCGAACCAAAACGCGACTGCAAAAGAGGAATGGTTTGGCAGCATTGATCAAACACCCAATCGCCGATTGCACCTATTAATCCGACTTCTTCGGCCAAAGGGATAAATTGACTTGGCGATATCACCCCCAAGTCCGAATGGGTCCACCGCAACAGGGCCTCTGCTTTGGTGATCTGACCGGTTTTCAAATCAATGATCGGCTGGAAATGTAAATCAAAGCTTTGATCCTGAACCGTTTCTTGCAGCGCCCCGATGAGTTTAGATTTTTCATTTACCGCCTGTTTGATCGAGGGATCAAACACAGTGGCCCGGTTTTTTCCTGTCGCTTTTGCAACATACATGGCCTGATCTGCCGCAGTTAACAGGTCTTTGGCAGAGCGCGCATCCTTCGGAAAACGGGCGATGCCGATGCTTGCGGTCAGCCGGACGCTCTCTCCCTCAATCTGAAACGGGCGGGCAATTTCTTTGATGATCGCATCCGCAAGACGGCCTGCGCGTTCCGGCGCGCTTTTATGACCCAGAACAACGGTAAATTCGTCCCCCCCATGCCGCGCCATCGTTTCATCCGGCGCCAAAAGAACGCGCAGACGGGTGGCTGCTTGGGACAACACAAGATCGCCTGCGGCATGCCCCAGCCGGTCATTGACCTGTTTCATTCCGTCCAGATCCATGAACAACAGGCCCACTTGTCGGTTTGCGGCGGTGGCCTCTTGAATTTCCAAGTCCAACAGCTCGCGCAAGGTGGCACGATTGAAAAGCCCGGTCAGCGTATCAAAATGCGCCTGCCGCCAGATCGTTTCATTGGCCTTTTTCTGCTCGGTCATATCGCGCACCAAAATGACGAACCGCTGAACCTCTTGATTTTCATCCAAGATCGCATTGATACACAGCCAGACCGGGATTTTGTCGCCATCGCGGCTTTGCACCTGGATTTCACCGTTCCAGCCATTGCCACTTTTGCGGGCTTTCCGAAATCCTGACGCAAGCTTGCTTCGGGCCGATTTCTGAACCAGTTTGCGCGCGGTTAATCCCACCAGATCAGTCACGTCATAGCCCGCCAATCGGGTCAGCGCCGGATTCACGGTTAAAATCTTTGTGTCTGCCGAGGTGACGATCATTCCTTCTGAGCTGTTTTCATAGACCATTGCCGACAGCTGCAGGGCGGTTTCAGACTGGACCCGTCCAGTGATATTTCGGATGACCAAAACCGTTTCATCGGAGCCCGAGATTGGGCAAGCGCGGGCCTCAAAATGCTGCGTGACGCCCGCGATATCCAACGTGTATTCCCATGTCACAACTTCGCGGGTTTTACGGTGCGAGCTGATGTTTTGCTCAAAGGCTGCGGCGGTTTCGGGGGGTAAGAATTCAGAGGCGGGTTTGCCCATGAATATGTCAGGATCAACAAGCAAATCTTCCGTGTTCTGCGCATGACATGCGACGATCACATGGTCACGATCGATGCGGAGATAAAGATCTGGCAGCGCGCTTAGAACGGCCTCCAGTTCTTCGCGCCTGCGACTTTCTGCAATTTGTGCTGATCGCATGTTGTCTTTTACGTCTGCAAAACGATCGCTTAGAAAGGCAAATTCCTGCACGGTGTCGGTTTTTCGCCGGTCCTGTGGGGCGCTGGTTTGCGGTGTTGTCTCAAAGTTCACCACAGACTTTGTCAGTTCATCCAACGGCTTTAGGATAACGCGATTCGCAAGGTACCGCACGCCGCCCCAGACCAACAGTAACCCTGCCAAAACCAGGGTCAGCCGGGATCCAGTGTGCCAATTTGCGGCCGCAAGCTGGGCCTCGATCGGGATGCCAACGCTGACATATGTGTTGTTTCCATCGCCATCGCGAAACAGCACTTTATTGTGATAGATCCGCCGAAGGTTATCGGGGCCAACACGGTTGACGGCCTCTTTGGTGCCGTGTTGCGCAATATCCACCCCCACCGCGGCACTTGGCTGGCCTATCCACGAGGCATCTGGCGGATAATGGGCCGCCACCATTCCTGAGCTGTCGATGATATAGGCAACGGTTCCTTCCGGCAGGTCGCGTTCAACGAGGTTCCGGCTCCACCACTCCAGCGACACCACCGCGACAGCAACGCCGACAACATCCCCGGTGGGTCCATCGGGTTGCACGGGATAGGCGAAATTGATGCTGGACACCCCGGCGGCGCGATCCGTTTGAAAGGGGCTCATCGTGAACACTCGGTCCTGCAAAGCGCGCTGAAAATAGGGACGATCCGCAACGTTCACGGGTTCAGATAAAGGTTTGGCGTTACACAGCAATTGCCCGTCTGCTTGCGGCACGCCAAGGTTGACATAGGTTTTGGCCAACCGAAGGCTGAGGCTTAGAAAGTCGGTGCAATGGGGGGCTGTGGGATCCTGAACGGGGGGGGCCACGGCCAGTTCTTGCAAAAAGATCCGCGTTTCATAGATGATCCGTCTTTGTGTGCTGGCAAGGCTTTCGGTAATGCGTTCCGCCTCATAGCTGCTTTGATCATACACATGACCGCGCTCGACAAACGCTTGAATGATCACAACCATAACGCCCGGCCAAGCGACCAGAAGTAGCAATAAGCGAAGCTTGAAATTCAAAGATTTGATCATGGTGCAAACTACCGTTTGATACAATCTATGGTCGTTTCTATTCGAAGGCAACCTCACCTTAAGATTGCATACGATCTACGGGATCAACGTCTTCTCTAGGGAATGGGACTTACACGGCGCGCAAGGCCAGTCGCCTACCGACCCCGAAGGGTCAGCAGCGGCCTCATTTTGACCCAAAGGGACAATCAGACGACTGGCAATATGCGCGGGTTGCTCTCGACCGTTCCTTCGCGAGCGATTGGCGCATGATCATTTCCAAATTCTGCCGGCCTCACCCAAAGACAGCAGGGGCGGAAACGAAGAGGCCGCGTTCGGTGTTTGCTTGTACAAAGTTTGCGCGTGCAAAACCGCCCCAATTGGGGTGCGGAATGTCGGCACCGGCCGAACAGGGGACGCAGCCGGCCGGTGCCCAACCCGTGATTATACTTGGATGTCTCGATGTCACGGCCACGATGTGGGAGGTCGCAATCGTGAATGAGACAAGTATCGCGGGAAGTTTTGGAAACAGATGTGACGGTGGGTGAACATGGGGCAACCACTGGGATCATCGGCAAATTGCCAAAATCCATATCGTTGCCCTGCACTGTACCCATCTGGTCCTCCTGTAAGATGCGCGTAATGGCGCGGACTTTGGATAGGGGGTACGATGACGGGGAATCACCTGATTGTTCTTAACGAATGTCAAGTTGTCGCAGTTTGTCGATTTTTTTCACACATCTTTATATAGGCGGCGCACATCGCATTTTCCGGCCGTTCACGACAAAGATCAACTTTTCGTCATTCAGTTTAACATATGTCAAGGCGCACAGGGTGCCCGACCTTCATCTTCTCGGTGCCTTACCAAGCAAATGGAGAGTGATCATGTCACTTGGAATCACCTACAAGAAAACAAGTCATACGCTAGGGCTCGGCTTTGCCCTTTTACTCGGCGGCGTTGCGCTGCCGGCATTCGCTGAGGGACCGACCCTAAGCGATGAAGCATTCGAAGCTTCTAAACAGTTGTATTTTGAACAATGTGCCGGTTGTCACGGTGTACTGCGCGTTGGCGCCACCGGTAAAAACCTTGAGCCACATTGGAAGAAAACCGCCGCTGACGGCACAGTCACCGAAGGCGGTACGCTGAAGCTGGGCCAAGAACGCCTGGAGAAAATCATCGCCTGGGGTACTGAAGGCGGGATGAACAACTTTTCGGACATTATGACCGAACAGCAGATCAAAGACATGGCGACCTATATCCAAATGGATCCGCCAAAACCGCCAGAAATGTCGCTGGCTCAGATGAAAGAGACCCGCAAGGTCTATGTTGAAGAAGCTGATTACCCAACCGAGCCGCTTCACGGCCGCAACTGGGAAAACTTCTTCGTCGTCATCGAGCGTGATGCCGGTAAAGTTGCTGTCATCGACGGCGACACCAAAGAAGTTCTGGTTCACATCCCAACCGGTTATGCGGTTCACGTGATCAAAGCCTCTGAGCACCACGCGATCACCGAGCCTGAACAGCCCGGCCGCTTCTGGTACACAATGGGCCGCGACGGCAAGATGACTAAGATTGACCTGTGGCAAACACCGGACAAGATGTTGGTTTCTGAAGTCAAAGTTGCCTATGACGCACGTGACGTTGCCGTATCCGGCGATGGCAAGTACATCATCGGTGGGGCGTACTGGCCTCCACACTTCGTGATTTCGGACGCTGTGACCATGGAACCGCTGAAGGTCGTTTCGACCCGTGGCGTGAACACCGAAGGCGATTATGTAGAAGAAGCCCGTGTGGCCGCGATCTACACCACGCCGAACGAGCCGACATGGCTGGTCGCTGTGAAAGAACTGGGCCAAATGTGGCAGGTCGATTATTCCGATATCGACAACCTGCGGATCGACAAGATCGACACCGCGCGGTTCCTGCATGACGGCTTCTTTGACCCAACAGGTCGTTACTTCCAGATCGCTGCAAACGCATCGAACCAGATGGTTGTCGTTGACAGCAAAGAGCGTAAGCTTGAAGCCATCATTGACGTTGCTGCCCTGCCACACCCCGGCCCGGGCGCCAACTGGATTGACCCGAATTGTGGCCCTGTTGCTGGCACAACCCACCTTGGTGTTGGGACTGTGACTGTTTGGGGTAACGATCCAGAGAACCGTCCAGACGAAGCATGGAAAACCTGCTACGAAGTTGAAACCGATGGTGCTGGCTTGTTCATTCGGACCCACCCGAAATCGAAGTATTTCTGGGCTGACCAAACGAAACACCCAGAACCCGAAGTTCAACAGTCGGTACAGGTTATTTCGAAAGAAACCGGTGAAATCGTTAAAACCATTCAGGTTACAGACACACCCGGTACTGCTGCGGTTCACTTTGAATTCAACGCAGACGGCACAGAAGTTTGGGTATCCAAATGGAACATGTCTGACAGCCTTGAGCCAAACGGTGAGATCGTAATCTACGACGCAGAAACTCTCGAAGAGAAAGCCCGCGTTAAAGGTCTTTATGCACCAACAGGTAAGTTCAACGTGTTTAACCGTTCGAACCACGTGACCTAAGTCAAAGCTCTGCCCCAACGGGCAAGCCATAAAGGGGCGGGCACCACGCCCGCCCCTTTTCATTATGGCGCTGACAAGGCGCCCAAGAACAAGCCAAACGCAGCCAAGACGGAGCCGGGATATGACCCAGACCAACGGTGCTGAACCGAAAAAGCCAATTTGGCGACGCTACTTCCTTTTTGGGATGCCCGTTGCCGCCATCGCCGGCATCTTTGTGGCCGGGATCGTATTCTGGGGTGGGTTTAACACCGCCATGGAAGCAACCAACACAATGCCTTTCTGTATCTCGTGTCACGAGATGGAGGACTATGTGTATGAAGAATATAAGGGCACCATTCACGATGTGAACCGCTCGGGCGTGGGGGCCGTCTGTTCAGACTGCCACGTGCCAAAAGACTGGACGCATAAGATGATCCGCAAGATCAAAGCGTCAAGAGAGGTCTGGGGCAAATTAACCGGATCCATTTCGACACCAGAACGCTTTGACGCCAAGCGCCTGCATCTGGCGATGAACGAATGGGAACGAATGAAGGCCACCGACAGCCGCGAATGCCGCAACTGTCATGATTTCGAATCGATGATGCCTGAATTCCAAAAACCGCGTGCCCGTCAACAGCACATGAATGCGATGACAACAGGTCAGACCTGTATTGATTGCCACAAAGGCATCGCGCACTCGGATCTGCGGGATCGTGCCGAAGATGAATATCTGGAAACGCTAGAAGCGCCCAACCCGGATTTCATCCGCACAATTCCACAAGAGTATCTGGAAAGCTTGGCCCGCATTGAGGCGATTGAAGCAGAAGAAGCAGAAGTCGCCAAGGCTGCGAAGGACGCTGAGCAGAAAGTCACCCAAGCCCGCATTGCGGCCGCAGTAGACGCCGCCCTTGAAGAAGAGCGCGCGAAAGCCGCGGGCACAGCCCCCGCTGCCTCTGAAGGTGGTGACGCGGGTGGTGATGTTGCACCGGGTGTCGACTGGAATGCTGTGCCCTCAACCGATCTGACCTTGTTCTATCCTGGACAAGCATCGTTTGAATGGGTTCAAAACGGTAAAACCCACGGCGGGGCACGTCCTTTGACCAAAGGTGGGGATGCCTGCACAACCTGTCACGCAAAAGAACTGGACGCCATTGGTGGTAAAGTTGTTGCGGGTGGCGGCGGCAAAAGCGATGAGCTTGAACCAACCCCGATCCCCGGCAAGCCCGGCATCATTGGTGCCACTTTGAAAGCGGCCCATGATGCGGACAACTTGTATGTCCAACTCAGCTGGCCTGACACGGGTCACAACCCTGCGCCGTTTGTGGATGGTGGCAAGATGGACCCCGACAACCAGGTGAAAGTCGCCATGATGATCACCGGGACAGGTATTGAAATGGGTGATCAAGTGGGCTGCTGGGCAACCTGTCACGCCGACAACACCTATATGCCGTTTGATCCGGGTGCAGAAGCAATCGCCGCAAATGATGCGGTGGCGGCACAGCTGCAAGCGCAAGGGTCGATCACCAAATACCTGGCCGAAAGCCGTACAAAGGTTGAGATCAAAGGTCGCCGTGGCAAAGCCCAAGGCGGTTGGGATCAAATGAAGTCACCAGAAGAGATCGAGCAACTGCTTGCGGATGGCACCTTTATGGACCTGCTGCGCGTCTATGCGGATGGCTCTTCCTCAAACGGTTACCTTCTGGAACGCCGGGTTGAGAATGAGGGTGAGATCACAGCCTCGGCCAATCTGTCGGCTGGCACATGGACCGTGACCTTTGCCCGCCCATTGGTGACAGATGCGCCTGGTGATGTCGCCCTTGAAGCTGGCAAAACCTACACCGTTGGCTTTGCCATCCACGACGACTATGCCTCTGCGCGGTTCCACCATGTGACGCTGAACACCAGCCTTGCATTGGACAACGCAGATGCCAATATCAACGTGGTGGGACAGTAACCCCCAGGATCGGCCAGTATCCCTAACTGGCCGTAGTCCGGGCCCCACCTTTACGTGGGGCCCGTTTTCAATTCTAAGGCCCGTTTTATTCGGAGGTATATGATGCAATCGCCAAAGTTTCTTTTCGCCGCCTTGCTGCTTTGCGGCACCGCCTTGCCTGTGGTCGCAAAAGACGTTGACCAAACCAAGATCTGCGGTGAAGCCGAAGAACGCTATGTCGAAATGTTTGGCCACCCTTCAGCTGAGGAAGAGGGCGTGACGGTTGTGACCATGTACAAATACAACTTTTGCCCCGCCGAACTGACCGTGCCGTTGGGAACAACTGTGCGCTGGGTGAATGTCGACAAACGCACCAGCCATTCGGTGATCGTGAAAGAATCGGGTGAACCGGAAAGCGACCGCGCCTTTCCTGAAGAATTCATCGAGTTCACCTTTCTCACCGATGGTCCGCAAGACATCCTGTGTGGCCCACATTGGGATACACAAAACATGATTGGCCGCATCACGGTGGATGCAACGGCAACACCCCCGGCAGAATAAGCCTGCACAATCATTTAACCAAAACACAGCAGATATTGCCTTATAGGTGGGGCAATATCTGCTTTTGAAGAGCAAAATTATAGCCGCATCACAGGTCATCCCACCTTTTTCACGTGTTAATTAGATAAAGCGGCGGGAAATCCGAATTCGCTTAACCTAGATCAAGGTACACCTGCCCACACTGATTAAGTCTGTGTGCATAACCGGCCCGGTTCCTTGATGGCTCCGTTCTCACCACCGCCCCCTCACCCCCCCTGGGCGGTCGTGTTATCCCCCTGATAGGGCCCGGCTTCCAGCCATCCATAGGACGAGCGAGACCACACATGACCGGCAAAGTATTTCTCATCGGTGCAGGCCCGGGTGACCCCGAATTGATGACCCTTCGCGCGGTGCGCCTTTTGAAAGAAGCGGACGTGGTGGTCTATGACCGTCTGGTATCAGACGAAATCATCGCCATGGCCCCCAGCGACGCAAAGATGATTTTCGTCGGAAAATCGGCGCATAATCATCCCGTCCCACAAGACGAGATCAACGCCATTTTGGTGCGCGAGGCCAAAGCGGGCCATAAAGTTGCGCGCATCAAAGGGGGCGACCCGCTGATCTTTGGGCGCGGCTCAGAAGAGGCGGCGGATTTGCACAGTGCAGGTGTGGCCACCGAATATGTGCCCGGCATCACCGCCGCCCAAGGATCTGCTGCAATTTCTGGCATCCCCCTTACCCACCGTGACCTTGCAACTGGCGTGCAATATGTCACCGGGCACCGCGCACGTGATGAAACCTTGGATCTGGATTGGAAACGGCTTGCCGACCCGATGACCACTTTGGTTGTCTATATGGGGGTGGCCAATATTGGCCAGATTGCCGTGGGCCTGATGACCGAAGGGCTTGACCCCGCAACCCCCGTTTTTGCCATTTCACGCGCCACTACGGAACATGAACGCCGCATGGTGTCGACGCTTGATCACATCGCCAACGATGCGCGCGATGCAGGATTGAAACCGCCGACACTGTTCATCATTGGCAAGGTCGTCTCGCTTTATGGCGCAGATGCGGACGCCACGAAACAGGCCCAAGCACATGGCTAAGATTCGAACCTATTTCACCCAATTGCCCGCCGTTGCGGTTTTGTCGTTGGCACAGGTGACTGCCGTTTTTGCGGACGCGCCGCCACTGGACCCAGACGCGCTTAAGCGCCTTGTGCATCAAGATTGCGGATCTTGCCATGGTTTGACCCTAAAGGGCGGATTAGGGCCTGATATTCGCCCAGAAACACTGACACATTTCGATACCGAAATACTGGAAATGATGATCCTTGATGGGATCCCCGGCACCGCAATGCCCCCTTGGCGCCCTTTGATCACCCCAGAAGAGGCGCGCTGGATCGCAGAATATTTACTGACAGGAGATGCGCAATGAAACCGTTCCGCGCCGCAGTTGCCCTTTCACTTTTGCTCACAACAACCGCCCTTGCTGACACAAAAACAATCGCCACGGGCGACCTTGGTCTGGTGATCGAACGCGCCAAAGGTTCGGTGCTTTTGGTGGATCAATCCGACCGCGCCACATTGGCCCGGATCGAAGGTTTGGGCGATCTGTCCCATGCCTCGATCGTGTATTCCTCGGACGAGCGTTACGCCTATGTCTTTGGCCGCGATGGCGGGCTGACCAAGGTCGACATCGTTGAACGCAACATCGCAAACCGCGTGATTCAGGCGGGCAATTCCATCGGCGGCGCGATCTCAGATGATGGTGAATTGATCGCGGTTTCAAACTATGAACCCGGTGGCGTGAAAATCTTTGATGCGGACACGTTGGAACTGGTATTGGACCTGCCGACCGGATCCAAAACCGTTGGATTGGTTGATATACCGGGGCGCAAGTTTGTGTTCACCATGTGGGACACCGGCGAGACATGGATCGCCGATATGTCGGCAGCTGAACCCAAGATCACCAAAATCCCAAACATGGGCAAAAACCCCTATGACGCGCTGGTCACCGCAAATGGCCGGACCTATATCACCGGGTTGTTTGGTGAAGATGGGCTGACCGCGCTTGACCTATGGGACGAGACGCCGGAACCGATCCGCGTGTTGCCAAACTATGGTCGCGGGCAAGAGGAATTGCCAGTTTACAAGATGCCCCACCTCGAAGGTTGGGCGCTTACCGGAAGCGATTTTGTGCTGCCCGCCGTGGGCCACCAAGAGGTGCTTTGGATTGACGCAAAAACGCTTGCGGAAACCGCACGTACCAAAACATACGGCCAGCCTGTTTTTGCCATGGCACGCCCGGATGGCCGGCAGGTGTGGGTCAACTTTGCCCACCCGCTGAACGACACCATTCAGGTGATCGACAGCGTCACAAAGACCATTATCCACGAATTCAAACCCGGCCCAGCTGTGTTGCATATGGAATTCACACCGCGCGGGCACGAAATTTGGGTCTCGGTTCGTGATGAAAACAAGGTCAAAATCTACGACACGCAAACCTTTGAATTGTTGCGCGAAATAGAGGCTGACAGCCCATCCGGTATCTTTTTCACCGCGCGTGCGCATCGCACGGGGCTTTGATCCGTGGACCAGATTTCGGACCCCATTGACCGCGCCTTGCTGGACGGTTGGCAACGTGATTTTCCGATCACATCCCGCCCGTTTCAACCCATCGCGGATGCGCTTGGTATTGATGAAGGCGCGGTTCTTGCCCGGCTTGTTCGGTTAACCGCCGATGGTCAGATCAGCCGCCTGGGCGCCACTTGCGCGCCAAACACCGTGTCGGCCTCGACCCTTGCGGCCGTTGCTGCCCCGGAAGAGCGCATCGAAGAGGTGGCCGCCATTATCGGCGCGGAACCCGGTGTGAACCACAATTATCTGCGCGAAGATCACTGGAACCTTTGGTTTGTGATGACAGGCCCAGATCGCGCCTATGTGGACGCCGCACTTGCGCGGATCAGCGACAATACGGGCTTGCGCGTTCTGGATTTGCGCCTGATGCGACCGTTTAACATTGATCTTGGATTTCGCCTGACAGGTGAAGGTCACGCCATGCCGCCGCCGCGCGCGGTGGATCATTCGGTGTTGGCCCAGGGCGACACAGAAATCCTGTCAGCGCTCAGCAACGGAATGCCGATCACCGCCACGCCTTATGCCAAAATCGCAGAGGATCTGGGGCGGGATGAAGATGGTGTCTTGGAACGGATCAAACTGCTAGGCGAGGCCGGTTTGATCACCCGCCTCGGTGTGATTGTCCGTCACCGCAAGCTTGGCTGGACCTCAAACGCGATGGTCGTTTGGGATGTGGCCGAAGATCAAATCACCAGCATCGGCCCAAAACTGGCCACACAAAAGGGGGTGACCCTGTGTTATGAACGCCGCCCTGTCGCGGATGTCTGGCCTTACCGCCTTTACACCATGTTCCATTCAAAAAGCCGCGAAACGGCGCATAAGAATATAGAGGCCGCCGCCGCCCTTCCAGACCTGGCGGGCGTGTCCAAGAAAATCCTGTTTTCCACCCGTTGCTTCAAGCAACGTGGTGCATTAATTTCCGGCACCAGCCCATCGCCCAAAGCAAAACCTTCGGAGGTGTCCTTATGACTTTGGATGCAATTGACCGCCAGATCATCAACCGTTTGCAAGACGACCTGCCGCGTATTTCACACCCCTTTGCACCACTCGCAGAGGAGCTTGGGATCAGTGAAGAGGCACTTTTGGAACGGATCAAAACCCTACGCGAAAACGGTGTTCTGACCCGGTTTGGGCCCTTTTTCGACGCCGCGGCCATGGGGGGCGCCTTTTGTCTGTGCGCGATGGAGGTACCTGCAGAAAAATTTGAGGCCACCGTGACAAAAGTCAATGCACATGACGAAGTTGCGCATAATTATGAACGTGCGCATCAATTGAACATGTGGTTCGTTTTGGCCTGTGAAACGCCCGAAGGAATTGCACAGACAGCTGAGGCGATCGAAGCGGAAACTGGCATGAAGGTGCATCAGTTTCCTAAACTGCAAGAGTTCTATATCGGGTTCCGGGTGGCCGCATGAGCATCGACGACACAGATCGCGCAATCATCGAAGCGACGCAAGCTGGCCTGCCATTGGTGCCCGCGCCCTATGCCGCTTTGGCGGATCAATTGGGATTGGATGAGGCCACCGTGATGACCCGATTTGAGGCGATGAAAGACAGTGGCGTGATCCGCCGCATTGCCGCTGCCCCAAACCACTACAAGCTGGGTATGACCGCAAATGGGATGAGCGTTTGGGATGTTGAGGACGATCAACTGACCGCGCTTGGCACCAAAATTGGTGCGCTTCCATATGTGACCCACTGTTATGAACGGCCCCGCGCCCTGCCCGCTTGGCCGTATAATTTATTTGCCATGATCCATGGCAGCTCATCGGAAGAGGTTGAAGAAAAACGCGCCGAAATCACCGCCATTCTGGGTGATGCATTGCGCGCGAAAGACATCCTTTATTCCACACGAATTCTGAAAAAGACGGGGCTGCGGCTCCGCAAACGGGGGTGATGCGATGTTCCGCCTGACCGAATATATGAACCAACTTGTCAACCCAACCCCCGTGCGCGTGCGCCGTGGGGATGGGCCGGTGAAGCCGGTGGTGATCTGGAACCTGACACGTCGTTGTAATCTGCGGTGTCGCCACTGTTATACCGTGTCGGCGGATGTGGATTTTCCCGGCGAGCTAACCGAAGAACAGGCGATGAATACGCTTGAGGATCTTGGGGAATTCAAGGTGCCCGCGCTGATTTTGTCTGGTGGGGAACCACTGGATTGCAAATACATGTTCCCGCTGGCGGAACGTGCGCGCAAGCTGACGCGCGTGTTGGCACTGTCGACCAACGGCACCAAAATCTATGGTGATACGGCGGATAAAGTCGCCGACATTGGGTTCAATTATGTGGGCATTTCCATCGACGGCATCGGCAAAACCAATGATTGGTTTCGCGGCGTGGACGGTGCATTTGAAGATGCGCTTCGCGGTGTGCGCGAGCTGAAAAAGCGCGATGTAAAGGTTGGATTGCGGTTCTGCCTGACCGAAGGCACCCAACACCATTTGCCCGATTTGCTGAAGCTTTGCGACGACGAAGGCGTGGATAAGTTTTACCTCAGCCATCTTGTGTATGCTGGTCGGGGCGACAAGCACCGCGGCGAAGATGCCGAGCATTTGCGCACCCGTAAGGGTTTGGATCTATTGCTAGAACGCGCGTGGTCTGCGGCCTCCGAAGACAAGCCTCTGGACATCGTCACCGGGAACAATGACGCAGATGCGGGTTATTTTCTGCAATGGGCTGAGGAACGGTTTGACGCGGATAAAGTGGCCCATCTGCGCACGCATCTTGCGGCCTGGGGCGGAAACTCGTCCGGTTTGGGTGTTGCGAATATCGACTATCTTGGCAAGGTTCACCCCGACACCTATTGGTCCGATTACACCGTTGGGAATGTGAAAACCGATAAGTTTTCTGACCTGTGGACCGGGGATGACAAAATGCTGGCCACCCTGCGTACGCGGCCTCGTCCCCTGAAAGGGCGCTGTGGCGCGTGCAAGATCAAAGACATCTGTGGCGGCAATACGCGCATTCGTGCGCTGCAAGTCACCGGTGATCCCTGGGCCGAAGACCCAGCCTGTTACCTGACAAATGCCGAGATTGGATTGGCGGATGCCGATCGTCTTGAAACCACCCCCTTCCGAGGCAAAAGCAATGACCCGAAACATGAGTTTTTCTAAGCGCACCCACAGTCTTTTAATTGGGTTTGGCGCGATCGCGCTGAGCTTATCCACTGGTTTTGCGGATCCGCGCGCGGATTATCTGGAGCATTGTGCCGATTGCCATTTGGAAAACCGATTGGGGGCTGATGGCCCAGCGCTGATCCCGGAAACGCTGAAACGGATGCGTGGACCAAAGATCGAAGAGGTGATCCGCAACGGGCGTGTCGCCACACAGATGCCCAGTTATAGCGAAGAGTTGTCGGATGAGGCAATTTCTGAGTTGGCTGCTTATCTGAAAACACCATTGGAATCCATTCCATCCTGGGGTGTAGAAGAGATCATGGCCAGCCGCATGCTGGACGAAGATTATGTTGCCGCGGACGCCCCGATTTGGGCCTCGGACCCGATGAATATCACGCTTGCTGTGGAAACCGGCGACCACCATGTGTCGGTCTTGGACGGCGATACATTCGAAGTGCTTGACCGGTTTGCCACACCATTTGCGGTGCATGGCGGGCCAAAGTTCAGCCCCGATGGGCGCTATGTCTTTACGGTATCACGCGATGGCTGGGTGCAGAAATACGACATCTGGTCGTTGAAACAGGTGGGGCGTGTGCGCGCCGGATTGAACAGCCGCAACATCGCCATGAGCGGCGATGGCAATTGGTTGGCGGTGGCAAATTACCTGCCAAACTCATTGACCATTCTGTCGACGAAAGACTTGTCCGTGGCCGAAGTACATGACGTTGTTGGCAAAAACGGCAAACCCAGCCGGGTGTCGGCGGTGTACCAAGCCCCGCCCCGCGAAAGCTTTGTTTTGGCGTTGAAAGATGTGCCTGAAATTTGGGAAGTCTCTTACAGCAAAAACCCGGATCTTGGAATCTTTGCGGGCGGTTTGGCGCATGATTGGAAAATCGAAGGGCCCATTGCGCAGGACACGCCTTTTCCAATTCGCAAAATCACCACCCCAGACTTTTTGGACGATTTCTTCTTTGACCAATCTTATGAATACGTGATGGGCGCCTCGCGCGCGGGCACTGGTGGCTTGGTGATTGATCTGGTGATTGGTCAGAAAGTGGCCGACCTTGATTTGCCCGGCATGCCGCATTTGGGGTCTGGCATCACGTGGAAACGGGGCGACAGCACGGTCATGGCGACTCCGCATTTGCAAGATGGCACGGTTTCCGTGATTGATATGAACAGCTGGGAAACAGTGAAAAAGATCACCACCGAGGGGCCCGGCTTTTTCATGCGCAGCCATGAGAACTCGCCCTACGTCTGGGCGGATGTGTTCTTTGGGCCCAACAAGGATGCGATGCATATTATTGACAAGCAAAGCCTTGAGATCATCAAAACCCTTCGGCCGGTGCCGGGGGCAACTGTGGCGCATGTTGAATTCACAAAAGATGGCCGCTATGCGCTGGTTTCCGTTTGGGAAGACGACGGCGAAGTATTGGTTTATGACGCGAAGACGCTGGAGATAGTCAAACGGCTGCCCATGCGCAAACCTTCAGGGAAATATAATGTCTGGAACAAAATCACCTTCTCCGAAGGCACAAGCCATTAACACAGATCAAACCCCGATTGAGGCGCTGATTGTAACACATGGTCAGCCCTCAGACCCGGAACCGGCCGAGGCTATTTTGGCAGAGTACACCGCAAGCATTCAGGCGGGTATCCCCGGTCATTCCATTGGGTCGGCCACATTGGCGGCCCCCGGCAGCCTTGAGGCACAGTTGAGCCGGTTGGTGGACGGGGGCGTCATTTACCCCCTGTTCATGGCGGATGGGTGGTTTGTGCGAACGGCCTTGATCAAACGGATCAGCGGTGCGGCTTTGGACACGGTGGTTGCCGTGATGCCGCCCTTTGGATTGGACACTGCCCTGCCCGGCGTTGTGGCACGCAATATCGCAGACACGCTTGCCGCGTCAGGTGAGGCGGACACAAAGGCCAGCTTGCTGATCGCAGCACATGGGTCGGCACATGGCACCGCCCCAGCCAAATCCGCCCTTTTGTTTGCCGAAAGATTGCGCGAAGAAATGCCCGACACGCTGATTGAGGTTGGGTTTATTGAACAGGCCCCTGACCTGGGAGAGGTGGCCGCACAGATATCCACGCCCTCAGTCTGCCTGCCATTTTTTGCGATGCCCGGTGAACATGTGCGTCTTGATGTCCCCGCAGCGTTAAAGCAGGGCGGATATGATAGCCCCGTTTTGCCACCCGTGACCCAATTGCAGGGCGCAGATAAAGTGATCGCCAATGCCTTGTCGCGCGCCTTGAAAAAGCGTTTTGAACAATAAGCGGGCGGGTGTGCTGGTCTTGGTACATGCCAAGGCACACCCGTCAGTGGAAAATCAAACGGGATAGTCGAAGTCTTGCACCATATCCCAGATATCCCGGTTGATTTGCGACAGGGATTCGATCGCCTTTTCGATGTCTGACAACACGGCGTCATCGACTGCGCTTGTTTGCCCCATTCGAATGTCGTGTTTGCGATCGGCAATCCGCATCAGAATGGTTCTTGGGTTGCCCCCATCGGGATCAAACGCATAGATGCAGTGGTTGAATCGGTTGCGCAAACCGCCAAGCTTTTTGATCTTTGTGGTCACCTCAAGAATACGCGTGTGTTCATCGCGCCCACGACGATCCATCTTGGACAATCGTTCGACCAAATCCAACCGCGCGCGACTGGTGTTTAGTGTCAAGAACACCACCGTTGCCGTTTCCTTATCCGTCCCACAAAGCCCCGCGATTAAATGGATCAGCAAGCTTTCCGTATTGGTCCACGCATAATTCAGCTTACCGACCCGTAAAAGCAGATCATCAAGCACCACGGATTGCGCTTGCCCGGTCATACGCAGGGCGCCGGATCACCACCCGTACCTCCGCCACCAAGAAAACAGATCGCGGCCTCTGTTCGGTTTTTCACGCCAAGCTTGGTAATGACATGATGAATATGCAGCTTGATCGTATGTTCAGACAAATCCAGTTCCGTGGCGATTGTCTTGTTGGGTTTCCCTTCAGAAACCAAAGCAAGCACTTCCCGCTCGCGGCCTGTCAGCTCGGACAAATTGGTGTCTTCTGGTCCCGCGATTTGCGCGCCATTTCCGGCCACCTGTCCCATGCCAACCAGCAACTCTTCTGGGATGTAATTCCCGCCACACAGCAACAGCCGCATGATGGACAGCCAGATATCAAACTGTTGGTTCATCGGCAGATAGCTTACCGCGCAACGATTGCCCTGGGTGTCCAAAGATTTCAGCACGGAATTGGCGGTATCTATATCGCGGTATCCCAACACAATTTGGCATTGGCTATCGGTCTGTTCACAAGCAGACAATAGTTCTGGTAGCTCGTCTGAAAGCGCTTCATCCAAAATCAGCGCCAGAATGTTTTCAAAATTGATGGTATCGGAAGACCGCAAGTCTTTGACACTGTCACAGCGTTCAAACGCGACCCCGTCAAATTCTACATTTGCGATCCGTACGATTTGCTCCGAGAAACTCAAGGCACTCCCAACAAAAACAACGATGGGTGTGTTTGCCCCACTCCCGGGTCCATTGGCATGCGCGTGTGCGCTCCCGTCCCCTCGTAACATAAAACGTCCTCCTAAATGTTCTGTTTAACCCCTTACTGGCGAAAATACTGGCGAAACATACGCGGCAGTCCAAAAACCGACCGCCCAAAATGAAAAAACTCAAACAATATAATGATATTAAATGACGTCATTATATATACAACATGTCAAAAAGGTTAGATTTTGACGGGGCTATGGATCTGAAAACCTACCCACTCGATCTACAAAGAACACTCAACCCTGTGATGTATTTTGTTTTATTTCAACACCTTAGTCAATTTCATATCTAAACTTTGGACAGTTCGCACCTAGACCTTCCATCTTTTTGGTCCCGATTCGGGGCGATTCTGCTGCGCCACCAGCCCGCAACCGGATGAAATTTCCCCCCTCCAATCTCGGTTAACCATTTGTTAACGCACGCCTCCAAGCCACGAACAATTAGGCTAGTCACATTGTCCAGCTAGGCCCCTCGCCCCGGTTTTGCCACATTTGCTCTGTCGCATCTGCTTGCGACGCATCATCCCGATGCACTGCTGCCAAACGGGCCACAAGCCCAACGATTCACCATGATCAGATTACCATTTGGCGATCCTACAGTGCTTTTTACACCGGGACATTTGTAACGAGTGATTGAGTACAGCTGTGGGTCCAATGCCAATTTCGGACGGGCCTGCATTTATTCCAACCGAATACACCGACTGATGATTGCTTTTGAAATGACTGGCAGTCCGGCGGTGAACAACAGGAGTATGTTGTAATGGGACATAAACCATTTTTTTACTGGCCACTAGGCCACCAGAGCCAAGATCAGGACCAAGGACAGGGTCAAGGACAGGCGCAAGGCCAACTTAACCTTCAAGGTCAAGGACAGGATCAAGGCCAAGGACAGGGCCAAGATCAGGGTCAAAGTCAGTACAGCAGTAACGAAAGTTACAATGCGAATGGCAACGGCAACGGCAACCTGAATGGCAATGGCAATGGCAACCTGAACGGCAATGCCAACGGTAACGCCAATGGCAACGCTAACGGCAACCACAATGCCAACAGCAATGAAAATACTGCCAATAACGCCGCCAACAACGCGGCGTCGAATGCTGCTGCAAACGCGGCCAGCAATTCGGCCACAAACTCAGCCACAAACCACACTGATGTTGACACAAATGTGAAAACCAATGTGAACGTGAATGTTGGGCTGGACGGTTATGTGCCGACCGACGACGACTTTGCTGATATTGATCTGAGCCACAGCGTAACTGGCGACATCATTATGGCAGATGGCGATCTCAGCTATGATCCCGGCAATGAAATGTCGGTTGATGATATCCTGAACGACTCGCTGAATGGCGCCGGGAATGACTTCGGCACTGTTAACACCATGAGCAACAACCTGATCGACAACGACACGCTTGAAAAAGCAGAAGTTGGCGGCAGCTTCAACAACTCTGGCAACGTCAACGGTGGTTCTGCCACATCCGACGATGGCATTGATGTTGATCCTGAAGGGGGCTCCGGTGGCGGAGGCGCACATGCTGACGGCGGTAACGCTGGTGGTGGATTTGCCCTTGGCGGACTGGCTGTATCTGGCGGCGGCGACGGTGGTGACATCGACGACGTAGACGCAGATGGCGGCGACGGCGAAGACGGCGGCGATGGTGATGCTGGCGGGAACTCTGCTGCAATCAGTGCTGGTGTTGGCCTTGGTGGCGCAGCTGCTGGAAGCGGCGCTGACGGTGGCGAAGGCGGAGACGCTGGATCCATTGGCGCAGGCGGTGGCCTTGGTGCTGGAATCGGTGGCGGCGTTGCCGATGCTGGTAACGGTGGTGACGGCGGCGACGCTGGCGCAATCGGCGTAGGCCTTGGACTGCTTGGTCTGGGTGGCGCAGGTGCCCTGGCTGGTGACGGCGATAACGGCGGCGATGCTGGCGCGATCGGCCTTGGTTCCGGAACCGGACTTGGTCTGGGTGCTGGTGGCGATGCTGACGGTGGTGACGGCGGTGATGCTGGTGCCATGGCAGCGGCCCTTAGCTCGGCTGGTGGCTATTCTGCTGGTGCCCACTCTGAAGGTGGCAACGGTGGTGATGGCGGCAACGGTGGCGATGGCGGACACGCTATGGCAATCGGCGGCACAACCGGTGACGGTTATGGCGGACATGCCTGGGCCACAGGTGAAGCTTATGGTGGTGCAGCTGGCAACGGCGGCATGGCAAGCACGGGTGCCGGTGGGGCATCAAGCGCTGGATCATGGGGTTCACACAACGGTGACGACGGTTATGTAACCGGTCACTCAGAAGCCTCGGCTGATGGCCTGATGAGCCAGACCGCGTTCAACCAGAGCATCGTTATGGGGGCCAACGTTCTGGGCAACACCGTGGACATGACCGTTGTGGGCGGCTCGATGAGCTCGACCTATATCGGTGATGACGCCGACGGCGCATAAGCCAAGATAATATTTGGGGCCGCAGATTTTGCGGCCCCGGATTTCCCATTTTTTAAGTTGCATTTTTATCTGCTGTTTCTTCGGGCCTTTGCCCGCAACAAAAAAATTTATGAGGACCGGGCGGCATTTAACCACGGGGGGTGGCTGTTATGTCTGCGGATTGGACAACAGAGATGATTTCCCATTTTGTTGGGCTATTTGAGATCTCTGAAGAACGTGCGCGATTGCGCGATGACTATGACCGTTTCAAAGCTGAGCAAGCACGCGATGACAATTTCTCTGTTATCTCGACGATGAAGGTGAAACTTAAGGCACCCTATACGCTCAAGAAATTCACACCTGTCGATAAATTCAAAGAACCAATGGCGCAGCCGTATCAAGCGGCCCCTTACTATATTCACGTCAATTCATTCGGTGATGCACCGGTTTGGCCCTTTTTCGCCGCCACATTTCCTGATGGGGTCTCTCCGTTGGGTTACACATTTCAAATCGACCTTACACAACCTGCATTTAATCTGACCCTTGACCCCGCCGGATCTGTTGCAACGGCAACCTTCCAAGCCAACTCCTTGATCGACAATGATTTGATTGTTGGTGACGGGACATTTGATTTTCTTGACGCAGAGCTGTTTCTCACGGACCTCTACACGTTGGCGCATTTGGCTGGTAAATTGCAAAGCTTTGACATTGGTACTTTGCCAACCTCAGACAACAGTGCCACGGATATCGCACAAGGATGGAAAGCCACGGTTGAAGCCGCGCAAGAGGATGGCGCGTTGCCGAACGCCCCCGCCGCAGCGGTCGTTTCGGTTCAATTTGGGGCCAGTGTCAGCGGCATTTATGTGAACGGCGAATTGGTGGACGAGGTTCCGGTACTGGCGGATCTATTGCCAGAAAAGCTTGCGGTTGCAGACAACGAAGTGATCGAAGCCGGGACAGATGGGATTGCCATTCAAGGCGAAGGCCTGAACGGTGTTGAAACCGATGCCCCCGCGTTGATAGCCGAGGAAGAAACGCCCAAAACCTCACCTTATGAGGTTCCGGATGGCCACAATGTTTTGACCGGCGGCAACCAGTTGCTGAATGAAACGGTGATCTCTGTGAACTGGCTTGATGCGCCCGCGATGGCCGTGATGGGTGATGTCTATGCCGTCAATGCAATCAGCCAAATCAACGTGGTCTCGGATCTCGACACTGGGTTGGCGACAACAGATGATGCGGCGACCCAAGCGCTGAACATCTCGCAAGTGACCCATATTTCCAACCCATTTGCCCCCCACGCGGGCGACCTTCCGACCCATTGGGTTGTCGCCAAATTGCAAGCCGATGTGATTGCAAGCAATTGGGTAGAGCAATTCAATTTTGTCACCGACACAGACACTGCCGAGGTGACCTTTACCGGCGAAGACACATTCCTTCAGCTTGGCGACAACAGCATCGTGAATGCGAGCAAGTTTTTGGAAATTGGGTTTGGCTATGACCTGATTGTTATTGGCGGGTCGATCATCAACATCAATGCGATCGCACAGGCCAATATCTTGCTGGACAATGATGCGGTGACCTCAAGCGGTGGCGCGCCGGGCGTGACCCATACCAGCGGCAATGTTCTGGCGAACTTTGCATCCATTCATAATTCCGGCATCGACCAATATTCGATGCTGTCAGAAGAATTCGCCACATCCCTTGCTGGTATTCAAGACGGTTTAAGCGCCATTGGCGAAGGCTTTGAAGGGCTTGATGCCTTTTCTGGCATGGGACTTTTGAAAGTTCTTTATATCGAAGGCGACCTGATTCAGATGAACTTGGTCAAGCAGACCAATATCCTTGGCGATGCGGATCAGGTTCATGTGGTGCTGGATGATTTCTTGGGCGCACACGACAGCGTCACGGTGAACACCGGGGACAACGCGCTGATCAACAGCACATCCATTGGCACCTATGGCATCGATTCCGATGTCTATGTTGGCGGCGAAGTTTATTCTGACGCCATTCTTGTCCAAGCCGAATTGATCGACACCGACGCCGACCCCTTGGGGGTCAGCCTGACCTCTGGCGACTTGGCCTCAGAAGCGGTGGCCTTTTTGGCCGACGACATGATTTCCCCATCCGAATTTGACCAAGGCGTCGATCCAATGATCACGCCAACAGCAGGAGAGACCACAACGAGCACACCTGATAGCCTTCAGGTAATGCTCGCCTAAATAACTGAAACAAAATGGCTTTTTAGCAGGAGCACCATTTGTCATGAACACCAAGAATCCCTCGACGACCGAGCATGCCGACCCGAGTCCCAACACCAGTGACGGCAAACCACCAACCGATGAAAAAGACCCCAACTCTTTTCTGCTTTCCGCGTCTCATCGCATAAATGAGACAAAGTCCCCTAGCGAAAGCAAGGTTGGCGGTCTCGAGGGACCACCGATTGAGGGCAACACAGGCCCCATTCTTCGCAAAGATCCTGAGACAAAAACCGGCGGAGATGGCGGCGGTGACGGCCCCACCCGACCACGATTTCACAAACGTCTCGGGCCAAATGATTTTGCCCGCGGCTTGCAAAACGGCGTCAATGCCGTGCGGCACAACCTTGCATTTGTGATGGTGCTGACCTGCGCCACCAACCTGCTTATCCTTGCGATCCCAATTTACCTGTTCCAAATCTCAGACCGTGTTTTAACAAGCCGCTCGCTGGACACGCTGGTGATGTTGACCATCGTCATCGCCGGTGCGGTTTTGTTGCAAGCTATATTGGATGCCGTTCGTCGGTTTATCCTGATGCGCACCGCCGTGGAATTGGCGGCCCAATTGGGGGCCCCCATTCTAAGTGCTGCGGCGCATGCGTCCCTTCACGGAAATGGGCGTGAATATCAAACCCTCGGCGACCTCGGCCAGCTGCGTGCCTTTCTGGTCTCTGGTACTTTGATTTCATTCCTCGATTTTCCATTTGCCCCTATCTTCATAGTTGCGATCTTTCTGGTGCACCCTCACTTGGGGATGATCGTTGTCGCGACTGCGCTCCTGCTGCTGGTGATTGCGATCATAAACCAGAAGATCACCGCCAAGCCCTTTGCAGAGGCGAACCTGTCCCAATCCAAGGCAAACCTTCATTTGGATTCGATGTCGCGCAATTCCCAGATCATCAACGCCCTGGCCATGGTGCCCGAGGCAGTGACAATCTGGGGGAAAGACACCGCGGCCTCTTTGAAAGCTCAGGTGAAAGCACAAGACCGCAATATTATCACCGCCGCAATATCGCGCGGTGTGCGGCTTTTGACGCAAATCGGTATGCTGGGCTGGGGGGCCTATTTGGCCATCAACCAAGAGATCACCGGTGGTATGGTCATCGCGGCCTCTATTATCGCAGGTCGTGCTTTGGCCCCCATTGAAGGGGCCATCGAAGGCTGGAACGGGTTTCTTTTGTCCCGCGCTGCCTATGGCCGCATTCGTGCGCTATTGACCCAATCCACTGTGAAATTCGAACGCCTGCAACTTCCGAAACCACAAGGGCGATTGGATGTTGAGCGTCTGTTGTTTGTGCCCCAAGGCACCAAACAAGTGATCCTGAATGGGCTGAGCTTTCACCTGAAACCCGGCGAGACGCTTGCCGTGATCGGCAATTCCGGTGCGGGGAAAACCACGCTGGGCAAGATGTTGGTGGGGTCGATCCTGCCGACCTCTGGCAATGTACGCCTTGATCTGATGGATTTACGCAATTGGGATCCGCGCCAGTTTGGCGAAAGCATTGGGTATTTGCCGCAAGACGTGCAGCTGTTTCCCGGCACCATCAAGGAAAACATCGCCCGGATGAAACCCGAAGCGACCGATGAACAGATCCACCGCGCCGCCCAATTGGCGGATGTGCACGGGATGATTGCCAATCTTCCGCATGGGTATGAAACCCGCGTTGCGGCGGATGGATCGCCCTTGTCTGGCGGGCAAAAACAGCGCATTGCCTTGGCGCGCGCCTTTTTCGGCGAACCGCGTTTGCTGGTTTTGGATGAACCAAACTCGAACCTCGACACCCACGGCGATCAGGCCCTTGCGCGCGCCATTCAGCAAGCCAAGCAAAGCGGGATTACCGTGGTTGTTATCACCCAGAAACCTTCGCTTTTGACCATCGTCGACAAGATCATGCTGTTGGCCGATGGCAACATTGCGCTCTTTGGGGAACGCCAACAGGTTCTTGAACAGCTCGCCAACCGGGCACGTGGCGGCCAAGTTGCAGGGAAAGCACCAAACGGCCAGTTGCAGCAGGGAGGAGCGAAAAATGTCTGATCAAACAGTCGCCACGCCAATCCAGTGGTACGAAGATGTGCCACGCTCTGTCACAAAATATATCATCTTTGGAATGACCTTGATGCTCGTCTCATTTGGTGGGTTTAGCCTTTGGGCGTTTCGCGCGCCCCTTGCGGCTGCGGTCATTTCACAGGGCAGTTTTGTTGCCACCGGGCGCAACAAAATTATTCAGCACCTCGAAGGTGGGATCATCAAAGATATCTCAATAAGCGAAGGCGATACCGTTGTTGCGGGCCAAGTGATCCTGACCTTGGATGAGACATCCGCGATGGCCAGCCAGCGCGAATTGTTCCTGCGCAAAATCCGTCTGGAAGCGAGCGAAGCGCGTATTTTAGCGGAATACAACGGCGAAGACAGATTGGTTTTCCCAATTGAAATCGACAGTCTGCGATCAGACTTCGAAGTGGCCACCATCCTTGACAGCCAGCGCATTTCCTTTGATGTCGCGGTGCAAGGCCTGCGCAATGACATCGCCCTTTTGGAACGCAATATCGACGCGCTTCAGATCCGTTCAAGCGGCTATTCCACACAGCTTACAGCCACCGAAACCCAGCTGGAAATCCTGCAAGGTGATTTGGAAAGCAAAGCGGCCTTGTTGGAAAAAGGGTTGGTGCGCCGGGTCGAAGTATCAGCCATTCGTCGCGCGATCGCCGAAGCCGAAGGCAGCATTGGGCGCTTGTCCGCTGAGATCAATGAGTTCGAACAGATCAGTAAAAAATACCAAGCCCAGATTGATCAAACCGTTGGCCGGTATCGCCGCGCCGCCCTGGATGAGTTGCAAACAGTTCAATCAGAGCTGGAAAGTGTCCGAGAGAAAAATCGCAGGGCACAGGGTATTTTGACACGCGCCGAAGTCCGTGCCCCGGTCGCCGGAACCGTGGTGCGGTTGCATTATCACACCGTTGGGGGGGTCATTGAAAGCGGTAAGGCAATTGCCGAAATTCTGCCCTCGGACCAGCCCTTGATCATCGAGGTACAGGTGCCGCGCACTGAAATCGACAGTGTGAAAACGGGCCAACATGCTACCGTACGTTTGACAGCTTTGAACCAACGGACGACACCTGTTTTGGATGGGACCGTTTACTATGTTTCTGCGGATACAATCCCGGACAAATCAAGCGGTGTTGTGCAAGAGGTTTATCTGGCAAGGGTCTCAATTCCATCGGCTGAACTTCGGCGTGTGCCCGGTTTCACACCGACCCCCGGCATGCCCACTGAGATCATGATTCAGACGGCGGAACGGACCTTTTTCCAATATATTACCAAGCCAATTACGGACAGCATGACGCGCGCGTTCCGTGAACAATAAGGCCTTCGCCCCCTTGCTTCACCGCGAAGGGGCGATGCCCAAAACATCCGTCATTCCGGTATGATGCCGGGGTCTGCGCCCCTATTCTGCGTCAAAAAATCAAGGGTGTTCTAAAATCCGTGCATCCGTTTTGCCCATTGATAAGCAATCATCAACCCCTTCATCCTTGGCAAAAGAAGCAGGCAGCTGATGATGGCAACCGTGGATAGAGACAGGGCAAACATCAATGGTTCCGGCTTAAAGTGGGAATATAGGATGTGCATTGCAAACCCAAGGATGTGCCCCACGATGATGATCGTCAGATACGCTGGGCCGTCATCCGCACGTTGATGGTGCAGCTCTTGTTCGCAATTTGCGCAAGTGTCATTGACCTTCAAATAGCTATGCAACAATGCCCCTTTGCCGCAATTCGGGCATTTCAGGCGCAATCCCTTGGCCACAGCGGGCTTCCATGGGCGTTCTTCTGAGGTTGGCAAAGAGGTGTCGGTCATCGTCTGGTCTCCATCATCCCTGAACTTGTTAAGTTACCTCCGGATTGATTGCAATCATTATCATGTCACATTACCCTGTGCTCAAACATTGATGCATGCATTGTATGCATCAATTATCTGTCCACCCATCCGTTCCTGACTATGGCAAGAAAGCAAACCCGATGAAACAATGGCGCCCCCTGTTGATCGCATCCGACACGCCCCGGTATTTGGAAATTGCCAACGCGATCAAGGCCGACATCGAAAACGGCGTGCTGGCACCGGGCGATCGCCTGCCCCCACAACGCCGCATCGCCCAGGATATTGGCGTGGATTTTTCCACAGTATCACGCGGATACGCCGAGGCAACACGCCGCGGGTACATTGAAAGCCATGTTGGGCGCGGGACATTTGTGCGTCCCGAAAACGAAATGCCCGAGCGTGTCGACCCCAGGCGTGCCTTAGAAGAAGACCCGATGATGAACATGCCCCCCGAACCAGACGATCCCGGCTTGGTTGCGCGGATGCAAAACGCTTTGTCGATGGTCTCTGCCAACTTGGTGCCTTTGCTACGGTACCAGTCGGTCATTGGCACCAAACATGACCGCGACATCGCCGCGCGGTTTTTGGGTCAAAACGGCCACAAGGCCCCAACCGACCAGCTTGCCATTACACCCGGAACACATGCCAGCCTGTATGCAATTCTGATGGTGCTCGCCAAACCGGGCGACACAATCCTTTGCGAGGACCTGACCTATCCCGGCATTCGGCCCATTGCCGCCCAATTGGGCCTGACACTTATTGGCGTGAAAAGTGATGCGGATGGCATGTGCCCAGACGCCTTAAGCGCGGCCATTCGCACCCATGCCCCGGCCGCCCTTTATCTGAACCCAACGCTTCAGAACCCGACAACCGATACAATCCCGCAATCGCGTCGCATAGCCCTTGCAGAAGTGTTGAAAACGCACGGCTTGCCGCTGATTGAGGATGACGCCTATTTCTTTGTCGCCAACGATGCCCCCCCTCCGATCTCGCAACTGATCCCAGGTCTTGGTTGGCACATCGCGGGCATCTCAAAATGCTTTGGTGCGGGTCTGCGGCTGGCGTTTACCCATGTGCCGAAACAAGATCGGATGGGGGCATTTTCGCAATCGTTGCGCAGCACAAATGTCATGGCATCCCCGCTTAGCATCGCGCTATTGGGGCGGTGGATCGAGGATGGCACCGCAGCCGCTTTGCAAGAACATGTCCGCTCTGCCGCGCGCGACAGACAGGAATTGGCGCACCACATGCTATCCGGTTGTACGTTCAGATCCGCACCCGAAGCGTTTAATCTTTGGCTCGACTTGCCCAACGGCACCAGCCGCGCCGAGGTGATTGCGCGTATGACACATCGGCAAATTGGCATTATGCCAAGTGATGCTTTCACCACCACCAGCCCCCCAAAAGACGCCATCAGAGTGTGTCTGGGTGGCCCGATTCCAATGGAACAATTGCGCAATGATCTGATCGCATTGAAAGATGCCGCGTTGCGAAAAGACTGGCTGGGCTAGGCCACAAACAAATATGTTGTGAAAACATGAAACGGATGACGAACCCGTTTTAAGATGCTCTATTCAGGCGACATCAAACCCGTTGCCGTTCATCCATTATTTGCAGGTCGACACCCCAATGCGTCCCATCCTTTACTCTTTCCGCCGTTGCCCCTATGCGATCCGCGCAAGAATAGCGCTTGCCAGTTCCGGGGTCCAAGTTGCCTTGCGTGAAATCCTTTTGCGCGACAAACCCGATGCTTTTCTGGCCGCATCGCCCAGCGCCACGGTGCCCTGTCTTGTCACCACAGATCAGGTGATCGACGAAAGCTTTGACATTATGCTTTGGGCGCTTGAGCAATCCGACCCAGAAGGGTTGCTGACGGTGCCACAAGAGGGGTACACCCTGATCCAATCTTTTGACGGCAGTTTCAAACAAGCGCTGGATCGCACGAAATACGCCATCCGGCATCCAGAGTTCGACCCGGAAATAGAACGCGCAAAAGCGATGGCAATGCTGGCCGATTTGGAAGCCAAACTTAGCCACACCCCATGGCTGTTGGGTCAGAGCCCGACACTGGCGGACCTTGCAATCTTACCGTTTATTCGCCAATTCGCGATGATTGATAAGCCTAGGTTTGACCAAGACGTGTTGCCCGCAACAGGCGCATGGCTTGACAGATTCTTGGCCAGTGACCGGTTGTTAGACGTGATGGAGAAGCACGAAGTATGGCAGGCAGGTGCAAAAGAGCTGATTTTTCCACCCCAATATGACACCTAACCCCAGCAGCAAAGCACTGGAAAATCCCCTGCTGCATTGAACATTTTGCCGTTGCACATCCCGTTTCTACCGTACGCCTCTTTCCCCGGATCTTAACAATCCGGTGACGATATGGTCTCGATTTTCGCAATTCGAGGGCGTCATGGCTTTTTCCGCTAACTTGTCTCTTCCATATATCCAATCGTCTCAGGCGCAAAAACACGTAACCCATAATGATGGGATGCGGCGCCTGGATGCGCTTGTTCAGCTCAGCGTTCAAAGCGCGACTGAAACCACCCCCCCTGCAAGCCCAACAGATGGGCAACGCTATATCGTGCCTGCGGGTGCGACTGGTGATTGGGGCGGACAAACTGGTCACATTGCCACCTATCAGGAAAACGCCTGGGCGTTTTATTCCGCACAGAATGGTTGGCAATCTTGGGTCGAAGATGTCGCCACGCAGTTTGTGTTTGATGGCAGCGCTTGGGCAGAATTGACCCTGACGCCCAACACACAGAACCTCGCGCAGGTTGGTGTGAACACCACAGCCGATACCACCAACCGCCTGTCGGTTTCTGCCCCCGCAACACTGTTGAACCACGAAGGCAATGGGCACCAAATCAAGGTGAACAAAGCCGCATCCGGGGACACGGCTAGCCTTTTGTTCCAAACCAACTGGTCAGGACGTGCCGAAATGGGCACCGCTGGATCGGATAATTTTGAAATTAAAGTCAGCGCGGATGGTGGCAGCTTTTACCAAGCGTTTGTCGCAAATTCCGCCACCGGAGAGGTCAGCTTCCCTTCCGGTGTGTCCGGCTTGGCCCCAACTGAAATGACCGGCGACTTGGTCACAACAGGGTACGTTAACGCCCGCAGCGATTTGGTAAGCAATGGCGGCTGTGGCTTGGGCAACGCCTACAACTTTCCCAGCCAGCTTTCCTTTGATGGGGCTGTTTCCCCCGACCTGCGCGGCTCGGTTTGCTTTACCGGTTATAGCGTGGGCCAAATCGACATGGATGAAATCATCCCGGTCGACCCCAATCGCGCGTACCGGTTCAGCACCTATTTTCGTCAGGCAAGTGTTGCTGGCGACTGGTCCGGATTTGCACAAGGCGAACGGCATGCACAGTACATGGGGTTAACCTGTTTGGATGCTGATCAAAACGTAATCTCGTCCCAACACCATATGCGATATTATCACGGTGGCACCGACAGTTTGACCACGCTTGCCACCCCTCTGACCCCCGGTGATACAACCATTTCACTGACCAATGCGACAGGCTGGAATGAAAGTTCAAGCGATGCGAACCAGCAAGGGGTGATCATCTTTGGCTACAAAGACAGCGCAGGCCGAAGCTATGACACCTATTCACGCTTGGTTGAAACCGGCCTGTTTGATCTGGGGCAAGTGAATAAAACAACGCATGTTGTCACCCTGAACCAGCCCCTTCCTGCAAGCCTGGGCAATCCCGACGACCCATCTGGCATTTGGCCAGCCGGCACCCAAATCGCAAACAGCGGGATCGGAGCAGCGAAGAACGTCGTGCTTGACGGCGAACACGCGCCCGCAACAGACAGCTGGTACAATGCCTCAGCACATATCGGCGGGATTGACCAATCCGGCACCAACGCAGCCTTCAACTTTGCCCCCGGCACAGCCTTTGTGCGCGCATTTTGGCAGGCGAATTATTCAAACCAACCCGGTGGGGTTGCCGGTTATCCGGACACCGGAGCGGGGCACAAAGTTTGGTTTGCGGGCGTGTCGCTCACCCTAGAACCCTTAGCGGCGATGAGTTCGGCCGCAAATGGGTCAATTGATCTGAAGGTTCCGGAAACTGATTTTGGCGCTGGAACGGTTTCTTTGGTTGCTGCTGCACGTGTGGTTGAAGCGATCTGATGAAAGAATTGGGGCGGCGATTATGCCGCCCTTTTTGATTTAGCGTTCGTAATAATCGCGAAACCAGCTCACAAACTCCGCAACACCCTCTTGAACGCTTTTCTCTGGGCGGTAGCCGGTCAAAGATTTCAAAAGGGACGCGTCCGCCCAAGTGGCGGGCACGTCCCCTTTTTGCATCTCCATATAATGCCGCTTTGCTGGCACACCGGTTGCTGTTTCGATCGCAGCGATGAATTCTTCTAGGGCGACACTGTCTGAGTTGCCAATATTCACCACCCGATAAGGTGCAACTGGGCTAAGGCTGTCACCACCATCAATACTTTCTGGCCCCTCGGGGCGCTCAGGAATTACATCAAAAAGAAGTCGAATTCCGCGCACCAAATCTTCAACATAAGTGAAATCTCGGCTCATCTTTCCGTGGTTGAACACCTTGATCTCACGCCCCGCCAAAATGGCGTCTGTGAACAGATGCGGCGCCATATCGGGGCGCCCCCATGGACCATAAACGGTAAAAAACCGAAACATCGTGATGGGCAGACCGTGGATATGCGCCCAGGAATGCGCCATCGCTTCGTTCGCTTTTTTGGTTGCCGCATAAAACGACATCTGCGTTTCGGTCTTTTCGACCTCACGGTAAGGCATGTCAAAATTCGCGCCATAAACCGAAGATGTTGACGCCATGAGCAGATGATCAGGAGCCAGCTTCAAGGCCGCTTCCATCACATTAAACGTCCCAACGATATTGCTGTCCAAATAGGCGCGCGGGTTTTCAATGCTGTAACGCACACCAGCTTGAGCCGCGAGATGGACCACAATGTTTGGCTTTGACGCCTCCATCGCTGACATCAGCGTCTCTGCATCTTCCAGCTTCCCGCGTGTGAACGTAAAATTTGGGAAGGCGTCAAGAACGGTCAACCGCGCTTCTTTCAACGCGGGATCGTAGTAATCATTGACCGCATCAAACCCATGCACATCCGCCCCCTCCTCCAACAAAAGTTTGGCAAGGTGGAAGCCGATAAATCCGGCCGCGCCGGTGACGAAAACACGTGTCATGAGATCTGCTCGTTCATTCTGGGTCAGTAGCCGAACCTTAGACCACCACAAAGTAAGGGTCTATCCCGCGCGTTTTGCTGTCTGCTTTTTCACCAGTGATTTAATCACATCTGCTCGCCCCATCGCATGACGCGCCTCGGTTATTCGGTCCTCTCGTTCAGCGTAAAGTTTGGCAAGTTCCAAATTGTGGGCGCGGCGGGCGTTTTTCAACCAAGAATTCCAAGCCTCATCTCGCCCAGCAAGCTGCGCCATATCATGCGTAGCCCCTTCAGAAAGGGCGGTTGCACGATTTTGTTGCGCGACCTCTAACGCGGCAATCTTGGCCTCTATGTTTTCTGCACCTTGAGACACTTGCTGAAGTGCAGCCAATTTCAAATCAAGGATCATGTCAGATATTTGGGCCAGCGCCTTGAGTTGCTTGGTCATAGGTTCACCCCAAAATTACGCGCCTTTTTTCGCATCATTTCGGCAAAGCGAATGGCGGCTGCAACAGCTTGGTATTGGTCTGGCAAAATCTCATGTCCGATATCGACCGAGGCATGAAGCGCACGGGCCGTTGGCGGATCGCGGTGAATAGGTACGCCAGCCTCGGCCGCAGCTTCACGAATGCGCGCCGCAATTTCATCAACCCCTTTTGCGACACAAACGGGCGCTTCGCCCGGCAAGCGCGACCATTTCAAGGCAACCGCATAATGTGTCGGGTTAACGATCACGACATCCGCATCGGGTACGTCCGCCAACATCTGATTCATTGCAATTTCATAGCCCTTTTGGCGGCGTTGTTGCTTCATGTGCGGATCACCCTCGTTTTGCTTAAACTCATCCATCATCTCTTTGTGAGACATGCGGTTTTTGCGTAGGTGTTCCTGATACTGCCACATGTAATCAACGCCACCGATGACAAGCATTACAATGCACACCAGGCCAAAAAACTGCAGCGACAATTCAAGCAAAACAGCCGTGGCCATTTGCGGATTTAGATACACGGTGCCCACAATTGTTGGCAGTTTTCCAAAAAGGAAAAAACCCAAGATCACTGAGTAGATCAAGAGTTTCACAAAACTCTTTGCAAACTCAAAAAGCCCACTTCGGCCGAATTTGTTCTTTGCATTTGAAAGCGGCGAGATTTTTGACAGTTTGGGTTTAAGCTTTTCCGGGGCAACGACAAAACTGCGCGTTGCGATCGTCAAAAGAATGGCTGCAACGGCAGGGATCAGAAACCAACCCACGGTGTTTTGCGCCACATTCATCAGCAAATTTCCCAACCCAACACGCCCACCGCCTTGGAATAGATCCGTCGAAAGACTGTCCGCACGCGCCAGAAGCCCCATTAAAAACTCACCCAAAGCGCTCAGGCTTTGCGCGCCCAAAACCGCGGCCATCACCATCATACCCCCAAAGGCAGCAGTGGTTGTCAGGTCGGCAGACCGAGGGACTTCGCCACGCTTTCGCGCATCATCCAGCTTTTTCTGCGTGGGTTCGTGTTGCTTATCGTCGTCTTCACCCTCTGCCATCAAGGGGCCCCAAACGGTTGATTGAGAAAGCCCTGCAGTGCCTCCACCCAAAGCGGAAGCAACAAGGGTGTCGTGATGAAGAGCAAGATTAAGCCGCCAGCGGTAATGGCCGGGGCGCCCACAAATGCCACCATCAACTGCGGCATTGCGCGGTTAATCACGCCCAGCGCGACATTGTAAATCAGGGACGCGATCAAAAACGGAGCGGCCAAAGTAAACGCCAGTGCGAAAATGCGCGAAACATGCTGAAGCGCCCAATCTGAAACAACCGCACCCGACAGGAATGCCCCGGGTGGAATGACCTCATAAGATAGAATGAACATCTCGGCCAATCGGACATGCAGACCAAGCATAGCAGCCAAGGCCAGTCCTGAAACGAGCAGAACGTGACCAATCGCCGGTTGCGGATCCGCATTTGAGCCACCAAAGATCTGCGCCAAAGATGTGGCCTGAGCCGCCATGCTGCCTGCGATTTGAAGGGCAAATATGAACAGCCGAATGACGGCCCCCAAGATCAATCCGGCAATGGGTTCCGAGATCACCATAAGACCAATCTTTATTGGATCGGCAATCGCCGCCTCAAGCCGAGACGCCACAGCCGGAAGCACAACCATTGTGAAGGCAAATCCCAAGACAAGGCGAACGCGCTGAGGAACAGAGCGTTCACCAAAAGCAGGCAGCAACGCCATCGAGGCACCGACCCGCAGAAAAACAAAAAATGCCAACAGCAAAGCCGACTGTCCCAGACCTAACAGTTCTGCAAGCTCGGTCATCATGCCGGCACCATTCCCACCAGGGAGGGGCGCGCTTCGGTTCCGATTTCCTCAAAGGACAAGACGGGATTGCCAATTCCTTTGGCGTTCAACACGGTTTTTAGAAACCGGCGTCGACGTGTGGATGTCACCAAAGCCGGATAAATTCCTGTTTCTCCGGCTTTCGCGATCCGATCTGCAACAGCATTGGCCAGGCGATTAAATTCATCCGGTGGAAGGGCCACATCATGCGGTCCACGCTCGCTGTCGATCTGAAAGGTCGAAAACCGCTCTTCCCATTCGGGCGCCAATTGAACCAATGGGATGGTTCCATCCCCGCGCTTTAAGTCTGAGACAAGCTGAAACCCCAACCGGTGTCGGACATGTTCACAGATCCCTTCGGGAGAAGGGATAACGGGGCGGGCCTCTGCAATACTTTCAAGGATAAGCGGTAAATTTCGAACAGACACACGTTCTTCAAGCAACAGCCGAAGAACCGAAAGCAGCAAATCTAGTGGGACTTTTTCCGGAACCAATTCATCCAAAAGGCGCCGGTTGGCTTCTGCTCTTGTTGGGTCGCTGAGGTTTATAAATTCATCCATCAACCGCCGAAGCGCCTTCATGGTCAGAAGGCGTGGGAAGTTGCGCTTGATCACCTCAAGCAAATGCGTGGCCAGCACCTCGGTTGGGTTAACGATTGTGCCCCCCTGAAGCGCCGCTTCCTCTTGTGCGTCCACAGAGATCCACCGCGCTGGTGCGCCATATACGGGTTCTTTGACATCTTCACCTTCAGGCAAGTCAATCTCAGCCCCACTTAGGATGACAAGGCACTTTTCAGGCTCCAACCTGTCTTCCGCTTGAATAACACCTTGAATTTTAACGACATAACCGCCTGGCGGCAATGTGCTGTCATCCGTCAGCCGAATCTCCGGCAAGATCAACCCAAATGTGCCAGCAACATGGTTTCGCATATTGGTGATTCTGGCATCCAATCCAGTCGCTGGATCCAGAACCATCGAAATTAGATCCGGTGAAAACGCTACATGAATGTCATCCAAATCCAGAATGTCACCAATACTTTCGGGCTTGGCCTCAGGCAAACTCTCTTGTTCTGACGTCTCTTTCGCTTTTGCTACTGCCAGCTGAGATTGATTGGATTTCCAGGCAAATGTTCCCAACACGATTGCCCCCGCAAGAAACGGCAGAAATGGCAGACCCGGGATCAAAGCAAACAACCCCATCAAAACCGCAACCGTGCTTAAGGCCGCAGGATGCGCACCTAGTTGCGCAAAAAGGGCACGATCTGTTGATCCTGTAGCGCCACCGCGCGCAAGCAAAAGCGCCGAAGCGATAGAGATAATTACCGCTGGTATTTGTGTAACAAGCCCATCGCCAACCGTTAGTATCGCATAAGTTTCAAATGCGCTTCCGATATCCATACCGTGCATCGAAACGCCAATGATTAACCCCATCACAATGTTAAGAAGGGTGATCAAAAGACCCGCAATCGCATCGCCTTTTACAAATTTCGATGCCCCATCAAGAGATCCAAAAAATGTTGTTTCTGCTTGCTCTGTTTCGCGCCGCAGCTTGGCTTCTGCGTGATCAATTGCCCCTGCAGACATATCACTATCAATAGCGAGTTGTTTTCCTGGCATCCCATCTAGAGCAAAACGAGCGCCAACTTCCGCCATCCGGGTTGCACCTTTGGTGATTACGATAAAATTCACGATCAACAAAACACAAAAGACCACCAAGCCCAAAAAGACGCTGCCGCCCATGACAAAATTGGCAAAGCCTTCAATCACATCCCCTGCCGCTGATGTCCCTGTATGGCCTTGCCCAATGATCAGTTTCGTCGAAGAAACATTCATGGAAAGCCGCAACATCAAAGACGCAAGCAGTACGGTGGGGAATGCAGAAAACTCTAACGGGCGCTCAATAAACAAGGTGACGGTGAACATCAATATTGCCAGCGCAAATGAAGCGGCCAGACCAACGTCTAACACCCAAGACGGCATGGGCAAAATCATCATTACGATCACAGCCATCAAGGCTAGCGCGAGCAAAATGGTTGGCTTGAAGATATCAGATATGTTGAATTGCATTGCCAATCTATCCGTTATTTTGAAGGATGAAAGGCGTTGCCGGCACACCGCGCGAAGGCACCAAAGAACCCAAAGACTTTGCTCCACCACCTGATTGCAAGAGAGGGAAGTTGTTTATCCGCGGGATGACCGGCACAGCAACTGCAGCAGGCATAGTTGCATTCTCGTTAGGCACGCTCGCCACTTGGATTGGGGCGGAATCCTGTTCGGAAAAACGTGCGCGAAACTTGGCAAACCGCTCCTTATATCTGTTTGCATATTTCGGAGTGCGCGAGTGATATGCCCCGGCCGCATCTTTCCAGTTGCCTTTTTCTTCATAAAGCTCTGTCAGAAATTTCGCCGCATAGATGCCATTGGCAAGAGGCTCAAACATCTCTTCTAAAGAAGAGAAGTTTTGATGGTGCCACTTATAGTTTATTTGGAAACACCCAACATCAAAACTTCGCGCACCGCGTTTGAAATGCTTGTAAACATAGGCCCGAGCTTCATCTTCATTATCGAACCAGACCCCTTTGCCTTCCATGTTGACGGTCCAGGGCCAAGGGCGAAATTTGCCACCTCGCTTACGCCCCGTTTCTGTGAGTGAGATTGCCTTAAGTACCGAAATGGGCACACCGGTTTGGGCAGAAGCGACAGATGCCACCTGATCACAGACATGCGATTCATCACCTTCGGAAAAGGCCGGCCCCGCCACCCAACCAATAAATATCATAGCGATTAGCTTGACCTGGAAGGCTAGGCGTTTTTTGAGGGGCCCCATATCGGGGGAGACAATTCTAGTCATATCACGCGCACTTTTTGCTGACGTTGGTTAACATCAGATTAGGCGACATATGTTTACAAAGGGTAAGCGCGATCAGGGTGAAGGAAACTGTTTCAATAACCCTTGCATAATATCCCGTGTGGATTCGCTGTTCCTTAGCAGCTCGGAATTGCGGGCCAAAATACCAACCTCTTCGGATTGCTCATTCTCTTCAACGGCCAACATCATTTGACTCGCGGCAGAAATGCTACCCTCTTGCCCTGTGGCGAGCCGTGTCCAGTCCCCGGCTCTCCAGGCTGCTTGGTCTTGCGCACGCTGATCATCGAGCTGCTCATATATGCCCAAAGATGCCTTATAGTCCCGAGATTTGCTTAGCGCTTCGGCACGCAAACGATCTGCATCATCAGAACCCAACCCGGCAAGATATCCAAGCGCAACGTTCGGCTTTTCATCAGCCAATGCAATTTTTGCAAACAGCAATCTTTGTTTTTCATCAGGGATTACACCTTCAACATCCAAGATAATCCGAGCCTGATCAGCAAACCCCAAACCAATCAAACGCTCCGCAATGGCTTTTCGCAAATCAACATCAATCACATGTGTTTCTACAGTTGCTCCAACCGTATATCGTAGAAAATCAACGTCGGTCCCGTGGGTCACCAAGTCAGATAGGATGACTTGTGTTAACTGCGCTGCCTGCATTTTACTGAGCCGCCCAAGCTTCGTGCCTTGCTCGATCTCTGAATAAGCATCTGAAAATTCGCCATTTCTAGACATTGCTTGGACAAGGGCTAAATTCAATTCCTGACCCAGCGGAGTTTCTTGCTGCTCAAACGCATATGTTGAAACCAGCTCTATCATCCGTTTTGGAATTTCCTGCTTTTGCGAGAGACGCGATTTGACAATATTGAGTGCCGCTGTGGGCGACATTTCTGTATCGTCATTCACGATTTCCGTAAGACGCTTTTCCGCTTTCTGTGGGTCACCATTCTCTAAATCAATCTGTGCCTCCAAAAACTGAAAGTTAGGTCCATGATCCCCCTTCGCGCGCCCGACAATATTGCGCAGAGAAATCGCGGTTTTCGTATCACCTAAATCTAGGAATTTTTGTGCCAAAGACGGGCCGAGATGGCGGCGCAAATGCAGGGGAAGCTTGGAGAATGAAGAGATAATCGCCCGTTTGTTAATCTCCTGACCAGGTCGAAATTCAGGCTGCGCCAGAGCGGCCCAAAGTGACGTTTTTCCATCACACCCCATTTGAGGAGCAACTTTACTTGCATTAGGCGTTTCCATACCATCCATTATTTCGGCCATTTGCACCAAGCTGTTTGCCCCATCAACAATCTCAAAATAATACTGTGTTAATGCTTTGGCCTCAGCACCGAATGTCGCGTAAACAAGGTGGCGGACAGCTGCCGTCACAGCCACCCCATCTGGCCGATCAAATTCACCAAGAAATCCAGATCTATGCTTCGCAAGATCTACACCAGCCTGCACATCACCACCCCAGCTTGCGATATCAAAATGCGCATCAGGCAGGCAATCAAACCCTTCTTGAGTTGAAACCCTTTCAGACCTTTGGGATGCAGATTCCCGATCAATTGAGGTTTGCACCGCAATATGTGCATTCGCATCCAAATTTTCGATTGGTTCGAATTCTGGTTCAGGGGCTGGGGAAGTGGTCTCCATGCTTTCTATTGGACGGGTCACGCGAGCAACTTCGGTTTCGAGCGTCGACAAGTTCGCATCAACAAGCCCTTGCGCAGCAGCCCGCCCGATGTGCTCAATAAGTGCGAGTTCAGTTTCTTTCACCCGTGCACTTGGTGTTTGGTTTTGCTGTGGCGATGGCCCCCCAAGAGACAAGTCCATCTCTTCTTCTGGCTCTTTTTCCGAGTGCTGACCCTCGAATGAAGTTGCCGAAATATTTGGCGTCACATCTGCTGGATCTCGTTGCCCCATTGGAAATAGTGGCAATCCCAAACGAACATGCGTTGGATCTGTTTGGGCTTTGATGTCATCAGTTCCGATTGCACCACCTGCTTCAAGAGATGCACTTGGGGCATCAATAAACTTTTCGAACTCATTCTTTTTGTCCGAATTGTGCCCCGAAATAATATCAATAACAATTTGGCCACCACTTGCTATAAATACATTGGCATAACAATCGCAATTTGTATCTATTAGAAGACGCCCGCCACCGAGGTCTACAAGGTTTTTAATCCGTGTCCGGGGAATAAAAGCGAATGCCTCTGATACATTATAAGTGCTTTCTGGTGAGTTTAGTCTTAATTCATACCCACGCTCAACACGCCCAAAATCCCACGCGCCAGGGCTTTTGGTATAGACAACTAACCGTGAAAACGCATCATGCTCTCCTGATTGCACCTTCAGGGGGAGCGCCAGCGCTGCGTTTGCAGTTAGGACCAAAAAAATGATTGAGCGAACCAGTAACATCACGCAGCTGCTTTCTTCACTTCCTTCAGCGCTTCCTCAAGCTCAGAATAGCTCGGGCGGCAGTGGCCCGGGGTGTTTTGTCGACCGACCTCGATGCAAATATTGACCGAGTGATTGTAAAGATTCGCCACCAACACCTCTCGGATTAGTTGGTAAAAATGAGCATCATCTTCGACAACAGTTTTCACTTTAGATGAAAACGGCGCCATAAGCCCATAAGCCAAGAAAACGCCCAAAAACGTGCCGACCAACGCGCCACCAATCATCTTACCTAAGATCTCTGGTGGCTGGTCAATTGACCCCATGGTCTTGATAACCCCAAGTACCGCAGCAACAATTCCCAGCGCAGGCAAACCATCTGCAATTGCTTGCATAGCATGGCTGGAATGCAAGGCATGGTGAAGGTTCGCCTCCATCCGTTTTTCCAATACCTCTTCGACTTGATGGGGGTCATCGTAATTCATGGAAGCCGAACGCAATGTGTCACAAATCAACTCAATAGCTTCTTTGTCCTCCAAAATTTTTGGATAGCGCGAAAAAATCGCACTTTCTTCAGGGTTTTCAATATGTTCCTCAAGGGCGACAGCATTTTGGCGGGCTTGTCGGATGAGTTCAAACAGCAAGCAAAGAAGCTCTTTGTAATCCCCGTGTGTCCATTTAGGACCTTTGAATACTTTCCCGACGTCTTTGAGTGTATGCTTGATGGCGGGGACATCGTTAGAAATTACAAAAGCGCCCGCAGCTGCCCCCCCAATCATCGTAAACTCAAATGGTAGGGACTTTAAAATAATGCCCATCTTGCCGCCAGCCGCCAGATAGCCGCCGAACACCATGACAAAAATCAGTGCAATACCAATAATCCCGACCATTTAGCGATCTCCTTGTCGCATGTTTAGTACGTCTGATACTGGCAAGTTTAGGTTAAAAAACCGTGCCTTCTTTGCTTAATTTGTTGGAACATTTGCATTTCGCCCTGCCAAAATTACGCTGATTGCATAGGCTTTTTGCGGATCTAGCCCAGCCATGATCGCCGCGGCTGAATCTGATCTCATGCGCCCAAGGAAACCGGCCGCAAATTGGGGATCCATTTGGGCAAACAATGGTATAGCTTGCTTCGGCTTCATGCTTTCATAGACTTGGGTCAGCTGAGAGAGGTCATTTTCTGCTGCGCCATCAGCAAGAGCCATGGTGGCTTTAAGAGAGTTTTCTGCAGCAACCAGCGCAGTCATGTTTTCCTGAATTTGGTTTTCGGCAACATTTAGGGCCTGCAACCGATCCTCCAACGCTCCTTCACGTTTCTTCAATGCATTTTCGCGGTCATGAAGAATAGCTAAAACGCGGGCGATATCCTCTTCGGTTTCACAAGTTGCATCATTCACATCTGTAGAGTCAGAATGATCTGCGAGAGCGGCCACTTCCTCAGCAATCGCAACCCCATGCTCGCCCAAACGCAATGCCCCAGACGCAACAAACAGGATAGCGATAACCCACAACGCACTTCTGCTCGTGGTTTTACGCCGCGCTTTAGCCGGTGTTTTGAGTTTTTGGGTTTTTTTTCCAAACATCATTCAGCCGCCTCTAAATGCTTTTGCCTATGACTAAGAAAGACAGGCATCTGTTCTTCTGGCTTGGTATCCACGCTTACAGTCGCAACCTCAACTTCACTGGCCGCGGGAGGATCGGTGACGTTTTTCTTTGGTGCCGGCGCCTCATCCGGCAAATCGTGCAAGCTGGCCATCATCAATTCGAGCTTACGAGAGGCAGCCTCGGCACGTTGCGTCAAATCCCCAAGCTGGTCAGCACTTTTTCCTGCCGCTGACTGCGCCTTCAGCAGTGTTTTAGTCATGTCGTCAACCTGCGCAGAGAGCACCGCAACCGCGCCGCCCATTCCATTTTGCAGGTTGTTAAACCGCTTCAGTCGCCTCGATAAAACGATGCAATAAATAGCTGCGCCCAGCGCACCAGCCGCCAAAAGAGTGTCCGCAATAAGATCCATATTCAGTCCCTCCATGGCTCAGTTCAACACAAATTCTAGGATTAACAGGTCTCGCACACGCCCCTCGCCGGTCACCAGTTGAATGCGGCGTAACATTTGCGCACGCAGTGAAATCAAGGCGCTTGGGTCTTCTAGATTGCCAATATCCACCGCGCGCAGGTAGGAGTTTAATACGTCCAAAACACGGGGTTTAAGCTTTTCAACATCGCTTTGATGCGTTGGCTCTACTTCTAAAGACGCCCGAAATCTGAGATGCTTGTTGTTTGCAGCGCGGCCCAGCGAAATCACGAGTGGGTCCAGATCGACATAGGCAACGGGTGGAAGGTCCAGCATCAACTCTTCTGAGGCATCGTCTGTTGCGTGCGCATCTTCAGCCGCGGGGGCGAGTAACAGGCCTGAGTACACCGCAAAAAACCCGCCTCCGCCCAAAGCAAGCGCAAGAACAAGGCCAATGATCAGACCCTTCTTGGATTTTTTCTTTGGCGCGTCTTCTTCGCCATCTACCGGTTCTTCAGCTTCTGCCATTTCATCACCAGAAATTTTTTTCCTCGAATCGTTATAGACCGACGGGCACTAACCGATTGTTAAGGCCGTTGGTAGAAAACTGTTGTCATGACGGGGGCAGAAGCCCGCTCGGAGAAGGAGTTACGTCTTGCAGCAGATCCTTTCTGTTTGGTCCGTTCTGGACTTACGAAAAAAAATAGTGGTTGGCCTTGCTACATTGGCAATGTTCACAGCGGTACTGGGTATTTCTCGCATGGCGAGCCAACCCTCGATGGACCTGCTTTATGCGGGACTCGAATCAAGTGCCGCAGGTGAAGTGGTCAAAGCATTGGAAGCGCGCGGGGCTGAGTTTGAAGTGCGCGGCGGTGCAATTTACGTCAACTCCAACCAACGTGACAGCTTACGCATGACACTTGCCAGCGATGGTTTGCCTGCAAATTCATCGCGTGGGTATGAACTACTTGACGGTTTGTCCGGGTTTGGGACCACATCGCAAATGTTTGATGCCGCCTATTGGCGCGCAAAAGAAGGTGAACTTGCCCGTACGATTGTTGCAAGCCCTATCGTCAAAAAAGCACGTGTTCACATTGCCCAAGCTGCACAACAAGGGCTGCGCGCACGCGCGAAACCCACTGCATCCGTATCTTTAACAACCACTTCTGGGAATGTCTCGGGGGCGCAAGCAAAGGCCTTTAAATACCTCGTTTCCTCTGCGGTACCAGGCCTTTCACCCGAGGATGTGTCGGTCATTGACAGCCGCGGAGGGTTGGTCACCGCAGGCGATGAGACGGAAGCATCACAAAACTCTGCCGGCGACCGGGCCGAAATCTTAAAAAGCAGTATTGAAAACCTTTTAGAAGCCCGTGTTGGCGTTGGAAACGCCGTTGTTGAATTAAGTTTAGAGACGGGAACCGAACGGGAATCCATTCTTGAGAAAACATTTGATCCAAATGGCCGTGTCGCCATCTCGACCGAGACCCAAGAAAACACCAGTACAAGTTCTGATTCTGGCAATGGCGGCGTGACCGTTGCCTCCAATCTTCCCGATGGAGCTGGCGCTGGAGGTGAGAATTCCTCCTCTGCACAAAATAGTCAGACGAGTGAACGGGTGAATTACGAGGTGTCTGAGACCACGCGTGAAATTATTCGCGCACCCGGTGCCACGAAGCGTATCACCGTTGCCGTCCTTGTGGATGGGATTCGCACAACCAATGATGCCGGTGAAGAGATTTGGTCGCCACGTTCAGAAGAAGAGTTGAATAGCCTGACAGACCTCGTCGCATCGGCCATCGGGTTTGATGAAGCAAGAGGCGACACAATCACCCTGAAAACACTGGAATTTGAGCCACTTCCCCTGGAAGGCACGGCAGCTGAAGTTGGAATGTTGCAGAGCTTACATCTTGATCTGATGTCCATCATTCAACTCGGCGTGTTGGCCATTGTGTCCCTAATCTTGGGTCTGTTTGTTTTACGACCCATTCTTGCGGGTTCATCAACCAACGCAAGCGAAACACTCCCTGCTCAATCTCTGCCAAGCCCTCAGTTGCCAGCGAATGTTTCACCCGCATCAATGGGCGCACCTTCCGCGCAAATGGCCACCGACACGTCTGATCCCATTCAGTTTAACACTGACTTCTCTGATATGCCGTCCCTGACCGGTGAAATTGATGATGGAGAGTTTTCGCCACCGCAAATGTCTGTCGTCACCGACATCGATTTTGATGATGGCCTCGGTGCGCAGGATCCTGTTCAGCGTCTGCGAGATCTTATCGAAGAACGCCAAAGTGAAACTCTTGAAATTCTGAGAGGCTGGATGGAAGACGAAGAGGAGGTTGCATAATGTCTCGACTTTTTCGCTTTGAAGAATTTGATGTTCCAGCCAGACAACAACCGGAAACGCAGACATCGGCGCCCGCTGTGTCACCTGAGCAGGTCGAAGAAGCACGGTTAACAGGATATGAAGCTGGCTATCAAGCTGGCTGGGATGACGCCGCAAAAAACGATGATGAAGATCGAAACCGGATCAGCGCTGAGTTTGCAAGAAATTTGCAGGACCTGGGATTTACATTTCACGAAGCCCGAAGCCACGTAATGCAATCCCTGGAACCTTTGTTGGCCAGCATGGTTGAGAAGGTGCTGCCAAAGCTTATTTCAGACACCATTGGCCAAGCCATTGTAGAAGAGCTTTTGCCGCTGGCCGCAGAAGCCGCAGATACCCCCATTCAAGTCCTCGTCTACCCTCAAGGATGTGAAACTTTGGAAGAACTGCTGTCCCAAAACAATACGATTCCGATCGAACTCGTGGCAGAGGCATCACTCGCCGAAGGGCAAGTTTACATCCGTATGGGGCAAATCGAAAAACAAATCGACCTGAGTGGTGCCGTCCACCGAATCGGTGAAGCCATTTCTGGTCTGTATGAAATCAACGAAAGGGCCCAAAATCATGGCTGACAATACTCACGAAAATGCACAATCCAGCCCTTTCACCCAAGTGCCCATTGAAATTACGATTTCAGTTGGCAAAGCACACCCCACAGTGCGCGAGCTTTTGCGATTGCAAAATGACAGCATCTTACCTTTGGATAAAAAAGTGGAAGACCCGGTTGAACTTTATGTCGGTGATAAACTCATCGCTCGAGGTGAGCTTGAAGAGATCGAAGGCGATCCCAATGGCCAGCTCGCAGTACGCCTTACGGAAGTCGCTGATTTGACATCGGGGCTGTAACGAATGCCGGGTTACTGCAGCACCATAAAGACACTTCTCGCGACATTCACTTTGGCAATCGCACTGACGATGCCTGAGCTTACAATGGCGCAAGACATCTCGCTGAACTTAGATTCAGATGGGTCTTTGGCAACAAGATCCATTCAATTGATGGTGCTGATCACTCTGCTCAGCCTGGTGCCCGGTTTGGCCGTTATGGTGACTTGTTTCCCCTTCATCGTGACTGTTTTATCGATTTTGCGTCAGGCGATTGGATTGCAGCAATCCCCGCCAAATATGTTGATCATCAGTCTTGCATTGTTTCTCACATACTTCGTGATGGAACCCGTTTTCACCGAAGCATGGACTGTTGGCGCACAGCCCTTCACACAAGGCGAGCTTGAACTTGAACCCGCGTTTACCGCAGCCCTTGAACCCTTTCGGATATTTATGGCCAACCGCATAGATCCAGAGACATTTCAACATCTTGCGGAATTGCGACCAGAACATAGCGGCGCGCCCGCCGCCGATTCTCCGCTCTCGATCCTCGTGCCTTCGTTTCTGTTGTCTGAAATCGAAAGGGCCTTTCAAATCGGGTTTCTGGTGTTCCTGCCGTTCCTCATCATCGACTTGGTTGTCGCTGCAATCCTGATGTCGATGGGCATGATGATGGTGCCACCCGCGATCGTTTCATTGCCATTCAAACTGGCATTCTTCGTTGTCGCAGATGGATGGAGCCTTATTTCGAGCGCATTGGTGAGGAGTTATTTTTAGCCCATTTATCGGTTCGAAAGCGCAACATGAAAGGCGGCATGGGAACGCGGTGCCCCCAGTTACAGCGTATAGCCCATTCGAACCAAAATCGTTTCCAAGCCGGGATTCGGAAGTGGTGAGCTGAGTTCCCCATTTGACCTATGATCCAAAGACACACCCAATCGCAGACCATCCCCGCGATAGAAACCCGCTTCAATTCCGGATCGAAATTCAACCGGATACCCTAACCGTGGACCATGATCAGACCGCAACCACAAGCCGGGCATAAAGCTTAGTTCTGCATAACCATGTCCATTACCAGTGGAAAACTCATTCACTGCACCAGCCCCAAGCCAAACGTCACCTAGGGTGTCAACTGAGAACCCCACTGTCGGGCGAAATGGGCCAAAGCTGACCGGCGCATCCAGGCGGTAATAAATTTCTTGCCCAACCACATCCGCTTCGAACACCAATTGACCCGCCGAAATAGTGTGCCTTGTCCCAGCCCAAGCCGCACGCATACAGCCATCGCCGCAGAAATTAGCAGCCATATCGATCAACCCCGTAAGCAGAAACAAAACTGCGAGCGTACCATCCATAAAAGCGCCCCTTTCCCACAAAGATTTAGGGCAGAAATTCAATTCTGTCATCCAATCTTGAGCGCCAAAATAAATGTAACACTTTTTTGCCAATACCCCTTGTGGTTCCGAATGGCCAAGCGTATATCAAGCGCACTGTCGCGGGATGGAGCAGCCCGGTAGCTCGTCAGGCTCATAACCTGAAGGTCGTAGGTTCAAATCCTACTCCCGCAACCACTGAAAGCGAACGCCCTGTAGCACCTGCTGCGGGGCTTCGTTCTTTCACGGTCAGCAATTTCATAACCGCACTTGGACCTGTCACGCTGTGCCGCACCCGGTGCTCGTTTAAGCCACCCTGCGCCCAATAACGACAGGGCTTTTCCAGCCCAGTGCTGAGTGCGGTGGTACGGGTTACAGAAACCATTGATGTATTCAAAGATTGCGGCCTCAGCCTGCCATCGTGTTTCCCACGACCGTCGCCCGATCCGCTTGGCTTTGATGGGTTTGAAGAAGGTTTCGACGGCGGGATTATCGTAGCAATGGCCCTTGCCGCTCATGGATGCCGTGAAGCCATGCTGGCGCAGGATTTTCTGATAATCGTGAGAACAATATTGTGACCCGCGATTCGTGTGGTGACTGCAGCCTTTTGGTGGTGACCGGAATGCGATGGCCATGTTCAGCACCCGGGTTGCCAACCTCTCAGTGATGTAAGCACCACCTGCCGGTTAGTGGATCGCGCTTCATGCGGTTGCTGACGGCCCAGCCGATGACACGCCGGGAATGCAGGTCCAGAACCACAGCCAGATACAACCAGCCTTCGCGGGTCCAAACATAGCTAATATCACCCCCTCTTTTGGTTTGGTGTGATGTTGAACTTGTGGTCACTGTCGGTTGTTGCCTTATATTTGCGTGTTCGGACAGCGGATATGCCGCCCTGACGCATCAACCGGCCCACGCGGCGGTGCCCTACATCCTGGCCAACTTCCTTGAATGCAAGCATTCAACTATCGTGCAATGCACAGCTGCCTAGGCGCAGACGTGACTGTTCTTGATGTGCCATATCAGCCCGCCGTCTTCGGTTGGCAGGACGGTTGCGGAAGGCCTGTAATCCACATGGGCTGACACCGAAAACGTGACATAAGCGTTTGGCCGGAAAACTATCACAGCGTTATCCCCCTCTCATGCTTTGTGGGCAAATCACTGCTGGGCAGCGGGGTGGGCTGTGATCCATTTGTCAGCTTCGACATGCCAACACCCAGATCGTCCACCGCCTGCTTACGCTTAAGCCCGCTTGTCAGTGCGGTACTTAGTCATCCCCTTTGTGGCAATGAATGCTCTTAAAGGAGCGGCGTCAAACCGTGACAGGTCCAATTGGCAAAGTTAATGCCATATTAGTAGATTTCCGCCAATTTACGATTTCTCCGCCCCACCTATCGTTGCTTAAGGAAGGGTTAAGCCTTTTGCCGAATCGAGCAGTAAGTTTTTATTCGATTTGGTTTTGGCCCAGGTCGCACAGAGGTTGGCAGCCGGTCAAAACCTTAATTTTGCAATTCGTTGTGCTGCAACTTGAATTTTGCAATTCGTTGTGCTGTAATTTTTCGAATTCGGTTTATCACATTCTAGAAAGGGATACTTTCATGGCGCATCGCTCGCTTACCAAAGCTGCCGTCGTTTTTGCATTAACACTAACACCAATTACCGCCTCTGCGGGCAATGATTTAGTTGGTGGCATTATCGGAGGCGTGATTGGCGCCGCTGTGATGAATGGTGGGAACAAAAGCAGGCAGCGTTCGACCAGCAAGCCGAGGGTGTCTTCCGCTGTGCGAGCCGAGCGTCGAGAGATTCAGACAGCCCTAAATTATTTCGGTTTCCCAGCGGGAACGCCGGATGGTGTCTTGGGGCGGAAGTCACGTGCCGCTGTTTCGGGCTTTCAAGTTTACCTAGGATATCCCGCGACGGGACAATTGTCGGAATTTGAAAAGAACTTCCTTTTAAATTCGCACCGCCAAGCCTTGGCTGGCGGGTATGCGACGCAGCAGCTGATTGCTACCAAACCACAGGGTGCTAAGGGGTTGTTAATTGACTATCGCGGACAGATGGTTGCAGGGCAGCAGGCCAATCCACCGGTCGCAGCACCCCCAGCAACTCAGGTCGCCACCACACCACAATCGCTACAAAGCGCTGTGCCAAAGGACGATCTTGATACAATGCGAGAGACTTATGAGGCACTGGCTGATCAAGTTTCGGTGTTGCGCGCTATGCTAGAATTCATGGCAGATCAAGAAGATAGCCATATCAAGATTCAAAAGGTTGAGTTGGTTCAGGCCAAAGTCAACCAGCTTGAGCAACAACAGGCGGCGATCAGCGCTGATGTAGAGCGGCGCTATCAAACTCCGATTAGACCTGAAAATGCCAATCTTGGGATTACCGCTTTAAAGGCGTCTGAGCTTTATCAAAAAGTCCCGTATTATGTCCCGGGCACTCGGGAAACCGGCGAGATGTGGGTCGCGCCTCAAGTCACTGATGCAGGCGAATTGCTCTATTCATTCAGCTTGAGAGATCCGAATGCAGAGTTCGCTGGAGAACGGGAAAAGATCATGATGCAGCCAGCTGAAATTACTTTGGCAGCCCGTGCCTTTGACAAAGTTCTGGACTGGTCAGAGGCTGCCCAGAAAAAGAACCTGCGCCGTCGATTTGAGAAGAGGGTTGATTGTTTTCCTGTTGAATACTGCGGCGAAAAGAGGACGGGAACAACATCAACTGAAGTCGTATTCATGCTATATGAAGACGGTTCAACTGCTGCGAAAGTTCAGCGCAATAAAGGTACATTTTCAGCGGGTTATAATCTGAGTGTCGAATCCGCACTGGTTCTGTCAGCTTATCTCGATTTCATGCATGAAGTTGGCGAGAAAGAATTCAGCCTCGGCACGATGACCGATGACGAAATGGACGCACTGTTCGAGTGATCGGCGTAGGAAGTAGTGACGGGTGAGCTCCGTTCCATTTCTCACGGCAGCAATCATCACTCACCGCCAGAATACCTAACTTGCTAGATGGACCAAAAGTAACGGACAGGACGTCCAGTGACCAACCTTCATCTGGATTCAAAGCCACCAGCATTGGTGTCTTTGAATCCACGCGCCAATGGCGATGCCTTAACGTTGCATGCATTGCTGACGGACAGCTTATCTAACAAGGCGGCTTGAACGGGGGAGCGACACCTGCGGTTGCACCCGGGTTGCCGACAGGTTTTACTTTAGCGATATTTTTGTACCGGAAGTTTTGGTTTTCGTGGATTGGGCGGAGCCTGGCTCTTTCGAAGTTGCCAGGGCTCTTGTGGTCTTAAAGCATTTGGGTGCATTTCTAGGAGCTAAGCCCGCGATTGGTGGCGGCGTGATCAGGCGGCTTTGTTCAGGCTGACCTGAGCCCCTAAAACTCCTCCAAATTTGTGTAGAGACCGCCCAACAAAAGGACGGACAAATTAAGGCACGATTTACGGATGAATAGATCATTGGCTGATCAAAGAACAGGAAGCTGGTGAGAAGACTGCCGATGTATGTCGGCGGTACGGGATCAGCTCGGCGACGTTCTACAAATACAAATCAAGGTATGGCGGGATGAAACCGTCAGACGCCAAGCCGCTGCGTGCGCATGAAGACGAGAACAGCAAGCTGCAGAAGCGACTTGCGGAGCAGATGCTCGACAATGCCATGCTGCGAGACATCAATTCAAAAAAGTGGTGACGCCCGTTGGAAAGCGGAAAGCTGTGGCGCATCTGATGGAGCAACATCAGGTGCGCCAGCGGCGGGCGTGTGATGTGCTACAGGTTGATCGATCCACGGTGCGGTATCTGTCGCGCCGGGGCGATGATGCTGAACTACGGGATGCAATCAAGCGGGTTTCAAGAGACCGACGACGGTTTGGTTGCCGCCGTATCCACGTAATGATTGCGCGGGAAGGTTTCACAGTGAACCACAAGAAGGTGAGGCGCATCTACCGCGAAGAGAAGCTGCAGGTGCGGCGCAGAGGTGGCAGAAAGCGCGCTTTGGGCACAAGGAAGCCAATGGTGCTACCGAATGGACCAAACCAACGCTGGAGCTTGAATTTCGTATCTGATGCGCTGATAGACGGGCGTCGCTTTCCATTTTGGCGGTTGTTGACGACTTCAGCCGCGAGAACCTGGTGCTGGTCGCGGACACATCCTTGTCAGGACATCGTGTTGTGCGAGAACTGGATCGCACCATTGCTGAGCGCGGTGCCCCGACGACAACAGTCTCAGACAATGGAACTGAGATCACCAGCATGGCGATCCTCAAATGGGTACAGGATACGGGCATCGATTGGCACGATATCGTGCCTGGAAAGCACCAGTAGAAGGGCTTCACCGAACGCTTCAACGGCAAGTTACGTGATGAATGCCTCAATGAAACGCTATTCGGCACATTGGGCGAGGCCCGCAAAAAGCTGGAAGAATGGCAGGAGGACTAGAATTGGCGCAGACCACATTCCGCACTGGGCAATCTAACCCCGATGGATTTTTTGCAGAGAAAGGTGATGGACAAAATGGCCGCCTAAGGCCAAAAATTTAACCCCAAGGGCTCAGTCCAAAGCTGGAGGAGACTTGGGGCTCAGGTCAGAGCGATGATTTAATTTATTTTCTGTATTGGAATGCAGAACGCCGCCAGCGATTG
>CBDUJY010000016.1:0-59062 GCA_965367685.1 uncultured Planktotalea sp. | reverse complement strand
ACCCTCGTCGGTTTTCAAGACCGGTGCATTCGACCACTCTGCCACTCCTCCGACGAGAGATGTCATAACGTCGAAGAATTGATTCGAAAACCCCGAAAGACGTGCCAGATCCCGCCCATCCGATCCTGAAGCCTTTTCACATCCACATCGAACGGCTAGTATGCCCGCAAATGGGCAGAACTGGCAGCATGCCAACGCGATATTTAGGGGCATAAGATGGCGAAAAAGACCACTACAAAAGTGGCGCTTTTCCTGACGGGCGCATTGGCGCTTGCGGGATGCGATAACACAAATCTTCCGGGGTTTTTGAAAAACAACAAAACCGCGAATGACGCACAATCCGCCGGGACAACCACCAGCCGCACGGTTGAACGTGATGTTGAGGCGCCGGAAACCTTTCAGATGTCTGAAACAGGGTTGTGGGATGGGCGCCCCAGTTTGGGCGGCGTGTGGGTGGCCCATGCGGCGGCCCAAGATCCGGAACGCGTGATTATTCGCAATGAAAGCAACGGGAAATTCGTGATCGGGGCGTTGTTTCGCCGGGAACGCGATGTGCCGGGGCCACGGTTCCAAGTCTCATCAGATGCCGCAGAGGCGCTGGGCATGTTGGCGGGAAACCCTGTAAACCTGTCTGTAACAGCTTTGCGCAAAGAAAAGATTGCCCCAGAACCTGAAACCACCGAGACCCCTGTGCCCGCCCCCGGAAGCATTTCGGAAGGCACGCTGGAAGACCCGATCGAAGTGGCCTCTGCCGCGCTTGATCGTGCCGAAGGGGTCAGCACCGCCGCCGTGGCCCCCAAACCCGTGGCCGCCGCAAAGCCAACCCCAAAACCAGCGCCAGCGCCAAAGGCATCTGGCCTGTCAAAGCCCTTTATTCAAATCGGCATCTTCAGCGTTGATACCAATGCGAAAAACACAGCCGAATCCCTGAAACGGGCCGGTATGTTGCCAACGGTCAAGCCGGGTAAATCAAGCGGCAAAGCGTTTTGGCGTGTCATTGTTGGCCCAACCACAAGCAAAACCGAACGCAGTGCGATCTTGAAAAAGGTCAAGGATCTTGGCTTTTCTGACGCCTATTTTGTGACCAATTAAGACTGACGGACATCTCATATGAGCTTTCGCACCCTTTTCGCATTGATCCTGACCGCTTCGGTGATCCTGTCTGCCACCTTGCCCGCCCGCGCCTTCGATACCCGCGCGTCCTCGGCCTATGTTTTGGACGTGACCACCGGGACCGTGTTGATGGAGAAAAACGCCGATGTGGCGTTGCCGCCCGCCTCTATGTCAAAACTGATGACAGTCAACTTGCTGTTTGAAGCGTTGGCCGACGGTCGCGTGACCATGGAAACCCCCTTTGGCGTGTCACAACGCGCGCAGGACATGGGCGGGTCCACCATGTTCCTTAACAAATCTGATCGCCCCACGGTGCAGGATCTGTTGCAAGGGATCATTGTCCAGTCCGGCAATGATGCCTGTGTTGCCGTGGCCGAAGGGCTTGGGGGCACCGAAGATGCCTTTGCCCGCATGATGACCGATCGAGCAAAAGCCCTTGGGATGGACAACAGCAGCTTTGGAAACGCCTCTGGATGGCCGCACCCCCTGCAACGCATGTCTATGAAAGACTTGGCCATTTTAGCAAGTCACATCATTACTGAGTTCCCTGATTACTACCATTATTTCAGCCAAACCGAATATCATTATAAAGAACGCGCGCCAGACAACCGGTTCAACCGCAACCCGCTTCTAAAGCTTGGCATCGGCGCGGATGGCCTGAAAACCGGTCACACCCAAGAGGCGGGATATGGCTTGGTGGGCTCCGCCCGTCAGGGCAATCGCCGGGTTGTGTTTGTGATCTCGGGTATGACATCCGACAAAGAACGCGCCGAAGAGGCCGAATCCATTGTGAACTGGGCCTTTCGCCAATTTGCCATCAAAACCCCAATGAAAGCCGGAAACCGCGTGGCGGAAGTGCCCGTTTGGTTGGGCGAAAAGGACAGCGTTGGCCTGACCACCACCGAAGATGTGTCCCTTTTGGTTCCAGCCCTGCAACGCGAAGGCCTAAGCGCCAAGGTCAATTGGGTTGGCCCCGTTGAAGCGCCAATCGCACAGGGACAACAACTTGGTGAAATGGTGATTGAACGCCCCGGCCTGCCCGATGCAACCGTTCCCTTGGTGGCCGCAGAAGGCATTGCCGCCGCTGGAATTGCCAAGCGCATGGGGGTGGCTGCGAACCGTTTGATGGGCATGGTTATCGGGTCTGACACGCCCCCAACGCCGGTCAGTGCCCCAGCCGCCACAAAACCTGCCGCCCCGGTGGTCACCAACTGATGGCTGGCCTTTTCATTAGCTTTGAAGGCATCGACGGATCCGGAAAATCGACACAGGCCAAGCTTTTGGCCAAAGCCTTGCAAGACGCGGGTCATGACGTGGTGCTGACCCGGGAACCCGGCGGCAGCCCGGGGGCTGAAGAAATCCGCGCCCTTGTGCTTCAGGGGGATCCTGATCGCTGGTCGGCCCAAACCGAATTGCTGCTTTTTACCGCCGCCCGGCGCGATCATATGGAACGCTTGGTCAATCCTGCGTTGGCAGACGGCAAAATTGTCATCACCGACCGGTTTGCCGACAGCACCCGCATGTATCAAGGCCTGCGATCAGGCGATTTGCGCGCCACGGTGGATGCGCTGCATGATCTGATGATTGGGCGCGAACCGGACCTGACATTCCTAATAGATATGGACCCGGACATGGGACTGTCACGTGCCAAAGGCCGCGGCGGGGCCGAGGAACGGTTTGAGGATTTTGGCGCTGACCTTCAGCATCAGATGCGCCAAGGGTTTCTGAAACTTGCCAAAGATGCGCCGGGTCGCATCCGTTTGGTCGACGGAAATCGGGACATAGAAGACGTGGCAAAAGACGTGCTGGCCCTTGCCAATGACGCGCTTCCCACTGGGACGCTTTCATGAGCGCGCGTTCTGATGACATCCCCGAAGCCGACCAAATCGAAGGCGCGCCCCATCCCCGAGAGGCCGCCCGCCTAATCGGTCAAGACAGTGCAGAAGCCGCGTTCCTTGACGCGTTCACCTCGGATCGTCTGCATCATGGCTGGCTGATCACCGGCCCGCGCGGCATTGGCAAAGCGACTTTGGCGTGGCGGTTGGCACGGTTTTTACTGGCAACCCCACCGGATGACGGGGGCATGTTTGCCGCCCCTGCCCCGCAAAGCCTTGATATATCGCTTGAAAACCCAATCGCGCGCCGTGTGAACGCGATGTCAGACCCCGGTCTGTTTCTGCTGCGCCGCCCTTGGGATGACAAATTAAAACGTTACAAACAGGACATTACTGTCGACGAAGTGCGCAAGCTGAAAAGCTTTTTTGCGCTCAGTTCTGCCGGTGGCGGACGCCGTGTGGTGATTGTGGATGCGGCGGATGAGATGAACAACTCTGCCGCCAACGCGCTGTTGAAAGTGTTGGAAGAGCCGCCCGAAGGCGCAATTTTGCTGTTGATCAGCCACCAACCTTCGCGCCTGTTGCCCACCATCCGGTCGCGTTGTCGCGAATTGCGGCTGGCCCCCTTGGGCCCCAACGACCTTAGCCAGATCATGACCGGTTTGGATGAAAATCCCACGGCAGAGGAAACACAAAAACTGGGTGAGCTTGCCGGTGGCTCCGTGGGCGAAGCGCTGCGGATGTTGAACTTAAACGGGCTTGGAATTTATCAGGAATTGGTGAATTGCTTCCGCTCTTCGCCCAATTACGACCGCCCCCGCGCGTTAAAGATGGCGGATGGCTGTGTGGGCAAGGCGAATGCAGCGAAATTTGATCTAACCCTGCGCCTAATCGACCTGTTTTTGGCCCGTATGGCACGTTTTGGTGCCGGAGTTGCGCCAAAGATTGAAGCCGCTGAAGGTGAACTTGCCTTGTTTAACCGCCTGTCTTCGCACCCATATGCCGCGCGCAAATGGGCGGAATTACAGCAAGAATTGTCCGCCCGCGCCGGACATGGGCAAGCGGTCAATCTTGACCCCGCCGCGCTGATCCTTGATATGGTTTTTAAGATAAACGACACGGCCGCCAAATTGGCCGCGTAACCGACGCGCCTTGGCGCAATTGCAAACGCCTTTGAAGAGTAATCCCATGAGCCTTCCGCAGATCACCGACAGCCATTGCCACCTTGATTTCCCCGATTTTGAGGGGGAGCTGGACGCGGTGATTGAACGTGCGCAGGCGGCGGGTGTGACCCGGATGGTCAGCATTTGCACCAAGATGAAGAACCTTGCGCAAGTGCAGAAAATAGCAGAAGACCACGCCCCGGTGTTTTTTGCCGCCGCCACCCACCCGATGAGTGCGGCGGATGAACCAATGGTCACGGTGGACGAACTTGTGGCCTTGGCAGCACATCCCAAATTTGTTGGCATTGGCGAAACCGGGCTTGATTACCACTATACCGCGGACACGAAAGCAGTGCAGCAAGAAAGCCTTTTGATCCATATCGAAGCTGCGCGCCAAACGGGCCTGCCGCTGATCATCCATTCGCGCGATGCGGATGAGGATATGGCGCAGATGTTAACAGACGCCCACAAAGCCGGCGCGTTTGAGTGCATCATGCATTGCTTTAGCTCGGGCCCAGATCTGGCCAGCACGGCCATTGATCTTGGCTTTTATCTGTCGATGTCGGGCATCGCCGCCTTTCCCCGCAGCCAAGAGGTGCGCGATATTTTTGCAGCCGCCCCAGTAGACCGTATTTTGGTGGAAACTGATGCGCCTTATCTGGCTCCGCCCCCCTTTCGCGGCAAGCGCAATGAACCCGCCTATACCGCCCACACGGCCAAAGTGGGCGCCGAGGTGTTTGGGCTAAGTTACGAAGACTTCGCCGCCCAGACCCAAACCAATTTTGATCGCGTGTTTCAAAAGGCCGCACAATATAAGGTGCCCGCCTAATGGCCCGGATTGAGTTCACCATTTTAGGGTGCGGATCCTCTGGCGGTGTGCCGCGCCTTGGTGGGCATTGGGGGGCTTGTGATCCGGATAATCCCAAAAACCGCCGCAGTCGGTGTTCGGCCTTGGTCACGCGCACGGGTGACGATGGGGGTGTCACGCGGGTGTTGATCGACACCTCGCCCGACATGCGCAGCCAGCTTTTAAAGGCCAATGTCGGAACGCTGGACGCGGTGCTGTTCACCCACAGCCATGCAGACCACATGCACGGCATCGATGATTTGCGGATGATCGTTTACAACATGCGCCAGCGCCTGCCGGTTTGGGCAGATGGCGATACGCAGCAGGCGTTGATGTCCCGCTTTGGTTATGTGTTTGTGCAACCCGAGGGCTCAAGCTATCCGCCCATTCTTGATCTGCACACCATTGATGGTGATGTTGTGATTGACGGGGCTGGTGGGGCCATTCGCCTGACCCCGTTTGAGGTGGAGCACGGCAATATCGACGCGCTTGGCTTTCGCATTGGCAATCTTGCCTATCTGCCGGATGTCAGCGACATCCCAGAAGACGCCACCGCCGCCCTTCAGGATCTGGACTATTTTGTGCTGGATGCCCTGCGCTATACCCCGCATCCAACCCATTTCCATCTGGACACCACGCTGGAATGGTTTGCCCGCGTGGGCGCCAAACAGGGCATCATCACCAATATGCACATCGACCTTGATCATGCGACGGTTGAGGCGGAAACACCCGATCACGTTGTGGCCGCCTATGATGGGATGACCATCCGATTTGAGCCGTAGATGAGCGCGCTGATCGAAGTCATCTTGCCGGTTTTTCTGGTTATCGGCATTGGGTGGCTGGCCACTTGGGCCAAATTAATCAGCAAAGACGCCGTTGAAGGCCTGATGTATTTCGCCACCAACCTCGCGGTGCCAATCCTGTTGTTCTTGGCCATTTCACGGCTGGATCTGGGGCGCAGCTTTGACCCAAAGCTTTTGATCAGCTTTTACACCGGGGCCGTTTCAGGTTTTTTTGCCGGTCTTCTGGGGGCGCGGTTCTTGTTTGGTCGACCGTGGCCAGACGCGGTGGCCATTGGCTTTGTCACCCTCTTTTCCAACTCGCTTTTGCTGGGCCTGCCCCTGACCGAACGGGCCTTTGGGTCTGGCGCCTTGGGGCCAAATTTTGCGATTATTTCAATCCATGCCCCCACCTGTTATGTCATTGGCGTGATGGCGATGGAGATTGCCAAATCGCAAGGCAATGGCATTGGGGCGGCGCTAAAGGGCTTTGTGCGTTCTATGTCACGAAACCCATTGGTGATCGCAATTGCGCTGGGGTTTGTTGTGAACTTAACCGCCTTTCCAATGCCAGTGATTGTCACGGATGCGTTTGATCTGATCGCCCGCGCCGCCATTCCTGCGGCCCTTTTTGGACTTGGCGGCGTGCTGTATCGTTACCGACCCGAGGGGGATGTGAAAACCGTTGCTTATATTTGCGCGGTCTCCTTGATCCTGCACCCGGCGGTCACTTGGGGCGTGGGGAGAGTTGTCGGCTTGGAAGAGGCCCCGTTTCGATCCGCTATTATCACCGCGTCAATGGCCCCCGGCGTGAATGCCTATGTCTTTGCGAACCTTTACGGCGTGGCAAAGCGTGCGGCCGCCACAGCCGTTTTGGTGGCGACGATCGCCTCGATCATGACCGCTTGGGGCTGGCTCACGCTGTTGGCGATGTGACTTAACGAACTTTACCGCGCAGCCCGTGGGCCAGATAATCGGGTAAATCGGTTACCTTTCGCCCCCCTCTTTCCCGCAACGCCGCCAAAAGCCCCCGCCCCTGCGGCAAAAATTCTAACGCACATCGGGAAATGCGGGTCGCGCCCGAGATTTCGGGCCGGGTCAGCATTGAAACGCCCGGATAGACCGTGTGCCCCGCCGTCAGCATACTGGTGAGATAGCTCATACTGATACGATTGTTATCACCTTGGATGGACACCAAAACCACGCCGTCCACTTGCGACAGAAAAAACCCGCAAATTTCACTGCGGGGGTGGTGGGGGTTCGCAGCCATCACCTTGTCGCGCAACGGATCCGCAAAGGCCCGAAACACGGTGGCATCCCCCATATTAAAAATGCGCATCGTATAGCTGTTCACCCAATCTTTGTGCAAAGCGGACCGCTGCCAGTAACGGTGAATGCCCATATGCAGTGGGACTTTCATCTTCATCTGATCATCATCTTCTGGCAACACAAATTGACGAAGCGGAGAGCTTGCAAACCACCGCCGCGCCCGCCCATCGGCATGATCCTCTATCTGTGCAAGCGGTGTCAGAAGTATTCGGGCATCCGTTTGAAAATACGCGCAAATTTTGTGCAACACATCTGGTCGTGGGCTGGCCTGCCCGGATAAATAGCGATTAAATTGCGTGCGGTTGATGCCAAGATCACGACAGGCTTGGGACACTGACACTGATTTACGCGATATCAATTCCTGTAGGTTGACGGAAAACACGCCGTAAATCTCTCGTGGACTTATATGATCCAAATTCCCAGTCATTGAGGCCAGCAGCCTTTCAGTTCATATAAAACACATCGAAAACAACCTTGATCACAAGGTTGGCGCGAACACTTTAGATTGACGAACCCGTCTAAACTCATCAACGGGTTCTGCTACTTGCAGGCGTGAATTGAAACCCCACAGCACCACACAACCTTAGCGCACTTCGTTGCATTATGCAAAAGCCATAAGGGGAATTATGCGTGATCAGGGCAATTGTTTTTTCAAGCTGTGGCGCACTATCATTGCAAATCACACATTCAAAGCATTCACCACCAAGCCCAACCAACCGGTTGCGCTTTTTTATAAATCTTCTTGCCGTATCCCTGTGTAATGCGTACTATTGACCAAACGGCCGGTAATACTCCGACACTCTTGGATCGTGGGAGGATCAGATGGAGGCATTCATTTGCGACGCTGTGCGCACGCCAATTGGACGTTATGGTGGGGGTCTTTCGCAGCTGCGTGTGGATGATTTGGCCGCCTTGCCGATCAAAGCCCTGATGGCGCGCAATCCCAATGTGGATTGGGCCAGCATCGACGATGTGATCTATGGCGATGCCAATCAAGCGGGCGAAGACAACCGAAATGTGGCACGCATGGCCGCGCTGCTCGCGGGCCTTCCCATTGATGTCCCCGGCACCACCGTGAACCGCTTGTGCGCCTCTGGAATGGACGCCGTTGGCATGGCCGCGCGCGGGATCAAAGCGGGCGATTATGACCTTTGCATCGCTGGCGGCGTTGAAGGCATGAGCCGCGCGCCTTTTGTGATGCCCAAGCACACAAACGCCTTTTCGCGCGCCAACGCGGTCTATGACACCACCATCGGATGGCGCTTTGTCAACAAGGCGATGGATGCAACACATGGCACCGACAGCATGCCGCGAACCGCTGATAATGTTGCAGAAGATTACGGGATCAACCGCGCTGACCAAGACGCCTTTGCCGCCCGTAGCCAAGCCCGCTGGGCGGCCGCACAGGATGCTGGTCACTTTGCGGATGAGATCATCCCGGTCGAAATTCCACAGCGCAAAACAGATCCCGTGGTGGTCGACACGGATGAACACCCCCGCCCCGGCACATCTGCGGAAAAACTGTCCAGCCTGCGCGGTGTCAACGGCCCTGATAAGACTGTAACGGCTGGCAACGCCTCTGGCGTGAACGATGGCGCCGCCGCGATGATCGTCGCGTCCGAGGCTGCGGCCGCCAGAAACGATTTGAAACCGATGGCGCGTGTTGTGGCAATGCAAGCGGCGGGCGTGGCCCCCCGGATCATGGGCATTGGCCCCGTACCTGCCACCCAAAAGGTGCTGACGAAGGCGGGTCTCAGCATCCACGACATGGATGTGATTGAACTGAATGAAGCGTTTGCGGCCCAAGGTCTGGCCAGCTTGCGCGCATTGGGGTTGGCCGACGACGCCCCCCACGTAAACCCAAACGGTGGCGCCATTGCGCTGGGACATCCCCTTGGCATGTCCGGTGCGCGATTGGTGCTGACCGCCGCCTATCAACTCAAACGCACCGGCGGGCGATATGCGCTTTGCACCATGTGTGTGGGCGTTGGACAAGGTGTTGCCCTTATTCTGGAAAGGATCTGACGATGTATGCACAGTTGGTGAAAACCGCAGGATCTGGCGTGAAGTCTCGCGCGGAAATGTCTGAAAACGAACAAGATTTCCAAAGCCGCGTGGATGCCGATCAAAAGATCGAACCGAAAGATTGGATGCCGGATGATTACCGCGCGACCTTAATTCGCCAAATCGGCCAGCACGCGCATTCTGAAATTGTGGGCCAGCTGCCCGAAGGCAATTGGATCACCCGCGCGCCCACGTTAGAGCGTAAGGCGATTTTGCTGGCGAAAGTACAGGATGAGGCGGGCCATGGTCTGTATCTTTACTGCGCTGCTGAAACCCTTGGCGTGACCCGCGATGAGCTGACAGAAGAGCTTTTGTCGGGCCGGATGAAATACTCGTCTATTTTCAACTATCCCACGCTGAACTGGGCCGACATTGGCGCGGTGGGTTGGTTGGTGGACGGCGCGGCGATTATGAACCAAGTGCCGCTGCAACGCACATCCTACGGGCCATACTCACGCGCCATGATCCGCATCTGTAAAGAGGAAAGCTTTCACCAGCGTCAAGGCTACGACATCATGATGAAGATGGCGCAAGGCACTGAGGCGCAAAAGAAAATGGCGCAAGATGCCCTGAACCGTCTTTGGTATCCGTCGCTGATGATGTTCGGCCCATCAGACAAGGACAGCGTGCATTCGGCGCAATCTTTGGCGTGGAAGATTAAGATCGACACCAATGATGAGCTGCGCCAGCGCTTTGTCGATCAGACCGTCCCACAAGCCAAATACCTTGGCCTGACCATTCCCGATGAAAATCTGAAATGGAACGAGGAACGCGGGGCACATGATTATTCTGACCCAAATTGGGACGAGTTTTTTGACGTGATCAAAGGCAATGGCCCCTGCAACACCGACCGGATGAACACGCGCATCAAGGCATGGGAAGACGGCGCTTGGGTCCGCGAGGGTCTGATGGCCCACGCAGGTAAAAAAGCCGCCCGGAAACAAGCCATGACAGCCGCCGAATAACGCTGAATAAGGAGAGACACCATGTCTAAAGAATGGCCCCTATGGGAAATTTTCATCCGTGGTCAGCACGGCATGAGCCACCGTCACGTGGGGTCACTGCACGCCCCTGACGAAGAAATGGCGATCAAAAATGCCCGCGATGTCTATACCCGCCGCAACGAAGGTGTGTCGATCTGGGTGGTCGAGGCAAAGCACATCGCCGCCTCATCCCCCGAAGAAAAAGGCCCGCTTTACGAGCCGTCAAATTCCAAAGTTTACCGCCACCCAACCTTTTTCGACATTCCAGAAGACGTGGGGCACATGTGATGACGGACCAAGACGCTCTGTTTCAATTTTTGCTACGGATGGGCGACAACACTTTGGTGTTGGGCCATCGGGTCAGCGAATGGTGTGGCGTATCGCCGGTGCTTGAAGAGGACATCGCGCTGGCCAACACGGCACTCGATATGATCGGGCAAACCCAGTTTTGGCTGGGTCTGGCCGGTGAGGTTGAGGGCAAAGGACGCACGGCAGATGACCTCGCATTTCTGCGCGATGTTTGGGATTTCCGCAATGTGCTGCTGGTTGAGCTGCCAAATGGTGATTTTGGACAAACCCTGATGCGCCAGTTTCTGTTTGATGCTTGGGCCTCGATCATGTTGGGGCATTTGATGAATTCCACCGACAAACGGGTCGCGGACATCGCCGAAAAAGCCTCAAAAGAGGTGGCTTATCATATTGAGCGTTCCGCCGGTACGGTGGTTGGGCTGGGCGATGGCACGCCGGAAAGCCACGCCAAAATGCAAGCCGCTCTTGACCTTCTTTACCCTTATGTGGGTGAGCTTTTTGAAAGCGACAAGGTGGACGCGGCTATGGTTTCCGCCGGTATTGCGCCCGATCCCGCCAGTCTGCGCGACGACTATGATGCGCTGATCGAACGGGTGTTAAGTGAGGCCACGCTGACGGTGCCCGCCTCAAAATTCACCCACAAAGGCGGGCGCACCGGCTATATGCACACCGAACATCTGGGCCATATGCTGACCCAAATGCAGTGGCTGCAACGGGCCTATCCCGGAGCAACCTGGTAATGACGCAGCCGTCAACGGACACCATTTGGGGCTGGCTAGATCAGGTCCCCGACCCGGAAATCCCCGTGATTTCATTGGTCGATTTGGGCATCATTCGGGATGTGGAATGGGTGAAAAGTGAGGATGGGGATGAGCTGAAAATCACCGTCACGCCAACCTATTCCGGCTGTCCGGCGACGCGCATTATCAACCAAGACATCGAAACCGCGTTGCGCGAGCGTGGAATCAAAAGGCTGTCCCTGCACCGACAGCTTTCACCGGCGTGGACCACCGATTGGCTCAGCGAAAAAGGGGCCGCAAAGCTTGAGAAATTTGGCATTGCCCCCCCCTCGCCCACAGGTCAGCCAGACCGTTGCCCCAATTGCGGCGGGCATGATCTGGAAAAGACCAGCCAATTTGGCTCTACCCCCTGTAAGGCGCTTTGGCGATGCAAAAGCTGTCTTGAACCCTTTGATTATTTCAAGTGCATCTAGGAGAGACCGATGGCGCGCTTTCACGCTTTGACTGTGACCGATATTCAAAAAACCATTCGCGATGCGGTGGTTGTGACGTTAAAACCTGACGATCCCGCAGCGTTTGATTTTGTCCAAGGGCAATACCTAACCTTCCGGCGTGACTTTGACGGGCAGGAATTGCGCCGGTCTTATTCGATCTGCGCAGGTAAAGATGACGGCATCTTGCAGGTCGGCATCAAACGCGTGGATGGTGGGGCGTTCTCGACTTGGGCCAATGAAAACCTGACCACGGGTGACGTGATTGAAGCGATGCCGCCGATGGGCAATTTCTTCACCCCAATTGATCAAACGGCCACCAAATCCTATCTTGGCTTTGCCGGTGGGTCGGGCATCACACCCGTCTTGTCGATCATCAAAACCACCTTGGCGCGCGAACCCAATTCGGATTTCACGCTGGTCTATGCCAACAAATCCGTGAACACGATCATGTTCCGAGAAGAGCTTGAAGACCTGAAAAACACCTATATGGGCCGCTTTACGGTGATCCATATTCTGGAAAGTGACGCGCAGGAAATTGACCTTTTCACCGGGCTGGTGACGGAAGAAAAATGCGCGCTGTTGTTTAAGCAATGGATCGACATTGCCTCGATTGACACGGCGTTTATTTGTGGACCAGAGCCGATGATGTTGGGCATTGCCAAGGCGCTGCGCGATCACGGGCTTGACGACGCGCAGATCAAGTTTGAACTGTTTGCCTCGGCCCAACCGGGTCGGGCCGCCAAGAAAGCCACCTCAAAAACCAAAGCCTCAGGTGCTGGCACAGAGGCGGTGATCACCATCGACGGCTCCAGCCGGACCATCAAGATGGACGCGGAGACCTCGATCTTGGATGCGGCCCTCGAAAACCAACTGGACGCGCCCTATGCCTGCAAAGCCGGGGTCTGTTCAACCTGCCGCTGCAAGGTGATCGAAGGCGAGGTCGACATGGCCACAAACCACGCGCTTGAGGATTACGAGGTCGACAAAGGCTATGTGCTGTCTTGTCAGGCCTTTGCAAAATCCACCAAGGTGGTCGTGGATTACGACCAATAAACAACACGTTAGGGAGAAATGTCATGAGCGAGATGAGCATCACCGACTATTTGGCCCAAGGTGGCCAGCTGACAAATCCAAGCAATGTCCCCGCACGTTACCGCGCCGAACTGATGCGCCTGATGGCCACTTTTGTTGACAGCGAACTGGCCGGTGCCGCCGGATTTGCCGACAGTATCAACCAAGGCCCCGGTATCAAAGAACGCATTGCGGCGGCAAAAATTGTGCTTGAGAAAACCGACAACGCCGACAAGGTGTTGCAGATCATGGGCGAGTTTGGCGCCGACACGGACCGCTATGCCAATCACCACCCCTGGGCGGACCGCCTGATGCGAGACGCTGATATTGGCGCCACGCGCAGCCAATCTGACATGCGCCTGTCGGTGTTCAATTACCCGCTTGAAGGCTGGCAAGACGCCGTGGTGATGAACCTTTTGATGGGGCTTGCTGTTGGCGTGCAACTGAAAGAATTTTCGCGCGTCTCTTACACTCCATTGGCCGAAGCCTTTCGCGCCATTGCCCCCGTTGAGGCCCGCCATACAGAGCTTGCCGCCGAAGGCCTTCAGCATCTGATCAAACACGGCGCAGACCCGTCCACCCTCAACGCCTCGGTCACCTATTGGTGGCCGCGCGTGGCCGCCAGTTTTGGGTTGGATCACTCCACCCGCGCCAGCCAACTTGCGGCATTTGGCCTGCGCCATTCCACCAATGCAGAGCTGCGCGAGGATTGGAAAAATATCGCCTCGGCCCAGCTTGAAACCCTCGGGCTTACCGCCCTTTAAATCTGCCCCAGATCCACGCCCCATAAGGAGTGTCCGATGAGTGTTATGAAAATCGCCAGCTTTGCCGCTGGCCAGTGGATTGCGCCCGGCGCAAATGCCCGCCCGATCGCCTCTGCCATCACTGGCCATAAAATCGCCGAAGCTGGCGGGGCCAAGATCGACATGCAGGCGATGCTCGACTTTGGCCGCAACATCGGCGGGCCAAACCTGCGCAAAATGGGGTTCCATGATCGCGCCAAGATGCTCAAGGCGCTTGCTGCACATTTGGGCGCCAACAAACAAGCGCTTTATGATCTGAGCTTTGATACTGGCGCCACCCAATCGGACCATATGATCGACATTGATGGTGGCGTGGGGACGATGTTTGTCTTTGCCTCAAAGGGCCGGCGCGAGATGCCGGATGGGGATGTGTATATCGACGGCGACATTGAACAGCTGTCCCGGAATGGCAGCTTTCTTGGCATGCATATTGCCACGCCATTACAAGGGGTTGCAGTGCATATCAACGCCTTCAACTTTCCAGTTTGGGGCATGTTAGAAAAGCTCGCGCCCACGTTGCTCGCAGGCGTTCCAGCCATTGTAAAACCGGCAACGGCAAGCTGTTATGTGACACAGGCCGCGGTCAGGATCATGCTCGACAGTGGGATCTTGCCCGAAGGCGCGCTTCAGCTTATTTCCGGCGGTACAGGCGATCTTTTGGACCGTTTGGGATCACAGGATGTGGTCAGCTTTACAGGCTCTGCCGCCACCGCAAGCCTGCTACGATCCAACCCGAATATCCTGAACAACTCGGTCCGTTTTGTGGCGGAACAAGACAGTTTGAACGCGTCCATTCTGGGGCCAGACGTCACCCCGGACAGCGCGGAATTTGATCTGTTCATCAAGGAAATCCACCGCGAAATGACCACCAAAGCGGGGCAGAAATGTACCGCCATTCGCCGGATCATTGCGCCAGACGCGCAGGTTGAGAATGTGATTTCCGCATTGTCGACAAAACTGGACCAAACGGTGATTGGCGACCCGCGTGACAAAGCCACGCAAATGGGGGCCTTGGTGTCCGCTGCGCAAAAGCAGGACGTGTTGGAAAAAGCCGCCCTCATTGGCACAGAATGTCGCCGGGTTTACGGCAACCCTGATCAGGTGGATCTGACGGGGGATGTGTCCGCCGATGCCTTTGTCGCCCCAATGCTGTTTTGCTGCGATGCCCCGGACAGCGCAACGATTGTGCATGAAACCGAAGCCTTTGGCCCCGTGTCGACCATCATGGGCTACCGCGACATCCCACACGCCATCGCACTTGCTAACAAGGGCGACGGGTCCCTTGTGGCCTCGGTCATCACTGCCTCGGGCGAGGTTGCGCGCGAAATGGCTTTGGGCGCGGGTGCGTTTCACGGGCGGCTCTATTTCAACAACGCGACATCAATGAAAGAAAGCACCGGCCACGGCAGCCCCCTGCCCCATATGGTACATGGTGGCCCCGGTCGTGCGGGCGGCGGCGAGGAAATGGGTGGCGTGCGTGGTGTTTTGCATTACATGCAGCGCACCGCGATCCAAGGCAGCCCGGATATTCTGACCGCCATCGGCAACCGCTGGGTGCCGGGTTCCACCGAGATCAAAGCCCCCGTGCACCCCTTTACCCGCAAGTTTGGTGAGCTGTCGATTGGCGAGACGTTACACACCGCGCCGCGCACTGTGACACTGGATGATATTGAGACCTTTGCCAATTTCACGGGCGATACGTTTTATGCTCATATGGATGACGCCGCGGCCAAGCGAAACCCGTTTTTCCCGGGGCGCGTGGCACATGGTTATCTGCTTCTTAGCTTTGCCGCCGGGATGTTTGTGGACCCCAACGAAGGGCCGGTTCTGGCCAACACCGGGCTTGATAATCTGCGCTTTATGAAACCGGTTGAGGCAGGCGACGCGATCAACGTGCGCCTGACTGTGAAAGCCAAAACACGTCGTACGGATGAATATGGCGAGGTGCGTTGGCATGTGACGCTGACCAATCAAGACGCTGAATTGGTTGCCGAATATGAGCTTTTGACCATGAACGCATATTAAGTGTTCTGACCGCAAAATACCGAAAGGGCGGCGCATCACGCGACCGCCCTTTTCGTTTGCCCATTAAGCACACAGCACGACTGCGCCGGAACGCGTAATTTCATCGATAGGGAAATGGTGCACCCGACACGATTCGAACGTGTGGCCTCTGCCTTCGGAGGGCAGCGCTCTATCCAGCTGAGCTACGGGTGCCTGAGGGGTGATATATGGCATCCCAGCCGCCCCCGCAATATGAAAAGGGCCGCCAAATGGCAGCCCTTTTGCAAATTCTTTGAAAGCGGAAATTAACGCTTTGAGAACTGGAACGAACGACGCGCTTTGCGCTTACCGTATTTCTTACGTTCTACAACACGGCTGTCGCGCGTCAGGAAGCCAGCGGCTTTCAACGCACCACGCAGTGAGGGTTCATAAAGCTGCAGCGCTTTGGAAACACCGTGCTTAACCGCACCCGCTTGGCCCGACAGACCGCCGCCTTTAACGGTGGCATATACGTCGAATTCGCCAACAACACCGGCAACCTCAAACGGCTGACGCAGGATCATTTGCAAAACGGGACGTGCGAAATAGACGTTCACATCACGACCGTTTACGACAACTTTGCCGGAACCAGGCTTGATCCAAACGCGTGCAATCGCGTCTTTACGTTTACCGGTGGCATAGGCACGACCCAGTTCGTCACGGACCGGCTCACGCGGAGCGGCAACCTCAACAACAACGTCGGTACCTTCAACAACGGCGTTCAGCTCTTCGAGCGATTTGACTTCTTCAGACATGCTCAGCCCTCACGCGTGTTTTTCGGGTTCATGGATTTGACATCCAGCACTTCGGGGCTTTGCGCCTCGTGTCCGTGCTCGGTGCCAGCGTATACGCGCAGGTTGGTCATCTGCTGACGGCTCAGTTTGCCGCCTGGAAGCATGCGCTGTACGGCTTTGGTCAACAGACGCTCAGGGTATTTGCCCTCAAGGATCTGGCCGGCTGTACGCGACTTGATGCCGCCCGGGTAACCGGTGTGCCAGTAGTGCACTTTGTCGGTGCGCTTCTTGCCGGTCATTTGTACTTTGTCCGCATTGATCACGATGACATTGTCACCCATGTCCATGTGCGGTGTGAACGAGGCTTTGTGTTTGCCACGAAGACGCATTGCGATGATCGATGCAAGACGGCCCAAAACAACGCCTTCAGCGTCGATGATGATCCATTTTTTTTCGATATCTGCAGGCGTTGCAGAGAAGGTTTTCATTTGTTCAGCCCTGATTGGGTTTCGGATGGGGTGGTTTTAGAGATATTTGGCGTACGGTCAAGCACAGTTATTCACATTTAACTGTATGATTTCAATGCCTTGTAAATATGGTATTATTTTACCCCATCGCCTTGGGGCGTTTTCACTGAATTTCATCAAAAGTTGGTCACGCCAATACGGAATCCCGTTGATACAGTCCAGCTAAGCGCTCACAGTTTCCGGCGGATTGTCCAGCATCTCGCCGATGTCCATCAAAACAGCGCGAAACTGATCCATCGACATCTGCCCATTCACAGACAGGCGCACCGCATGCACCGATGGCCCATCGCGCAGACTAAAATCTTCGCCGGGGCGCACCCGAATACCGCGCGCCTCAGCCGCTTGCACAAAGGCAGAGGCCCGCCAGCCGGACGGCAGATGCAGCCACAGAAACGGGACGTCGTGGCTCCAACCAAGGTCAAACCGCCCCAACACATTCACGGCGACCTCAACATAATCGCGCACCATTTGGCGCATGTTGGCAATCACCTGAGGCATGTCTGGGTGGGCCAACACTTGATACACAATCTCGGCCATCGGCATCGACACGCCGTAATAATTGACATCAACCACACGGCGCAGCTTTTTTGACCAGCCTTTAGGGGTGATCACATAGCCCGCCCGCAACGCAGGGGACACGGTTTTTGACAGCGATGAGATGTACCAGGATTGCTCTGGCAGCAGCCGTCGATAGGTCGGCCCATGCGGCATCCCAACGCGGTAACAATCATCCTGTACCAGATGCAAACCGCTGCGCCGCGCCACGGCTGCGATCTGTTCACGTCGCGCATTGCTGGTGACGGTACAGGTCGGGTTATGCGCCTCAGGCATTGTGAACAGAAGACGGGCGTTTTCGGCCCGCATAATGCGTTCAAGCGCGTCAGGGTCGATGCCATCTTGATCCATAGGAACCGCCACGACGCGCCTGCCCAACAATTCAACCGCGCGGCGCAAGCCGGGATAAGAATGCTGTTCGACCAGAACCGTCCCCGCCCCCTGAGACAGCAACGCCTGCATCACAAGCATTATGCCGTTCTGCCCACCATTGGTCATGATAATGCAGGATGGATCAATCGCCGCCTGTTCTTCGGCGCGCATGTCACCGTGGATGATCTGTCGCAACGGGGCCTGAACACTGAAATGCGGATAATTCAGAAGGCTAAGGTCCGGCAGAGTGCTGGCCGTCACCATCGCTTCGCGAATGATCTTCACTTGGCCAACGTCCGGCAGGCGCGGGGCATACAAGAATGCACCGCCGCTTTCTTCGCCGACCTTTTGCAGCAAAGCCGCACGGCGTTGCATCGGTGGGGGCGCCATTGTTGGCGTCACGGGGGGGATACGCGCACCGCGCTCTTTTGCCAGGCGCACAAAGGTTCCCCGCCCCACTTCTGTGGTCACCCATCCCTCGCTCGACAAGATTGTATAGGCGCGCGCCACGGTGCCCGGTGTGATTTTCAAAGCCCACGCCAGATCGCGCACGGGCGGCAGTTTGGACCGCTCGGAAACCTCTCCTTGTGAGATCGCGCGGGTCAGCCCATCCACAAGTTGTCGATACTTTGGCCCCTGTCCGCCCAGAAAACGGTCTGCCAGATCAGGGTCTGAAAATATTGTGTCCATAACAATGTTCCAATTGTGTAAATCGCGACTCGTTTGTATCAGTATATTATTGGCACGCCCGCCAATTTGTATCAATACAATACTGGAGATCACGATGGATCACACGTCGACCTACCGGCAAGACCGGATCGCGTTTCTTGATACACATGCCTCGCTTACGGCTGTGGCAGAATTTGCGCTGTTTGTTGCTGTGACCGTCACCCAATGGTCCGAACGGCGCCACATGCGTGCGGCGTTGCGGCAGTTACCGGACCATATTCTAAGGGATATTGGCGTCAGTAAAGAGAAGGCTGAAACAGAAGGGGACAAACCGTTCTGGCAGCCCTGACACCAACATGTTACCCCTTCCTGGGCCGGGGGAGACCCCGGCCATTTTTTGATTAAGCGACTGTTATTAAAACACAATCATTCTGGTTGGCAAACCTCGCCACGCACGATGGCCTGAAATGTCCGCACAATCAGTCCCCCAATCACCAGCGCCAAAACGCCAAGCACGATCACCGCGATGGTCTGATGTTCGCGTGAACCATCAAGCTGTGAAAAGCGGAACGAGGCAATGGACAATGAAGCCAAGGGGAAACTCAGCGCCCACCAACTAAGCGCAAAGGGCAATTTTACCAGCCGAGGCACCTGTGCCAACACAAGGGCCGCAAAAATATAGCCGGAATTCATCAGCACACGGGCAAAGCCGTCCACCTCTCCGGTCATGCCCACATAAGCGATAAACGCCACCGCAGGCGGGGCAATCAGGATCATCATCGTCGGAAACAGACGCGCCACAATCGGGTCGTGAAAGATCAAACGGTTCATCACCAAGGTCAAAAGGATGATCCAAAACAGGATTCCGCCTGAGAAAAACAGCCAGGAAATCTCAATGTACCCAATGCGTGCGCCCAAAACCGGTACAATCACATTGCCCACCGCCGGAATAAACCACGCGGGCGTCAAATGCCCCACCTCAAACGAGCGGTGCGAAATCCAGCCGGTGACAACCGCGATGGTCAACACCCCCTGCCCGATCACGCCCACCAGCCAGATCCATTCCGCCAGTTCCGGCGCATGGGCATGGGTCGCGGTGGCCAACAGCAACAGCGACACGGTGATGGTCGGGAAAAACGCAAGCTTTACCGGATGGTGCCACTCCTGCGCGATCATTCCGGGATACCGCAGACATTTCGCCAGATAAAACACCGATACAACCGCCATAACCGCGGCCGAAATCAGCCAAAGCAACGACGATGCCGCCCCCATCCAGGGAAACGCCGGCGCCCCCGCATGAAGCGCAAGCGTCATCCCCATCAACCCCATGACAATCGCAAAAAATGTCACCGGAAAATGTGCAAGTTTAGAAAATTCCTGCTCAGTGGCCTGTTCGGACATAACGCCCCCTTTTGGTTGCAATCTCTTTCCCATCAGACCTGCCCGCCTGCGCTTTGCGGGTCAAGGGCGTTCAGGTGGGATCGAATAGGTCAAACTGGCGCGGGCCACAGGGGCATCATCCCCTTCAGAATGGATCAACACATCGCCCACCGCCAAAACGCGCCCCAATTTATGCAATTTGGCATGTGCGATCAGGTCACTATTGGCGCGGGGCTTTCGCATAAAATCAATTGAGCAATTGGTGGTCACAGCCAGCGCCTTGGGGCCAATCATCGCCAAAATAGCAAGGTAGATCGACACATCGGCCAAGGCAAACATCGTCGGCCCCGACACCGTGCCACCGGGGCGCAAATGTTTGTCGCCAATCCGCGTACGAACCGTGATTTCCATCGGGGCCACATCCGCCACTTCGAAATCCGGCGCCACCTGCGGAAACTCGGCTTCCATAAAGCTCTGCAACACCTCGCGCGACATTTTCAACTGCATATCCCTTGCTCCCACCGTCTGACAGCGCGTCACGCTGCGTTCTTTTGCATTCCTGTTTGGCAAACGCGCCATTGCCCCTATCGTGACCGTCAAACCACCCGGAGGACAAGATGGCAGACCCGATTCTGATCCGCGAAGACGCTGCGTCAATTGCGAAACTGACCCTGAACAACCCCAAGGCGTTGAATGCGCTGTCGGATGAGATGTTGGATACACTTCATGCGGAGCTTAATAAGATCGCCACCGACCCGAGCATTCGGGCGGTGATCCTGTCGGGGGCAGGCAAGGTGTTTTGTGCGGGCCATGATCTGAAAGAAATGACCGCTGCGCGACAATCTGAGGATGGCGGAAAAGCCTATTTCAAAGACCTGTTCACACGCTGCGGCAATCTGATGGCGGCCATCACCCGCATGCCGCAACCGGTGATCGCCCAAGCGCATGGCATCGCCACCGCGGCGGGGTGCCAACTGGTGGCGTCCTGCGATATGGCTGTCGCCGCCGAAGGCACGCGGTTTGGCGTAAACGGGGTGAATATCGGTCTTTTCTGCTCGACCCCGATGGTGGCGCTGACCCGCAATATCCCGCGCAAATTGGCATTTGAAATGCTCACCACGGGCGAGTTCATTTCGGCCACGCGCGCCGCGGAACTGGGGTTGGTGAACCACGTGGTTCCACACGAGGATCTTGACGCGACCAGCATGGCACTTGCGGAAAAAGTTGCCTCAAAACTGGGGGCCGCCGTGAAAATCGGTAAATCCGCCTTTTACGATCAGGCCACAATGAGCCTTGAAGACGCCTATGCGTTTACCGGCGAGGTGATGGTGGAAAACATGATGTACCGCGACACCGCCGAAGGCATTTCAGCGTTTCTTGAAAAGCGCAGCCCCGATTGGGATCAAACGTAGCCCCCAACTTTGCGTAATCGGGGTCAGACTTAAGGCTGACCCCACAGGTATTACGCCACCAAGTCGCTCTCGCGTTCAATATTCATGGCCGTTTGGGTGATACGATCCCCGTCGAAACACGCAATGTAACCGGCGGGCAATTCGGTCCAATCGTCCTCATTTGTCTCTAACGGTTCGCTGACCACCGCCCAGCCCTGCCGACTGTTTGACCAGCGATAATAGACAGAGGGGGTGATGTGATCAGATGACGCCCGCGCCGCCCAAAGTTTCTGCCCGTCAGAAAAGGCAACAGACATGCGCAAATGCGGCCCCTCGCCGGTGTCTTTGGACATCTTTGTCAGGCGGCGCACGGCACGCGCCAAGGCACTGGTGGGATCATCGGCCAACCCTTCGGCCAGCGCCAAAAGGAACAGAACCTCGCTGTCTGTGGCCCCTTTTCGGTGGGCATAAAGCGCATCCGGAATTGCCATATCCGCCTTTTTGCGAAAGGTTTCAAAGCCGCCGAATTGACCATTGTGCATAAAGCTCCAATTGTCATGCACAAAGGGATGGCAATTGTTGCGGCTGATCGCGGACCCGGTGGACGCCCGCACATGGGCCAAAAAGACACCGGCGCGCACCTGTTCACAAATAGACCGCAGGTTTGGGTCGGACCACGCAGGGTAGACATCGCGATACTGTCCCGGATTAGGGCGGTCCTGATACCACGCCAAACCGAACCCATCGCCATTTGTCGCGGTCTTACACTCGGTCGCATGCTGGCTTTGCGCAATCAGCGAATGCCCCGGTAAGGTTACAACATCTTCAAGAAAAATCGGCGCACCAACGTAAGCCACCCAACGACACATAAATCCCCCTAAGCCCCGCGATTGTGGGTTTTTGCGTACAAACGCGCGATGATCCGGCTTCCTGTTTTCTCACAGGCGCCGGGAATGATCGCATGTATAAGTGCTGCCCCCGCCGCCACAAAGAGCCAAAATGAAAACCCAGCCGCAAATTTTGCATGTTCAAAATAGGTTTCATCGACAGAGTTCGGGTGGTCAAAGAGAAGTTTGTTGATCATTTGCTTATCCTGTTCATCTTTTGTCGCATCGCTGCCCCAAAAGACAGGAAAACGACAAAGAAATCCTCCCAATCTCAACACAAACTGCATAGATCTTGTGATATTTTCACTCTATGATGGGTTCATGGTGGAAATTGATACAATAGATCGAAAAATCCTTGGCGAATTGCAACGTGACGCAGACCTGAGCTTAGAAGAGCTTGGCAGCCGGGTGAACCTGTCGCGCAACGCCTGTTGGCGCCGCATTCGCAATTTGCAAGACAGCGGTGTGATCCGCAAAAAGGTCGCCCTGCTTGATCCGGTAAAACTGGGATTGCGCCTATCTGTGTTTATACAAGTGCGCACCGCCCATCACGCGCCCGATTGGTTAGATCGTTTTGCCAGCGCCACACGGCAGATCCCCGAAATCCTTGGCGCCTACCGGATGACCGGCGATCTGGATTACCTGATCCATGCACGGGTTGAGGATATGGCCGACTATGATCGCCTGTATCAGCGGCTCATTTCCTTTGTGGACCTCAGCGATGTGTCCGCCAGTTTTGTGATGGAAGAGCTAAAAGAAACCACAGAGGTGCCTTTGTAACGCATTTCCCCCCAGACATCCCCCAGTCGGAGCAATCCATGCCCTATCTTGTCCTGATATTTGCCGTAATTGCAGAAACCATCGGCACATCTGCCCTTCAGGCCAGCCACCAGTTCACCCGTTTCTGGCCCTCGGTCACCGTGGTCGTGGCCTACGGCATCAGCTTTGCCCTTTTGGCTTGGGTTTTGAAATTCATGCCCGTTGGGATCGCTTATGCACTTTGGTCGGGCCTTGGCATTGTGATGATCGCCGGGATTGGATATGCGGTTTTTGGGCAAAAACTCGACCTCGCGGCCGTGCTCGGATTGGCGCTGATTGTGGCCGGGATCGCCGTGATCAACCTCTTTTCCGCCTCTTCCACCCATTAGGCACGATTAAAGCTGGCATTTGCGACCAATGCACGTTATTCGCGCGGCAACTTCTTTTAAAAGGCGCGCAATATGGACCTTCGCAATATCGCGATTATCGCTCACGTTGACCACGGTAAAACGACACTGGTTGATGAGCTTCTGAAACAATCCGGTGCATTCCGGGAAAACCAGGCCGTGGCAGAACGCGCCATGGACAGCAACGACCTGGAACGCGAACGCGGGATTACCATCTTTGCCAAGCCGACCTCGGTTGAATGGAAAGACACGCGGATCAATATCGTTGATACCCCCGGCCACGCTGACTTTGGCGGCGAAGTGGAACGGATCCTGTCGATGGTGGACGGCGTTGTTTTGCTGGTGGATGCGGCTGAAGGCCCAATGCCACAAACAAAATTCGTGACCTCAAAAGCCTTGGCCCTTGGCCTGCGCCCGATTGTTGTTTTGAACAAAGTGGACAAACCTGACGCCGAACCAGACCGCGCATTGGACGAGTGTTTTGATCTGTTCGCATCGCTTGGCGCCGACGAAGATCAGCTGGACTTCCCACATATGTACGCCTCTGGCCGGAACGGGTGGGCGGACGCAGAACTGGACGGCCCGCGCAAAGATTTGCACGCGCTGTTTAACCTGATCGTGAACCACGTGCCAAAGCCAAAGCAGATCAACCACCAAGACGAAGACTTCACCATGCTGGCCACCACTTTGGGTTCTGACCCCTTTGTGGGCCGCCTTTTGACAGGTCGCGTTGAAACGGGCCGCATCAAAGTGGGTGCCTCGGTTCAAGCCCTTTCGCGCATCGGTCAAAAAATCGAAAGCTTCCGCGTCACCCGCATCCAAGCGTTCCGTGGCCTTGCCCAGCAAGACATCGACGAAGCTGTGGCAGGCGACATCGTGTCCCTTGCGGGCATGACCAAAGCAACCGTGGCCGACACTATTTGTGCGCTGGCCGTGGAAACCCCGCTTGAGGCACAGCCGATCGATCCGCCCACCATCACCGTCACCTTCGGCATCAACGACAGCCCGCTGGCGGGCCGTGACGGCAAAAAGGTTCAGTCGCGCGTCATCCGTGACCGTCTGATGAAAGAAGCTGAAAGCAACGTGGCGATCAAAATCTCAGACACCCCCGGTGGGGACGCGTTTGAGGTGGCCGGTCGTGGCGAACTTCAGATGGGTGTTTTGATTGAAAACATGCGTCGCGAAGGCTTTGAATTGTCGATCTCTCGCCCACAGGTTCTGATGCGCGAAGAAGACGGCCAAACCCTTGAACCTGTTGAAGAAGTCACCATTGACGTGGATGACGAATATTCCGGCGCCGTGATTGAGAAAATCACCGGTGTGCGCAAAGGTGAAATGACCGAGATGAAGCCCGCTGGTGCAGGCAAAACCCGGATCATCGCCCATGTGCCATCACGTGGCCTGATCGGTTATCATGGTGAGTTTCTGACCGACACCCGCGGAACCGGCGTTCTGAACCGTGTGTTCCACGGCTGGACCCCGCACAAAGGCACCATTCCGGGCCGTCGTGCAGGTGTTCTGATTTCCATGGAAAACGGTCAATCGGTGGCCTTTGCCCTGTGGAACCTCGAAGATCGCGGCCGCATGTTCATTGGCGCACAGGTTGACGTGTACCAAGGTATGATCATTGGCGAACACAGCCGTGAAAACGATCTGGAAGTGAACCCGTTGAAAGGTAAAAAGCTGACCAACGTGCGCGCCTCGGGCACGGACGAAGCGGTCCGCCTGACCACGCCAATCACGATGAGCTTGGAAGAAGCGATTGCCTATATCGACAATGACGAGCTGGTGGAAGTGACCCCCAACTCGATCCGGCTGCGCAAACGCTATCTGGACCCGCATGAACGCAAACGCAACGCGCGCGGTCTTCAGCAATAAGCGGTTGATATAAAACGAAAAGGGCCTCTTCTCAGAGGCCCTTTTTTGTTGTGTGCTGATTACTCGTCGGTCTCAACAATCAGAAGTTCCCGTTCGGACGCATCGCGGGCGTGGCTTAACGCCTCTTGATAGTCCGGGCTGTGGTAACAGGCCTCTGCGTCTTCCACGCTGGCAAATTTCGCCACCACATTGCGCGGTCGGTCTTTGCCCTCAAGCTGAACATACCGCCCGGCGCGGGCAATAAACTTACCCCCATGTTTGGCAATCGCCGGCCCCGCCAATTTGGCATAGCGGCCATAAGCCTCTTCATCGGTCACGGTCACATGGGCAATCCAAAGGGCTGGCATCGGCTGTCTCTCCTAAACATAAAAAGGGCGCGTTAGCCTTTGACTATACGCGCCCAATTTTAATTTACGAGAGGGAATTGACCATTTGGTCAGATGCCCGGTGGTGACGGATCAACCCGCGATCACAGCCTCAGCCGCCGCAATGGCACCCGCCGCATTTTCCGCCGAAGCGCCGCCCCCTTGGGCCAGCTCAGGTCGGCCACCGCCACCCTTGCCACCCAATTCCGGCACCGCCGCTTTCACCAAATCAACCGCCGACAACTTGTCCGTTAAATCAGAGGTCACGCCCGCAGACACAGCAACCTTGCCGTCATTGTCCGCGATCACCAAAACAGCACCTGACCCCATCGTGTCTTTGTGTTCATTGACCAAGGCTTGCAAATCTTTGCCGCCAACGCCTTGAACAACAACCGACAAGAACTTGATACCATTCAACTCTTTTACCTCAGCACCCGCGCCCGAGGCTTTCGCCAGCTCGCGTTTCAACGCCGAAATCTCATTGTTCAACGCCTTACGTTCGTCCATAAGGCCTTTGATCCGGCCCACAACCTCATCCGGTTTGGCCTTCAACATGCCCTGCAATTCAGACGCGCGACCGGTTTCTTCTTCGATAAATGCAAAAGCCGCCTTGCCGGTCAGCGCCTCAATCCGGCGCACGCCCGATGCACTGGCCCCTTCTGAGAGGATCACACACACACCGATTTCGCCCGTGCGCGCCACATGGGTACCGCCGCAAAGCTCGATCGAATAGGTTGACCCATTGGTGCCTTTGCCGGTGGGCGCATGACCCATCGAGACGACACGCACTTCGTCGCCGTATTTCTCGCCAAACAGCGCCTGCGCGCCAATATCGCGCGCATCATCCGGGGTCATAATCCGCGTTTCCACCTTGGTGTTTTGACGGATATAGGTGTTCACTTCGCGCGCCACATTGGACAATTGCTGCGGGGTCACGGCCTTATTGTGGCTGAAATCAAACCGCAAACGATCATCCGCATTCAGCGATCCGCGCTGAGCCACGTGTTCACCCAGCTCATTACGCAGCGCCTCGTGCAACAAATGCGTGGCCGAATGGTTGGCGCGGATCGATCCGCGGCGCAAATGATCCACGGCCAGCTCGGCACCCTGCGTGGTTGAAAGCGTGCCCTCTTCCACAGTTGCGAAATGGATAAACACATCAGCCACTTTTTTGGTGTCCGTCACACGAGCAGACCCGGTGTCGGTGCGGATCAAACCCGCGTCCCCAACCTGACCACCACTTTCGGCATAAAATGGCGTTTGGTTCACGACAATCTGAACCTCATCCCCGGCTTTTACGGCCTGAACTTGTGCGCCGGATTGCACCAACGCAAGGATCTGCCCTTCGGCATGTTCGGTGTCATAGCCAAGGAATTCGGTTACGCCGTGCTCTTCTGCCAGATCAAACCAAATGGTTGCATCCGCGGCTTCGCCCGACCCGGACCACGCCGCCCGCGCGCGCGATTTTTGCTCTTCCATCGCCGCATCAAAGCCATCGGTGTCCACAGAACGGCCCTTTTCACGCAGCGCATCTTGCGTCAAATCCAGTGGGAAACCGTAGGTGTCATAAAGCTTAAACGCTGTTTCACCGGGAAGATCTGCCCCCTCGTCAAGACCAGACAATTCATCATCCAACAGTTTCAGGCCGCGATCCAATGTGGCTTTGAACCGGGTTTCTTCATTCAGCAATGTCTCTTCGATCATCACCTGTGCGCGGCCAAGTTCGGGATAGGCTTGCCCCATTTGGGCCACCAACTCTGGCACCAAACGATGCATAACAGGGTCTTTTGCCCCCAGTAAATGCGCATGACGCATAGCCCGGCGCATGATCCGACGCAGCACATATCCACGCCCTTCGTTGGACGGCATCACACCGTCCGCCATCAAGAAAGATGTCGAGCGCAAATGATCCGCAATCACCCGGTGGTGTACGTTTTTGTCGCCATAAGGGTCCACATGTGTCGCATGGGCAGACGCCTCGATCAGCGCTTTGAACAGATCGGTGTCATAATTGTCATGGCTGCCTTGCAACAACGCGCCAATCCGCTCAAGCCCCATGCCCGTGTCAATCGACTGCATATCAAGCGGCACCATGGATCCATCCGCGAATTGCTCATTCTGCATGAACACCACGTTCCAAATCTCAATAAACCGGTCACCATCCTCATCCGCGCTGCCGGGGGGGCCACCCCAGATGTGATCACCATGGTCATAGAAAATCTCGGTGCACGGCCCGCAAGGTCCGGTTGGCCCCATCTGCCAAAAGTTATCAGCGGTGTCGATGCGGATGATCCGGCTTTCCGGCACCCCAACTTTCTTCCAGATTTCAAAGGCTTCGTCGTCAGTGTGATAGACCGTGGTCAACAGGCGTTCTGGATTGATGCCGAATTCTTTGGTGATCAGGTTCCAGGCAAAGGGGATCGCTTCAGGCTTGAAATAGTCACCAAAGCTAAAGTTGCCGAGCATCTCAAAGAACGTGTGGTGGCGCGCGGTATAGCCCACGTTGTCCAAATCATTGTGTTTTCCGCCGGCGCGCACACATTTTTGCGACGTGGTGGCACGCACATAATCGCGCGTTTCCAACCCGGTAAACAGGTTCTTAAACTGCACCATGCCCGAGTTCACAAACATCAGGGTTGGGTCATTGCGCGGCACAAGGGGGGAACTGTCCACCACCTCGTGACCTTGCGTTGCGAAATAGTCGAGAAAGGTCGAGCGAATATCGTTCAGGCTGGCCATATTTTCTTGCCTCTTATGAGCGTTCGAAGTGGTTTACCGCCCCACGCCGCCCCTGTCCACCATACGCTGCGGCAAAAACAAAGGCCGGGAAAAAATCCCGGCCTTACGTCAGTTAACAAATGTTGGTGGGATCTGGCTTACGCCTCAACCAAACCATCATCTTCATCACGCGCACCCGGCGGCATATCAAATTCCAATCCATGCGCAGCGCGGATTTTATCTTCGATATCAAGCGCGGTTTTCGTGTGTTCCCGCAGATAATTCTTTGCGTTTTCACGACCTTGACCAACACGCTCATCACCATAGCTGAACCAGGAGCCGGATTTTTCAACCACGCCCGCCTTCACGCCAAGATCTAGCAATTCACCCATTTTTGAAATGCCTTCGCCGTACATGATATCAAATTCAACCTGTTTAAACGGCGGGGCGACTTTGTTTTTCACCACTTTCACACGGGTGGCGTTGCCCACTACTTCGTCGCGGTCTTTAATCTGACCAATGCGGCGAATGTCCAAACGGACAGAGCTGTAAAACTTCAGCGCATTGCCGCCGGTTGTGGTTTCGGGGCTGCCAAACATCACACCAATTTTCATCCGGATCTGGTTGATGAAAATCACCATACACTTGGATCGCGCGATGGAAGAGGTCAGTTTACGCATCGCTTGGCTCATCAACCGGGCCTGAACACCAACACTGGCATCCCCCATATCGCCTTCGAGCTCTGATTTTGGTGTCAAAGCAGCAACAGAGTCGACCACCACCATGCTCACGGCGCCCGAACGGACCAAAGTATCCACAATCTCAAGCGCTTGTTCACCAGTGTCAGGTTGGCTGATTAGAAGCTCATCCAGATCAACGCCAAGCTTTTTCGCATAAAGCGGATCCAGCGCATGTTCAGCATCAACAAAGGCACATACGCCGCCTTTTTTCTGCTCTTCCGCAACACAGTGCAGCGTCAGGGTGGTTTTACCCGAGCTTTCCGGTCCATAAATCTCAATAATGCGCCCTTTGGGAAGGCCGCCAATGCCAAGGGCAATGTCCAAACCGAGAGAGCCGGTGGAGGTGGATTCAATTTCTGTAACCGGGTTATCACCACCCAGTTTCATGATTGAGCCTTTGCCGAATTGACGTTCGATCTGCGCAAGAGCACTGTCCAACGCCTTTTGTTTATCACTATCGCGTTTCATGTCAAAAATATCCGCAGTCGCCATTGTTTCTTTCCTTATTTCACACCCGGCTCACAACGGCAACTCGGCCTTTCTGTTCACTAGATGTTCTTTCTTTAATATACGGTACAAAAAGAGAACATATCAACTGATTATTTACTGAAATTAACTTTGACAAAGAATGGTAACCAAATCCTTAATGGTTAAAAGAACATGGTTATCCATTGATTTCTTTTATTAATGAATCTGCTGCTGCACCGTGGACGTCAGCTCATTTAATGAAAATGGTTTCGGCAAAAAGACCGAATTGGGCACGCGTGCCTGATGTTCGGACACCGAATCCTCCGCATAGCCAGACACGAAGACAACCTTGACCCCAGGTCGGCGCTCAAGCGCCTGCATGACCCAAGTAGGACCATCCATGCCCGGCATCACCACATCTGTCACAAAGACATCGACATCCAAACTGGTGTCATCAAGGATATGGAGCGCCTCTTCCGCACTTTCCGCTTCTAGCACAGTGTAGCCGCGCATTCGGAGCGCACGAGAGGCAAAGGCGCGCACCGGAGCCTCGTCTTCGACAAGCAAGACGACCCCGCCAGCGTTTGAGCCTGCCAGCTCATGGGTTGGGTTCGGCAAATCAGAATTTGTTGATGGCGGAGATGAAACAGTCGCCTGCCCGGAAGAAGCCGTCACCTTTGAAATAATCGATTGCACCGCCTTGTTTTCAGACCCTGAGGCCACCATCGGTGTTTCGTCAATGGGATTTGGCTCGATAACCATTGTTTCTGGTTCTAGGGCATCAGACGCTTCAAGAATCAAGACATCCGCGGGTTCGGCTTTCTGTTTCCACACTGGAAAATAGAGCGTAAAGGTTGTCCCTGAACCAGGCACTGAATCCACGAAAATAAAGCCGCCCGTTTGCTTGATGATGCCGTAAGCCATGGACAAGCCAAGCCCTGTGCCCTGCCCGGCTTTTTTCGTCGTGAAAAACGGTTCAAAGATTTTGTTAATCTTATCAGCGCCAATTCCTGTTCCGTGATCAATCACACGAACAGTAACATATTCTCCGGCTGGCACCGTGGCACGATCCCGTTCTAAGGCGCTGTCCAAAAGAACATTTCTGGTTTCAATCCGAACCACGCCCCCGTCAGGCATTGCGTCACGGGCATTGACCACAAGGTTCATAATCACCTGGTCCAACTGACGGCGATCCGCACGGATATCGAGCAGTTTTTCGTCGTGGTCCAGTTCGAGACTGACTTTTTCCCCGACCAGTCGGTTCAAAAGATGCGTAAGATCAGACATCGTGTCCGACAGATCAATCACCTCTGGGCGTAGTGTTTGCTTTCTTGAGAACGCCAACAGCTGCCCCACCAATGACGCCGCACGATTGGCGTTTTGATGGATTTGCGCCAGATCAGAATATTCTGGGTCCGCTTCATCACGCCCGGTCAAAAGCAGGTCACAATGGCCTGAAATTGCGGTTAGAAGGTTGTTAAAATCATGGGCAACACCCCCTGCAAGCTGTCCAATGGCCTGCATTTTTTGACTTTGAACAAATTGAGCTTCTAGTGTTTTCAGCTCTGTTGCATCTTGCAGAACGGCCACAAGCGTTGGCCCTGCATCATCAACCACCTGGCTGAGGGAGATCTGTAAGAACACCTCATCCTCCGGCTTACTGGCCCGCACCACTTCGATCCGGCCGAGATGGCGCCCTGCGTGGGCTTCGGCCAACCAATCCGATACAGGACGACCCAACCCTTCAACCTGATCAGCCAACAAAGACCCCTTAGCATCTTCGTCAGCCAACAATAGGCGCGCGCGTTTGTTGGCCATGGTAATTTCGCCGTGGGAATTGAGTTTGAGCAGCGGGACAGGCAGCCCCTCAACCACGGCCCATTCGCCTTTTGTGACAGCCGGTGTGGTATCGGCAGGCAATAAATAAAGCTCTTTGCGGTCGGCCGAGCAGTTCACTTCGCACACCACCACCAAAACAGGACCAGACTTGCCTGAAACCTGCACCGCAACGCCAGCACGAACTGGTGTTTCAAGAAACACCCGATCCAAGGTGGTTTCGCGCCCGCCCAACAGGTACCTTGCCGCCTCGTTCATAAAGAGGATGGTTCCGTTTTTCGAAACGGTCATCATGGGAAGCGCGATGTTTTCGCCCGACCGACCGCTAACAGAGCGATCACCAAGCGCATCCACACGCCAAAGAAACCCGTTGTTGTCCATTTCATGCACGGACAGGCGGATATGCCCGCGCCTGAGGACAATTTCCTCGCTTGCCGATCCGGACGCCTCTGCGCGGCTTTGCAAACGACTTAAAATACCAGATGGCGAGGCGAAGAGATCCCGAAATGCTTTGGCAAGCGTATCCCCTGGTTTTGCCTCATATTGCGCGCCAGCCACCTGATTGACATAGACAATCGCCCCGTCCTGATCGGTGGCAAACACAGCCGATGCATCATGTTCCGAATAGGCAGAAAGTGTGTGAAACAACTGTGTAATTTGCGCCGAGTGCCAAGTGGCTAGGACTTTGACCAAGACCACAAGGCAAAACAACGTCGCCCCTATAATGAGCAACGTCATATTGACAATCAAACTCAGGCCCGGAAGCGCAAAAGCCGCCCCCAACGCCATGAGTGCCAAAATTAAAATATAAACCGCATGGGACGACAAGTCCTGCGCAGTTTTTACCATGGGATGCGGAGACAAGGCTGATCGCGCCACGAGGCTCCCTTTCATATGGATTCGATTGGTAAATAATTGCGCGACTATCGTTAATGCAGCCTTAACACTCGCCTCATGCGCAAAAATATATCCAAACATTTCTCCCTCGGGTTGATTTAATCCCGTGAAGTTTCCCGCGTCAATAGAGCAACGTAAAATCCATCCCCACCATCCAACGGCGTGAATTGTCGCTGAGAGGCCAATTGCCAGTCATCTGAGGCTTGCAAAAACCCTGAAACCTGAGTTTGGTTCTCTGCCTCAAACAGCGAACAGGTGGCATATGCCAGCGCCCCGGTGTCATTGCAGTATTTTGGAATTTCACTTAAAATACTGCGCTGTACAGCCAGAACTTCATCCAAATTATCTTGTGTCAGCGACCATTTTCCATAGGGTGAACGACGCCATGCGCCACTGCCTGAACAGGGCGCATCGGCAATCACCAAATCAAACCCCTCAAGCGAGGATAATTCTTTTGTGGTTGCTGTTTGAATATAGGCCTGCGCGCGATCAGAACGGTCCGGCAAATCCTTCATCCGTTGCGGGGACACATCATGGGCCACAACGCGTGCGCCCAAGGCGGCCATCGCCAAGGCTTTGCCGCCGCCACCCGCACAATAATCCAAAACCCGCATGCCGGGCTGAATATTCAATTGCTCAACAAGCGCTTGTGACGCTACATCTTGCAGCTCAACCAAGCCGGATTGATAGGCCTGCGACATTGTAATTTTGCGTGGGTTCTCAAGAACTTCCAGAGCGGTTTTTGACAAACGGTGTGGCGTGGTGGTGATGCCAGCCTGCGCCAACAGCTCAGCGGCATCCTCTCGCGTTGTCCGGGCCAGATTGACCCGCAAAAAGACCGGCGCACGGTCCCGCAGCATGCCCAAAACCGTATCGCAATCGGTGCCCAATGCGGCCTCAAACTCTGGCAAAAGCCACTCGGGGCAATCCAAGGTCTGCGCGCGCGACATCGTGGGGGCCACTGCGCGTTCAGCATCGGTCAGGGGGCTGGGCGCATAGCCTTCGCCATGGAAAAGTCCATCAAGCTCAACGCCTTGCCCTTTGAGAAGGCCAATCATAACTGCGCGCCCATCTTCGCCACCCCCCAAGGCTTGCGACGACAACAACCGGCGCAACGCGTCAAATGTGTGATCACGAATAGCCGCACGATCCTTGGATCCCGCATAGCGGTGGGACCGTGCCCAGCTGGTCAGAACCTTTTCAGCGGGGGTGCCGCCCAGGATTTCGTCAAGGATTTCAATGGCCGCAGCCACGCGCGCACCGGGGGTCATTGGGGACACCCGGTCGCTTTAAGTGCATCGCATAACGGCATATTTTCTTTATCCAATCCGATAATTTGGGCTTTCGCGCGTGATCTGAACGTCATGCACATGGCTTTCTTTCAGGCCCGCGCCGGTGATTTTCACGAACTGGCAATTGCTGCGCATGTCTGCAACGGTGCCATTACCCGTGTAGCCCATCGCCGCACGCAAGCCGCCCACCAATTGATGCACAACGGTTCCGGCGGGACCTTTATAGGGCACCTGCCCCTCGATCCCTACGGGCACCAATTTGTCGCTGGCCGCATCCTTCTGGAAATACCGGTCCGCAGATCCGCTGGCCATCGCGCCAAGCGACCCCATACCACGGTAGGATTTGAACGAACGCCCTTGATACAGGATCACTTCACCGGGGCTTTCATCGGTGCCCGCAATCATCGACCCAACCATGGCGCAGCTTGCGCCCGCGGCAATCGCTTTTGCAAAATCGCCCGAGAATTTGATGCCGCCGTCAGCAATCACCGGAATGTCGCCCGCCTCACGCGCGCAATCCATGATCGCGGTCAGCTGAGGCACGCCCACACCGGCCACCATACGGGTGGTACAGATCGAGCCGGGGCCAATGCCCACCTTCACCGCGTCAGCGCCTGCGTCAATCAAAGCGCGGGTGGCTGCGGCGGTGGCCACGTTGCCCGCAATCACCTGAACGCCGCTGTCCAGTGCTTTCACGCGTTTCACCGCTTCGATCACACCTTCGGAATGGCCATGTGCGGTATCAATCACCACAATATCCACACCGGCGTCAATCAAGGCCGTGCTGCGGGAAAAGCCGCTTTCGCCAACGGAACTGGCCGCCGCCACCCGTAAACGCCCAAGGTCATCTTTGCACGCGGTTGGGTTCAACACGGCCTGTTCGGTGTCTTTCAGGGTCAAAAGCCCGGTCAGCTTGCCGGTTTTATCCACCACCAAAAGCTTTTCGATCCGGCGCACCCGCATCAGCGATTTAGCCTCTTCCAGCTCGGCCGGTTCTTGCAGCATCGCCAGGTTTTCCGAGGTCATCATCACCTTGACTGGTGTGGCATCGTCCGAGGCAAAGCGCATATCGCGGTTGGTCACAATGCCCACCACACGACCTTCAGCGTCCACAACCGGGAAGCCGGTCACGCGGTACCGTTCCTGCAGCGCCTTAGCATCCGCCAGCGTCTGATCCGGGGTCAGGGTGATCGGGTTATAGACAATCCCGCTTTCGAACCGTTTGACGCGGCGCACCTGTCGGGCTTGCTCTTCGATATCAAGGTTCTTGTGGATCACGCCCATGCCACCGGCCTGCGCCATGGCAATCGCCATGCGGGCTTCGGTCACTGTATCCATCGCCGAGCTGAGCAGCGGGATATTCATGCGAATGGAACGCGTCACTTGTGTTGCGGTATGTGCTGTTGAGGGCAGCACGTTACTGGCGGCTGGAACCAGCAAAACATCGTCAAAGGTGAGGGCCTCGCGAATCTCCATGAGCGGTCTCCTTGGAAGCTTTCGTTTGGCACGTCCCTATCTCATGCAATTTGTGTTTTGGAAAGGGGGATTTTGGTTTTCTTGCCTCCGGCGGGGATATTTATAGAAAGAGGAAAAGGGTTAGGGGCAAGCGAATTTGGTGCCTTACGCTTTGTCGTTGTGAAATCTGTATTGACTTGAACAAAGGTGCGTGGCCCGGTCAGCTGGCAAGGCAGGAGGGGCAGATGCAGGTTTCAAATCGGATACGGGGCATTCTTGACGGCGGCGATGACGGCTGGCGCGTGTTTTATAAGGCGCGCGAGATGAGAGCGTCTGGTGTGGATGTGGTGGAACTGACCATTGGCGAGCATGACGTGCGCACCGATGCGACAATTCTAAACGCAATGCACCATTCGGCGCTGACTGGGCATACGGGATATGCCGCGATCCCCGGCACAGATGCGCTTCGTGATACGGTGGCGGCGCGCATTCAGGCGCGCACGGGGGTTCCGACGGCGCGTGACAATGTGATCATCACCCCTGGCGGTCAGGCGGCCCTTTTTGCGGCCCATATGGCGGTTTGTGATGCCGGGGACCCTGCGCTGTTCATTGATCCATATTATGCGACCTATCCGGGCACATTACGGGCCGCAGGTGCCATGCCGCAACGCATTGAAGCGCGCGCGGAAAACGGGTTTCAGCCCGATGTGGGCGATCTTCTTCCCTTTGCGGACAGGGCACGCAGCCTGTTGATCAATTCGCCCAACAATCCCACCGGGGTGCTGTATTCGCGAGACACGTTAGAAAGCATTGCATCGCTTTGTCAGGCGCATGACATTTGGCTGATTTCAGACGAGGTCTATGACACCCAAATCTGGCAAGGCGCGCATCTTAGCCCCCGCGCCCTGCCCGGCATGGCCGACCGGACGTTGGTGGTGGGTTCCATGTCCAAAAGCCACGCCATGACCGGAAGCCGCATTGGCTGGATCGTTGGGCCGAAAGAGGCAATTTCCCATCTTGAGACGCTGGCGATCAACACCAATTATGGTGTGGCGGGGTTTATCCAAGACGCGGCCCTTTTTGCGCTGAACCAAGGCGAGGCGTTTGAGACGCAGATTGCCGCGCCCTTTGCGCGCCGCCGCGCCCTTGCTTTGCCCGTGTTGCAGGCGCAGGATCTGGTGCGGGTGGTGCCCTCGGATGGGGCGATGTATCTGATGCTGGACATTCGTGCCACGGGCCTGACCGGCGAAGACTTTGCGCTGACGCTTTTGGACAAGAAACGGATTGCCGTGATGCCCGGCGAAAGCTTTGGTCAGGCGGCAGCGGGGCATATTCGCGTGGCCATGACCGTCGACGACACACGGTTTTCGTCCGCGCTTACAGACATCTTGGCCTTTGCCCATGACATTGTATTGGAAACGACATGAGTTACGACATCGGCCACAGCTTTCGCGCCCTGCATCAACCGGGAAACCCCTTTATCCTCGCCAATGCCTGGGACATCGGCAGCGCCAAGGTTCTGGCGTCTATGGGGGCACAGGCCATCGCCACATCGTCCGCCGCACATGCCTTTACACTGGGTCGTCCGGATATGGGGCATGTCAGCCGGGACGAGGCGCTTGCCCATGCGCAGGACCTTGTAATGGCGGTCAATGTGCCGGTGTCCGGGGATTTTGAGAACGGATTTGGCGATGATCCTGACAGCTGCGCCGACACCGTGCGCTTGGCCGCTGAGGCTGGGCTGGCTGGCATTTCCATAGAAGACACCGCCCTGCCCGCCGCAACCCCATACGATCGGGCGCTGGCGATTGAGCGCATCAAAGCTGCGGCCTCTGCCGCCCGTGCGCTGCCCAAAGATTTTGTGCTGCTTGCGCGCGCCGACGGGGTGATGAACGGGCAATATGATCTGGACGAAGCGCTGGCGCGGATCAAGGGGTATGAAGCGGTTGGGGCTGACGCGCTTTACGTGCCCCTGCCCGGCACGCTTGACGATCAGGAACGCGTTTGTGCGGCCACGAAATTGCCGGTGAATGCTTTGGCCGCCGGGCCGTTCACCAAGATCAGACGTGATCAGTTTGCCAAGGCGGGTGTTGCGCGCATTTCATTGGGGTCTGCACTCGCGCGCACAACGCACCGGGTGTTGCATGACACCGCACAGGCGATGTTTCAGGACGGAGATTTCACCGCCCTTGGCCGATCTATTTCCGGCGATACCATTGACGAGATGCTGAAATAAGCCCCGTTAAATCCGCGTGACATCCGCGTCATAAATCCAGCGAAACCGACCATAAACTGCGCGCGGGGCCATGCGCCCCGCGAGGCGCATCATGGTATGGCCCGCAAAACGCGCCGCGGGATTGGCATAATGGTAATTGCGGGCATTTTTATTCGCCGCCTCAACGATTTGTGTGGCGCGATCTTCGCGTTGGGATTGGTAAAACGCGCCGCCTTTGTCCAGACCGGCCTTATCCAGACTAGAGGCCAGAACCCAAGCATCCTCCATAGCCATCACGGCCCCTTGCGCCATAAAGGGCAGCGTGGGATGGGCGGCATCCCCCAAAATTGCCATGCGATCCTTGTGCCAACGCCCGGCCACGGGATGACGGAACAAGCCCCAGATATGCACATCTTCAACCCGTTCCAAAAGCGCCATGGCGTCATCGCAAAAACCGGAAAAGGCGCGGCGCAAGTTGGCGGGGTCATCTTTGTGAAACCAGCCTTCTTCGGCCCAGTCTTCGCGCTCTTCTACCGCAACGATGTTGACCACGGACCCGCCGCGCAGCGGGTAGGTCACCATGTGGCGTCCCGGCCCCATAAACACCGTTGCCTCGGGTTGTTCGCGGCCTGTGGCGGGGACAATTGCGCGCCACGCCACTTGCCCGGTGAAAAACGGCGCATGGGTTTTGTTCAGCACGCCGCGCACCACAGAATGCAGCCCGTCAGCACCAATCAGATAGTCCGTGCTGTGGGTGGTGCCATCTTGCAGGCTGACGGTGGCGCCATCTTTATGCCGTTCAACGCCATTCACGTGCTGTCCAAGGCGAATATCGACCCCAGCGGCCCGTGCGCCCTGGGCCAAAAGATCAATCAAATCGGCCCGGTGGAACAATAAAAACACATCTTCTGGTGCGGTCTTGTGGAAATCAAGATCCACAACCTCGCGGCCCGTCATTCCATCACGCAGCCAAACCCCTGCTGATCGCATGCCCATGTCTTGCGCTTTTGCGCCCAATCCCAAAGCATCCAGCACGCGGTAGCCATTGGGGCTGATTTGCAGCCCGGCCCCCACTTCGGTGATCTCGGGGGCTTGTTCCAAAACCGTGACATGTGCCCCGCGCTGCGCCAGCGCGATTGAGGCCGTCAGCCCGCCGATGCCGCCCCCAAGAATGGTAATGTCCTGATTTTTCAACATTGCTCACTCAGCCAGATCGCAAAAGACGATCCCGTCCGTATTAGAATTACATACCCCTATCGGGGCGCTTTGACTGTCATTGTCATCGCAACGGCGCAATCACACAACCTGCAGAAAGGTCACACCCTTTGAAAGGCATCCCGCCGCAAAAAACACCGCAAAAAAGAAGACAGCCCAGAGCGTTCCGGGCTGTCTTTGTCTTAATCACGTACTAAAATGTTCTGTCAAACCGTTGGATCCCACTGTGTTTGACATCACAGATCAATCATCGCGGTGTACTTTTTCACGACGTTCATGGCGCTCTTGTGCCTCAAGGCTTAGGGTTGCGATGGGACGCGCATCAAGACGTTTTAGCGAAATTTTTTCGCCCGTATCTTCGCAATACCCATATTCCCCTTCGCCAATACGGCGGATGGCCTGATCAATCTTGCTCACCAACTTGCGCGACCGATCGCGGGTTCTGAGTTCCAACGCACGGTCCGTTTCTTCTGACGCACGGTCAGCGACATCGGGAATATTACGTGTGTTGTCTTGCAGGCCTTCGATTGTATGACGGCTTTCATCAAGGAGTTCAGCTTTCCACGCTTCTAATTTACGGCGGAAATATTCAAGCTGACGCTCATTCATGAAAGGTTCATCTTCCGCGGGCCGATAGTCATCAGGCAGGAAAACTTCCGCTTTCATATCTTTATCCTTTTGTTACCGGGCGACCGGCAGATGTCTTTGTATCTGCTGCTCCTCCCAGTTTCCTCCTGGCGCTCGTTTACACCCGCTTGGGGGCAATGTCACTAGGGGAATGAGCTGTAAAACTTCACCGTTCATCAAATTCGCGCGTCGTGTTGAAAAATACCAAATATGAGGATGTTAAGCGTAACATGAGAGGGTAAATTTGGGTCTGGAATTTCAATCCCCCCGCATATTTACGCAACACCCCCAATCAGCATCCCTTATGGCCCCTCACCGCCCTTACCGGGATCATTCCGTTTCAAACGCACGGTCAAATCCATCTTTGCCCGCTTTGCCTTGCCAAATTTGCAGCGCTTCTTTACCTCAAGGTGCAATTCAAAGGACAAGATCAAAGGACGCGCAATGACCGCTCGATTTGAAGGCACAACTGACTATGTCGCCACAGAAGACCTAAAGGTGGCGGTGAACGCCGCCGTCACGTTGCAGCGCCCGCTTTTGGTCAAAGGCGAACCCGGCACCGGCAAAACCGAATTGGCCCGTCAGGTGGCCACCGCATTGGGCGCGCGTATGATCGAATGGAACATCAAATCCACCACCAAGGCGCAACAGGGGCTTTATGAATATGACGCCGTATCCCGCCTGCGCGACAGCCAATTGGGCGATGAGCGGGTGCATGACATTTCGAACTACATCAAAAAGGGCAAGCTTTGGGAAGCGTTTGAGGCGGATGAACGTGTGGTGCTGTTGATTGATGAAATCGACAAAGCCGACATCGAATTTCCAAACGATCTGCTGCAAGAGCTCGATAAGATGGAATTTCACGTCTATGAGACCAATGAAACCATCCGCGCGCGTCATCGCCCGATCATCATCATCACCTCTAACAATGAAAAAGAGCTTCCGGATGCCTTTCTGCGCCGTTGTTTCTTCCACTACATCCGCTTTCCCGACATGGACACGATGTCAAAGATCGTCGAGGTGCATCACCCCGGCATTAAATCGCAACTGCTGACCACCGCGCTGACCCAGTTTTATGAGATCCGCGACCAGTCCGGGTTGAAAAAGAAACCTTCGACCTCAGAAGTGCTGGATTGGCTGAAGCTTCTTTTGGCCGAAGACATCTCACCCGAAGATCTGAAACGCGATGGGGCGTCTGCCCTGCCCACGCTGCACGGTGCGCTTTTGAAAAACGAACAAGACGTGCATCTGTTTGAACGCCTCGCCTTTATGGCGCGTGGTGGGCGCTAGGCCAAACACCGACCTTAAGATTGACCAATGCGCTGACGGCCTGCTTTGACAAGTGGGCCGTTTTTGCATCCCGTCACAATAGACCCGTTTTTCCCCTGTCGCGTGCTCTCTCGCGTGCCCTCTGCGAATCCCCCACGATTCGACTGTTTACCGATTCGACACAATTTCGCCTCATTTGCCCCAAGAATGACAAATTCTCTTGTGGAAAATGAGTTATCCACAACAACATGTTGATTTTGCATTGGTTCGAATACGAGAACAAACAGTTTAGGCCACATTTCAGCCCCTCTTTTTCTTTCTTTGTACAAGAATATTAACTACGTTGATGCATGCCTGGGGGGGCATAAGATAACGGTGTGTTTGTATTGTTATGGGAAACAATGCCTTCATTTCCGTTCGGACACTGACGCGGTTCGTCGCTGATTGTTTTGGTCACCTTGGGGAAGGCAACCTGCAATCACGTTGGATTGGGAAAGGATCAGGGGGCATTGAAACCCTCCCTGCCCGGCACCTGTCAGTTCACCCGAACGATAGCCACCCGTGGATGCGGGCGATCTTTGGTCATTGTAGGACCTTGGATACCGATCTTCGCCATATCTGGCGAAGGGTGGCGGATGTTTGCAAACAAATGACACTGATGACCAATGCGGCGCCTCTTCTTGCCATCGCGGGGGCAACGCCGGGTATTCATCGAATTCTGGCCCCACCGGGCCAGATACGATGCCTTGTCATCACGTCACCACCCCATTCCGTCAACCATACCGCACAAGGAACCTATCTCTGGGTCGACCGGCTTTGCCCGCCTGTCACCCAGCTCAGAAGGAGCTGATGATGCGGAAGACTTTTAAGGGGGCCATTTTGGCCCTGTCCGGGTTAATTTTATCCGGCTGCATGACCCCCGATCAGGGTGGGGGCACCCGTTCGGCATATACGTCGGACAACGTAACCTCGCGACAGGTGGCGACATTGCCGTCCGCCTTACCGCCCATGAAAGCCTTTGCCGGGACGCGCATTTCGCGCCCTGTTCAAGCCAACGCAGATATTGCCGGGAATTTCCTTGATCTGTCTTTCCAATTGGAAAGCGGGCGCACCCTGCCCTATCTCAGCCGGTTTGAAGGCCCGGTGACCTTGCGGGTTGTGGGGGCAGCACCCGCACAGATGAACCAAGATCTAAACCGGCTGATGCAACGGCTGCGGATTGAGGCCGGGATTAATATCCATCAGGTGCCCGCCACCCAAGAGGCGTCAATCACGCTTCAGGTGATTTCCAAACGGCAATTGCAGGCCCTTGTGCCGCAAGCGGCTTGTTTTGTTGCGCCAAATGTTTCCAGTTGGGACGAATATAAGAAATTCCGTAAAACCGCAGTGACCGATTGGACCCAGCTGAAAACCCGCACAAAGATGTCGATCTTTTTGCCGGGGGACGTGGCGCCGCAAGAAATGCGCGATTGTCTGCACGAAGAGGTGGCCCAGGCCTTGGGCCCCGTCAACGACCTCTATCGTCTGACAAATTCCGTCTTTAACGATGACAACTTCCACACGGTTTTGACCGGGTTCGATATGCTGGTGCTGCGGGCGTATTACGCGCCTGAACTCAGCTCTGGCATGACCCGTTCCGAAGTGGCTGCACGTCTGCCGGCACTGCTCGCCCGGCTCAACCCAGCAGGAGGGACCGGACTGCCACGGCTCCAAAGACCTGCCCCCCGCGAATGGAAAGTGGCCATTGAAACGGCGCTTGGCCAAGGGGTGTCAATGGGACGACGACGTGCGGCCGCAACTTCGGCTGTGAACATCGCACGCGCCCAAGGTTGGCATGACACGCGACTGGCGTTCAGCCTGTTTGCCCAAGGCCGTTTGCATCTGGCCGCCAACACAAATGGTGCCTTTGATGCCTTCCGTGAGGCGGACCAGATCTATCGCAACACGCCTGGCGCATCACTTCAGGCGGCGCATATGGGTGTGCAACTGGCGGCTTACGCGTTGTCAGCGGGACGTGCGGATGAAGCAATTCATATCATCAATCCACATATTTCCTCGGTAAAATCCGCCGAAAATGCTGCCCTATTGTCAACCTTGCTGATGCTCAAGGCCGAAGCGCTGGAGTATGCCGGGCGCGCCACAGAAGCACAGCTGGTCAGGCTCGACAGTTTGGGCTGGGCGCGGTATGGCTTCGGCTCAAACGCACAGGTGGGCGCGCGGCTTCAGGAAATTGCTGCAATTTCACCTGGATAAAGATGGTCGGCCCCTTGGGCCGGCCTCAGCTAAGGGGAAAACGGCATGATCGTGATTGTCAGTCTGCTGATCGGGGGCGTCTTTGGCGCGTGGCGCGCCAATAAACGAGGCGGCACCAATTTTGACATCGCCCAATATGCGGCGGTCTATGCGCTTATTTTTGCGCTGATTGCCCTGTTTGTTACGATTTTCATCAACCGCTAGGTGACTGATGTTTCTGCCTTTTTTTGAAAATCTGCGCGACTGCCATGTGCCTGTGTCGCTGCGCGAATACCTGACCTTTCTTGAAGGGATGAAATCGGGGTTGATCACCTATGATGTTGAGGGGTTTTACTATCTCGCGCGCACCTCAATGGTGAAAGACGAACGCAATATCGACAAGTTCGACCGCGCCTTTGCGATGAGCTTTGAGGGGCTGGAAGCAATTTCAATGGAAGAGATGCTAGAGGCCGTGGATATCCCGCAGGAATGGCTGGAAAAAATGGCCGAGAAATTCCTGAGTGAGGAAGAAAAAGCCGAGATCGAAGCCGCCGGAGGGTTCGATAAGCTGATGGAAACCCTGAAAGAGCGCCTGAAAGAACAAGAAGGGCGCCATCAGGGCGGCAACAAGTGGATTGGCACCGCCGGCACCTCGCCTTTTGGCGCCTATGGCTACAACCCCGAAGGCGTGCGCATTGGCCAAGACAAAAGCCGCCACCAACGCGCGGTGAAGGTCTGGGACAAACGTGAATTTCGCAATCTGGATGGTGATGTCGAGCTTGGTACCCGCAACATCAAAGTCGCCCTGAAACGCCTGCGCAACTGGGCGCGTGATGGCGCGCATGAAGAGTTGGATCTGGACAACACCATCCGCGCCACGGCCGAGCATGGTTATCTGGATGTCAAAACCCGACCCGAGCGAAGAAACGCGGTCAAGGTGTTGTTATTCCTTGATGTTGGCGGATCAATGGACCCCCACATTAAGGTCGTCGAGGAGTTGTTTTCCGCCGCCCGCGCGGAATTTAAACACCTCGAATACTACTATTTCCACAACTGCCTTTACGAAGGCGTTTGGCGCGACAATGCCCGGCGTTGGAACGACCAAACCCCCACATGGGACGTGCTGCGCACCTATGGGTCCGATTACAAATGCATCTTTGTCGGGGATGCCTCGATGTCGCCGTATGAGGTGGCCTACAAAGGCGGCGCGAATGAGCATTGGAACGAAGAGGCCGGGATGACCTGGCTTGCGCGCGCCCGCGAACAATGGCCTGACCACATGTGGATCAATCCGACCCCGGAAGCCCACTGGAAATACACACAATCCATTCAGATGATTGATGAAATATTTGAGGGGCGCATGGTGCCCATGACCCTTGAAGGGATTGAACGTGGGATGAAGGATTTGGGGCGCTAGGCTATGCCTTCAGCGCCTCGGCGTGCCTCTTCTTCGCGCTTTAGATAGGGATCATGCAGAAAGGTTCCAAAAGGCAGAAGGCTGACAAGGATGGCCCAATTGACCCGTGAAAACGACAATTTGGCATAGCTGGCCACGGCAAAAAGCACAGCGATGTAGGCGATGAAAAGCCAACCGTGGATCATCCCGACCATTGGGACGATATCGGGCATATTGCCCCAGTATTTCAAAGGCATGGCAATAAAAAGCAACAGAAGATAGCTCCACCCCTCAAGCGAGGCGAGTTTGCGAAACAACCAGATGCTGCGTGCTTTGGACATGTCGGGCCTTTCCTGTTTTGGCGCTGTGCAGCAATAGCCAATCGCGCAGCTTAGGCATAGTCTGGCGAAATGTCGCATGACAGCGGGCGATGGCATGGGGCAGACATTAGGTTGCTCTGGCAGACACGCGCGGCACGGATCAATGCGCACAATTCCCAAAACCAGAGGGCGCCCTTTGCCAATCCCCTCTTCCGCTGATCAAAGTTTGCCCCCATATAGGACCCATGATCAAACTTTTGCCCATCCTTTTGCCAGTTCTTTACGGCCTTCTCATGTACCGGTTCTCGGTCTGGCGCACCCACCGCGAGCTGGACGCGCAATCGACGGAACTTATGGATCCGGGCCTAAAGAAACTAACCGATCAAATGGCCCGTGCGCTGGATTTGCCGCGCATTCATGTACATGTCTATGAAATCGAACCGGTGAATGGGTTGGCCGCCCCCGACGGGCGAATTTTCATCACGCGCGGTTTTTTGAAAGAATACCACGCCGGGCGCGTGACGGGCGAAGAGCTGGCCTCGGTGATTGCGCATGAGCTTGGCCATGTCGCTTTGGGCCATGCCCGCAAGCGGATGATTGATTTTTCCGGCCAAAACGCGCTGCGCACCGTGTTGACGATGATGATTTCGCGTTTTTTGCCCGGCGCAGGTGTCTATATTGCGCGCATGTTGACCCGGTTGGTGGCCGCAGGCCTTAGCCGCAAGGATGAATATGAGGCCGACGCCTATGCCACTGCGTTGTTGATCAAATCCGGGATCGGGGCCGAGGGGCAAAAGTCGCTGTTTACCAAGCTTGACGCCCTGACCAAATCCCGTGGCGGCGTGATGCCCGCGTGGTTGATGAGCCATCCCAAAACCTATGACCGCATTGCAGCCATTGAAAAGAACGAGGCCGATTGGGTCAGTTAACTTGGGTTGCCTCAAGCGCCTTGCCAAGACGCGGCAGGCGGGCTTTTTTCATCAGGCTGCGCATGGTCCAATCGGGACGGCCAGATAAGCGGCGCGCCTCGGCCAGCACGCGCGCGCCAAGGGCGGACATTTCATCCGGGTGGCTGTCGACAAAACCGCGCAGGAACAGGTCAGGGTTGCCACGGATCAGCCCCTCTTCGCCCAAAGTATGCCGTGGAAAATCCGAATTGTTTAATGTCAGGATCATGTCCGCCCCAGCAGCGACCGCAGCGGCCAAAACGTGGATGTCATCCTCATCCGGCAAATGCAGGCGGCGTAAATCACGGTCACGTGAGGGCACGCTGGCTTTGGGCCAACGGGCATTTAAAAGCGCCACTTCTGCGCGCGCAAACCCTTCTTGATCGGCCCCCAAACGGGCCGCGGCCCGCGCCCATTCCTCAAGAATACGCGGCGACCAATAGGGGGTAAACAGCCCCGCTGACGCCGCCCCCATCACCATTTCCCGCATCACGGTTGGGTAAAGAACGCAGGCATCAATCAGGACTTTCATCGTACGTCCTTACGGCAAAATACGGTAGAACAGCGCCTTAAGGTATCCGCTTTCGGCCAGATTTGGATGTTGCGGATGATCGGCACCGGCGTATCCGGTGTGGATCAACTGCGAGACACGCCCTGCCCGGCCAATGCCACGATTGGATGAGGCGCGAAATTTTTCAATTGAAGCGGCGTGGGAACAGGAACACAGGCCAAGATAACCATTTGGCGCCACCAAGGGGGCCGCCAGACGGGCAATACGTTCATAGGCGCGAAGCCCTTGTTCCAACGATCGTTTTGACGGCGCGAAGGCGGGCGGATCACAGATCACCACATCAAATTGCGCACCCTCTTCGCCCAATTGGGTCAGCACATCAAAGGCGTCACCTTGGCGGGTGGAAAAGCGGTCTGATGCGCCCATTTCGGCAGCACCTTGTTCAGCCAAGGAAAGCGCTGGGGCGGATCCATCCACGGACAGCGCGGATGTTGCGCCCCCAGCCAAAGCGGCCAAGGCAAAGCCCCCCACATGGGAAAACACATCCAAAACCCGCGCGTCTTTTGACAAGCCTGCGGCAAAGGCGTGGTTCGGGCGTTGGTCGTAAAAGAGCCCTGTTTTCTGCCCACCCATCAGGTCAGCCATATAGGTCGCGCCATTCATTGGCACCGGCAAAGCGGCCTCGGGTGCGGTGCCCAAAAGCACGGCGTTGTCTTGATCAAGACCTTCCAACACCCGCGCACGGCCCGCTGAGTTTTTCAAGATGGTGGTCACACCTGTGACCTCGGCCAAAGCGCTGGCGATGTCGTCAATCAGCACATCCGCCCAAGCGGCATTGGGTTGGATCACGGCAATGTCGCCAAAACGGTCAATGATCACACCGGGCAAGCCATCAGCCTCGGCATGCACCAGACGATAATATGGCGCGTCATACAAATGTTCGCGGTGGGCGTGGGCGGCTGTCAGGCGCGCGGTAAGCCATGCGCGGTCGATCACTGCCGTTGGATCACGGTCCAGCACACGGGCGATGATGCGCGAATTGGTGTTCACGGCCACGGTTGCCAGCGGTTCGCGCTCGCCATCCTCAAGCACGGCAATCGCACCTGCGGGGATGTTTTTCGTGCGCCGGTCGGTCACGGCTTCGTTGTCATAGACCCACGGGGCGCCATGTCGAATGGCACGGGCGTTGGCTTTGGGCTTAAGGCGGAGGGTTGGGCGCGTATCTGTCATGCCTGCGTCCTATCCGGTTTCTTGGCCCGCGCCAATGAAAAAGGGCGGAAAAACCGCCCTTATCTTTCGTCCTTCACCTGCTTTCCGGGAAAGCTGGACAGGATTATTGCACCACGGCTGGCGTTTCCGCGGCGGGGGCTGCGGCGACATCAGTTGCGGCTGGCTGATCCGGCAGGAAGTCACGCGGGCGGGTCATTTCAAACAGCACAACCTTGGCCAGATGATCGGTGATGCGAACCTTTTGCGTCTCGCCTCGGGCCTCTGCGGCCAGTGCTTCGCCGCCACCAAAGGCTTTCAGGTCAGCTTGGATCACACGCGCTGGTTCCAATACCGCCCCCGTGGTTCCATCAAGAACGGTCAGCGAGAACCGGATCGCGTGGGTGCCGCCATAAGTATAGCGGGTGCGCTGGGTCAGGGCGTGGAATTCGTGCAACTGGATGTCCAGCACCACATCACGCCCCTCGTTCAGGGTGGTCACACCACGTTCAAACGCCGCCTGAAGGATCACTTCGACCTGTTGGTAACGATCCCCCAAAGGGTCTTCGCGCCACACAATGTCCGCTTTGGGTTTAAAGGTATTGGCCTCGGACACTTCAAGCGTCCGTGGCACATTCACGCGAACATCCGTCACGTTGAATGCAGTCACCGCTTGGCTGGCGATGTCCGATGCGGTTGCCAGCTCAAGGTTTGGTGCAGCGGCGCGGGTCACTTCGCCTGGTTTGACACAAGCTGTCAGCGCCGCAAGGGCCACTACACCTAGGATGACTTTGCTTAGAACTTTAACCTGTCCCATAATTCCCTCCTGCAAGCGTTCTGCCTGCGTTTTCGCTTGTTAGGAAAGTGTTAACCAATTGTGTCAGCACTGTGGAACAGGCGGGGAAAGCTTGTGACAATCGGTGGTTTTGGTGCAGATCACCGTCACATCCACTCTTGTTAGCGCTATCATTTGCTGTTATCCCCGGCCCAAATCGCCTAGTTATGGCAGATCAAACAAGAGGGCCCCGGATGCTACATTCCAATATCGACCGCGTCACCGAACGGATCCTCACGCGATCCCACGCCACACGCAGCGCGTATGAGGCCAAGATCAATGCGGCCGCCAACAAAGGCCCGGCCCGCGGGCATCTTGGATGTTCTGGACAAGCCCATGCCTATGCGGGGGCTGGGCAAGATCAAGCCCGCCTTGCCGAAGGTCACGCGCCAAACATCGGCATTGTCAGCGCCTATAACGACATGCTGTCCGCCCATGCGCCCTATGCCGCCTATCCCGATCTGATCAAAGAAATTGCCCGCCAAGAAGGCGCCACCGCCCAAGTGGCCGGCGGCGTGCCCGCCATGTGCGACGGCGTGACCCAAGGCGAAACGGGGATGGAGCTGTCGCTTTTTTCCCGTGATGTGATCGCCATGGCCGCCGCGATTGCCCTGTCGCACAACACCTATGACGCAGCCCTTTATCTGGGCGTTTGCGACAAGATCGTGCCCGGCCTGGTGATTGCCGCCGCCACATTTGGCCATATCCCGGCGGTGTTCCTCCCCGCCGGTCCGATGGTGTCTGGCCTGCCCAATGATGAAAAAGCCGCAATCCGCAAGAAATTCGCCACCGGCGACATTGACCGCAAAGAACTGATGGCTGCTGAAATGGCCGCCTATCATGGGCCGGGCACTTGCACCTTTTACGGCACCGCCAACTCGAACCAGATGTTGATGGAGTTCATGGGGCTGCACCTTCCGGGATCGTCCTTTGTGAACCCTCACACACCTCTGCGGGATGCGCTGACGGCTGAGGGCGTACGTCGCGCGTTATCAATGGCGCCGGGCAAAGGTTTCACCCCCGCCGGGCAAGTGCTTGATGCCAAAGCTTTTGTGAACGGCATCGTGGGTCTGATGGCCACCGGAGGGTCCACCAATCTTGTCCTTCACCTGCCCGCCATGGCGCGCGCGGCGGGTGTGATCCTGACGCTTGAAGATTTCGCAGACCTGTCCGCAACCGTGCCGCTGATGGCGCGCGTTTACCCCAACGGGCTGGCCGATGTGAACCATTTCCACGCCGCAGGTGGCCTTGGTTATATGATCGGGCATTTGCTGGACGCGGGATTGATGCATGAAGATGTGACCACCATCGCCGGTTCCATGTCCAACTATGCGGCCGAGGCCAAACTGGATGGCCACCGCGTGAAATGGGAACCTGCCCCGCGCGACAGCCAAAACGACAAGATCCTGCGCACGCCAGCCAATCCATTCCAACCCACCGGCGGCCTTGCCAAGCTCGACGGCAACATCGGCCAAGGCGTGATCAAAGTGTCCGCCGTGGACAAATCCCGCCACATCATTGAGGCCCCCGCCCGCGTCTTCCACGACCAGGACAGCGTGAAAGCCGCGTTTAAAGCTGGCGAGTTCACCTCTGACACCATTGTCGTCGTGCGCTTTCAAGGGCCACAAGCCAACGGCATGCCCGAATTACATGGTCTCACCCCGGTGCTTTCTGTGTTACAAGACCGGGGGCTGAATGTGGCGCTGATCACAGATGGCCGCATGTCCGGCGCGTCCGGCAAAGTGCCCGCCGCCATCCATATGTCGCCCGAAGCCGCCGCCGGTGGCCCGATCGCACAGGTCGAAGACGGCGATTTGATCCGGCTGGATGCCACCGCTGGCACCCTGTCCGTCTTGTCCAATGGGTTTGAGGACCGCACACCGGTGACCCAAGACCTAACCGCCAATGAATTTGGCATGGGGCGCGAACTTTTTTCCGCCTTCCGCAGGCATGTCGGCCCCGCCACCCAAGGCGCATCGCCGCTTTTTAAAGGAAATGACACATGATCCCAAGAGACGCCGCAAATGCCGCCGAAGAGATCTGCCGCCTAGCGCCCGTCATCCCCGTGTTGGTGGTACATGACGTGGCCCACGCCATTCCACTGGCCGAGGCGCTGATCAAAGGCGGCTTGCCAGCGCTTGAGGTCACATTGCGCACCCCCGCCGCCCTTGAAGTCATTTCCGAGATGTCAAAGGTGGAAGGCGGCGCAGTTGGCGCAGGCACGGTGCTGACCCCAGAAGATGCACGGGACGCCAAAACGGCTGGTGCTGTATTTGCCGTGGCCCCCGGTGCGACGGATTTGCTTTTGGACAGCTGCGAAGCGGTGGAATTGCCCCTATTGCCCGGCGCAAGTTCCGCAACGGAAGCGATGCGTCTTTTGGAACGTGGATACCGCGTACAAAAGTTTTTCCCCGCTGAAGCCGCAGGTGGCGCGAAATTCCTAAAGGCGCTCTCATCGCCCTTGCCGCAGGTCAGCTTTTGCCCCACCGGGGGCGTCAACCGCCTGAATGCGCCGGATTATCTATCGCTTCCAAACACGCTCTGTGTGGGCGGATCATGGGTGGCGCCAAATGCATTGGTCGAGGCCGGGGATTGGGCCGCAATCACCGAGCTGGCCGCCGAGGCCGCAGCGCTTTCAAGATAAGTCACTAAAACAGGCGGCCCTTACCAGCCGCCTGTCATCCCCAGAAAAACCAAACGCCCTTTGCGGGCAAAGTCGGACCCGCCAAGCCCCCCTTCCCGCACCAAGTCAGGATGGGTTTTGGCGCGTTTAAGCAACGCCTTTGCCCGCCAGGCTGACCGCATCGCAGCACTGCCTTTGCGCGGCAAAACTGCACCTGCTTGGTGCAAAAGTTTCAAACCTTCATCGGCCAAAACCACAATCATCTCATCGCTTGGCATGATATGCCCCCGCCCCGCACGGGCCAGTTCGGGTTGCGACAAAAGCCAATTTGCCAGACCTGACGCGGTGCCCAATTCGCTGAGCGCCAACGCAACCGTTTCTGACACACCCACCGCTGACGCTTGCATCATCGCGCCCGAGGTGCCGCGCGCATATTCTGACACGGCTGTGGCGCTTTGCCGCCCGATCCCCTCGATGTCGCTTTCACGCGCATCAATCATCATTTGCACATGCGGCGCGCTCAGTTTTCCGCGCGCAATCAGATCAACCACAGGTGCGGCCACATCATGGGCGGCGGTGGTTTTTCCTTCAACCACATCACGCCAAAACTGCAACCGCACCAAGCCAACCATCGGCTCGGTTGACATAAAGGGCGCGCGGGCGATCTCAAGGTTAAAGGCATAAAGCGGGAACAGCACGGCGCGTTCATCGGGGGATCCGGTCATGGCCGACAGGAACCGGTCGGGGTCACCCGCCTGCACCAATTCGGCGCACGCATTAACATTGTCGCCTAGATCATTGATATCATTCATACAACCTGCGCCCCGTCACGCAAAAGCTTCCAGTTGATCGCATCCAACAGCGCCTCAAAAGACGCATCCACTATGTTGGGACTGACGCCAACGGTGGACCACCGATGCCCCGCGCTGTCTTCGCTGTCGATGATCACGCGGGTTTGTGCCTCGGTGCCGCCTTGGGTGATACGCACCTTGAAATCCACCAACCGCAAATCATCAATGATCGACTGATAAGGCCCCAAATCCTTGCCAAGCGCCTTGGCAAGCGCATTCACCGGCCCGCGGTCCGTCCCACGTTCGTCCATGCTTTCCGACACCGACAGTTTTTTATCGTTGCCGATTTTCACCACCACAATCGCCTCAGACAGGCTGACCATATTGTTGCGTTTGTTTTTGCGCCGCTCAACGGTGACCTTATAGCGTTTCACCTCAAAAAACTGCGGCAATTGCCCCAACACATCCCGCGCAACCAGTTCAAAGGACGCCTGCGCGCTGTCGTAGGCATAGCCCTTTTCCTCAAGCTCTTTCACGCGGTTCAAAATGTCGGCCAGACGCGGATCGCCCGAGGCCACCTCAATCCCCGCATCCGCCAGACGCGCGCGCAGGTTCGATTGCCCCGCCTGATTTGACATCGGCACAATGCGCGTGTTGCCCACGGTTTCGGGCGGGATATGCTCATAGGTTGTTGGGTCTTTTAAGATCGCGCTGGCGTGCAGCCCGGCCTTATGGGCAAAAGCCGACGCGCCAACGAAAGGCGCCGATTTGTCCGGCACGCGGTTCAGGATGTCGTCAAGCTGGCGTGACAGTCGGGTCAGCCCGGCCAGTTTCTCGCGCGCAATGCCCAGTTCAAACCCGCTCGCGTAGGGGTCTTTTAACAGCAAAAGGGGGATCAGCGTGGTCAGATTTGCGTTGCCACAGCGTTCGCCCAAACCATTCAGCGTGCCTTGCACCTGCCGCGCGCCCGCATCAATTGCCGCCAAACTACAGGCCACGGCATTGCCGGTGTCGTCATGGGTGTGGATGCCCAAGTGATCCCCCGGAATACCCGCCGCGATCACCGCTTTTGTGATCTCATGCACCTCGTGCGGCAGCGTGCCACCGTTGGTATCACACAGAACAATCCAGCGCGCACCGGCCTCATAAGCGGCCGTTACACAGTCGAGCGCATAGGCCGGGTTCGCCTTATACCCATCAAAGAAATGTTCCGCATCATACAGAGCCTCGCGCCCTTCGCGCACCATGTAAGCCATTGAGGCACGGATGTTTTCGACGTTTTCCTCAAGCGTGATGCCAAGCGCGGTGGTGACGTGGAAATCATGGGATTTACCCACCAGACACACCGCAGACGTGCCTGCATTCATAACGCCCGCCAGCACATCATCATTTTCGGCCGAGCGCCCCGCCCGTTTGGTCATCCCAAAGGCGGTAAAGGTCGCGCGGGTTTTGGGCGCGCGCTCAAAGAACTCGGAATCCGTCGGGTTTGCGCCGGGCCAACCGCCTTCGATGTAATCAATGCCAAGCCCATCCAATGCCTCGGCAATCTGCGTCTTTTCGGTGAACGAAAACTGCACGCCCTGCGTTTGTTGCCCGTCACGCAAGGTGGTGTCGTAGATATATAGGCGGTCTTTTGATGGATTGGTGGCTTGATCAGCACTCATCTGGCTCTACCCTCTTGTTTCTGTGCCGTCCGGTGGCACATCGGACAGCGCCCACCCGTGTCGGGCGCTGTCCATATTTTTAAATCTTATTGAGCTTTTCTGCGTCGAAATCCGGTCCGGGTTCCAATTCCACACCCTCTTTCGACATGCGCACCTGAACACCCGCTTCGGTGAGCGCGGATTTCAGCGCATCCACGGCGGAGAAGTCTTTGGAAATCATCGCCTCTTCGCGCACTTTCAGGAATCTAGACTGCAACACCACCAAATGGTCGCCATCAAGCCCCTGTCCATCCCCATGGATCCTCAGGTTATGACCAGATGTGACACCATTACCCCCTGCTACGAGATGAAATGGCGCGAATGTTTCGACTAATCGCGACATGTCAAAGCCGAGCAGGCGAAGTGAAGAAACAAGGTCGGCTTCCTGTCTGTGCTTCAGGTATTTTCGAACAAGCGTTAACGCCAGAGGTGTATTCAAATCATTTGAGAGCGCATCAACAAATTCTTGAGGAGCTTTCGCAAAACTCAGATCAACCCATGGCTTTGTCAGTGGATCACTTCCCAAAAACTCAGCGATTTTACTGAGAGTTTTTTCTGCGTCACTGCGCTTCTTCTCAGTCCAATCCATCGGCTTGCGATAATGCGTCCCTAGAAACACAAAACGGATCACTTCTCCGGGCACACCTTGGTCCAGCAAGTCCCGCACGGTGAAGAAGTTGCCCAAGCTTTTGGACATCTTTTTGCCTTCGACCTGCAACATCTCATTGTGCATCCAATAGCGCGCGAAATCGGCGTCGGGGTGGGCGCATTTTGATTGGGCGATCTCGTTTTCATGGTGCGGGAATTGCAGATCATTGCCGCCGCCGTGAATGTCGAAACTTGCGCCCAACAGATCATGCGACATCGCGGAACATTCAATGTGCCAACCGGGCCGTCCTCTGCCCCAAGGACTGTCCCAACCGGGCAACTCATCGGTGGAGGGCTTCCACAGCACAAAATCCATCGGATTGCGCTTGTAAGGTGCCACTTCCACGCGGGCGCCGGCGATCATGTCATCCACAGACCGGCCCGACAGCGCGCCATAATTTTTATAGCTTTCGACGGCAAAAAGCACATGCCCCTCGGCCTCATAGGCATGACCCTTGGCGATCAGATCTTCGATCATTTCGATCATCGGCGCAATAAATTCAGTTGCGCGCGGCATGTGGTCGGGTTCCTGCGCGCCCAAAGCGCCCATGTCCTTAAGATACCACGCGATGGTCTCATTGGAGCGTTCATGCACCAGCTCTTCCAACGTGCCTTCGGCGCCGGCCTCTTTGCGCGCCAAAGCGGTCGCGTTGATTTTGTCATCCACATCGGTGAAATTGCGCACATAGGTCACGTGATCGGCCCCGTACACATGACGCAAAAGCCGTTGCAACACGTCAAACACCACCACCGGGCGCGCGTTGCCCAGATGGGCGCGGTCATAGACGGTTGGGCCACAGACATAAAGACGCACATTGTCAGGATCGATCGGCGTAAAGACCTCTTTCGCCCGTACCTTGGTGTTGTAGATCTTAATCTCAGTCATTTCGGCCTCTATCCCCTTGCGGGTCTTAATACGTCTGGACACACCACTTGCGTGGCGGGCTTAGCAACTTCACAAAGGTTTGGAAATGAAGAAACGACCCGCCTAAAATTGTTAGCGAGTAATGCAACAAATAATGATGGTGCTTAGGTGTTTCATGGGCATACTGCTAGCAGGAAAGCAATTGCGAAACAAGTTGGGATATCAGCATGAATGGATTTGCGCGCGAGGTCTGTGCCGGGATGCCGGGGGCGGAATTGACCCACCCGTTTAGCCAGAACCCCGAAGATATCGACGTGTGGAAAATCGGTGGCAAGGTGTTTGCTATGATGACGGTGGATGCGGATGGTGTGTCGGTGAAATGTGCGGATGTGGCGACGGCGGATATGTTGAAAGAGGCCGGCATCGGGGTGAAAGCGCCCTATTGCCATGCCTCTTGGGTGCGCGTGCCATCGACCTCGGGCGAAGACGAGGTGCGCCACCGGATTGAGACCTCTTACCGCATTATCCGCGGCGGGCTGACCAAAAAGCTTCAGGCCACCCTGCCCCCTTTTGAACCGGCAACCTAGCTGCCGGTGTCGCAGTTGATTTTTTGCCTTCGGCGAAGGTATTTTCAGCAAGAAAAAGGGCGGCGTGGCCAAGCCCCCTTTGGAGTTAGGCCTGTGCGGCGTTTGTTTTCACCGCCAACACGCCCTTTGCCCAAAGGTTCAGGATCTTAAAGGCGATAGGGGGAATGATCAGTGTGCCCATCACAAGGCTTAGCCCGCCGAGAACGCGAAACAGCTCGCCATTGCCCGCAAGATAAGTGACCTGCATCAGGGTGGAAAAGGCCACGAGCGGAAAGGTGAAGGCGCCCCAAAGCGGGCTGAACCCATCCACCGTCAACCAGCGAGCAGACACCAGAAGCACGGCGAAGATTGCGATTGAGATCAGCGCCAAGACAAAGCCCAGCTGTGTCATGCCCATCAGGTAGGCCACAAAGCCCAACAGGCTGGTGGGGGCCAAATGGATCGCCAGCAAAGGGCGCAATGGCGCAGGCACGGTCTTTTTGGCAAATGCCACTGCGCTGGCAATATAAATCCCGACCGCGATGGCCATTGTGACCCAACAGACCACCATGGAATAACCATGAAACCCAAGGGGAAGGGCTGCGATGGGCCCAAGAATGAACCCCACAAAGGTCAGGTGCCACACCGGCGTAACGGCGCGCCCTTCGGGGGCTGAGGCAATCAAAATTCGGATTACAGTCAGGGCCACAGCCAAATGCCACGCGCCTGCAAGGCACAAGATCACCAGCGCCACGCCCGGCGAATAGGTGACAAAGACCGCCGCCATCAAATAGCCCGCAAGCCCCATGGACGCCAAGCCCGCACGCCCCGGAAGCACGCGCAAATCCTCAACAAACACACCGGGGCGGCGCAAAAGTTTCACCAGATAGCTTGCCACCGCAAACAGGAACAACAGCGTTGTGGCGCCAAGGATCATTTCACCAAAATTGCCCGGCGCCCCAAAGCTTTCGGACGCCCTGCGCCATGCCAACCCCAACCCAAACAGGCCAAAGATCGGCGGAAACATTGCCGGGGGCGTGCGCCGAAACAGCCCCACTTTTGGCGGGATCGGTTTGGGGGGCGGAAAATAGGGGGCCTTTTTCTGACCCGCACCCTCAACCGGTTTCTGTGTCTGTGTCGGATCTTGTGGCGCGTTTGGCGTATTTGGCATGGGCTGTCCCTTTTACTCGTTCCACAGATCTAACCACGGCTGAAAATGATGAAAAGAGGCAAACACAAGGCTTGCCTTTTTGCCGCATCACGGCAACGCTGCCCCAAATCAATAAAACAGATATAGGAGCGATGTATGAGCGCTAACGGCTATGAAACCGGACGATTGAACCTGCCATTTGTGGGCATCGCAACATTTGGCAAAAAACCATATGTCGAGGATTGGAGCGCGATTGACGCAGATGTTGCCATTCTGGGCGCGCCTTTTGATTTTGGCACGCAATTTCGCCCCGGTGCGCGTTTTGGCCCACGTGCAATCCGCGAGGCATCAACGCTGTTTTCCTTTGGGCACGCGGGGGCCTATGACCACGAAGATGATGCAACCTATCTGGGCGAAGAGGTGCGGATCGTGGATATTGGCGATGCTGACATCGTGCATACCAACACCGAAAAAAGCCACGAGAATATCGAAGCGGGCGTGCGCGCGATTTTGGACGCAGGCGCCCTTCCTGTGACCATCGGTGGTGACCATTCCATCACTATTCCCTGCATCAATGCCTATGAAGGGCGTGGTGATATTCATGTGGTGCAGATCGACGCGCATCTGGATTTTGTCGATGAGCGCCACGGGGTGCGCAATGGGCATGGCAATTGCATGCGCCGCGCCGCAGACAAGGATTATGTCACCGGGCAAACCCAACTTGGCATTCGCAACGTCAGCTCTACCGCCAAAGATGGGTATGACGCGGCGCGCGCGATGGGGTCAGACATTCTGTCGGTGCGCCAAATCCGAAAACTGGGCACAGAGGCTGTATTGGAGCGCATCCCCAAAGGCGCCCGCATTTACATCACCATTGATATTGATGGGTTTTGTCCGTCAATTGCGCCCGGCACTGGCACGCCCAGCCATGGTGGCTTTATGTATTACGAGGTGCTGGAATTGATGCAGGGTATTGCCAAACGGCATGAAGTGGTGGGCCTTGATCTGGTGGAAGTGGCACCAGAATATGACGCGGGTCAATCCACATCCGTGCTGGCGGCACAGCTTTTGCTCAACACCCTTGGGTTTATCTTTCACGCCAAAACCTAGCCAACGTCAGGCGCGATCTACAGCTCTTGCTGGGATTGCGCCTGTCCTGCCGCCTGCCCCAAAGCGCGCGCAAGTTCTTGATACATGGGATCAAAGCCATGAAAGAGCGCAGCGTTTAAGGCACGTCCCTCGGGGCTATCGGACATCTCAACCAACGCGCTTAATGCCGCATCAGACAGGGGCGCATAGGCCATCGACAAATAGCCAAACAACCATTCGGTTGTGTCCAGTCGGATCTGCGGCTCTTCCTGCATGACATCCGCCAGAATGGCGCGGTCATCAAGGACGGCAAAATCCTTTGGCGCGGCTTTGGCAAACGCGGTCAGAAAGGCGACATTGCTGTTTAAAGCGCCCGCCACATTGCGCTCGATCAGATCCCCATCGTTGACATATTTGCGGATCAAACCGGCGCGCGGATCGCTTTTCGCGCCCCAATTCCATGCCTCACGCGCGGCCTCTTCCACGCCCGGCGTCAAATAGGCTTTGCGCGCCGAAATTTCCAAGCGGATCACCCGCGCCCCAATTTTGCTTTCATAATAGGTGATGATCTTTGACATATCACGCCCTGCCAGCGCGGTGCCCATGCCGTCATAGACAATCGCGCGCAACCTCGCGGGGTCATAGATCTGATCGACGATGCGTTGCCAGCCCTCGCCCCCCTCTTGCCCGGTCAGCTCCAGCGCGGACGCCAACGCATGATCGCGCCCCTCGGTGCGCATAATCGCAAGGGTATCATCCATACGTAAGGCCGCCCACAACCGGGCCATTTGCGAAGTATCTTCGGCCTGCACGGGCGGGCTGAGTGCAAGAACAATCACACCAACCCCGGCCATGACAGCCAGGGCAACACGCTTGAAAAAGACTGAAAATCGGTGACGCATTACAGGTCTGTTTCTGGGGCAAGCCCCGCCAATTCGCTGGCCAGCTTTTCGTAGCGATCCGCCATAATCTCATATTGTACAGCGTTCAAAACCTCATAAACCTGTTTCATATTAGGATCTTGCAAGGCGGACAGATAATCAATCAGCTCTTGATCGGTCAGCGCACGATAGGCATAGGCATTGGCGACCACACCGTTCACTTCAATGTTTCTACGCATCTCATCTTGTTGCGACATCAACATCGCGCGCAGATCCGCCTCGTCCATTTCAATATCCGTGGCCCCGGCCGCCGCCGCCGCCATCAGATAGCGCACCTGGATTTCAACAATCGAACGGATCGCCACATCCACGCTGCCAATCGCCAGCGACATGGCGCGGAACACATCCATGCGCGGGCTGCCCTCATCAATCAACTGCATCACCAGTTTTTCGCCCGCCGCCTGTTTGGTGTCGTCGTCTTCCATATGGGTTTCATTTTCGATTGCAACGATATGCTGGCCCAGATCGCTGCCGTAAAACGCAACGCCATGATCCAACAAGGCAACCGGCATCACCGCACCTATCATCTCAACCGCGTCATCAACCATCTGCTTGGGTTCAAACACAGTTTCGGCCAGACGCACCCATTCGCGACCAAATTGGTCCGGCGCCTCGCCCGTCAACGCAGGGCCCATCATCGCGCCTTGCTGGATCGACGCAATCGCCACATCAAACCCGGTCACGGTCAGAAAATTCCGGATTTTCTCAGGCTCTGCCCCCTGGGCCGAGGCCAGCCCCGACACCGACCACACCAAGACCAAAAATCCGAAAATATGACGCAAAACCATTATGTTGCCTCCAACTGGCATAAGATCTGTCCAAAAGCCTAGACCGACACCCGCGGGCGGGCAAGGTCCGCAGGCTGGAAAAGAACTCACATTTTTGCGCGATGGCGGGTTTCTGCGCAAATTTGGACTTGCAACTCGCGCCCCAGCAATTTATCCCGCCCTCCAGTGGAGAGGTGCCGGAGTGGTCGAACGGGGCGGTCTCGAAAACCGTTGTGGGTGCAA
>CBDUJY010000015.1:0-66988 GCA_965367685.1 uncultured Planktotalea sp. | reverse complement strand
CTGACACTGCTACCTTGGAATTACGCCAAACCAGTGTGACAGGCGCACCGCTTACGAACCTATTGGATTTAATTTTGACAGGCAGCTCATTCAAATAGAGACAGTTCGTGAAAAATATTCCGAGCTATGTCACCTGGAGCAAAGAAAAAAGCCGTCACGTGGTTCTACATACGTGACGGCTTTTCACACAATCTGTTTTGGTATTTGTTAGATGTCTTGGCGAACGATGTCCGTCACCAAGACATCAAAGACGTCGACGGACATAATCTTACCCGCCACTTCTTCTAAGGCCATCCTTAGACTGGAAAGGCGAACTGAATCTGTGAATACGCCATCAAAGCCACCTAAGTTGGCATGATCGAATAATTCTTGCAGAAAGGCGTCTCTTAGTTTTGGTTCGCGTTGATAAAACTCCTCACTTCCGCCAAGCGCAATTTCCAAACTGAGTGAAACCACAACCAAAGATCGCACATGTCCTTCGCCAACAACAGGAATGACAAACTGGTTGTTCATTTTTACAAAATCGCTGGTCGGAGCCCCTTCTTCGGGTTCAACGGCTTCGGCATCAGGCACGTGATCAGTCTGCGCAATCGTGCTTGGATCACCACATGGATTGATCTCAACAACTTCGGGCGGTGGGCGCAGCATCAACCCGGCACCCACGCCACCACCCAAACCGATCAATGCCAACAGAATTGGAACAATTTTTCCCATCTTAGGCTCCTGATCAGAATGGAAGGATCACATCGGCAACTTGCTGGCCAATGCGAGGTTGCTGGACGTCGGATATTATGCCGCGTCCACCGTATGAAATTCGGGCAGAAGCAATTTTATCGTAAGCAATTTCGTTCTGACGCGAGATATCCTCAGGGCGCACAAAACCCGTTACCAACAGCTCACGAAGTTCAAAATTTACGCGCACTTCTTGTGAACCTTGAATTTGCAATACACCGTTTGGCAGGGTGCCGAGAACTGTCGCGGCAACGCGCAGTTCAAGCTTTTCATTGCGGCGAACGGAGCCGCTTCCAGTGGATGAGCTTTTCGAGTTAAATTCCACAGCCGGGTCCATCGTCGCCCCTTCTGGAAGTGCCTCATTTATTTTCTGAGGAATGCCCAAAAGTGAAGGGACGGCCATTTTTTCTGAGCCATCGCGTGATCTGGTCGAGCTGTTTGAAAATTCGGCGCGATCATTGATTTCAATGACCACAGTTAGGATGTCCCCTGATTGTTGCGCGCGGCGATCACCCAAAAGAGATTGGCGACCGCGGCTCCAGGTCGATGCCCGTGAGGATGAGCTGACAGGAACAGCAGCTTTTGGCAAAGCCGCCGTCGTCATCGCATGGTGTTCCTGATTAACCTCTACAGGTGATAAAGCAGGTGCTTTCCCCACGTTTTCAAGGCGTGAGCAACCCGAGATGGCGAAAGCAAATAACAAGAGAAAAACAAGCGGGCGCATTGAAAGATCCTTTATGAGCCGGGAATTTGGGGGGGGGCGACTGAGACAGAGCCGTTGGCTTGAATGGTGCCGTTCACGGTGCTGCGCGACGACAGGTTCATTACGCGGATGCGGTCGCCCAGACCGCCGCGGGCCATGGAACGACCTTCGGTTGCGATGGTGAGGCCGCCGATCGTGTAAAGTAGAACAACAATTTGGTTTCGATCGACCAATGCCGGGGGGCCGATGTCATCAATTCTAATCGGCCGACCGGCGTATAATACAACGCGTGTTTCTTGCCCAACCAGGTCTTCGATGGCGATGTAAGTGCCAGGAAGATCGCCATCCGACATTTTCAGATCGCTTTCGGTTAGCAACGTGTGCGCGCGCATCGTTTTTGCGGCCAAAACGATGTCGGCCGAAGCAAAATGCGTGGTCGCCATGAGGGCAAGTAAAGCCAAGCGTATCATTACCGCACCTGCGTGGTTGCGGCCAACATCTGATCGGATGCTGTGATGACTTTTGAATTCATTTCATAGCCGCGCTGGGCTTCGATCAATTCAGTGATTTCGCGAACTGCGTCTACGCTGCTGTTTTCCAGATAGTTTTGGCGCAGTGTTCCAAGGCCATTTTCGCCCGGGACTGAGGTCAGTGGCGCGCCTGACGCAGCGGTTTCGGTGTATAGATTCGACCCAATCGCCTCGAGGCCTTTTTCGTTGGTAAACCCGGTTAAAGTGAAGGATCCCATAAGCTCGGGTTCGACCACATCCTTGAAATAGGCGTATACTTCGCCTTCGGCATTGATCGAAATGGACCGTGCGTCCGATGGAATGGTGATGTCCGGCACAAGCGGATAGCCATCTGAGTTCACAATCTGTCCGTCAGGCGACAGCTTCAAGGCGCCGTCCCTTGTATACGCCGATGTGCCGCTGGGAAGTGTGACCTCTAGGTATCCTTTGCCCTCGATTGCGACATCAAGTTCGCCGTTGGTTTGGGCCAAACTGCCTTGCTGGACCATCATGGTGACCGAGGATGGGCGCACCCCGAGGCCCAACTGCACCCCTGTTGGAATCACTGTTCCGTCCGCTGCATTGATCGTGCCGGGACGTGTTGCTTGTTGATAGTGCAGGTCCGCAAACTCAGCCCGGCGGGCGTTGTAGCCGGTTGTGTTCATATTGGCGAGGTTGTTTGAAATTGTTTCGACCCGCATCTGCTGGGCGAGCATGCCGGTGGCGGCGATTTGTAAAGAACGCATGGCGACCTCCTTATTTCACAACGGTTTGAAGGACAGAGCGGATACGCTCATCCTCTTTTTCCATGAACATTTGACCCAGCTCGTAGCTGCGCTGAACCTCGATCATGCGGGTAATTTCTTGAACCGGATTGACGTTTGATCCCTCGACAAATCCTTGCAGAATTGATGCTCCTTCCAAGACAGGTTCAGTGCCGCCGGGGGCTGTAAAACGAACCCCGTCACGATGCTTCAAGTCATTTGGATCGGTTGGAAGATAAAGACCGATTTGGGTTAACGGGCGCCCATCTGCGGACATTGTTCCATCTGCGGCGACCGAGATGGATCCCGCATCTGGGGGAACAAAAACAGGCGCCCCACCGGCGTCTAAAAGGCGCAACCCATCGGGGGTCATTAGCTCCCCTTCGGCAGAGGGGGTAAATGCGCCTGCACGGGTGAGCAGTGGGCCATCGGCCCCCTCAACCATGAAAAACCCATCACCCTCAATGGCCAGATCAAAGCTGCCATTGGTTTGGGTCAATGCCCCTTGTTGAAGGTCGATCAGTCGAGCATTGGCGGTGGCCATGGAAAGGGAGGCGTCTCCCTTATCAAGCTTTTGAACATACTCAGAAAATATCACACCTTCGCGGCGATAACCCGTGGTGGAACTGTTTGCGATGTTATTCGCCACAGTCTGCATTTCACGCATCAAGCCTGATTGTCGGGTGAGAGCGGTATAGCCGATATTGTCCATGTCAGCTCCCTGCAATCAAAGGAATGATCTGGTTTTGGAAAAAACCGGTCAATGTTTCGGTCATGTAACTCATGGACACCCAAAAGACAGTCAGGATGGCCGCCAGTTTTGGGACAAATGTCAGTGTCATTTCCTGAATTGATGTGAGCGCTTGAAAGAGGCCAACCACCACACCTGCGACCAAAGCCACGGTGAGGATCGGCATGGAAATCAAAACTGCATTCCAAAGCCCAGCCCGCAAAGTATCGAAAAAAATCACGTCATTCATCATACCGGCATCCTCAGGATTTCCTGATAGGCCTCGACAACTTTGTCGCGAATGGTCACGGCCGTTTCCACAGCCAGTTCCGTTTGGGCCAAAGCCTGCACCAACGAATGCGGATCTGCATTCCCTGACATTGCCGCAAGCGCGGTTTGTTCGCCCTGTTGTATGGTGGCGGCGAAGTCATTTGCCGTTTTAGCAAAATCCACCGCCGGTCCGTCCGGACGCGCCTTTGGCTGTGTCGCGGGACGGGTGGCTGCATAGCCTTGGGCCGCAATAGAGGATTTAACATCCATTCTGGTGTCTCCTATCTGCGAAGAAGATCGAGCAGGCTTTTAGACATTTGCTTTGCCTGATCGAACATTTTGAGGTTCGCCTCATAGCTGCGTTGCGCTTCGCGCGAGTCAGCAATTTCGACCACCAGATCGACATTTGAGCCGTCGTAGTAGCCTTTCTCATTGGCCATCGGGTGCGATGGATCGTACACGCTGGGCAATTTCGATGGATCAAGGGTGAGCCGGCCGGTTTCTACCCGTCCTGTGGCGCGCCCCGCTTCGATCGTTTCAGTGAAACTGACCATTTTGCGCCGGTATCCTGGCGTGTCAGCGTTTGCGATATTTTCCGAAACATGGCGCAGGCGAGCGGCCTGGCTTTTCATGCCAGAAGCCGCTGCGGCGACGGAAGCTTTCAGATCATTCATGACTTATCTCCCTCACCGGCGCCCAATGGATGCGCGCATTATGTTCATGGAACTTTTGTAGACGGCCAATGCGAGGTTATGATCGCTTTTGGCGCTTGCGGCGGCCATCATCTCGCTTTCAAGGGAAACAGAGTTCCCATTGGGCGATGTGGCCCCTTGGCGAATGATGGTTTCGGGCGAAGACACAATGTGCGACCCCACAGGGGCGCCAATATGCTTGGCCCGTGTGGCACGCATACCACCACCATCAGATTTTGGTTCATAAGTATTGGCAAAAGAAGCAATATCGCGGGCTTTATAGCCCGGCGTATCTGCATTTGCGACATTCTGCGCAATGGTCGATTGACGAGCGGCGGCATGCTTTGCTAGCCCTTGGCTCATCCGGAAAATTTCAATTTTATCAAACATCGGGGCTTCTCCCTCGATTGGCTTCAACTAAGGCTTAACCTTGATTCCTTTAGAAATGGTTTCAGAGACAAAAATGAGGAGACCGCCATGAAGCCTGTTGGGTTTGAACAGCTCACTGCAGAAGTTGATGCCGTCCGCGCCACGGCTGATATCGGTCGGATTGTTGAGATTGGGCGGGGCACCATTGATGTCTCGGGCCTATCGCATGTGGCGGCGCAAAGCGACCTTGTCGAAATTGGCACGCCGGGGCAGACCCGGTTGGGTGAAGTTTTGAACCTAACAAAAGACCGCGTGACCATCTTGCCGGATGGGGATGTCGAAGGACTTCGTATCGGGGATCAGGTCGCCTTGCGTGGATCCGGTCAAATTGCCCCTGATGACAGCTGGATTGGGCGGGTCATTGATCCGTTTGGCAAAGCGCTGGATGGGCATGCGGTGATGCGTGGGGCACATGCGCGCGCACTTCGCGGAACCTCTATTAATCCAACCGAGCGGCGCACCTTGGGCGAGCGGTTGGAAACAGGATCAGCGGTGTTTAACACGCTATTGCCAATTGTCCGGGGGCAACGGATTGGTTTGTTTGCGGGCTCTGGTGTCGGGAAATCAACCTTGCTGGCAAAGCTCGCGCGGGGGGTTCATGCGGATGTGGTTGTGATTGCCCTTATTGGGGAACGTGGTCGTGAGGTGCGTGAATTTGTAGAGCGTGTCTTGGGTAAAGAAGGGATGGCGCGTTCGGTGGTGGTTGCCGCCACTTCTGATCAATCACCTCTGGTCCGGAGGCGGGCTGGATGGGCCGCAATGACGGTTGCCGAACACTTTCGCGACAAGGGACAGCATGTACTGTTTTTGGCAGACAGCGTGACACGTTTTGCCGAAGCTCATCGGGAAATAGCCTTGGCGTCAGGCGAGGGTAGCTCGCTTCGTGGGTTTCCACCATCCACGGCACAACAAATTACAACATTATGCGAACGTGCAGGTCCTGGAACAGGGGCTGCGGGTGATATTACAGCTGTCTTTTCGGTGTTGGTTGCTGGATCTGATATGGAAGAACCTGTCGCGGATATTTTACGCGGTGTTCTGGATGGTCACGTTGTTATGGATCGCGAGATCGCGGAGCGTGGCCGTTTTCCGGCCATCGATCTCTTGCGGTCTGTGTCTCGGGCCTTACCGGCGGCGGCAACGGATTCTGAGAATGCATTAATATCTGCGGCTCGGCAACGCCTGGGGGCTTACGCCAAATCGGAAATGATGATCCAAGCAGGGCTTTATGTGGCAGGCAGTGATCAGCTGGTGGATGCTGCGATTGAGTGTTTTCCAAAGCTGGATGCATTCTTAGCAGAAGATGAGTGGGACAATACTGAAGCGAGTTTCCGTCGGCTTGGAAACTGTATGCTACCCAAGTCTGAAGCAGATTAGCGGTTAAAACTTTGCAGCAATGTCAATGCGATAGTTCCTCCCGACATGGACGCTGTACCGTTGGCTATTTCAGACCTGACCAAAAAGAGGCGATTAAGCTCTTCCATTTTTTCGGGGTCGGAAAATTGATCCACAGTGCTGTCCCCAAAATAGGTTTCAGCCTTTTCGCGAAACACACCAAGCTGTTGATCCAAGTCCAGTGTTGCAAAGGAGCTTGGCAGTCCTAGGGCTGTTTCGAAAATTTGCCGTAATGGTGGGTTCCCCATGATTGAAAACCACTTTCCTTCGTCGGTCGTTGATTTATCGAGAATGCCGCCCAAGTCACGTTCCAATGAAAGTGAAAGGCGCATTTCCTGGCTTTGTTCGCCCACGGCAATTTCAAATTGTCGTTCTTTATAAGCGTCAGTGGTGGCGTTTCCGAAATCTGAGAGTTTGTTTCCGGGAATACCAAAATCTCCAAACCCAAAATCCCGGGCCATTTCAAAATAGCGTTTGTCAGACAGCTTGTTGGACAGGTCATCGTTGTCCAATGTCCCGTCTTCAAGTACTTTTTTGATGTAAAATTTATTGCCAATGTCCGCATCTAATCCGTATGCGCCCAATGTGACCTTGAGCAAACGATAGTCATCCACCAATTCTTCGGCTGAATTCACTTTCGCAATGTTTTCTTTATAGTATTGGACATCGCGATCCATCACGGGGGATGTGTTGAATGCTTCTTTCTGGGCGCCTTGGGTGCGCTGCAGAAAGGACCAACCGGCCATGCCGCCGAAAGGAATGACCGGTTGAAAGCTCATGACAAACGTGCCGCCATCAGGCGTTCCTCACGGGGCAAGAGTGCGCGCAGGCATTTTAGAACTTGATAATATTGCTCTTGCGTGACGGCCTCGGTTGCCTTGGTCATGTGATCACGACTGTCTGGATCGGTCAGGACCTGGCTGAGTTGTTCGATACCGCGCAGCAATTGCATGCGGGCCTCTTCGTGATCAACATCACCAGACAAAACAAGCTGTGCAATGTAACAGACGCGCCGGACAGGTGTGTTGACCTCTTCAGGATGAATGGCGTCACGCAGTCGCAAGATGTTTGCGTTAGGTGTTACAATCGAAAGGCGCGACCGGCGGTCGCCATTCTCAATGACTGCGCCATTGATAAGGACACGTTCTTTCGGGCTAAGTTTTAGGACGAGACCGCTCATGCTGCTTCCGCCTTTTGTCTAAGGCCGCGCATGATGGCGGTGTTGATTTCTACAAGTACGTTTGCATCGGCGCCGTCTGTCAGGACTTTGCCACTGTAGTCGCCGGTAAATTCACAAAGATAGAAAATCCGGGCGCGTAAATCTTGGGGAAGTCCGTTGTCATCCGCTGCCACATCGGTGGCAAGCAGGGTCCAAAGGCGGCGGTTTTCATGCAGCGCTTCGGCCAGTTGCCCAAATCCGACGCGGCCTTTTGCGGCGGCGGCTTTCAGACGATGAGTGATACGGGCGAAGGCCTCGTATTCCACACCTCGGGGGGTCCGGATGGGGGACTCAGAGGTGGTGTAGGCCGTTTTGGCCATGTTCATAGCGTTCACGGGGTTTCCTTCCGCTAAACGTTGAAATTAGGGAGTGAAGGTGAGGGGGGCGCCGTTTTGGCGCCCCGCCATCAAGTCCCTTAACGGAACAGCGACAGAATGTTCTGTGGTGCCTGGTTGGCAATCGACAGGGACTGTGTGCCCAACTGCTGCTGCACCTGCAAAGCTTGCAAACGCGCGGATGTTGCTTCCATATCGGCATCAACCATCGCGCCAATCCCAGATTTCAGAGAGTCTGAAAGCGAAGAAATGAAGCTACTTTGGGTTTCAATGCGGCCTTGTGCTGAACCAAATTCAGCAGCAGCATCAATTGATTGACCGATCAGGCCTTCAATTGCGGCAAGTGCGCCGGTTGCACCTGAATCGCTCGATACATCAATGTTCTGCAATGCGCCCAAACCACCAGAAGAGGCGGATGAACCCGCAGTACCACCAGTTTGCGCGCGAAGGCCGACTTTAATTGATGTCGCATCACCGCCGGTTGCGTTGGTAATGGTGAACTGATTGGCATTGGAGCCTGTGCCCTGTGCCACTGAGTAACCTTCTGCGGAACCTGTAGCTGCACCGAAGAATGCGCTGATTTGATCAGACAGGTTCTTTGCGACATCCGCTGTACCATCAGAGGCGCTTGCGACATATTCAAATGTACGCTGACCAAGTGATGTGCCGCCGCCGGTTACGTTGACATTCACATCATCCAAAATGATCTGGTAGCTGTTGCCTTCACTCACCTGACCGATGGTGAAGGTCTCGGAGCCTGCGTCCGCAATTGTTGCAGTTGGAGAGCTCGGATCAAAAGCCGTGTCATCATGAACCACGGTACCTGCGGATCCATCCACAATAAGGGCTGCCGCAGCGGCCGCATTTGCCAAGTCAGTGCCCCCAAAGGCTGCAGAGGTGACGGGTGTTGTGGTCGACAGGTTTTGACGGTCAACTGAGATGTGCGCGGGTGTGACGTTGCCGCTTGAATCACGATCAAGCGAAGACAGAACTTTCATTGCATCGGTGCTGGAACCATCGATCAGGTTCAAGCCGTTGAACTGAGCAGCACCAACAACCGAGCCGATCTGATCACGAAGCGCAACGATATCGGTTTGTAGCTTGTCGCGATCAACGTTCTCTTCCTGGGCTGCAACAATTTTACCCTTCATTTCTGTCAGAAGGTCAGTCACCGTTTCAGACGCGTTCCGCGCCACAGCAATACTGGATTCACCCAGAGACAGAGATTCGGAGATGGCCTTAAAACCTTTAACGTCCGAATCCATCACTTTTGAAATGGCCCAAACGGCAGAGTTGTCTTTGGCAGAAGCAACTTTTTTACCGGTTGAGATTTGGGATTGGACACCTTCCATGTTCGAGTTGATGCTTTTCAACGTTTGCAGTGCAACCATCGCACTGTTGTTCGTCAGAATGCTGGACATGAGAATTTTCCTTCAGTCATTCGGCGCTTTGCACCGGGTTTTGAATTTCTGCCTTTTGGGCAGTCTGTAAGAGCCATTCTAAACTCTGCGGATCTTTGGGTTGTCCCTGCCGCGCCACCCCCTCTGGAATGCGGGTTCAGGTGACAATGAAAAACTGAAGGAAGTCTAAACTTGGGATCGCAACATAGATCAGATTTGAATTAAAGCTGGCGGTCCTGGCCTTTATTATGACCGCTTTTCAAAGGTCGTTTTGCGTTGCGTTAAGTTTTGACTTTGCCCGCCCGCATCATAGGTCCGGAGTTGTGTCTTTTGGGTGCGCAGGGTTTCCAGGCGCCGTGAAACCGCGCGGATCCCTTTGCTCACAGCCACCAATAACTCCTGATTACGATCCGCTTTGCGGCGCAGTTGATCCAAAAGGCCGGTATCATCTGTGGATCCTGCGAGTTGCCCCAGTAAGCGTTCTTTTTCGGGGGCGATTTTGACAAGCGATTCGATTTTTCCCGTCAGTAATAGTTGTCGCTCTTGATCCAACACGGCGCGCAGGGCGTCTGGGACGGAGAGGAGATTAAAGAGCGCCATCGGCACGCTCCTTCAGGGCATGGAAGAGTGATTCTGCCAGGCCAATACCGCCAGATTTTACCATTTCGTCCGCCTGGGCCTGGACTAAAAAGGAACTGAATTGATCCTCGCCTGCGCCTCCGCCAAAGACATCACGTGTTTGCCCGGCACCGGCAGCTTTCAACATTTCTGCAAGAAAAGAAGCCTCAAGATCCATGGCAGCTTGGCGCAAGGGGGCATCCGCCTTGGGTGTATCTGATGTGACATTCAACTGTGGCACGTTTTGTATCCGCGGCCCTTGTGGATGTGAAATCGGGTCCATGTCCTATCCTTTCAAATGCGATCTATTTTCTCGTTTATCGCTGTCAGCGGTAAAGATCCGGTAACCAAGTGCTGCAATAGTGAAGGTCAACGGTGTCAGAATACCCGGGAACAGATATGCAAGTTGGTACACATACCCCTCTTATTGGGGCGACAGATGCAGCGGCGGCACAGCCAGCCAGTCAACAAGGTGGGCAAGACGCCAGCTTTGAGGCGGTGATGTCTGATAAAGCCCAGACAGATACCCATGCAGATGGGACTTTGCCCGAGGGGGCTGAGGGTGGCGTGCTTGTGTCACCCTTGAACACCATGTCGTCAGCGCCGCCAATTCGCGATTCGCGCTTTGCAGCCCCTTCTAAGGCACGCCTGCCTTTGGGGTCTAAGGATGTGACCGGCAGCTTAGGGACGACATTCAATGAGGGCGCCCCTACAAAAGAGAGCGAAACTTTAACATCTCAGAGTGAGGTTCCTGCGAAGAATAATCCCGCCCTGACAGCGCTGGTACCGCCCAAAGTGGCGATGCAATCTATCCCCCAACACTCTTCGGACCCTCAGAATAACACGCTTTCTGATGGCGCTGGAGGGGGCGGGGCAATGACCCCTTCGGTGGATGGGCATGAGAACAGCAGCTTGATGACAGGCGGCAATGCGCAATCTGCCAAAGTGCAAGGCGCGGTTTCCCAAATAAAATCCCAAGCTTTGACGGGTGCTGATCCTAGGCCCCTTGCCAAAACCCAAATGGGAACACCGGCTGGCGCAGATCAAGTGGTGGTGATGTCGCCGTCCGTTGAAAAAGGCCCCTTGGCGGGCATGCCAAAACAGTCAACTGCCGTGGCAGGGGCTGCAAATCCTGATGATCTGACGTCAAAGGGAGCACTTGAAAAGCATAGCACAGCGAACCCAGCGATGACGCCTGATCCTGAATTGGGGGGCAAACCACTGGCAAATACGGCCGCTGCGCCACACTTAATGGCCAAAGCCCTAGGGCAAGGTGATGTGACGGAACGCCCAGACAAGGCAATCAGGCATGATGCAAGAGCAGAGGCCGCCGATTCACTCCAGACGTCCGTAATGGTGTCGCACAATAATGAAACTGCCACCAAAACCTATTTTTCCAACGATCTCGGGACATCCATCACAAGTAAATTGGCCTTGCTGCAAGACGCGAGTTTGCAAAACTCGGCCCCGACGCCGCTTGACACAATTGTATCCGAGCAGGTTTTTGACCTTGCAATGAGCGATGCGCGTGCCGCCGAAACGCTTACTGGACGTGCAGAGGTGTCTGCGCATATCCGTACTGAATTGCCGCGCCATGTTGCGTTGCAATTGGCCGATGTTGCCAAAACTATGCCCGACCGACCTGTTGAGTTGACGCTAAGCCCTGAGGAGTTGGGACGGCTGCGGTTGACGTTTACGGGGGATTTGTCGGCGATGACGGTTTCTGTGAATGTAGAACGACCTGAAACATTGGATCTTATGCGGCGCCACATTGATATGCTCGCCCAAGAAATGCGTGATATTGGATACGGAGAGGTGACATTCTCGTTTGAACAGTCAGGCGCCGAGACCGGGGGGCAATCCGCTGACGCTGATTCCACTGATGGCGGTGAAAATCCCAATTCAAATCCAACGGGGACCTCCCCAGATATCAACCCTGCGCCCGTGCGCCTGTCTGTGACGGGTGCATCCGGTGTGGATATTAGATTGTAAGGACATCCCATGGTGACAACTGCAACTTCCGCCCCAATGCCTGCGGCTTTGACCGCCCCTCCTGCCCAGCCAGGCCAGTCAGCGGATGGCAAAACCGCAGCGGCGGCGATTTCGTCAGACTTTGAAACCTTCCTTAAAATGCTGACCGTTCAAATGGAAAACCAAGACCCGCTTAATCCAATGGATGCGACGGATCAGGCGATGCAATTGGCCACGTTTTCTGGTGTGGAACAACAGGTCCAGACCAATCAATTGTTAGAAGGGTTGGGCGCGCAACTTGGGCTTATGGGGCTATCGGATATCGCAGGGTGGGTTGGAATGGAGGCGCGGGTAGATGCGCCCGCACATTTTGACGGCAGCCCCGTGACACTGATCCCATCCCCCCCCTCAACCGCAGATAAGGTCCAGCTGGTTGTGAAGAATGGCGAAGGCTCGGTGGTGCAACAGGTGGAAATTCCAGTGTCTTCTGACCCAATTCAATGGGCCGGTGTAGGCAGTGATGGAACACCCCTTCCATCAGGCAACTATAGCTTTGAAATCATCAGCTCCAGCAATGGCAAGTTGCTGTCGACCGATGCGGTTGAAAACTACTCAAAAGTCACCGAAAGTCGTTCAGAAGACGGTAAGCTTTGGCTGGTTCTGGAAAGCGGTGCAAAGGTGGATGCAACAGCGGTTAAATCTCTTCGGGACGCGGGCTGAGGCTTGTCAATAATCCCCCCCTCGCGTAGCGTCCCCGGTGAATGAACGAAGATCGTGCAGTTTGGGGGCGTGATGGTCAATCCTTGCGAGATGGCGCCTCCGGCCAGATTGACCGAAGCGTGGAAGGCGTCGGGTTCCATCCCTGACGCGGCCCATTGGACCCCCCAGACAGGCGGTCATAGCAACCCTGTTTGGCGTGTGCGTGACGGGCGCCAAGACCTGATTTGCAAACTATATCATGTTGAAAAATCCTCTCCCTTGTTTGGGAATGACCCCAAGCATGAGGCGATTGCGCTGACAAAGCTTGAGGGGCAGGGGGTGGCACCAAACCTTGTGGCAACACTTGATACGCCAGCGGGACCAAGCCTGATTTACCGCTATCTTTCAGGGCCGCAGTGGTGCGGTAATGTCGTTGAGGTTGCACACCTTTTGGCCAAACTGCATCGCCAGCCCGTTCCCCACGGCCTTCCGTCTGCGCCATCTGCACCCGAAGGGCTTTTGCACCAAACCCGTTTAATGCACCCGTCCCCCAGCGCGCTTTCAGACAGCTTGCGATCCATCACTTTGCCCAAGCTTCCAGCCATAGCACCCGTTTTTTTGCACGGAGATGTGGTGCCCGGGAACCTTGTTGAAACGCGTTCGGGCTTGCAGCTTATCGATTGGCAATGCCCCGCGATCGGGGATCCCTGTCTGGATATCGCAATCTTTTTGTCCCCCGCAATGCAGATCATCTATGGGCATCGCCCTTTGACCGCGCCAGAAATCCAGACGTTTTTTGATGCATATGGACAACCAGAGGTCACACAAAGGTACTTGGCCCTTGCCCCAGTCTTCCACCTTCGCATGGCGGCGTATTGTGCGTGGAAAGGGGCAAGGGGGTCACAAGCACATGCTGCGGCCGAAGTCGTAGAACACCGCGCAATGTCGTTGGTTTCGTCTGCTTTGTCAGAGCAGCGCTGACACCCATACCCCAGCCATCGCCAAGCCACCACCAAGCAATACATACGCCACAGCGCGCATCGGCTTGGTGCGATTATCGTCTGGTGTCGGTGCGCTTTGACGGATCAAAGCAGCCTCTGCCAGTTCAGGAAGGCGCGGACCAAAGCGTGACAGCACGCGGGCCGTGCGCAAAAGATCGCGGGCCAAAGCTTTGGGGCCAATCGAATCCTTGATGTACCCCTCGACCACTGGGCGGGCGGATTGCCAGATGTTGATATTTGGATTGAGAGACCGGGCGACCCCTTCGACAACCACCATTGTGCGTTGTAAAAGGATCAGCTCGGTACGGGTTTCCATGCCAAAACGCTCTGTGACTTCAAAGAGATAGGACAAAAGTCGCGCCATTGAGATTTGCGTGGCGTCCATGCCCGCAATGGGTTCCCCCACGGCGCGAAGGGCCAAGGCAAATTCTTCGACATCACGGTCGGCGGGCACATATCCCGCCTCAAAATGCACCTCAGCGATGCGACGATAATTGCGGGTGATGAAGCCATAAAGGATCTCGGCATAGACCCGACGGGTGTATTCGTCGATGCGGCCCATAATGCCAAAATCAATGGCAATGATGTCACCGTTGGGGGCAAATTTCAAATTGCCTTGGTGCATATCGCCATGAAACAGACCGTCCCGAAGGGCGTGGCTGAGAAAGAGTTGCAGGACCCGTTCACCAAGGGCATCCATATCCAGACCAGAGGCGCGGATCGCGTCCAGATCATTGGCTGCAAAACCTTCGCCCCAACCCAAGGTCATTACGGAACGCCCGGTTAGCCCCCAATTGATCGCAGGGACAACAAAGCCAGCGTCTTTTTCTGTGTTTTCGGCAAATTCGCTGGCGGATGCGCTTTCAAGGCGCAGGTCCAGCTCGCCCATAACCACGCCTTCGAAATGCTCAACCACATCGGTGGGGCGCAGACGGCGGGTGGACGGCAAGAGCCATTCAATAACGCCAGCAGAGAAGTGAAAGGCGTCAATGTCGGTGCGAAAGGCGCGCTGGATACCGGGGCGCAGGACCTTTACCGCCACCTCTTCGCCAGTGCTGGCCAAACGGGCGCGGTGCACCTGTGCGATGGAGGCGGCCGCGACCGGTTCTGAGAACTCGGAGAACACCTCGTCGATTTTGATGCCCAACTCGTCCTCGATCATCTTACGGGCGATGGTTGAAGGGAACGGAGGCAGCTTGTCTTGCAGGTATTTCAACTGTTCAGACAGCTCGTCGCCGACCACATCGGGGCGGGTCGAAAGGATCTGACCGAACTTGATGTAAGCCGGGCCAAGTGCGGTGATTGCGCGGGTCACAGGCGGCAGGTTCGTGTCGCCTTTTTTACCGAGCCACGCAAAGGGAAAACCAATGACGCGGGCGGCGATGCGCAGGGCGGGTGGGGCGTTCATCGCATCAAGAACCACACTCATTGCGCCGGTGCGCTGGAAGGTGGCGCCAGTTCGGATCAGGCGCCAAATGTTGTGAGGGCCGCGCATCTTAGATTTTCCATCCGGAATGAAGGGCCGCAACGCCCATGGTCAGATTGCGGTATTTGACGTTGTCAAACCCGGCGTCTTGGATCATCCCCTTAAAGGTTTCTTGATCTGGAAACTTGCGAATACTTTCAACGAGATACTGATAGCTGTCATAGTCATCTGCGATCAGCTTCCCCATGCGGGGGATCACGTTGAAGGAATAAAGATCATAGAGTTTTTGCATGCCTGCATTGGGCAGTTGGCTGAACTCCAGCACCATCAATCGCCCGCCGGGTTTCAGCACACGGTAAGCTTCTTTCAACGCATCCGGAATGCGCGTCACATTGCGAATGCCAAAGCTGATCGTGTAGCGATCAAAGCTGTTGTCCTCAAACGGAAGCGCCATGGCATCGCCGACAACCCAGTCAAGACGGTTCGCCATATTGCCCGCCTCGGCGCGTTGGCGACCCTCAACCAACATTGATTCCGTCATATCAAGCACAACGGCATTGGTTTGGTCTGCGCGGTTCAGAAAGCGGAACGAGATGTCCCCGGTGCCACCCGCGACGTCCAAAAGCCGCTGGCCTGCGCGCGGGGCCAGCCAATCCATCATCGCGTCTTTCCACAGGCGGTGGATGCCCACGGACATGACGTCGTTCATCACGTCATATTTCGAGGCCACATTTGTGAAAACGCCATGGACCATGCCGGCCTTGTCGGTTTCGTTCACGGTCTTGAACCCGAAATGGGTGGTTTTATCGTCAGAAGTGCTCATGTGGGACCGGGGGCTTGCTATTATTATAAGATGCCCTCTCTTATCCCGTGCAGAAGGCACACACAATGGAGACGCGAACAACATGCCCGAATTGCCCGAAGTTGAGACGGTTCGCCGCGGTTTAACCCCGGTGATGGAGGGCGCGGCGATTGCACGCGCCGATGTACGGCGTGCGGGGTTGCGTTGGCCGTTTCCAGATCACATGGCGGATCGGTTGACCGGGGCGTGCGTGCAACGATTGGGCCGCCGATCGAAATACCTTTTATTGGATCTGAACACGGATGAAACCTTGATTGTGCATCTGGGCATGTCGGGGCGCATGCTGATTTCCGGGCATAAGCTGGGAAAATTTCACCATGAACACCCAGCGCCTGAAAAGCATGACCATGTGGTGTTTGACATGGACAATGGCGCGCGTGTCACCTTCAACGATCCGCGACGATTTGGGGCGATGGACCTTTGTGCGACAAAGGATCTGGCAGACCACAAACTGATCCGCGTGCTGGGGCCCGAACCTTTGGGCAATGATTTCAACGAAGCATATTTGGTTGACCGGCTGGCGGGCAAGGGCACGGCGATTAAGACGGCGCTGCTTGATCAGGGGATTATCGCAGGGCTGGGCAACATCTATGTTTGCGAAGTTTTGTTTCGGGCGGGCATTCACCCTGCGCGCAAATCAGGACAGATTTCCGCCAAACGGATTGCCGGTTTGGTACCAATTATTCGCGAAGTTTTGTCGGATGCGATTGAAAGTGGGGGGTCCTCTTTGAAAGATTACCGCCAAGCCGACGGAGATTTAGGATATTTTCAACACAGTTTCCGGGTCTATGGACGGGAAAAAGAACCTTGCGTCACCCCTGATTGCAAAGGGAAAATTGCGCGAATCGTACAGGGGGGACGCTCATCTTTCTATTGTACGCAATGTCAAAGATAGCTTGATTGGTGTTCCCGACGGGCTTAGGAATCGCCCCCGACCACTCAAGGGACCAAAGGCAGGGGAACCATGGCCTATAAAAATATTATTGTTGAGACCGCAGATCACGTCACTCTGATCAAACTGCACCGTCCAGATGCGCTTAATGCATTGAACCTGGAGCTGTTGGCGGAATTGGGCGCGGCACTGGCCGAGGCACAGAAAAACGACAAGGTGCGCTGCATCGTTGTCACCGGGTCGGAAAAGGCATTTGCCGCCGGCGCGGATATCAAGATGATGGCAGAGCAAAGCTTTGTGGATGTCTTCGCGGGGGATCTGTTCACCCAGGAAGAAGCCGCCATTATGCGCATTCGCAAACCCATCATCGCGGCCGTGTCCGGTTATGCGCTGGGCGGGGGCTGTGAGCTGGCGATGATGTGCGACTTTATCATCGCATCCGACACTGCCAAATTTGGCCAACCCGAGGTGAACCTTGGCGTTATGGCTGGCATGGGCGGCACGCAGCGTTTGACCAAACTGGTCGGCCGAGCGAAATCTATGGATATGAACCTGACTGGTCGCTTCATGGACGCCGATGAAGCAGAGCGTTCGGGGCTTGTCAGCCGCGTTGTTCCGGCCAAAGAACTGATGAAAGAAGCGATGGGTGCGGCCACCAAGATTGCCGAGAAATCGATGATCACGGTGATGGCGATCAAAGAATCGGTGAACCGCGCAGAGCAACTGCCGCTGACCGAAGGCATCTTGTTTGAACGCCGCATGTTCCATTCGCTTTTCGCGTCGGAAGATCAAAAAGAAGGCATGGCTGCCTTTGTCGAGAAGCGCGAACCGCAGTTCCGCGACAAGTAAGCTGATTTTTCGGTTCCCTTTCGGGTGCAAATACCCTAAAGGGAGCCGCATACATGCGTGTGAGGCCCGCTTTGGCCAGAATCAACCGATTCTAAACTCGGTCGGGTGCTGATGCGCAAGCCACATGGTGGCAGTAACGAAACATACACCCGAAAGAGGGATCAGACACATGGCAAATTCGCCCCAAGCTAAAAAACGCGCCCGCCAGAACGAACGCCGCTTTGCAGTAAACAAAGCCCGCCGTTCGCGCATCCGCACCTTCCTGCGCACCGTTGAAGAAGCAATTGCCGGTGGCGATCAAGCCGCTGCTGCGGCTGCGCTGAAAGCGGCTCAGCCTGAATTGATGCGCGGTGTGACCAAAGGCATCCTGCACAAGAACACAGTGGCACGCAAAATCTCGCGTCTGTCCAAGCGCGTAAAAGCCCTGGGTTAAGTTGCAGCTAAGCTTCGGCTGAACCGCGACATTTTTGCACCGACTTTTGTATAGAGATTCGGTGACAGATATTAAATGAGCGTGCCAAGTGGCGCGCTCATTTGCGTTTTTCAGGACGTAAAAATCGCAATTATGCAACCGACCCGGGATTCGTTTTGTGAAAGTCAGAGTCAAGCGCGAAGATCAGTTGCGCGCCCCGCTGCGGCCTTGCTAGCTTGCCTGCAGCGATTCACCTCGCTGACTTGGGACAATGATGATATCTGGATAAAAGCCCCTTTAAAACAAGGGTTTATTCCTCTGCCATGGGTGGGGTAAATTTTCCCCCTCGCGATCGCGACGCCAACCTTCTGTCTGTTAAGGGGGATGTGCGCTGCGTTGCCTAACTGTAAACCTAACGCGGCTTTCTGGCGGCGTGGGTACAGTTTTGTCATGTCTCTAAATGCCCTTATGGGGTTGCGCGCGTTGGTCCGTTTCGGCCGACCTGTAAGATGTTTTGGTGCTGAGGGGCGCCACGGGATTTTGCTGCGCAACGACTTTGGGGCAACGGTCGGTGAGCGAACGGGTTTGATTGGGGCAAACCTGTAAGTTGTGGGTCGCATGATATTGGCACGGTGCCAAACGAGAGTGACAATGTGGCCAACGGACTGCTTGTGAACGGTCTTGAAAAATAAGAATGGGTCGATGTGACATGACGAATGAGGAATGGGGACAGGTCCGCTCAACGCTGCAAAAAGCAGTGGGGCAGAACAATTATACCAATTGGATCGAACCCTTGGAATTTGCGGAACTGGACAGTGGCGTTGCGACGTTTCTGGTGCCCACCAATTTCATGGGCAATTGGGTAGAGCGCAATTTCGGCGACAAAATCCTAAGTCAATTGGTTGGGGCAGGGGTTGCTGTTTCACGTTTGGTGTTTGCGGTTCCGCAAAAGGTTGCGCCGCGCAAGCCTGCCAATGATGGGGTGCCCTCGGCAAGCGCACCCGTGGCAGACGCGGCATCTGCGCCCAAAGATGAATTGCCCGGTGCCCCGCTGGATGCGCGGTTTACCTTTGACAGCTTTGTGGTTGGTAAACCGAATGAATTGGCCCATGCCGCCGCGCGCCGCGTGGCCGAAGGTGGCCCGGTCACCTTCAACCCGCTCTTTTTGTATGGCGGCGTTGGCTTGGGAAAAACACACCTGATGCATGCGATCGCGCATGAAATGAAGCTGCGCCAGCCCGAGCTGCGCGTAGTGTATCTGTCCGCCGAACAGTTCATGTACCGCTTTGTGAAAGCCCTGCGCGAAAAGCAGATGATGGATTTCAAACAGCTCTTCCGTTCTGTTGACGTTCTGATGGTGGATGACGTGCAATTTATTGCCGGCAAAGACAGCACCCAAGAGGAATTTTTCCACACGTTCAATGCGTTGGTGGATCAAAACAAACAGATCATCATTTCGGCCGACCGTGCGCCGGGTGAAATTAAGGATCTGGAAGAGCGGATCAAAAGCCGTTTGCAATGTGGTCTGGTCGTGGATCTGCACCCCACCGATTACGAATTGCGTTTGGGTGTTCTGCAAACCAAGGTTGCGACCTATCGCAAGCAATACGCGGGTTTGAAAATCTCGGACGGCGTGCTGGAATTTCTTGCGCGCCGGATTTCAACCAACGTCCGTGTGCTTGAAGGCGCGTTGATGCGGCTTTTTGCGTTTGCATCCCTTGTTGGGCGCGAGATCACGCTGGAATTGGCGCAAGATTGCCTTGGGGACATCCTGCGGGCTTCTGATCGCAAGGTCACAGTTGAGGAAATTCAGCGTAAAGTGTCAGAGCATTACAACATTCGCCTGTCCGATCTGATTGGCCCCAAACGTGTCCGTACCATCGCGCGTCCGCGTCAGGTGGCGATGTATCTTGCCAAACACATGACCTCGCGCAGCTTGCCAGAAATTGGCCGCCGTTTTGGCGGGCGTGACCACACAACGGTTATGCACGGTGTAAAGCGTATTGATGAGCTGAAAGGCGTCGACGATCAAATCGCCGAAGACCTCGAACTTTTGCGTCGCTCGCTCGAAGCGTAAGCGATCTTGGCACAGTTGCCCTGCAAAGGGTGGGTTTGGGGCCCTTAGGCCTTGACCCGCCCGCCAAGGCATAGGACATTCCAGCAAAAGAACAATTACGGGGCGAGAGCAGCGGCTTTCAGCCCCTAACTTCGTCAGGAGTGGGATATGAAGATCAGCATTGAACGCGGCGCGCTTTTGAAGGCCGTGGCCCAAGCACAATCAGTTGTAGAACGTCGCAACACGATCCCGATCCTTGCGAATGTGCTGATCGAAGCGGAAGGCAGCGATGTGTCGTTCCGCGCCACCGATTTGGATATCGAAGTGGTCGACAAGACACCCGCAATGGTCGAACGCGCCGGGTCCACCACAGTGGCCGCCGTGACCCTGCATGAAATTGTACGCAAACTGCCAGACGGCGCGCTTGTGCAGCTGACCGATGATGGGGCCACCGGACGTTTGACCGTTGAAGCTGGTCGTTCAAACTTTTCGCTGGCGACCCTGCCGAAAGAAGATTTCCCGGTCATGGCCTCGTCGGAATATTCGGCAAACTTCTCGGCCCCGGCCCCCGTGCTGCGCCGTCTGTTTGACAAGTCTAAATTTGCAATTTCAACCGAAGAAACCCGTTACTACCTGAACGGTGTCTACATGCATGTTTCGGATTCTGAGGCTGGCAAAGTGTTGCGCTGTGTGGCAACCGATGGGCACCGTCTGGCGCGTATTGACGCGGATTTGCCGATGGGTGCCGACGAGATGCCAGGCGTGATTGTTCCGCGCAAAACCGTGGGTGAGCTGCGCAAATTGCTGGATGATGATGACGCGATTATCGCTGTGTCGGTTTCTGAGACCAAAGTACGCTTTGCGACCCCGGCGATCACGCTGACGTCAAAGGTTATCGACGGAACATTCCCCGATTATACCCGCGTGATCCCCACCGGAAACACCCGCAAAATGGAAGTGGACGCCAGCGCCTTTGCGCAAGCGGTTGACCGCGTGGCAACTGTATCCTCTGAGCGCTCGCGCGCAGTGAAATTGCAGCTGGATGAAGACCGTTTGGTTCTGTCGGTCAACGCCCCAGATGCGGGTGCGGCCGAAGAAGAGCTGGCCGTCGCTTATGGTGATGAGCGCTTGGAAATCGGCTTTAATGCCAAATACTTGCTGGAGATTGCCAACCAAGTTGATCGCGAAAACGCCGTGTTCATGTTCAACGCATCAGGCGACCCCGCCTTGATGCGTGAAGGCAATGACACCAGCGCCGTTTATGTTGTCATGCCGATGCGCGTTTGACGCAGGTTTGTGCATCGGATTTTTTGCCTTCGGCGAGGATATTTAGGGAAAGAGGAAAAGGGACATGACGTCGCTTGCTCTCAGTGCCCTAACGCTTAGTCACTTTCGCAGCCATAAATCAGTGCGCTTGTCTTTGGATGGGCGCCCTGTGGCAATTTATGGGGACAATGGCGCGGGCAAAACCAATGTGCTTGAGGCGGTTTCCCTGTTGTCGCCGGGGCGCGGATTGCGCCGGGCCACTGTGGATGAAATGATCCGCAGGCCTGAGGCGTTGGGGTGGAAAATCTCAGCTGTATTGAAAAGTCTTGGTCAGATGCACGAGATTGAGACTTGGGTCGAAAAAGGCTCTGGTCGGCAGGTGCGGATCGACGACAAGACGGCGGCGCAAGTGGCGCTTGGACGTATTGCCCGGATTGTTTGGCTGGTGCCGGTGATGGACCGGCTTTGGGTGGATGGGGCCGAAGGGCGGCGGCGGTTTTTGGACCGTATGACGATGAGCTTCACCCCGTCCCATGCAGACGCCGTTTTAACTTATGAAAAAGCGATGCGTGAACGAAACCGTTTGCTGAAAGACGGTCAGCGGGATGCGCATTGGTATTCCGCACTTGAGGCGCAGATGGCGCGTTCGGGGGCTGATATCCACGCAAACAGAAGGGCGGCGTTGGCATCTTTGGTGACTGCCCAAAGCGCGGCTGAGACCAGTTTTCCTGTGGCAGATCTGAGACTTACCCATGCAGAGGATGCCGAAATACCCGAAGGGGCAGAGGCTTTGGTAATCGCTTTCGCTGAAAGCCGTCCGCGTGATTTGATGGCAGGGCGGACCTTGGTGGGGCCACATCGTGCAGACCTTTCTGCGGCCTACGCGGCCAAGGGAATGGCGGCGCGTGATTGTTCAACCGGCGAGCAAAAGGCCCTTTTGGTGTCCCTGATCCTTGCCAATGCGCGTGCGCTTGCGCAGGATTTTGGCGCGCCGCCGATTTTGCTTTTGGATGAAGTGGCTGCGCATTTGGATGCAGGCCGCCGCGCCGCACTGTATGATGAGATCTGCGCCCTTGGGGCGCAGGCGTTCATGACGGGCACGGGCCCCGAGTTGTTTGACACCCTTCAGGGCCGGGCGCAATTTTACCGTGTTGAAGACAGCGATCGTGGGTCAGAGATTTTGGCTGAGGGGGCTTAGCTTTTGGGTAAGAGCAATGTCAGGGCTTCGTTCAAAAGAGTGTCCACACCATTTGCAAAACCATCCCGATCAAAGGCGCGTGGCCGGTCAGGGGAAAGCCCAACGCCTTCGTAGCTTTTCCCATCGGCTGCGTAATCACGGTGACATTCGGCAATTCTTGCATGGCCATGGTGAAAATTTCAGCCGCACTTGCGGTAAATCCGCTGTTAAGTAGGGCAACGGGGCCGGTAAAGCCGTGTGTTGCAGTGGGCGTCACCGCGATATTGGTCCGGGGGCCATAGTGATCTTTGGTGTGGTTCCCAGTGTGATCCCCGATGCGTGTTTCTTTGGAAAATACGGGGCGGATTTTATCTGCGAAAAAGCGTGCGTATGCCGGTGAAATATCGTCTGATCCGCCAGGGTTCCAGCGGTTGTCCAAGATAATGCCTTGCGCGCCTTTAAGGGCGGTCAAAGCCTGTGACATCGCCTGTTCCGCTTTGCCTGCGGCGTGGATCGGCGACAGGCTTTCGATGGTCATGTTCCTCAGTTGAATGTATCCAACCTGATCCGGCAGCCAGCCGTAAGACAGCCCGGATCCGTCAATCTCGGTCAATTCCATCTTTGCCAGAACTGCCTTGATCGCAGGTTTGTCTTTTATCCATTCAGGGGAAATTTCAGGCGAAAAGCCGGTGTCGGGTGTGTTGATGGAAAGGTGTCCATCAACAAGCCCTGTCAGCATCTTGGCGATGATCGAAAAGAGGGTATCATCAGACGTGGTGGCTGTCACTTGTGGCTGGTAAGTGGCGTAACGATCTTGCTAGTCCACGTCATAGAGGTCGAAAAGCGCGTGGTTTGCTGGCAATTGGGGCCGGATTGTTCATAAATCGTTGCCATTGGACCGGTCAGGTCAAGGATCATTCCACATCCATCCGTGCGCCAAATCTGTCGTGTGTCTTGATCAAACCTTGCCCCTGTCCACAAAAGCCCACCTGCAATTACAATCCCCAAAACACCACCAAGAGCGATGCGTTTCAGGGTGGTTTTTTTTGGGTGTTGTGATCATTTTTTGATAGGCGAAGAATGGCCCCAATTCTTGCGTCAAACGGGTGACATTCCCCGCCAAACCGCCTATGTTTTCCAGATGTAATAACAGGAAGTCCCGCATGGCTGACGACGCGCAAAATAACGCCGACTATGGCGCAGATTCTATTAAGGTTCTCAAGGGGTTAGAGGCGGTTCGCAAGCGCCCTGGCATGTATATTGGGGACACCGATGATGGGTCTGGCCTGCATCACATGGTTTACGAAGTCGTGGACAATGGGATTGACGAAGCGTTGGCTGGTCACGCCGACGCTGTGAATGTCACAATTCATGCTGATAATTCCATTTCCGTTTCGGACAACGGTCGCGGTATTCCGGTGGATATTCACGCGGAAGAGGGGGTTTCAGCCGCCGAAGTGATCATGACCCAGCTGCATGCAGGCGGCAAGTTTGACTCGAATTCCTATAAGGTTTCGGGCGGATTGCATGGTGTGGGTGTGTCGGTTGTGAACGCGCTGTCGGATTGGCTTGAATTGCGCATCTGGCGCAATGGCAAAGAGCATTACGCCAAGTTTGAACGCGGCGAGACCGCTGAACATCTGCGTGTTGTTGGCGAATGTGGCGATCGCACCGGGACCGAAGTACGGTTTCTGGCCTCAACCACCACCTTCTCGAACCTTGATTACGTGTTCAAGACGCTGGAAAATCGCCTGCGCGAGCTGAGCTTTTTGAACTCTGGTGTGCGGATCATCCTGACCGATGAACGTCCTGCGGAAAAGCTTGTCACCGACCTGCATTACGAAGGCGGCGTGAAAGAGTTTGTGAAATACCTTGATCGGTCCAAGACATCGTTGATGGAGGAGCCCATTTTCGTCACCGGCGAAAAGGATGGCATCAGCATCGAGGTCGGGATGTGGTGGAATGATGGCTACCACGAAAATGTGCTGCCATTTACCAACAACATCCCACAGCGCGATGGTGGCACGCATATCGCGGGTTTTCGCGGGGCGCTGACGCGAACCATGAACCTTTATGCCAACTCAACGGGGATGGCGAAGAAGGAAAAGGTGAACTTTACCGGCGATGACGCACGCGAAGGATTGACCTGTGTCTTGTCGGTGAAAGTGCCGGATCCGAAATTTAGCTCGCAAACCAAAGACAAACTGGTCAGCTCCGAGGTGCGCCCCGCGGTTGAGGGGTTGATGAACGAAAAGCTGCAAGAGTGGTTTGAGGAAAATCCGCAAGTTGCGCGCATGATTATCGGTAAGATTATCGAGGCCGCTTTGGCCCGTGAGGCGGCGCGGAAAGCGCGGGAAATGACCCGGAAGAAATCCTCGCTTGATGTGGCGTCATTGCCCGGAAAGCTGGCGGATTGTCAGGAAAAAGATCCGGCCAAACGTGAATTATTCTTGGTGGAGGGGGATTCCGCTGGCGGGTCGGCCAAACAGGGGCGGTCGCGTCACGATCAGGCCGTGCTGCCATTACGGGGGAAAATCTTGAACGTGGAACGTGCACGATTTGACCGGATGTTGGGCAGCCAAGAGATTGGCACGCTGATCACCGCGCTGGGCACGGGGATTGGCCGGGATGAATTCGACATCTCAAAACTGCGCTATCACAAGGTCATCATCATGACCGATGCGGATGTGGATGGCGCGCATATTCGCACGCTTTTGCTGACCTTCTTCTTCCGTCAAATGCCGGAATTGATCGAAGGCGGCTATCTCTATATCGCGCAGCCGCCGCTTTACAAAGTGGCGCGGGGCAAGTCGGAAGTTTACGTGAAGGACCAGACGGCGCTTGAAGATTATCTGATTGCGCAAGGCATCGACGGTGCCATTTTGCGCCTGCCATCCGGTGAGGAAATTGCCGGTGCTGATTTGGCCCGTGTGGTCGAGGCCGCGCGGAATTTCAAACGAATTTTGGACGCATTTCCAACGCATTACCCGCGCAACATTCTGGAACAAGCCGCCCTTGCGGGCGCCTTTGATCCGGGTCGGGCTGACGCGGACCTGCAACGCGTGGCAGATGATGTGGCCAAGCGTTTGGATCAGGTCGCTGTTGAGTATGAACAAGGTTGGCAGGGGCGGATCACCCAGGATCACGGCATCCGTTTGGCCCGTGTTCTGCGTGGTGTAGAAGAGATCCGCACCCTGGATGGGGCGGTGTTGCGCTCGGGCGAGGCGCGGCGTTTGTCCGAGGTTTCGATGGACACGCGCGACATCTATAAAGACCCTGCAAAGCTGAATCGCAAAGATCGGGAACTGTTGGTGCAGGGTCCAATTGACCTTTTGCGCGCGATCTTGGCAGAGGGCGAAAAGGGTCTGACCTTGCAGCGTTATAAGGGCTTGGGCGAGATGAACCCCGATCAGCTGTGGGAAACCACGCTGGACCATGAGGCCCGCACGTTGTTGCAGGTGAAGGTTGGTGATTTGTCCGAGGCTGATGACATCTTTACCAAGCTGATGGGCGATGTGGTGGAGCCACGCCGTGAGTTTATTCAGCAAAATGCACTGTCGGTGGAAAATCTAGATTTCTGATCCATTTTGGGGCGGCGCATAATACTGCATGCCGCCCCTATCTATTGTGAACCTATCAGCCTTCGTTTGGGCGTACGCATGGCGTCAGCGGATCTGACGCGACTGGCGTTATATCGACGAAAACACTGCCGGGCCCGCGTAGAACCCGGCCAGAAATAAAGGAAAAGGCGATATGTCAGATACATATACCCCCCCTAAAGTTTGGACTTGGGATGCTGAAAATGGTGGCGAATGGGCCAGCATCAACCGTCCCATCGCGGGCGCCACGCATGATCGCGACCTGCCATGCGGCGTGCATCCCATGCAGCTTTATTCGCTGGGAACGCCGAACGGGCAAAAGGTCACCATCCTGCTGGAAGAGCTGCTTGAGCAAGGTCAAGGTGGGGCGGAATATGATGCGCATTTGATCAAGATCGGTGACGGTGATCAGTTTTCAAGCGGGTTTGTCGCGGTCAATCCAAACTCAAAAATCCCAGCGCTTTTCGATACAGATACAGGCAGTCGTGTGTTTGAAAGCGGGGCGATTTTGCTGTATCTCGCGCAAAAATTTGGACGCTTTTTGCCTGAGGATCCTGCCCACCGGACCGAGGTGATGAATTGGCTGTTCTGGCTTCAGGGGTCGGCCCCCTATTTGGGGGGCGGGTTTGGTCATTTCTATGCCTATGCCCCTGAAAAATTTGAATATCCAATCGACCGGTTTACCATGGAAACCAAGCGTCAGATGGATGTATTAGACCGTGAGCTTGCTGAACATCGCTATCTTGGTGGGGATGAATACAGCATCGCGGATATGGCGACTTGGCCGTGGTATGGGAACCTTGTGATGGGGGATGCCTATGACGCCGGAGAGTTTTTGCAGGTCGAAAGCTATAAAAACCTGCGCCGCTGGGCTTATGATATTCTGGACCGCCCTGCGGTGCAGCGTGGTCGCAAAGTGAACCGCACTTGGGGGCCGCTTGAAAATCAACTTCATGAACGTCATGACGCATCAGATTTTGAACGGCGCACCCAAGATAAAATTGCGCCAAGCGAAACGTGATGCGTGGTCCAGAGCGAGGAGATGAGCCCCGCTCTGGTAACCGCTTAGCTGGTGTGTGACACGATGCGCCGCCCTTGGGTCAAACCCGCAACCTTTTCAACAATTGCCGCAGCATCAATTCCGTGGTGGCGATAAAGGTCGCCAATTGTGCCGGTTTGCCCAAAATGCTCCACCCCCAGAGGGATGGTTTGATGGCCCGCGACGCCGCCGAGCCAGGACAAAGTGGCTGGATGCCCGTCGATGACGGTGACCAGTTTGCAATGTGGCGGCAGGTCTTGCATCAGATGCTCGACATGAGACTGGGCATTTGCATTCCCACGCGACCGCGCGCGCTGTGCTGCGGTCAGGCCCGCATTCAGGCGGTCGGCGGATGTTACGGCCAAAACGCCGACGTCGCGCCGGGTTTCGCCAATCATCCCCGCCGCTTTGATGGCCTCTGGCGCCACGGCACCCTGATAGGCAATCACAACGTCACAATTAGGGCCGGGTTTGCGCAGCCAATAACCACCGTCAATTGCGCCTTGCCGGAAGGCGTCGTCATGGCGTTTGCCGGGCTGTTCAATTGGGTTGGTGGTCAGGCGCAGGTACACCGAACCGCCGGTCTCATCCCGCAGCCATGTGCGCTCATCTGGATCACCCTCGCCGTCACGTTGCAGATAGTCAAATGACCACTGCATGATCACCGCCAGCTCGTCGGCAAAGGCGGGTTCAAAGGCGGCCAATCCGTCCTGGGACATGCCAATCAGTGGTGTTCCGATCGACTGATGCGCACCACCTTCTGGCGCCAGCGTGACCCCGGACGGCGTGCCGACAATCATGAACCGGGCGTCTTGGTAACAGGCGTAATTCAGCGCATCCAATCCGCGACACACAAAGGGGTCATAGACCGTTCCAATTGGGATCAACCGCTTGCCAAACAGGCTGTGCGACAGGCCGGCGGCCCCCAACAGCAGGAATAGGTTCATCTCGGCAATGCCCAGCTCGATGTGCTGCCCTTCGGGGGTGAATTCCCATTTGGCGGTGGACGGAATGCGGTGTTCGATAAAGGCATCGGCCTGCGCTGTGCGGGCAAAAAGTTTGCGTCGATTCACCCAAGGGCCAAGGTTGGTTGTGCCGGTCACATCTGGGGAAGTGGTTACGATCCGCGAGGCCAAGTCACTGTCACCCTTTGATAAATCATCCAGCACTTTGCCAAAGGCCATCTGGGTTGACGTCTCGCGATCTGAGCTGAGCTCAATTGCGGGCACATCCAGTTGCGCGTCATGAAACCGACGCGGGCCGTTGGCGAAAAACGGAACCTGCCCCAAATAGGATTGAAGCGCTGCTGGATCTGCAACGGTTGCCATCGGGTCCCATTCCGCCCCCGCCTCAACGCCCATGTTCGACTGCCATTCGGAAAATTGGGTTTTGTTCATCAATCCGCCGTGGTTGTCTTTGTGGCCGGCAATCGGCGTGCCCCAACCCTTGACTGTATAGGCCAGAAAACAGGTGGGGCGGTCGTGGGTAATCGCCGCAAAAGTTTGGGCCATGGTTTCCACGCAATTGCCGCCAAGGTTCTCCATCAACGCGGCCAGTTCCGTGTCGGATCGCGCGTCAATCAACGCGGTCACATCGCCTTGATCCCCCAAGTCATCCATCAAGCGTTTGCGCCAAACCGCGCCGCCCATATAGGTCAGGGCCGAGTATTGTTGGTTCGGGCAGGCATCAATCCAATCACGCAGCGCCTCGCCGCCCGGTTCCTGAAATGCGGCCCGTTGCAGCACGCCATGTTTCACGCGCACAACGTCCCAACCAAAGGCGTCAAAGATCTTTTCAACGCGTTCAAACAGCCCCTCGCGCACAATCCCGTCCAACGATTGGCGGTTGTAATCAATGATCCACCACGTGTTGCGCAGGTCGTTTTTCCAACCTTCTTGCAGACACTCATAGATGTTGCCTTCATCCAGTTCGGCATCCCCGACAAGTGCCACCATGCGACCTTGTGGGGCATCCGCGCCCCAAGGCTTGGCGGTGATGTAATCCTGGATCATCGAGGCAAAAGATGTGATGGCGACGCCCAAGCCAACCGACCCGGTTGAGAAATCAACATCGTCGATGTCTTTGGTCCGGCTGGGGTAACTTTGCACACCGCCAAAGCCGCGAAAATTCTCCATCTTCTCGCGCGTCTGATTGCCCATCAGATACTGCATCGCGTGAAAGATGGGGCTGGCGTGGGGTTTGACGGCCACACGATCCTCAGGTTTCAGCGTGTTGAAATAGAGTGCGGTCATGATCGACACCATCGAGGCAGAGGACGCTTGGTGCCCGCCGATCTTAATCCCATCCGCCTTGGGGCGCACATGGTTGGCGTGGTGGATCATCCAATGGGACAACCACAAAAGGCGTTGCTCTACGGTTTTCAGGTGCTGGATGTCTGCGATCGGGGTGGGGGATTGTGCGGTCATGGTGCGTCCTTTGGTCTTTGCTGCCGCGCTGAAAAGCAGGGTTCTGGCGTGGGGCAGGGGTGCAGTTTAAAAGGTTTGCCTTGCAGCATCCCGGCGAATTATGGTTCTGTTGGCGAGGGTCTTGAAGGAAAACGCCAATACTAAAGGGTTGTCTGGTGGAAACAGTCGCACTTGATGTCTTTGATATTCGAATCCTGCGCCATTTGGGCGAACAGGGGCGTATTTCTGTGCAAGACCTTTCTGACCAAATTGGCCTAAGTCCCACCCCCACCGCGCGCCGCATTCGGCGGTTGGAAGAGGGGGGCATTATCACCGGCTATGGGGCCCGCATCGACGAGGCCGCCTTGGGGTTTGATGTGTCTGTCTTTGTCTCGGTCCAGTTGGATCGTCAGGTGGACGACGCGTTGGTCACGTTTGAAACTGCGATTGCCGGTTTTCCCGAAGTGGTCGATTGCTGGTTGATGACTGGCGATCGGGATTACCTGATGCGGATTGCCACCACAGGGCTGCGAGATTTCGAAGCCTTCTTGGTTGGCAAGCTCACCAAGGTGGATGGGGTGGCGTCGATCCAGTCTTCGATCCCGATCCGGCGGGTCAAAGCGGGCGGTGCGCGCACCCCGTAACCTTATTCGGCGGCTTGGACCAAGGTGGGGGCCAAAGCGGCATCCAGATCGGCGATGATATCGGCCACCTCTTCTAACCCCACAGACAGGCGGATCAAACCGTCGCTGATGCCGTGCGCGTCGCGTTCTTCCGGTGTGTAAGTCGAGTGGGTCATGGATGCGGGATGTTGGATCAGCGTTTCGGCGTCCCCCAAAGACACCGCGCGTTGGATCATGTTCAGGCGGTTCATCATTTGACGCCCGGCGTCGATCCCACCGTCCAATTCAAATGCAATCATGGCACCCGGCTGGTCCATCTGAGCGCGCGCCACATCGTGCTGAGGAAAGCTGGTCAGGCCGGGGAAATGCACAACACCCACACCGGGTTGGGCCTCAAGCCAATCCGCCACTTTCGCGGCTGATGCGCAGTGACGGTCCATGCGCAGGGCAAGCGTTTTCAGCCCGCGCAGGATCAGCATTGCATTAAACGGGGCCATTACGGCGCCGGTCATGTCTTTCATGCCTACCAGACGGATTTCTGTGACCTGTTCCAATTTGCCAACCACAAGGCCGGCCACCACATCACCGTGACCGCCCAGATATTTGGTGGCAGAATGCACAACGATGTCCGCGCCATGCTCAATCGGGCGGGTCAAATAGGGCGTGGCGTATGTGTTGTCGACCACAACGGTTGCGCCTGCGTCATGGGCAATCTTTGACACTTTGGAAATGTCCACCAATCGCATGTTGGGATTGGCGGGGGTCTCGAAATACACAACGCGGGTGGTGTCTGAGATGGCATTGCGCAGGTTTGCTGGGTCCGTCATGTCGACATGGGTGATTTTCACGCCCCATTTCGCCAGGCCATGCTGCATGAAGGCAAAGGTGCAGCCGTAAAGCGTTTTGTCCACAATCACTTCGTCCCCCGGTGACAAGAGCGTCCAGAAAACGGCGGTGATCGCGCCCATTCCAGAGGATAATGCCAGCCCCGCTTCGGCGCCCTCAAGGGTTGCGATGCGCTGTTCCAAAAGATCGCAGGTGGGGTTGGAGATGCGGGAATAGATGTGCCCTTCGCGCTCGCCGGCAAACATCTCGCCACCCGCCTCAGCGCTTTCAAACGAAAAAGTGGAGGTTAGGTGAAGCGGTGGTGTGAGCGCGCCGCCATTGTCCAACGGGTTGTAGGCGTGGTGGATGGCGCGGGTGGCAAAGCCTTTTGGGGTCGACATGGCAAGCTCCTAATTCGGGGTTCCCTGTTATAATGCCACTGCTTGAAAGGTCATGGATTGCGAAGTCTGCCATATATTGTATGTATATTGGCATAATCTGCCAATAATTGAGGTTTAAGTGATGGATCACAAAGATCGCCAAATTATCCGCGAGCTGCAAAAAGATGGGCGTATGACCAATCAGGATTTGGCGGATAAGGTGAACCTGTCACCATCGCCTTGCCTGCGGCGAGTGCGCAATCTGGAAGCGGCGGGGGCCATTCGTGGCTATGCGGTCGAGGCGGATGCCGCCGCGTATGGATTGCCAATCACGGTGTTTGTGCGCGTCCGGTTAGAGCGTCACAATGAAGAGGATGTACAGCACTTTGAACGCCGCGTTCTGGCCATTGAAGAGGTGTTGGAATGCCACGTTTTGACGGGCGCCACAGATTACCAGCTGCGCGTTGTGGTGGCCGATCTGGACGCCTATGAGGATTTTATTCGCAATCGTATCCACCCCATCGGCGGCATTGCCTCAATTGACACAAGCTTTGTGTATGGCACGGTGAAAAAGACCGATGTGTTCCCGATGATCGACTGATCTGTTATTTTTGTAGCACCGCGTTTTGCCATTCGTCCAAGAACCGCTTGCGTTTGGCCCGGTCAAGATAAACCAATAATCCTGGGCCAAGATTGATGGGGCGTTGGGCGTCGGTTTGCAGGGTGAAATCCCCCAAGAGATCGCTAAATGGGTATTCCGGTGGGCGCGGCGTGGACCAAGCAGCACGGATCAGGTGATCGACAAACCGTGCGGCCATATCTGCGTTGTCGCCGGTTTTCAAAATCACAGCGGAACGCATCATCAGATGGGTGTAATCTTCGGGGTCAATCACCACAATCTGATCAGCCAAATCTTTGCGCGCGCGGGCATAGCTGCCCAACACATTATAGGCGACCAGAATGCGCCCCTCAGCCACACTTTCGATCATGTCGCCGGAACAGCAAAAAAGCTCCAATTCTAGCCCGCCCATCAATTCCATCAGCCGCCAATAGGTTTCCGCCGTGCGTGCATCTTGTGTGGCAAAAAGATACCCAAGCCCACTTTGCGCCACATCATAGGTTCCGATCCGCCCGCGAAAGCGGTCCGGTTGGTCGCGCAAAAGCGAGATCAAGGCCTGTCGCGTGCGGGGCACTTCCCCGGTGCGCAGGGCCTTGGCAGAAACCACAATCGAGGCAGGCTCTTGCGAAAAGGCAAACATATGTCCGCGCCATTCGCCCCAATCGGGCAACAGGTCTGTCGCTGCGGATTGATGTGCGCGGGTAAATCCATCGTTGGCCAATTTTGTTTGCAAATCCATCGCCGATGACAGCACCACATCATATTGTCCGGCTTCTTCGGTCACGGCCTTCATCACTTCGCTGGAACTGGCCACGACATAGTCCAGACCGACACCGGGGTTTTCGCGCAAAAATACTTCAATCAGCGGGGTCAAAATGGCGGTATCTGTGGTTGAGATTACCCGAAGGACATCCGCATCCTTTGGGCCGAACCAACGATGATCCTCAACCTCAAACGCCTGTGCCGTATGGGTCAAAAACCATGTGGCGACTAAAGTGAGGGAAAGCAAAGCGTGACGCATGCGCCGTCTCCTGTTGGGGTGGTTTCAATATGGATGTCGCCGCCATGGGCCTCGGTTACTTCGCGGGCGATGGTCAGCCCAAGCCCGGATCCAACGGTGCCTTGCACGTTGTCCCCACGCACAAACCGTTCTGTCAAAAGGCGCGTGTCTGCGGTGCCGAACCCCCCGGCCTGATCCCGGATGCACACGCATTCTGTGGCGGCTTTATGGGTGACATCAATCCACACACTGCGGTCTGAGGCAGAGTATTTGATGGCGTTGTCCAAAATGTTGCGCACCGCGTTTTGGATTAAAATAGGGTCACCACGGATCACATGCGGGTCAGATCCAGTGAACAACAAATCTATGTCGCGCAGCTCTGCCATGGGCCGCAACCGTTCCACCAAATCTTCCACCAGACCCGATAAGTCAAATTCAGCCTGTTCCAAGCTGTCGATGCGAAAGGTGACCATGGCGTGATCCAACAATTGCCCCGCCGCGCGTGAGCTTTCGTCGATCGCACGGATCATTTCGCGCAGGCTAGTGCGGTTGTCTTCACGGTCAACCCGGCGCAGGGTGATTTCGGCTTGCGTGCGCACGGTGGCCAAGGGGGTGCGCACGCGGTGGGCGGCCTCGGCGATGAAATCCTCAGAGCGCGACAGGGACGCGCCAAGCCGTTCGATAAAGGTGTTGAGCGAGGCCACCAAAGGCGCCATTTCTTTGGGCACCGGGCGGGAAACAGGGCGCAAATCTTTGGGGCCGCGCCGCGAAATGGCTTGGGTCAGGGTGGCCAGCGGGCGGATGCTGGATTGCGCAGACCAGAACGCAAGCACCGATGCCAAAAGGAAAAACCCCACACCAAGCATCAAGGCAGAGCGGGTCAGCCGGGTTAGGATTTGCGCTTGCCCATCGCGGGTTTGTGCCACCGAGACGTCAATGATTTTTGGAATACCATTCAGGGACAACCGCCGTGAGGCCGTGACCATACGCACGCTTTCGCCTTTGTAGTCGATGGTTTGAAATGCGGGCTGTCGTTGTGTGTTCTCTGTTGTGCGTTGTGGTGTGCTTTTGGGCAAATCTTCATAGCCCGTCAGCAATGTTTCCCCGCTTGTGACCCGATAAAACACACGGTCATCTGACACGTTGCCAAGCATAGACAAGGCGGCATAAGGCACGTCAACCGACAGCGCGCCTGCGGTTACGGTCACACTGTCGAGGATCGAGGTGGCAGAGGCCGACAAGATCCGATCATGACTTTCCTCGGCCACATCGCGTACAAATCCAAGCACCGCAACAATCATGACCGCAGCCAGCACAGCGGCGCTTCCAAGCAGTTGGATCAGCAGCCGCTTGCGGATGGAGCCGCTGATTTGAATGCTCTGTTGCGCCCCCCACGTCATACCTGTGAAATCCGATAGCCCATACCGCGCACCGTGGTGATTTCCACGTCTGACCCGATCAGGTGCTTGCGCAGCCGGCCGACGTAAACTTCGATGGCATTTTCCGAGACGTCTTCTTCGTAGGAAAAGAGGCGGTCCACCAGTTTGCTTTTTGAGAAAATCAGATCGGGTGCGCCCAAAAAGACTTCTAGCAAGCGCAGCTCTTTGTTGCGCAATGTGACGGAGCGATCGCCCACAATCAATGTGCCTGCCATCGGATCAAAGCGTAAATTTCCGAATCGTTTTTCATTGGAACTGCCCCCACCACGGCGACGAAGCACAGCGCGACAGCGGGCTTCCAGCTCGGAAAAATCAAAAGGTTTGGTGATGTAATCATCTGCGCCAAGGTCCAAAACACCCACCCGATCTGACACTTCGGAGCGGGCGGTTAACACAATCACCGGGGTTTCGACCTGCCGTTTGCGGTGGGTCTTTAAAAAGCTACGGCCATCGCCATCTGGCAGCATAATATCCAACAATATCAAGTCGTAATCGGTTGTGGCGGAAAAGGCTTCGGCGCTTTCAATGTCGGGGGCGTGATCGACCACATGGGCATCCAGTCGCAACCTGTCCAAGATGGCATTGGCCAGGCTGGTGTTGTCTTCGACCAGAAGAAATCTCATGCTGGGGGCCTTCTTTCATTTTGCGTGTGACAGGTTTGTGTCAGCTTTACGTGTTCCCTTTCAGACATGCGCGGTGCGCCCGCGATTTGTCAAATGGGAGGATACCATGACTAAACTGAACCTGACCCGGCGGATGATGATGACCGCCGCTGTTGCCGCGATGGGCTTTGCCGCCCCCGCACTGGCCGATGGCCATAAAGTGGCCGACAGCATTCACTTTTTGATCCCTGGTGGCGCCGGTGGTGGCTGGGATGGCACCGCGCGTGGCACGGGCGAAGCACTGATGGGGGCCGGGCTTGTTGGTACCGCGTCCTACGAAAACATGTCGGGTGGCGGTGGTGGTAAAGCCATTGGTTACCTGATCGAAAACGCAGCAAGCCAGCACGGCACGTTGATGGTGAATTCCACCCCGATCGTGATCCGTTCGCTGACCGGTGTGTTCCCACATAACTTCCGTGACCTGACGTTGGTCGCGGGCACCATCGGCGATTACGCGGCGATTGTTGTGGGCAAAGACAGCCCAATCAACTCGATGTCGGATTTCATTGCGGCCTATAAGGCGGACATGAGGGGCACAGCTGTTGGCGGTGGTTCGGTTCCCGGCGGGATGGACCACCTTGTCGCAGCAATGGTGATGAAGGCGGCGGGCGAAGATCCCACAGCGCTGAAATACATCCCCTATGATGCGGGCGGCAAAGCCATGGCGGCGCTTTTGTCAGGCGAGATTGCAGCCCTTTCAACCGGCTTTTCCGAAGCGGTTGATTTGGCCAATGCGGGTGAAGTGAAGATCATCGGTGTGACCGCGGATGGGCGCGTAGACGCGGCCCCGGATGCGCAGACCATGGTTGAGCAGGGCTTGGAAACCACCTTTGTAAATTGGCGCGGGTTCTTTGGTGCGCCTGGTTTGCCCGCTGACAAAGTGGCGATGTATCAAGAGGCGTTGACCAAGATGTATGACACCCCTGAATGGGAAGCCGTGCGCGCGCGCAACGGTTGGGTCAACATTCACAATTCCGGCGATCAGTTCAAAATGTTTCTGGAAGAGCAGGAAAAAGTCATCGGTGATCTGATGAAAGAACTGGGCTTTCTGTAAGTCCTGAAAACCGGGGCATGGCCGGGTTCTGGCCGTGCCCCTTACCACTCGATCACTTATCCCAGGGAGGGGACCAATGGCACTGGATCGCTGGATCGCGCTGATTATTCTGATGATCAGCCTCGTCTATGGCTACACCGCCTTTTTCACGATGGATGGGGGATTGCCGCCCTTCATGCAACGCAATCCAATCTGGCCATCAACCTTTCCCAAAATGCTTTCGGTGCTGACCATTTTCAGCGCACTGATCATCTTGCTGGGGATTGAAAAGTCGGATGATGAAATCAAACCAAGCGAGATCAATTATCGCCGTTTGACCGATTACAAATTGGGGCAGGCGCTGATGTTGCTGGGGCTCATGGCGGTTTACGCGTTGCTTTTGCGGCCGATCGGGTTTCTGGCCGCGACATTTGGATTTCTGGTGCTGGGATCGGTTATTTTGGGCGAGCGTCGATACGGCGTTTTGGCCTTGGTGGCTGCGCTTGCCGCGGGCATCGTCTGGTATTTGGTCCAACAGGTGTTGGGGATTTTCCTCAGCCCGTGGCCCACATTTTTCGCGGTAGGAGGCTGATATGTTAGAAGGTATTCTTGTTGGTCTTGGCACCGCGTTTTCAATCTCGAACCTTTTGATGGTGATTGGCGGTTGCCTGATCGGGACGTTTATCGGCATGTTGCCGGGGCTTGGGCCGATGTCGATCATCGCCATTATGATCCCGGTTGCGATTTCAATCGGTGATCCGTCTGCGGCCCTTATCTTGTTGGCGGGTGTGTATTACGGCGCGATTTTTGGCGGATCCACCTCGTCGATCCTGATCAATGCGCCGGGGGTGGCCTCGACCGTGGCGACCAGTTTTGATGGCTATCCACTGGCGCGTCAGGGCAAAGCGGGCAAGGCGCTGACCGTGGCTGCGATTTCGTCGTTTTGCGGCGGCACAATCGGTGCTGTCTTGTTGATGATTTTTGCGCCCGCGCTGGCGTCTGTTGCTTTGTTGTTTCACTCGGCTGAATATTTCGCCCTGATGGTTGTAGGTCTATCTGCGATCGCCGCCTTTGCGGGCACCGGACAGGTGGCCAAGGCGCTGTTGATGACCTTTGTGGGATTGATGATGGCGACCGTGGGCGAGGGGGCGTTGTTCAATATGCCACGCTTCACCATGGGGGTTATGGATCTTCAATCCGGCTTTGGATTTATCACTTTGGCGATGGCGATGTTTGCCCTTCCAGAAGCGATCTATCTGGTGCTGGATCCAAGTCGGTCCAACTCTGACACGGGCGGTGAAATCAAAGATCTGCGCATCACACGGGCTGAGGCGAAATCGATTGCCCCCGTTATTGGCCGCCAGTCGATCCAAGGGTTCTTGATCGGCGTGCTGCCCGGAGCTGGCGCCACCATCGCGTCCTTTCTTGGCTATGCGGTTGAACGCAATATTGCCCCGAAAGAAGAACAGGAACAGTTTGGCAAAGGGTCGATCAAAGGGCTTGCCGCGCCGGAAAGCGCCAACAACGCCGCCTGCACCGGATCGTTTGTGCCGCTTTTGACGCTTGGCATTCCGGGGTCGGGCACCACGGCGATCTTGTTGGGGGCGCTGATTGCGTTGAATGTGTCCCCCGGTCCGCGCCTGATGATTGATCAGCCCGAGATTTTCTGGGCGGTGATTATTTCGATGTATGTGGGTAACGTGATCTTGTTGATCCTGAACCTGCCATTGATCCCCTATATCGCCAAAGTGCTGGCGGTGCCGCGCACCTTCCTGATCCCTTTCATCCTGTTTTTCACGCTGATGGGGGCCTATATCGGGCAAAATAACGCGACAGAGCTTTTGATTCTTGTGGGTCTTGGGGTTGCGGCGACCGTGCTGCGCTTTGCAGATTATCCGCTGGCGCCGCTTCTCATCGGGTTCATCCTTGGATCAATGCTTGAGGATAACTTTGCGCGGTCCATGCAGCTTTATGATGGCATCGGGTTTATCCTTGAACGTCCGATGACCATGGGGCTGTTGGGGTTGGCCTGTCTGTTGGTGATCTTGCCCAGCTACCGTGCCCGGCGGGCGCGCTTGCGGGCGGAAGGGGTCGCTGACGCAGACTAATCTGTACTTTAAAGAGTTTATAACGCCGTCACATGCATTTGCTGTGGCGGCGTTTTTTGTGCGGCAGGGGCTTGGGGCGCCCCCTCATGAGTTTTCCCCATAGCTCTCTGTGGTCGAAAGAGCAATTTTGCTGTTATAAGGGGGTGAGGCAGGGGTGTTTTTGAACGCCACATATAAAAATAAGAAACAGTAAATGAGCAATTGAGTATGGCTTCTGGGCAGCACAGTGACGTGAATGGCAAGCGGGTTCTTGAACGCGAGTTGGCGGTTTGGACCTTTGACAAAGCGGTTTTGCTTGATGCTGTTGAGACCGTGTTTAACGGCCAGCGGGTCGCGCGTTTGGTGTTTGCGTCCGGGTCAGAAATTGACGGGCTGCAGGTGACACCAGAGCCACATAAAACGATCATCCATAACTTTGGTGGCGCCCCCGTTGTTGATCTTGTCTTTGCTAAAAGCCGTGATCGGGTCACGCTTGAGCTGCAGGATCAAAACACCGAAGTTGTGCTGAGCAAAAACGAAACGGACCTGTTTGAAAACCTGAACGTCTTGGTCGCGGTGCGTAATGGTGAAACCCTTAAGACCACCCTGGATTGGCTCAGCTATCACGTGACGCAACACGGGATGCAGGCCGCGGTGATTATCGACCGTGCCAAACCCAAACACAGCGCGAAATTTGCCGCCAAGCTGAAACAGAAGGTCAAAAAGCTTGATGGATTAGAGCGTTTGGTGGTGATCCACGCCGATACGCCGCTTGGCAAAGCTGACCTGCCGGATGAGGCGCATCCCTTTAATGTGCATGGTGCGCCGGGCAAAGACCGGATGGAGATCCCGCCTGCCGACGCTTGGACCTCGCCTCTGGGGGAAATGATTATCTATGAAATAATGCGCGCCCGGTTTTTATCTGACGCGCGGGCCGTGGCGAATGTTGATCTGTTTGACCTGATCACCGTGCCAAAAGGCGGGTCCGTGTTTGATTTGGCGGCCAATGCGCCGGCGGGCTATGTGGCACTTGAAGGGCGGCAAGCCTATCCTTGGCGCGTGCGCAATGGGGATAAGGCCAGTTTCGGTGACCACATTTGCGTGCAATTTGACAGCAACGCGATCCGGCGTCGTTGGTGTGTCGCCCCGAAAAAGATTGGGGAAAAGGCTATTTGGCGGCTGATCCGTGTTGTTGGCGCGGACCCTGAACCGGATGTGGCGGTGCCCTTTTATCGCTATATGGCGCTGCGCCACCCCACAGAATCTGTGTCCAAGATCGTGCCTAAAACCAGCTTGGTTGAAGCCCCGGATCTGTTGGCGCTTTCACAGAATTACTTTGGGGCTAAGCCCGTGCGCATTCCCGAAGAAAAACTTGAGAAATCGAAAAATAAAACGCTGAAAACCACCATTGTCACCACCATGAAAAACGAAGGCCCGTTCATTCTGGAGTGGCTCGCGTATCACCGCGTGATCGGTGTGGATGATTTTCTGGTGTACACAAATGACTGCACGGATGGCACTGATACGATGCTGGATATGTTGCAGGAAAAGGGTATCGTTCAGCACCGCGACAACCCCTTTCGCAACACCGACCTGAAACCGCAACATGCCGCCCTGCAAGCGGCTGATGACGAACCGATTATCCGCAACGCAGACTGGTTGGTCTGTATGGATGTGGATGAGTTCATCAATGTGAAATGCGGCGATGGGCATCTGAAAGACCTATTTAAAGCGGTTGGAAATGCCAACATGATCTCAATGACTTGGCGTCTGTTTGGCAACAACAATGTGCGCGATTTCAAAGATGAATTGATGATCGAAGCGTTTGATCGCTGTGCCTTTGAAGTGACCCGAAAGCCGCATCAGGCGTGGGGTTTTAAGACTTTGTTTCGCAATGCGGGCATCTTTAAGAAACTTGGGGTGCATCGCCCCAAAGGGCTTAAGCCGCAACTGTGGGAAGACATCGCTTGGGTGAATGGATCGGGCAAAGATATGCCGCCCAGCATGTATCGCAACGGGTGGCGGTGTTCCATGTCGACCTATGGCTATGATTTGGTGCAGTTGAACCATTACGCCGTGCGCAGTGCCGAAAGCTTTTTGGTCAAACGGGACCGTGGGCGGGTAAACCACGTGGATCGCGATCAGGGGCTGTCTTACTGGTTTCGGATGAACAACAACGCCGAAGAGGAAACCTCGATCATGCGGATGATCCCGGCCGTGCGCGCCGAGATGGATCGGCTATTGTCGGACCCAGACATTGCCGCAGCACACGCCCATTCGGTCAAGATGCACCGCGACAAGATCGAAGAGCTGAAAACCCGCGATGATTTCCTTGAACTGTTTGAGGTACTGACAAGTCGCAAGATGAAGCGCCTGTCGCGGATGCATGCCCATTTTGGGGCCAACGTGTTTTTGTCAGGGCCGGGGGTCATTCCGGATGAGGTTGCAGACCATGAACCCGGTGATGATTTCTGGTTTACCGTTGAGAAGGGGGAAACCACCCATTAACGCCTGTTGATTACACAGGTGTGGACAAATTGGGGCATTTTGAATGTTTGCAAAATTGCACCAATGGCGTGGAAATGGGGTGGTTGTTCGCGCCTCGTGGACGGTTGCCGCATTGACAAGAATGCGTCCGGGTCGTTAAAAAATTGCAAGAACTGCCCGCGAAGGGTATGAAATTACGGCTAAAAATGGCCGAAAGTTGCGAGTTGAGGAGGCAGACACCAATGGCACTTCCGACCATTGCATCGCTTTGGGTTGGGGAAGAGTTAAGCTGGCTGGAACAGCTTTGTCTAAAATCCTTCCACGACCATGGCCATGACGTAGTTCTATTTACCTATGACGAGGTGAAAGGGATCCCCGAAGGCGTACGCCAGCGGGATGCAAATGACATCCTGCCGTCAGACAATATCATTCGCCACGCCAAAACCGGCAGCCCCGCCTATCATGCGGATGTGTTTCGCCTGCATATGCTTTTTCAAACCGATTACGTTTGGGCCGATACCGATGCGTTTTGCTGTCAGCCCTGGAAGCTGAAGGGTAAGCATTTTCACGGCTGGATTTCAGACGAAAAACCACTGGTGAATAACGGCGTTTTGCGCCTGCCAAAAACGTCCAAGACGTTGAAGGCTATGATGAAATTCACAAGTGATGAATACCCCATCCCACCGTGGTATAGCGATGCCAAACAGGCAGATTTACAAGCCCGAAAAGACCGGGGTGACGGCGAACATGTGTCGCTGTTGCCGTGGGGTGTGTGGGGTCCGGATGCGCTGACGTGGTTTTTGAAAGACACCGGAGAGATTAAACACTCGAAACCGGGGCATGTGATTTATCCTGTGCCGTTTAAAAATGCGGGTGTGACATTGAACCCCAACCGCCGCGATCAGGCGAAGAAATTGATTTTGGATGACACGCTGTCGATCCATTTCTGGGGGCGGCGGTTCCGCAATATTGCGGCGAAATACGATGGGGTCCCTGCTGAGGGGTCCTATGTTCATGAACTTTTGAAAAAGCACGACATTGATCCGCATAAAACGCGTCACATGATGGCGGCAGAGCCCACAGCCACCGCGATTTCGGATGCCATTGACCTAAGCGCGTTGGACTTTTCGATGTTCACCGATGCGGATGTGGGCAACCTTGTTTTGCAGCGTTCCGAAATCGGCCCCGTTGGACCCGAGGTGAACGCCTGGATTGACGGTGACGATGCACCTTTGCTGGCTTATGCCGCTGAGCATCGAGAAAAGATTACGCAAGACGCGTTTAAAATTGCGCAGCGTGAGTTCGACAATTTTGTCGAAGTCGCGGATGAGGTTGCGCCGAAACGAACCGTGGATATCGGGTGTGGTTATGGTCTGGTCGACCTTATCCTGTATCGCAAATATGGATGTGATCTAGTTTTGATTGACATCGAAGACAGCGAAGATCGGCATTTTGGCTATCGCAACCAAGCAAGCGGCTATTCTAACCTGCGCAAAGCCCGCAGATTTTTAGAGGAAAATGGGGTGCCGCCAGAAAAGATTACCACGGTGAACCCGCTGGATGAGGATACAGATTTCCTTGGGGAATTTGATCTCGCCATTAGTTTGTATTCTTGCGGTTTCCATTTCCCAATCAGCACCTATGGGACGTTGTTTGGCGATCAAATGAATGATCAAGGTGCAATTGTTTTGGATGTGCGCCGCGGGTCGGGTGGTATCAATACTTTGAAGGAATTTGGCACGGTGGACGTGCTGATCAAACACAGCAAATACTCTACGGTTCTTACACGGATAGGACAGGCCAAGTGACAGAAATTCTGGAAACCCAGGGCGTCAAAATCCCCCTGAACCCGTCGATGATCACCCCGAAAATTGAACGCTCTATTCGGAAAAACCGATATGAGCTGGATGAGGTGACGGGGACGCCAAAGTTTATCGACAAAGAGGATCGTGTGATCGAATTGGGGGCTGGCATCGGGTTTATCTCATCCTTTTTGGCCACCAGTCTGGGCGTGAAAAATATCTTGTGCATCGAGGCGGACCCCAACCTGTGTGAATTCATCAAAGAGGTGCATGCGCTGAATGGTTTGACCACAGCCGAGGTGCGCAATTGTGTTGGGTTGAACGATAAGGGCGACGAGGGTCCAATTAAGTTTTATGTTCGCGAACAGTTTTGGTCTTCGTCTTTGGACGATGACGATGCCTATGTAAAAGCCATCGATGTGCCGGCGCTGCGCCTGTCGAATATCATCCAAGAGTTTAAGGCCAACACGCTGATTGTTGATATTGAAGGCGGCGAACGTGATCTGTTTTCCCCGCTTGATTTGACCGGGATCGACAAGGTTTTCTTGGAAATACACACGCGGAAAATCAAACGAATTGGCATTAAAAAGTGTTTCGATGCGCTGTCCAACAGTGGCTTTGCCTATGATCAACAGGTCAGCCGCGGTGGGTCAGTTTTGTTCCGGCGCATCCCAAAATGGCAACTGAAGCAATATGAAGAGTGACCAATTTGAAATAGACGCCATAATGCCTGCGTTAGACCTTGATGACGTGCGCAGTTTTGCAGACGTGAATGGTCAGGCGCCAGAGTTGGCGATTGCACTTCATCGCCGCTATGGTTGTCATATCGACGTTATTTGCCTTGATGATGATGGGCAATATTTCGGCCCCTATAAGCGGCATCAGGAAACATATAGTTCAACATTGCGAAAGGCAGGTGTTGATAAGGATGCCATCACATTTGTGACCAAGCCCAAAGCGCTGAAATCCTATGATGTGCTGGTGTCGTTAAATGGGTTTGGGGTGCAGTCGAAAATCAACAAAATAAAGCATGTTCTGGACCGCGCACTTACCCCGATCAGTCGGGTGGTGATGGAAATCCGCAAAGGGTCAGGCAGCTATCCGTTTCTGAACACCTATGGATCCTGCAACACATTGGTTGCAGCCACTGGGGGGGGCAATGGGCTGGTTGTCATGTCGGTTGAACCACAAGAGGAGCCGGCGGGCGAATGGTCAAAAGTTGCCCAGGAACTTGCCGGGAAAGATGGATTTTTTTCTGACCTTGGCGAACATTCATTTTTGTTTGTGCCGCGCAGCGACACGCTTGTTGTGACCTTTGATAACCTCGACATTGCGATGACGAAACGCGAAGATCGCCGCCCTTGGGGTTTTGATTTCATCGAAGCGCAAGGGTGGTCAATGTTAGGGGTTATGGCCAAAGGTTGGACATGGTTTCGCGGTGATGACGTTTCGCAGAAATTTACCGACCTTCAGGACAGTGGCTTTTTCAAAAAATTCAAGCGCGTGGTGTTCTATGGCGCCTCGATGGGGGGGTATGCGGCGGCGGCGTATTCTGCGGCGGCGCCGGGATCAACGGTGTTTACCATCAGCCCGCAATCGACCTTGGACAAAACGCTTGTTCCTTGGGAAATGCGCTACAAAAAGGCGTGGTCCCGTGATTTTTCCGGCCCATTTGGGGATGCTGCAATGTCCAGCCAAGCGGCCAAAGATGTGCATATCATGTTTGACCCTTACGTGGGGCCGGATGCGGCGCATGCCGCGCGCTATACCGGTGGCAATGTCACCTTTTGGCGCTGTCCTTTGTTGGGGCATCGGTTAGGGTCCTCTTTGGCACAGATGGGCGTTTTGCAAACCATCGCGAAAAAGACCATTTCTGGCGAGATGACCGCGCATGAGTTCCACAACCTGCTGCGGACCCGGCACAGTTTCCCGAGGTTTCAGCGCGAGCTGGCCAATCTGGCGTTGGATCGTGGCCACCCGGCCCTTGCCAAACAAGTTTGCCAGCATATATTACGCCAACGCGATGACCCGTATTTTCGAAAAATGCTGATGCGTTTAGGGTGAAATTACGCCGCCGCGAAGGTGTTAGATGTCTGTATCGGAGGACAATGTGACCGAAGTTGATGCGGTTCAAAATTTGCGAGATATTACCGTCGCGGTTCACATTGGTGCCCCACATACAGACAATGGCCAACTGACGTGGTCGTTACGAAAAGATGCGAAAACCCTTTTTGATATGGGTATCATGATCCGTCGTCCGGGGACCTATAAAAAGGATGTCGGGCAGCTCTTGGAAAAGCAAGCCAACGCCTATGTTGCGGATGAAGAGCGCGAGTTGCTGCTGGCCAATATTATCAAGGAACACCAGGTGTCTCGTTTGATCCTGACAGATCCGGGGTTTTTGGGTGTGCCAGCGTGGTTGTTGAACGGTGGGCGGATGTATAAAAACGCGGGCCGGAACACAGAAGAACTGCGCGAACTTTTCCGTCAAAACCGGTGTGAGTTTTTCCTTGGAATACGCAACCCGGCAACGTTCATTCCAGCGGTCTTTGCATCTCAAAAAGCTAAGACCTGGGAAGAGTTTTCTGCTGGCGCCGATCTTCTTGGTCTGCGGTGGTCGCAGGTGGTGAAAGATATTTTGGCGGACAATCCGGATAGCCCAATTACAGTTTGGTGCAATGAAGATACCCCCCTGATTTGGCCAAAAATCCTAGGTAAGGTGACGGGGCTTGGGCCGTCTTTCCGGTTTTCCGGCGCGCATGATATTCTAGGTGAGGTGATGTCTGAACAAGGCATAAAGCGGCTTGAAAAATATCTGGAACAGCGTCCGGAACTGACCGAGGCACAGCGTGTTCAGGTGCAGTCTTTGTTCCTGAAATACTTCCATTCCGAGGATGCCATCGAAGAAGAAATTGATCTTCCGGGGTGGTCGCAGAACTTTATCGACGATATGACAGATGTCTATCTGGACGATATTGCGATCTTGGAGCGTATGCCAGAAATCACCTTTATGTCCTGACGTTTGATTGATTGCCGCATGAGCCCCTCTGGGGTCTGCGCCTTTGACCAAAGCATGGCTGATCACGTTTGGCTTTAGCAAAAGGAGTATCGGCACGCTTTGGAGTATGGTGAGAGTGCCGGCAAGATTGCGGTGTCACCCAACAGGTGATTGATACCTATAGGTAATAATTCTTTAGAAGGTGTTTGGGGAGAGCCTGATGGATGGGGCAGGTCTACTTCTGCAGCTGCGCGGCCGCAAGAACGGTTGCGATTTCCCTTAGTAAGTCCATTTTTTTAATTGGTTTGGAGAGGAAAGCGTCCATGCCCGCCTTAAGGCAAGCGTCTTGGTCGCTTTGAAAAGCATTGGCCGTAAGAGCAATGATCAAGGGTTGTGGAATGGTCATGTTACGGATGGTTTTTGTTGCGGTAATGCCGTCCATTGTCGGCATAGACATGTCCATTAGAATAATATCCGGGTGATGTTTGGCGCAGAGTTCGGTGGCCAATTGTCCATCTTTTGCTTCAATCAACTCCACCGTGAGGTCGGATAAATATTTGCCAAGCAAAAGGCGGTTTGTTCGATTGTCTTCCGCGATCAATATGCGGCGACCTCGGATTGCACTCAGGTCAAGTTCCTGCTCCTGAATGCGCTCTTCGATGGGGCCTTTTGTGGGTTTGGTTTGTATTTCAACGGTAAATCGGCTTCCGACCCCTTTTTCAGATTCCAGTGAAATACCGCCACCCATTTGCTCGGCCAAACGGCGTGAAATGGTCAAGCCGAGCCCCGCCCCCCCATACGCTCTGGTGATGGCCGCATCAGCCTGAGAGAACCTGTCGAAGACTTGTTTCACTTCGCTCTCATCCAGACCAATCCCGGTATCTTCGACGGAAACAATCAAACGGTAGGGATCATCGGGGCTTGTGTTGACATGCAGGCAGACGTGACCCTTTGCGGTAAATTTTACGGCGTTGCCTGCAAGGTTGAGTAAGATTTGTCGCAGCCGCCCGTCATCTGCGCGCACCGAGGAGGGGAGGTCTTTGTCGTAGGCAACGCTGATTGGAAATCCTTTAATGCTTGCGGTGGGGCGCAGCACCTCCACCACGCCGTCGATACAAGACCTTAAATCAAAATTAACGTCGGACATTGACAGCTTGCCAGCTTCCAGACGAGACAGATCCAAAATGTCATTGATAATCTTTAACAATGCCTCGGAAGAACTTCGGATTGTATCCACGCATTGTCGATCTTCTTCACTCAGTGGGGATTCTGTCAAAAGGTCGGCCATGCCCATTATACCATTCATTGGCGTGCGAATTTCGTGGCTCATGTTTGCTAGAAACTCAGATTTCACACGATCTGATTGCTCTGCAACTCGTTTGGCTTCTGCCAGTTCTAGTTCATGCAATTTGGTCTGAGTCACATCCCGTTCAATGCCAATTATCATTGTTACATGACCATTTTCGTCCAAAACAGGGACGGTGCGCGTATCAACCCAGATCTTTTCACCAGACTTTGTGTAGTTCAAAATTTCCGTCCGAAGGCTCTCTCCACATAGCTTGTGGTCCATAATGATTTTGTTTACTTCGGGATCTGTTTCGGGGCCGTTCAAAAGTTCACCCGGTGTATACCCCAAGGCCTCTTGTGCGGAGTAGCCGGTCATTTTCGTGAACGCCTCATTTACCCAAATAATCTTTGTGTCCGGGCTGGTTATTACGATGCTGTCTGATGCGTTTTGTGCTACGGCGGAAAGGCGTTTCAGCTCTGCTTGTTTGGCTTCAAGCTCGAGTTCTCTTTTACTTAAGGCTCTGATGACACCTTGGCGGATTGCCGAAAGGTGGCACGCCAAAAAGGTCGGGATGAGGACAAGAAGCCCGGCACCGAGAAGGAGTATTCGAAGTCGCCACAGGTCTTTGGATGGCGTAGACCACCCCGCCTTGGGAATGGCAGCCAGTTGCCAGCGTCCAACGGGCAACACAATGTCCATCAGGACCGGGGCGGCCTCAAGCGTTGATGGCGCGCCAAAGAAAACCTCACCTATGGGCCCTATACCATCGCGGCCACTTAGTGCGATTTCTATGTTAGAATTCGGATCCAAAAGGCCCGTTTCTTCGTAAATCGTTCCTGCATCTAAGACGACGGATGTGATGCCCCAAAACGTCCTTTCACCTTGTTTGCCCACGAAAATTGGGAAGCGCCCGATGAAACCCAACCCGCCTTGAACCAGATTTACGGGCCCCGCCAAAACCATTTCGCCGCTGTCTCGAACCCGCAAGGCGGAGGCTCGTTGGTCTGCGTTCTTGGTGTAATCCAGACCAAGAACCGACTTGTTCACCTCATATGGGTAAACCATTTGAACCACCAAATTTGGTGCCACAGCGATATTGGTGAATTCTTTTTTATTGCCGATGGCTTGCGCGGCAATTTCGCTGAATTTTGTCTGGTCAAGGTCGGGATTTGTGGACAATACGGCAACCAATCCTTTGACCAGCTGGATGTCTGCGTTCAGATATCCCTCTAACCGCGACCGAATAAGGCTTGCTTCGTTTTGTACACTTGCCCGAAGGTTTTGAAGCTGAATGGTTTGATTTTGCCGATCAGCAAGACCCACAGCAATGACAACGCCAACAACGGCCAACCAAACAGGAAGATACGCGCGGTCCCCAAGGGATTTAAAGGTCTTCTGCAACCAATTACACAACACATCACGCCTTTCTAAACCGACAGAGTATCGATCACGTGATAACCACCTTCTGTAGAAACCCTTGCAAAGCTATTAACCGAAAAGCGGAAACAGTCTGATTAACGATCTTTAGTTTAGTATCCTAGGGTGCAGGTCACGGCGCGTTTCCAATCCGCATAACGTCGGTCGCGATCAGTATCCGCCATTTGTGGCTGGAAGCTGCAATCCAAAGCCCATTGGCGCGCAAATTCTTCTTGTGCCGGGTAAAACCCCGCTTTCATACCGGCAAGCCAAGCCGCCCCAAGCGCCGTGGTTTCCTGTACCTTCGGGCGGTCAACTTGGGCACCGATGATGTCAGACAGAAATTGCATGGTCCAGTTTGAGGTACTCATGCCGCCATCCACACGCAGAACGCTTTCGCCGCCTTGATCCGCCCAATCGGCATGCATTGCCTCAAGCAGATCACGGGTTTGAAAGCCAACACTTTCAAGCGCCGCCTTGGCCAGTTCATTTGGCCCAGAATTACGTGACAGGCCAAAAATGGCACCACGGCAGTCAGCGTTCCAATAGGGGGCCCCAAGCCCCGTGAACGCAGGGACAAGGATCACCGGCTGGTCCGCGTCAGCTTGCTCTGCCAGACCTTGTGTTTCACTGGCCTCATGGATCAATTTCAAACCATCACGCAGCCATTGCACGACGGCGCCTGCGATGAAAATGGACCCTTCTAAAGCGTATGTTGGCTTGCCATCCAACTGATAGGCAATGGTGGTCAGTAAGCGGTTTTGCGACCGAACAGGCCGGTCGCCAGTGTTTAATAAAGCAAAACATCCGGTGCCGTATGTTGATTTCAACATGCCGGGCTGAAAACACGCTTGCCCGATGGTGGCGGCTTGCTGATCCCCGGCAACGCCCAGAATAGGGATGGCGCGACCAAGCAGGTCGGGCTGTGTCATGCCGAAATCATCGGCACTGTCGCGCACCTGCGGCAGCATCGACAATGGGATGTCAAACATATCGCAGATTGTCTTGCTCCACCGCCCTTTGCGGATGTCATAGAGCATCGTTCGCGCGGCATTGGTGGCATCGGTGACGTGGCTTTTGCCGCCGGTCATCTTCCAGATCAGAAAGCTGTCGACTGTGCCAAACAGCAGTTCACCATTTAAGGCACGTTGGCGCGCCCCCTCAACATTGTCCAAGATCCATTTCAGCTTGGTCGCTGAAAAATATGGATCGATCAAAAGTCCGGTACGATCGGCAAACATGTCGCTGTGCCCCGCATCGCGCAGCGTTTTGCACATGGCAGCGGTGCGGCGGTCTTGCCAGACAATGGCGTTGTGGATCGGTTGGCCAGTGGCCTTGTCCCATACAATAGTTGTTTCGCGTTGGTTGGTGATGCCGATGGACACAATGTCTGTGACGTCAATGCCGGCGCGTTCAATAACACCGCGACAGGTGGCAACGGTTGTTGCCCACAGATCGCTTGGGTCATGTTCGACCCAGCCAGACGCGGGGAAGTGCTGGGCGAACTCTTCTTGCGCGGCGGCGACATGTGACAGGTTTTTGTCAAACAAGATCGCGCGGGTCGACGTTGTGCCTTGGTCAAGAGAAAGGACATATTTCATGGGGCGGCCTGTTCTGCTGAAGTCAATTGAAGGGGGTCCTCTAGCCTTACGAAATGGGCGGTAAGGCGTAAAGAGTGGCGCGTAGGCGCAGCGGTGTGGACAGGATGGAAATCGGGTGGTGTCAAAGCGCGCTCTCCTGCCCCAAAGCCGGATCGGCTGGTGGTTGGATGTTTTCATCCATCCAAACCGTCAATGCAATCACCTGTTCAGGTGTCAATCGCAAGCCAAGCTTGCTGCGGCGCCACAGGATGTCATCTGCTTTGGTGACAAATTCGTTTTCCGCCAACCAACGCACTTCGCGTTCGGTTAGGGTTTGGCCGAAGTCTTTCCCCAAATCCTCAGCCGTTTTTGCGCAGCGCAAAAGGTCTTTTGCTTCGGTGCCGTAAGCTCGCACAAGGCGGCGGGCCCAACGGTCGGTCAGGAAAGGAAAGGATTGCAGAAGATCCGTGATCAGTGCCTCGACACCGTCCACTGGAAAATCCCCGCCCGGCAAAGCAACGCCCGCGGTCCAATTGTCTGGCATGTCAGGGAAAACCGCGCGCAGGTCCTTAAGTGCCTCTTCTGCCAGCCGTCGATAGGTGGTGATCTTGCCACCAAAGACGTTCAGCGCTGGGGCCCCCCGGCTTCGATCTAATTTCAACACATATTCGCGTGTGGCTGCGGTTGCGCTGCTGGCGCCGTCATCATAAAGCGGCCGCACGCCAGAGTAGGTCCAGACCACATCTTTTGCTGAAATGGGGGTTTTGAAATACTGGTTGGCGAAAGTGATCAGATAGTCACGCTCGGCCGGGGTGCATTCCGGTTTGACCGATGGATCATCGTGTTCGGCGTCTGTTGTGCCGATCAGGGTAAAGTCGGTTTCATAGGGGATGGCAAATGTAATCCGCCCGTCCGTGCCCTGAAAGAAATAGCATTTGTCGTGTTCAAACAGATGGTTAACGATGATGTGGCTGCCGCGCACCAAACGCACGCTTGCCTCTTGGTTGACCTTTAACGCGCCGTTCATCACATCCGCCACCCAAGGACCAGCGGCGTTGACCACAACTTTGGCCGTCAGGGTTTTGCGCGTGCCGGATTGGGTGTCCTTAACGGACACAGACCATCCACCGTCAATGGGCGTGGCGCCGACCACCTTGTGTCGTGTCAGAATTTCAGCCCCGCGGTCTTTTGCATCACGGGCGTTTAGCACAACAAGCCGAGAATCTTCGACCCAGCAGTCTGAGTATTCATACGCGTGTTCAAATGTGTCTTTCAGCGGGGCCCCTTCCGGGCCTGTACGAAGATCAATGCTTTTGGTGCCAGGCAGGATTTTGCGCCCGCCAAGGTGATCATACATAAAGAGCCCCAACCGGATCAGCCAATCCGGGCGGCGCCCTTTCATCCACGGCATAAGAACATTCAGCACCCGAGAGGTCGGCGTGCTGTTTTCAAACCGCATGCTGGGATGCAAAGGCAGGACAAACCGCATCGGCCAAGAAATATGGGGCATCGCGCGCAGCAGCGTTTCACGTTCGATCAAGGCCTCTCGCACCAGACGGAACTCAAAAAACTCAAGATATCGCAACCCGCCATGAAACAGTTTTGTGGATGCGGCAGAGGTCGCCCCGCCAAGGTCGTTCATTTCAACCAAAGCAACAGACAGCCCGCGCCCCGCAGCATCCCGCGCAATCCCGCAGCCATTGATGCCCCCACCAATCACCAGCACGTCAAAATCTGTTTGCATTTGCATCCTCCTGATCGTTCGCCAGATGTGGGACCGTCAACGCGTTGGATTTTTGCAAAAGCGAACAGGAAAGAAAAGAATTATTTGCGGATTCTTTCGTTATGATCGGTCTTTTTGAAAAAATTAGGATTTTCCGTGCTGCAGGGCTTTTGAAAAACGAACATCAGGCGCAAAGTATCGAAAAGAAAAACCTCGATCTGTGCGTGATTCTGCGGCTGACGATCAAATTGGAAACGCCATTCACTTGCCTTCGGAGGAGGCGCGCATGAGCCAGTTGTTGCGAAAACAAGAGATCATCCGCATTGCTCGCCGTGAAGGGAAAGTCACGGTTGAGGGTCTGGTTGAACATTTTGGGGTCACTCCGCAAACCATTCGCCGTGATCTGACCGAATTGGCCGAAGATGGAAAACTGGACCGTATGCATGGTGGTGCGGTGCTGCCGTCAAGCACGTCAAATATCGTTTATGATGAACGCCGCGCTTTGATGCAGGCCTCAAAGGTCGATATTGCGCGCGCCTGTGCGGCCCAGATCCCCAATGATTGCGCCATTTTTCTTAATATCGGCACAACAACAGAGGCGATTGCGGCCGAACTGCTTCATCATTCGGGTCTGTTGGTGGTGACCAACAACGTCAACATCGCCAATATTCTGGCTGAAAATCCGGATGTGGATGTGGTTGTCACCGGGGGCACGTTGCGTCGATCTGACGGGGGGTTGATTGGCTATCTGGCCACCAAAACCATCGAACAGTTTCGATTTGATTTTGGGATCATTGGATGTTCGGCGCTCAGTCAAAAGGGCGACATTCTGGATTTTGACATACAAGAGGTTGAGGTCAGTCATGCCATCATTCGCCAAAGCGACAAGGTCTTTTTGGCGGCAGACAGTTCCAAATTCAAACGAACCGCGCCCGCCCGGATCGGGTCGATTGCTGAGGTTGATACCTTTTTCACCAATCAAAACGTGGAGCCAGACTTTGAATTGGTTTGTGAGCGAAGTGACACAAAGGTTGTCTGTGCAGCCCCCCTTTGAACGTGGTCATTCAAGCGCGGGAACGGTGCTAAAATGGATGTCTATTTCCTTTACTACTAATTTATTAGTTGACTGTTAGCGCTGACTTTGCAAACGTGCCCTATCCGGCGGGAGGCCGGCAAATAAAAAAGATTGGGAGGACAAGATGCGTATGTATCTTATGTCCGCAGTGGCGGCGACAGCCGTAATTGCGGGAACACACTCGCTTTATGCCGATGAGGCTGCAGCGACACGCTGGATTGATAGTGAATTTCAACCTTCTTCACTAAACAAAGATGAACAGATGGCCGAAATGAGCTGGTTCATCAAAGCTGCACAGCCGTTTTCCGGTATGGAAATCAACGTGCTGTCAGAAGGCATTCCAACCCACGGCTATGAAGCCGAAGTGTTGACGAAAGCGTTTGAGGAAATCACCGGTATCAAAGTCAATCACCAGATCCTTGGTGAAGGCGAAGTGGTGCAGGCGGTTCAAACCCAGATGCAAACCCAGCGAAACCTTTACGATGGTTACGTGAACGACAGTGATCTGATTGGCACGCATTCGCGCCTGCAGTTGGCATATAATTTGACCGACCAAATGGCGGGGGATTGGGCTGCGACCACGTCACCGACTTTGGATCTGGATGACTTTATGGGCACCCAGTTCACAACCGGACCTGACGGCGATCTTTATCAGTTGCCAGATCAGCAATTTGCCAACCTATACTGGTTCCGCAAAGATTGGTTCGACCGCGAAGACCTGCAAGCGGCGTTTAAAGAAAAATACGGCTATGACCTGGGCGTCCCAGTGAACTGGTCCGCATATGAAGACATCGCCGAGTTCTTCTCAAAAGATGTTAAGAACATTGATGGTGTCGATATCTACGGTCACATGGACTACGGCAAACGCGCCCCCGATCTGGGTTGGCGCATGACCGATGCTTGGCTGTCGATGGCCGGTGCAGGTTCAAAAGGTGAGCCAAACGGGATCCCGATCGACGAATGGGGTATTCGTATGGAGGCCGGGTCTTGTAACCCATCAGGCGCAAGTGTGACACGCGGTGGCGCGGCCAACGGTCCAGCCGCAGTTTACGCAATCCGCAAGTGGGACGAATGGCTGCGCAACTACGCCCCACCCGGTGCGGCAAGCTATGACTTCTACCAGTCGCTGCCTGCTTTGGCACAAGGCAACGTGGCCCAGCAAATCTTTTGGTACACCGCCTTTACCGCAGACATGGTCAAGCCACAGTCCGAAGGCAACAACACGGTTGACGGCGACGGCAACCCTCTGTGGCGCATGGCACCAAGCCCACATGGCCCGTATTGGGAAGAAGGTCAAAAGGTTGGCTATCAGGATGTAGGGTCCTGGACCTTCCTGAAATCAACCCCATCTGATCGTGCGCAAGCGGCTTGGCTCTATGCCCAGTTCGTGACCTCAAAAACCGTGGACGTGAAAAAATCACATGTTGGTTTAACCTTCACTCGCGACAGCTCTGTTAATCATGCAAGCTTCACCGAACGTGCCCCCAAACTGGGTGGTCTGGTGGAATTCTACCGCTCGCCTGATCGTGTGGCATGGTCCCCTACTGGCATCAACGTGCCTGACTATCCGAAGCTCGCGCAAATCTGGTGGCAGCAAATCGGTGACGTGAACTCGGGTGCCTTTACCCCACAAGAAGCGATGAACCGTCTTGCCGAGGAAATGGATATTACCATGGCCCGGATGCAACGTGCGGACGAAGCACAGAACGTCTATGGCGGCTGTGGTCCTCGTTTGAACGAAGAGAAGGACGCAGAGTGGTGGTATGCCAACGGCGGTGCCAAACCGAAGTTGAGCAACGAAAAGCCCGAAGGCCAAACCGTCAACTATGACGAATTGGTTGCGCGCTGGGGATCCAACTAGGTTTCTCCCGTGTCATGCGGTGCAAACCGCGTGACGTGAAAGGCTGGGGCCTTTTGGGCCTCAGCCACCCTGCCCACCGATTGGCGCAACTTCAAGCAAGGACAAACGATGGCACTTGTGCTGAAAGATATCACCAAGGAAGTGCAGGGGGTGACGCATATCAAGCCCACAAACCTGACCTTGGACAAAGGGCATTTCAATGTGCTTCTGGGGCAAACAGGGGCGGGTAAAACATCCCTGATTAAGATGATGGCGGGTCTGGACCCGATCGCATCCGGTCAGGTTTTGATGGACGGTGTTGATGTGACAAAGCTGTCGACACAGAAACGGAAAATCAGCCTCGTGCACCAGTTTTTCGTCAACTATCCCCACATGACTGTCTACGACAACATCGCCTCGCCGCTGAAGGTGGCTGGACTGGCGAAATCTGAAATTCAAGGTCGCGTGGAAGAGGCCGCCGACATCCTTAAGCTGCGCCCAATGCTGCACCGCCGCCCGCATGAATTGTCAGGAGGGCAGCAACAACGCTGCGCCTTGGCGCGGGCGATTGCCAAGGACAGCCAAGCCGTCTTTCTGGACGAACCACTGGCCAACCTTGACTATAAATTGCGCGAAGAATTGCGTGAACTTTTGCCAGAGCTTTTTGCAGGCCGCGGCGCGGTGGTCGTCTATGCCACATCCGAACCCGAAGAGGCCTTGTTGCTGGGCGGCCAGACGGCATTGATGTCAGATGGAAACGTCGCGCAGTTTGGCACAACCGCGGATATTTACCGCGCGCCCACCACACTGGCTGCGGCTCGCATTTTCTCGGACCCGCCGATCAACTCTGCACCGGTGATCAAACGTGGTGATCAATTCACCATGGGCGAGATCGCTTGGGTGGCGGATCAGAAATCTGCGGGGCTCACGGATGGCAATTATACGGTGGCAGTGCGTCCGAACCATATTTTGCCCCATGCGTCTGAGGCGGCCAACGTACCCTTGGATGGGCGCATCGCCGTCACCGAGCTGAGCGGGTCAGAAAGCTCGGCGCATTTTGAATTTGACGATCACAGTTGGGTCTCGCTGGCACATGGCGCGCATCCTTATGAAGTCGGCGAAAACCACATATTTTACATGGATGCCGGGGCGTGCCTTTATTTTGCGCCCGATGGCACCCGCGCCGCCTGAAGGGGGGCAACATGGCTAAGATCACACTAAAAGACCTGCGGCATTCTTATATGAGCAATCCGCAAGGGCCACAGGATTACGCGCTGAAACACGTGGACATCGATTGGGAAGATGGCGGTGCTTATGCTTTGCTTGGCCCATCGGGCTGCGGAAAATCGACGCTACTGAACATCATTTCGGGCCTGCTGGTTCCATCTGAGGGTCAAATTTTGTTTGATGGACAAGATGTTACAACCTTACCTCCTGACGCACGCAATATCGCACAGGTGTTCCAGTTTCCGGTCATCTACGACACGATGACGGTTTACGACAACCTTGCCTTTCCGCTTAGAAATCGCGGTCGCGACGAAGACACCGTACGTGAACGGGTGTTGGCAATCGCTGAGATGCTTGAGGTGACAGATATGCTGGATCGCCGCGCATCGGGCTTGTCACCAGACAACAAGCAGAAAATCTCAATGGGGCGCGGATTGGTGCGCAACGATGTGAATGTTGTGATGTTTGACGAACCGTTGACGGTGATTGATCCGCATCTGAAATGGAAGCTGCGATCCAAGCTGAAAGAGCTGCACCAACGCGTCAAGGCCACCATGATTTATGTCACCCATGACCAGACCGAGGCGCTGACCTTTGCGGATCAGGTTGTGGTGATGGAAGAGGGGGATGTTGTGCAAATTGGCACCCCGGTTGAGCTGTTTGAGCGTCCCGCGCATACATTTGTGGGGCATTTTATCGGCTCGCCCGGCATGAATGTTTTGCCCGCTGAACTGCGGGAAGGTGCTGCGTTTTTTCAAGGCCAGAACGTGCCGCTGGAAGGCGCTGTGAAACCGAACACAACCGGCCGTATCGAAATTGGTGTGCGCCCTGAATTTGTGCAGATTGGCGACACCGGGATTGAGGCGCGTGTCAGCCGGGTTGCCGATGTTGGTCGTCACAACGTGGTGGAAGCCATGGCGGGCGATCAGAAAATCTCGGCCATTCTGAACGGTCCTGCACCCACCCAAGGGGATCTTGTGCATCTGCAATTTCAACAAGACCAAACCCGCATTTATGCCGATGGCTGGATCGCCACAGATCCCGCCTTGCAGGAGGCCACAGTATGAAAACCGTAAATCAAAAAGCCTGGTTCTTTGTGCTGCCGGTTCTCATTCTGGTCGCCTTCAACGCGTTGATCCCGATGATGACGGTGGTCAATTACTCGGTTCAAGAGACGTTTGGCAACAACCTTTTCTTCTGGGAAGGCCTGACATGGTTCGAACAAATCTTACGGTCCGAACGGTTTCACGCGGCCCTTGGCCGCCAGTTTCTGTTCACCTTTCTGATCCTGATTATCGAGGTGCCCTTGGGTATTGCAATCGCCCTGTCCATGCCGCGAAAGGGCTTTTGGGTGCCGGTCTGTCTGGTTCTTATGGCCTTGCCGATGTTGATCCCTTGGAATGTTGTTGGCGCGATGTGGAATATCTTTGCCCTGCCTGACATTGGTCTGTTGGGGTATTTTGTGAACCACGTCTTGGGCATTCACTATGACATGACCCAAGATCCAATTGCGGCGTGGATTACCATTGTCACGATGGATGTCTGGCACTGGACATCGCTTGTTGTGCTGCTGTCTTACGCCGGTTTGGTGTCTATTCCAGACGCCTATTACCAAGCTGCCAAGATCGACAGTGCCTCAAACTGGTCGGTGTTTCGCTATATCCAATTGCCAAAAATGAAGAACGTCCTGACCATCGCGATCCTTTTGCGTTTTATGGACAGTTTCAACATTTACACCGAACCCTTCGTGCTGACGGGGGGGGGGCCAGGCAACTCAACCACGCTTTTGTCGATCGACCTTGTGAAAATTGCCCTTGGACAATTTGACCTTGGCCCCGCGGCTGCAATGTCGCTGATCTATTTCGCAATCACCCTTTTGGTTTCTTGGCTGTTTTACACCTTGATGACCAAAGATGACCTGAACTGAGGACCCCACCATGAAGAAAAGATCCCTCGTTCCTATTCTTTACATCCTCTTTCTGATGCTGCCGATTTATTGGCTCGTCGCGATGAGCTTCAAAACCACCAATGAAATCCTTTCGGGCTTTTCACTGTTTCCACAGACGTTCACGCTGGATGCCTACCGGACCATATTCACCGACCCGACATGGTATTGGGGCTACATCAACTCGATCATTTATGTGTCGCTGAACACCGTAATTTCGATCGCTGTTGCACTGCCCGCCGCCTATGCCTTTTCGCGCTATCGCTTTCTAGGTGACAAACAGCTCTTCTTTTGGCTGCTGACCAACCGGATGGCGCCAGCGGCGGTGTTCGCCTTGCCGTTCTTTCAGCTGTATTCGGCCGTGGGCATCTTTGACACCCATTTGGCTGTTGCGCTTGCGCATTGCCTGTTCAACATCCCGCTGGCGGTGTGGATTTTAGAAGGCTTCATGGGCGGCGTGCCAAAAGAATTGGATGAAACGGCCTATGTCGACGGCTATTCCTTCCCGCGGTTTTTTGTGTCGGTGTTCATCCCGACAATCAAGGCGGGCGTGGGCGTGGCGGCTTTCTTCTGCTTCATGTTTTCGTGGGTAGAGCTGCTGTTGGCCAAGACGCTGACCGCCGTTGCGGCAAAACCCATCGCGGCAACAATGACCAAAACGGCGTCTAGCGCAGGTTATGAACTGGGACTGTTGGCGGCGGCTGGCACCTTAACCATCATTCCGGGCGCAATTGTGATTTATTTCGTCCGCAACTACATCGCGAAGGGCTTCGCGATGGGAAGGGTTTGATATGCTAAGTTGGATGGCATGGACGTGGCCGACAGCGTTGGTTTTCATTGGGGTTTTCACAGGAATCGCGTTTCTGACGGTGACTGAAATAAGATACCCCGGTGGGGCCGAACGGCGCGGCATTCTTGGTCTGACCACCACCCGCGGTGATCGATATTTTCTGAGCCTTCTGGGCACCAGTTTTATCTTTCTGATCTGGCTGGGCGTTGTTGGAATGCCGCTTTGGGCCCCGCTGGCCATCTCAATTGCGTGGGGCTTCTTTTGCTTCTGGAAGGTCTGAAACACCAGCGATGAAACAAGAAACGGCCCAGATTTCTGGGCCGTTTTCTATTGTTCTACAGGCAAAATTACCAACTGCGCTGCGCCATCGTGTTCAGCTGATTTAGCCGCTCAAGATTGGCAACTGTCGACAGCATAATCCGTTCGTGGCTCCAATCCGCAGGTTGCGCCAAAGAGGTTGCTCCGACACAGACACAGGCGGTCAGAACAATCGACATCGCAATGCCAACAAAACGGCGTTCGCGGGTTGGGTTGGCCTGATCATGCGCAATCTCAAGGATGCGGTCCCTGAGCATCGACCGGCGCCCGATCAAGGGAATGCTCCGCCCAACCAAAGACACCCCAAAGGCGCGGGGTTGTCCCCCGGTGTTTCGGTTGCGTCGCGCGATTTTTAAAAGCCGGATTGAATAACCATGCGCGTCGAACCCACGCCGCGCCAGATAGGCCCGATCACAGGCCAATTCGCCCAGTTTACGCAGGCGACCTGACAGGAACCAAAAGCCTGGGTTCAGCACGGCCAGCGGTGACAACAGCGACAAAATAACCTCGGCGTCAACGTCCCCTTGGCGAATATGTTGCATCTCATGCCCGATCGACATCTGCATCGCGTCCCAATCTTTGTACAGATTTTCCGGCAGGACCACATAATAGTACCACAGCCCGCGGGTGGAATAGGGGACGGTGATTTCCGGACTTAACACCACACGCACGCGCCGGCTTTGGCGCATGACGCGCCCCGCCCGGATGGATCGGCTGATCCGCGCGACATTGACCGCAAGATAAACGCTTCGACCGATCAGCGCCGTCAGAAATGTCGCAACCAGTGCAACGACCATATAAGAGCCACCGGCCGTAATGTGATCAACAAGCTGGGTTTTTACCGAGATCAGCGCGCTTATTTCGCTGGCGCTGACTGAAAGGTTGCCTTTCAGATATTGTGCCACAATCGCATCGGTCGCATTCACGGATGTTGCCAGCGGTAAAGAGACTAGAAAAGGCAGCAAAATTGGTAAAACGGCAAGGCTGGCGCAGGCGGTGACACCTAAACGGCGGCGCGTCAGGAAACATCGCCGCTGTCCGCACAGCAAAAATGCTGCTTCGAAAGCGGCAAAGATCAAAGCGGCGAGCAAGATCATGGATTGGACCCAGATCACCCCCGCTACGATTTCTTCAATCGTCATCCTTTCTGATCCTTGTATCAATGATCTCTTTTATCTCTTGGATCATTTCGTCCGTCAGATCTTCGTTATCCACCAGACGCGCGATCAGCGCGGTTGGTGTTCCTCCAAACAAGGAATCTGACAAATTTTTAAGGGAACGTCCCTCATACTCATGCCTTTGAATGACGGGTATATAAATCAGGCTTCTGGCCTGCCGCTCGGAAGATACATACCCTTTGTCATCCAAAATTTTCATGATGGTTGCGACAGAGGTATAGGCCCGTTTTGTGCTTCCCTTAAGGGAATTCATAACATCGCGCACCGTGCCAGAGCCAAGGCCCCACAGTGCAATCATAAATTCCAGCTCAACATCAGTGAGCAATTCGCTGCGTCGGCGCGCCACGGCAATTCTCCGGTCATAACAACTAGGGAATTAGTATCGGAAAAGCGTCTTCAAACAAAGCTTAATCTGTTAATCCACGTGTTGGCATCAGGGGAACCTGGTGTTTTGGGGTTCGGAAGGGGCGGGCATTTGGCAAACCTCGGGCGGATGCCTGTGTGTCATAATTGACCCAAACTGGGGATTTCTGCCGCATGGGCTGTCTTTTCTCGCGCAGTGCGTAAGCTGGCGACATGCAGCACCTCTGGTTTGTTCTGATCTTTCTAACCTTGCTATGCCCGCGACAGGCGGCGGCGCAGGAATTGCGGGTGCTGACATCGTTCCCGCCTGATTTTTCATCCGCCTATACGACAATGTGGGAGGAACGCGAACCAGAGGCGGAGATACGCGTTCTAAACAAGAATACTGTCGCCGCCATCGACGAAATCCTGCGCGGTAACAGCCGTGGGTTTGATGTCTTTTGGTCTTCGTCGCCCGAAGCGTTCGAACTTTTGCAGCGCAAGGGGGCCTTTGCCGATGCTGGTATATGCGGCGCGTCTGGCCCCGCCTCAGTGGCCCCCTTCGCGCTGTCGGCGGTTGGATGGGCGCGGCGCAGCGACAGCACGCTGTTCATGCCCGCCAATTGGAACGATTTGCTGCGTCCGATCTATCGCGACAAGATCGCTATGGCGCGCCCGGCGCGATCTGGATCGACGCATATGTTGGTTGAACAAATCCTACTGGTGCGTGGGTGGCAGGATGGCTGGCGGTTTTTGCTAGAGCTGTCGGCAAACCTGTCCACACTGACCGCGCGCAGTTATGGCGTGCCGGACGGGCTGGTGAACGAGCGGTTCCAGATCGGCCTGACCATTGATTTCCTCTCTCAGTCTAAATCTGACGTGTTGGATTTCCAATATGGCCGCCCGATTGTCCTTGCCGCCGCTCAGGTGGGTATCCTGAAAGGTGGCCTTGCCCCGGATAAAGCCTGTGATTTCGTGCAGATGATCCTGTCGTGGGACGGACAAATTGCCCTTATGGCCCCAGATATTGCGCGCATTCCATTCGACCCTGCCGTGCGCGCCAAGATGGAAGCAGATTTGCCCAAAGATGTGGTCGAGGCCCTGAAACTGTCATGGTTTGATTATGATGCTGGGCAATCGTCAAACCGCTATTGGGCAGTGAACACATTGTTTGACACCATGATCACCGACCGGCTTGTGGAGCGGCGAAATCTGTGGCGGCGGTTTCATGCGTTGACAGGGAAAGTGCCGCCCAGCGATTTGAACCTTCCCCGCCTGCTTTTGACCACGATACCTGTCACCGCAGGCGAAGCTTTGCAGGGTGAAAGCCAATCTGCGATACAGTCTGGCAAGCGTATGTTGCAACGAAAGCTGGTGCAGGATTGGCGCGCACGAGTGTCTGATCTGATGCGACAGGCTGATCGGGCGTTGTATCGGTTGGAACGGCGGGCCGCCAAGTGAAACGGTTGTGGGATCATATTGCCCCTCGGATCTGGACGCGGCTGCTTTTGATGGTTTTGGCGGCGATCTTGTTGACATGGATTGTTGTCGGGGCATCCCTTTATTGGTTGGGCAGCGCGCGCGCGGTTGTGACGGATCTAAGCGCGGCGCAGGTGCCAAAACTGGCCCAGACATCGCGCTTGTCCGCCAAAACTGCGGATCTGGCCATGCTGAGCAATCGCATTCTGTCCGGCAGTGGTGAGGCGCCCGCCGCACTGGACGCCATCCTGAAATCCTCGGTGTCAGAGCTGGGCCGCTTTGTCAGCGAAGGGGTCGATACCGTGATCACGCGGCAGGACACTGAGGCGCTTCAGCATCAGCTCGCGCTTGTGATCCGCAGCGTTGAGAAGGTTGATCAGGTTGAAATGCACCTGTTGGAAAAGATTGATCAACTGCGCTGGCTTAATGCCGATGTGCAGGATGAAGCGGCGGCCGTGATGGCGGATTTTGTCTTTAATATCGAAGTTTTGACCCGCCGAATGATTGACGAGGTTGATCCCCGGATCCGGCGCGATATGGCGGCAACGCTGGCCGAAGAGCTTCGATTACAAACCACATTTTCCAACATCGGGAATGACACGGCAACCGCGACCACCCTGGCGATACAGATTTCAACCAGCCAGTCACTGGCCCAGCTTGAACAGTTTGAAAACCTTGTGGCCGACGCGCTGGCGCGGGTGAATGCCAGCATCAAGACGCTGCCGGCCAAGGCCGAATATCTGTTTCTGCGACAGGCGTCCGAGACGTTGGCGCGGATGACGTTGCATCCCAGTGGTGTGGTGCAAGATCGCAAAACCTGGCATGAAACACGCGGTCAACTAGGAACACAGCTTGAAACGGTGCTGACCCTGCTGACCCGAATGCAGGGCCAGTTGTTGACACAGGCCGAAGCGCAGCGGGCCGACATTCTGTTGATCAGTGATGGGTTTTCGAACAATGCAACGGTGACGATGCGGTTGCTGTTGGGGATGACGATCTTGGCCGCGGCAGGGGGGCTGGCGATCTTGTTCTCTTACATCCGTCCGTCGATCATTCGGCCGATGGAAAGCCTGACAAGCGCCATGCGCCAGATCGCCGAGGGCGGGCGGCCGGCGCTTGGGGGGCTGCCGGTTCGAAACGATGAGATTGCGCAATTGGCATCGGCCGTGACCGCCTTTGAAAACTCGGTGATCGAACGGGATCAGGCGATCCGGGATTTGCGTCAAACCCAAAATGAACTTGTTCAGGTGGGAAAAATGGCGGCCCTTGGCAACCTTTCGGCCGGGATTGGGCACGAATTGAACCAGCCGCTTGGCGCCATTCGCCAGCGATTGCGTTTGCTGCAATCCGCATCCGAAAAGGGCGATGGCGCGCGGTTGGCGACGCAGATTGGCAAGATTGATGATCTGGTCACACGGATGGAGCGGATCATCATTCATCTGCGGAAATTTGCACGGCGTTCAGAATATTTGCGGGAACATGTTCCCCTTGCCCGCACCCTGCGCAACGCACAAGAGCTTTTGCATTCGCAGATTTTGGACGATCAGATCACGGTCAACATCGACGCCGATCTGGAAAATGCGGTTGTGATCGGGGATGCCATTCTGATCGAGCAGGTTTTGGTGAACCTTCTGTCCAATTCCTGTGATGCGATCGCCGCCACGGGTCGGGCTGGCATGATCACGATCCGCAAGGAAGATAGCAATGCCGGGGCGCTGTCATTCTCGGTTGTGGATGATGGGGTCGGGTTAGGAGATTTGACGCCAGAACGGGCATTTGACCCGTTTGTGACCACAAAAGATCCGGGGGCGGGGCTGGGGCTTGGCCTGTCCATCTCATTCAACATCATCACCGGGATGAATGGCACGTTGTCGTTGGGCGCGCGGGCGGACATTGGCACGCGTGCAACGGTGACCCTTCCACGCGGAAAGGCGGAACATGAAACATGAAACCCATCAAATTTATGTGGTCGATGATGATCAGGATTTCCGCGAGGCCACCTGTGAGTTTCTTGAGGAAGAGGGGCTGCGTCCGTGCGGGTTTTCGGACGGGAAAACCATGCTTGACCGTCTGGACCCCGAATGGGGCGGGGTCATTCTGTGTGACATTCGCATGGCGGGAATGGATGGGTTTGAAGTGCTGAAGGCGGCGCGTCAAGCCGCGCCAGAGGTGCCATTGGTGATGATCACCGGGCACGGCGATGTGCGTCTGGCCATTGCGGCGATCAAGGCGGGGGCTTACGACTTTCTGGAAAAACCAGCCCAGCCCGATGTTCTGCTGAGCACGATCACCCGAACATTGAACGCCCGCAAACTGGTCCTTGATAATAAGCGATTGCGCAGGCGGATCACGCAACGGGGCGGCATGGCCAGTCAGCTGGTTGGCCGATCTGATGTGATGCGCGATTGCCGCAAAGCGTTGCTGGATCTCGCCCCGCTGCCCATTACTGTCACCCTTTATGGTGAAACCGGAACGGGAAAGGCGTTGGCCGCCCGGATGTTGCATGATTTTGGCGAAGGGTCGGGTGGATTTCACGTGATCAACTGCGCCACGGTTACTGTGGATGGTTTGCAGGGCGATCTGAATGACATTGCGCCGGACACCGCCACGGTTTTTGTGCGCGCGGTTCACAAGCTTGATGTAAAAGGGCAAACGCAGCTTGCGGATTTTTTGCGCAGGCTGGATCGCCCTCGGGTGATTTTATCGTACACGGGGTCGCTTATTGACCCCAGCAATCAGACAAGCCTGAGTGATGAGTTGTTTTATCTGGTCAATGTCGCAACGATTGAAATGCCAGCGCTTAGGCTTCGCAACCGGGATGTCTATTTGTTGCTGGAAACCTTTCTGCGTGAAGCCGCCGCACGATATGGCAAACGGCTTCCCAATGTGACGAAAGAGATGCTGATACCGCTGGGCAAGCATGGCTGGCCGGGAAATGTGCGCGAGCTGCGCAATGTGGCCGAACGTATGATCATTGGCTTGGGGATGAACCTACAGGCCCAAGCGCGGGCCGGCGCGTTGGCGCAGCAGCCTTATGATGATGCGATGTTGGGGTTTGAACGGGATTTGCTGGAACAAGCCTTGCGCGAAACCGAGGGCCGTAAGGGTGACGCCGCCAGGCTGTTGTCGATTCCTCGCAAACGTCTGTATTTGCGCATGAAGGCGGTTGGGATTTTAAAAACGGGTCAAGAGTGACCAATTACGGGTGTCAAAACTGACCCGTTGCGCCCCAGTTTTACCCATTTTTATAAAAAATTGACGGGTTCAGTGTGCCCTGAAACCCTTTGGGTCATGCGCAGGAGGAGCGCGTTATACCATTGGGAGGATACCATGAGAAAATTTCTTTATACATCCATCGCGGCAACGGCGTTGTCGGCGGGCGGCGCGCTGGCCGACGGTAAAGTGACCGTCATCACATCATTTCCGGACTCGATGACCGGCCCGATCGAAGCGGCATTTGAGGCCGCGCACCCAGACTATGATCTTGAGGTTCTGAACAAGAAGACTTCGGCGGGCGTGAAATATATCCAGGAAATTGCCGGTGATAACACGGCTGACATTTTCTGGGCTTCGGCCCCTGACGCGTTCGAGGTTCTAAAGAGCGACGATTTGCTGGCAGGCGTCACGATCAAATCCGAAGGCATTCCTGAACGCATCGGCGCCTATCCTCTGAACGATCCAGACGGGAAATATTTTGGTTTCGCGGGGGCCGGTTACGGCATCATGTGGAACGAACGCTATCTTAAAGCCAACAAACTTGAGCCTGCGAAAGAATGGGATGATCTGGCCAATGCCGAATATCACGGCCATGTGGGCATGTCGGCACCCTCGCGATCGGGCACCACGCATTTGACCGTTGAAACCCTGTTGCAGGGCGAAGGCTGGGATGCAGGTTGGGCAAAATGGAAGCGCATCGCGGGCAATTTTTCAACCGTGACAGAACGCAGCTTTGGCGTGCCCGATGGCGTAAACACCGGCAACTTTGGTCTGGGCATCGTGATTGATTTCTTTGGCTTTTCGTCCAAGGCGTCTGGCTTCCCGGTCGATTTCGCCTATCCGACTGTGACCGCGCTGGTTCCGGCCAATGTGGGTGTGGTGTCAAACGCGCCGAACCAAGCGGGCGCTGTGGCGTTCATCGAATATCTGCTGACCCCAGAAGGGCAGTCGGTTTTGCTGGATCCGGCGATCATGCGTCTTCCGATCAACCCAGCGACCTATGCCAATGCGCCTGAAGGGTTTCCCAACCCGTTTGAGGATGCGACCATTGGGGCGACTGTTGAATTTGACGTGTCCAAATCCGGTGCGCGCTACAACCTCGTGAATTCAATGTTTGACGTGATGATCACCTATCGTCTGGATGATCTGCGCGCTGCCGTTGGGGCCATTCAGGCCGCCGAGGCCGCCCATGCAGACAGTGGCAACGATGAGGCAAAAGCCTTGATCGCCGAGGCTTGGGCCCTTATCGACGCCAACCCGATTGATGAAGCACAAAGCCTTGATCCCGAGTTTGCGGGCGTCTTTACCAAAAAGCGCAAGAAAGCCACAGATGAGGTCGGCGTGCGTCAGGCAGAGGTTGAACAAGGCTGGGATGCCCTGGTGGTTGCGAATTATGCAAAAGCCAAGGAACTGGCCGAAAAAGCCGCCTCACTTTAGTCCCCTCCCTGTCGGACCCTGTTTGGGTCTGGCCGTGCTGCCACCGCGTATTCCGTGGTGGCAGCCATTTCAGAAAGCCTGATATATGTCACAGAATGTCCCCACCCCTGCGGCGTCGCGGGCGGGTCTTGCCGACCGTTTGCCGCGTTGGCTGGTGCCGAACCTGACCGGTGTGCACCTGGCCGCCATCTTTATCGCACTGCTTTTGATCGGCCTATTGCTGGTGCCTGTGGCACAGGTGATGGTTGTCGCGTTTCAAGACCCGGCAACCGGCGCCGCCACGCTTCAGAACTTTGCCGATTTCTTTAACACATCGCTGTTTCGCGAAAGCTTTTGGAATTCGTTCTATGTCTCGGCCATGTCGGTGGTTGTGGCGACCGTGATTGCACTGCCCCTGGCCTATATTACCACGCGGTTTCACTTTTCCGGGTCGATACTGATCCAAAGTCTGGGGTTCATTCCGCTGATCATGCCGCCCTTCGTGGGCGCGGTCGCCATGCAGCTGATCTTTGGCCGCAACGGCACGGTGAACCTGCTGCTGCGCGATACGTTCGGGTTCGACATCCCCTTTATGGAGGGGCTGAACGGCGTCATTCTGGTGCAGTCCATCCACTATTTCCCGTTCATCCTGATCAACCTGTCCGCATCCCTGCGCAACATTGACCGCTCGATGGAGGAAGCCGCCCAGAACCTTGGCAGCCACGGGTTGCGCCTGTTCAAACGCATCGT
>CBDUJY010000014.1:0-72250 GCA_965367685.1 uncultured Planktotalea sp. | reverse complement strand
CTGTTTAAATACGACAGCGTGTTTGGCCCATGGGCGGGTGAGGTCGAGGCACAAGAGGAAGCCTTGCGCGTGGGGGATCTGACCATCCCGTTTCACGCGCTGCCTGACATCTCTCAGATGGATTTATCCGATGTGGATGTAGTTCTGGAATGCACCGGCATGGCTGGAACCCGTGCGATGGCGGAACGTGGGTTGGCGGCCGGGGCCAAACGCGTGCTCATCTCTGGCCCTTCGGATGAGGCGGATATTACGGTGGTGCTTGGGGCCAATGATGCGGACCTTCAGGATCACAAGATTGTTTCAAACGCATCCTGTACAACCAACGCTTTGGCCCCCCTTTTGGCCGTGTTAGACACGGAATGGGGTCTGGTCGGTGGTCACATGACGACGGTACATTGCTATACTGGAAGCCAGCCAACGGTCGATAAACCACGCGCCAATCCCGCCCGGTCACGCGCCGCAGCCCTGTCGATGGTTCCCACCACAACCTCGGCGCATCAGCTGGTGGGAAAAGTGCTTCCCATGCTTGCGGGAAAGATCGAGGCCCGTGCCATTCGGGTGCCAACTGCTTCGGTCAGCTGCATCGACATGGTCGTCGAACTGGACCGTTCCCCAGATGAGGCAGCAGCCCGAAAACGTCTAAAAGAAATCGCAATTTCCAGCCCCGTATTGGGCTGGACCGAAGAACCCCTTGTGTCCAGTGATCTTAGGATGCGGCCAGAAAGCCTGATTTTGTCCGGCCCCGAATTGTCGGTGAACCAAAGCGGCCTTCTGCGCGTGTTTGGCTGGTATGACAACGAATGGGGGTTTTCAAACCGAATGCTGGATATGGCACGGATGATCCACCAGACTGCTCATTAACACATGCCAATTGATGCGCGGTGTGCAGAAGCGGTTAGGTGCCGCTTCTGCCTTCATGTTTTTCGGTATGGATTAGCTGCGCGACAACACACTGGCTGGTCGTGCTATATAAACCGCGCCCGTCACCAAGCCCGCCAAAACCGCTTTGATCAGATCGCCAGGCATAAACGGTAACATCGCGGCGATGACCGCTTCGCTTAATCCCGCAGGCTTCATCACCATGTAATAAGGCACAGCAACAAGGTAGAGGGTACCAATCCCGCCAACCACAGCAGCAACACCCGCCACAAGCGAGACCTTCTCAGCACGCCACTTTTCCATCACCAACCCCGTGACAAACGCGGCAACTGGAAAGCCAAACAAAAACCCGGCCCAGGGTGTTGAAAAGACGCCAAGACCACCGCGGCCACCCGCCAAAAGCGGCAGCCCAGCGGCGACCAACACCAAAAACAACAACACCGCCATCGCACCGCGCTTTGCCCCCAAAATCGTGCCACACAACATGATGCCCATGCTCTGTGCAGTAATGGGAATTCCCGTCGCCAGCGTGATCTTTGGTATCAATCCCAAAGCCGCAATCATCGCTGCGCATAGGGCGATCATCGTTACATTGCGTTCCATTTCGATTCTCTCTTATGTCTGCTCATCGTTTTGATTGGGCGTGATGCCGCCGCGCGCGCGTAGGGCGTCTGCAATATGATCAGCGTCATCAAGGGCAAGGATGGTGAAGGGAAAGATGATCCGCCAACCGGGACGACGCGCGGATCGGGCGCGCCAAGCTTGCGCAAGCCCCTGCCCTTTTTCCACCAATACAGGCGTAAACCGGATCACCAAGGCAATCGCAACCTCCAACGCCTCGGTCCGCAAACCAAGTCGTTTTAGCGGGCGGGTCAACCATCGGATCACTGCGATAAACTCGGACAATTGGGTGGTCATCGTGACAAGATTGGCAAGGGCCACGGCCGTCACCATGCGCGATATGATCACGGCGCCTTCATAGGGTGTGCGGGTAACAAGGTGCCAAATTGCGATGATCGCAACAAACATCCAAATCACTTTAACCGCACGCCAACCTGCGCGGGCAAACTCTGTTCCCGGCATGAGATACAGAGCAACCGTGGCGGCAAGCGCAATCAGGTGAAAAGACAGGGTTTGCATTTGAAACAACACAAATGTTGCCACACAAAGTGCGCCCAGCTTGGCCCCGGCAGGCCAACCATGTGCGCGAGTTTTAATCGGAGAGGTCAGTGAGATCATCGCCCTCGCCCCGTTTGGTCATTTCATCCACGAATTTTGCCAACACCTTGTCCGGCGACCCAGCCTGAGCAACCCGCCCCTGATCAAGCCAGATCACGTGATCATAGTTCGCCAAATCCTCAGGGGCATGGGTGACATGCACCAGCGCGCCCTCATACCGCGCCAAACGCCGCGAAAGCTGCGCCCGCGTTGGCAGATCCAGGCCAGAAAAAGGCTCGTCCAATACCAACACCTTTGGCTGCATCGCCAAGACCGACATTAAGCAAACAAGTTGCTTTTGCCCCTGCGAAAGCCGCGCAACTGGCGCATCCGCCCAATGGGAAACATCATAGTCTATAAGCCAAGCTAGAGCCTGTTTTTCCGCATCAGACGAACTATGGCCCATTTGCTTTAGCCCAAAGCTAATTTCTTCGATGACTGTTGGAAATATGATCTGATGATCTGGGTTTTGAAACAAAATCCCGACCGTCGACAAGGCCCCCTTGCGATCCTGGCCAGGATCAATCCCAGCCACCATAACGCGGCCCTGATCTGGTTCAACCAACCCCGCAATCAAACGTGATAGGGTTGTTTTGCCAGACCCATTTCGCCCAACAATCCCCACGCGATATGCCGAAAAAGATACCGAAACATCCTGAAGGATCACCCGGCCTTCACGGCCAAATGTCACGCGATCCAAGCTGATTTCCGGCAGATGTATTTGCGTGGCCAAACCGGCTCCCTTTCGCATAGTCTGATTGGGCCAATCATTCCTTTGACCAACGCAGATTCGTATATGCGACGCTTGTAAAAGGTTTGTCCAAGATTTTCCGCAACAAAATGCAACTGGTTTCCCCAACGTAACGGAACTTAACCGCATCGTTGTCTAATCTCATTTCGCCATGACCAACAGACTTCGGTCCTTTACTTACCGCTGCACGAACGCAATTCTGTTTCAAAGGCAAAACTGGGTGGACGGAATGCAAGATCTGGGCGAATTTGATTATATCATTGTTGGGGCAGGATCGGCTGGGTCAGTTTTGGCCAACCGCCTGTCCGAAGACCGTTCGAAAAAAGTGTTGCTGCTGGAAGCAGGCGGGCACGACAATTACCACTGGATCCACATTCCTGTTGGCTATCTGTATTGCATTGGAAACCCACGTACAGATTGGTGTTACCAAACCGAAGCACAAGCGGGGTTAAATGGTCGCACAATTGGCTATCCCCGCGGGCGCGTGTTGGGCGGATGCAGTTCGATCAACGGCATGCTTTATCTTCGCGGTCAGGCCCGCGACTATGACATGTGGCGACAGATGGGCAACACGGGTTGGGGTTGGGACGATGTCTTACCCTATTTCAAGAAATCCGAAGATCACTTTGCTGGCGCAGATGCGTTGCACGGCGAAGGGGGTGAATGGAAGGTTCGCAAACCTCGTTTAAGCTGGGAAATTCTTGACGCGTTTGCTGATGCCGCACAGGCAACAGGCATCGCGAAAACAGATGACTTTAACCGAGGCGACAACGAAGGGGTTGGTTATTTTCAGGTCAACCAAAACAAGGGCTGGCGGTGGAGCACCGCCAAAGGGTTTCTTCGCCCCGCAAAACCCCGCCCAAATCTGCGCATAGAGGTGCATGCCCAGGTGGATCGGCTGGTTTTGGACGGGAAACGCGTGACGGGTGTGGAATTCACCCAACAAGGAACACCAGTTGTCGCCCATTCAAAAGGCGAGGTCATCTTGTCCGCAGGGGCAATCAATTCCCCTCAGATCATGATGCTTTCTGGCATTGGACCGGCTGCCCATTTGGCGGATCACGGCATTGACGTGGCACATGACCTGCCCGGAGTGGGCCAGAACCTTCAAGACCATTTGCAATTGCGCTGCGCCTATAAGGTTTCTGGCGTGAAAACCCTGAACCAAATGGCGTCAACATGGTGGGGGCAGGCAAAAATTGGTCTCGAATACGCCCTAAAAAGATCGGGGCCAATGTCAATGGCGCCGAGCCAGCTGGGCGCCTTTGCAAAGTCAGACCCCTCTGTCGGAACCGCAGATTTAGAATATCACGTGCAGCCTTTATCGTTGCCAAAATTTGGCGAAGACCTGGACCCTTTCCCCGCATTCACCGCAAGCGTCTGTCCGTTGCGCCCGGAAAGCCGTGGGGAGGTGCGCTTGCGATCAGCCACAACCACAGACAAGCCCGTGATTGCGCCAAACTACCTATCCACCGAAGCCGACCGTTTGGTCGCTGCACGCGCGATACGTTTGACTCGCAAAATTGTGGCACAGTCTCCTTTGGCAAAATACCAACCAGAAGAACTCCGCCCAGGTCCCAATTTCGATGACAGCGATGCCGCTTTGGCGAAAGCTGCTGGAGACATCGGAACCACCATTTTCCACCCCGTTGGCACCGCCAAAATGGGTTCAGACCCAATGGCCGTGGTTGATGACCAGCTTCGGGTACATGGAATTGCGGGGCTTCGTGTGGTTGATGCGTCCATCATGCCAAACATCGTTTCTGGCAACACCAACTCACCAGTCATTATGATCGCCGAAAAGGCGGCCGATATGATTAAGGCGAATTAGAGACATTTATCTACGCCCCAATGTAATCACTTGGCCCCCTGCTGCATCAGCATCTTCTGGGTCATGTGTCACCAACAACACAGGCAAGTTTTGGGAACGCGCTTGTGCAAACACAAGGGTGCGAATTTTAGCACGCAATATGGCATCCAAACCAGAAAAGGGCTCATCTAACAGCAATGCTTTTGGTTTGGCCAACAAAGTTCGCATCAAAGCAACACGCGCGCGCTGGCCACCTGAAAGGGTTGCGGGGTCTCGATCATAAAATCCGTTTAGACCTACCTCACTTAGGGCCGCGGCAATGGTTTCAGCGCGCGCACCTCTGGTTCCCCCTTCGGCCAGCCCAAAGGCCAAATTTGCACCAACAGACATATGGGGAAACAACAAAGCATCTTGGTATAGGATGCCAACTTCTCTTTGGTGCGATGGTGTGTGCGTGATATCCCTCCCGTTCAAAAGAACACGGCCAAAAAGATCAAATTCAGGTGAAAGAGAGCCTACTATTGCCGATAAAATCGTTGACTTTCCAACACCCGATGGCCCCATAATCGTCAGCACTTCGCCGGCGTGAATGTGATGATCCAAGGCAACCAACCGGGACGTACCTAGGCAGATTTCCAACGCATCCAGCATCAGTCCTGAACCGTATGCTTCAATGCCCGCAATGTCATCCATACAAGAGCCCCTTTCTATTTCGCCAAATCACCGCTGGGATGACCAATGCAATCGCAAAAGGCACCAAAGCCGCCAAGGTTTGCATTAAGCCAAAAACCCCGATCGCACGCCGATCACCACCCGACGCAAGCGCCACCGCTTCGGTTGTCAGGGTTTCCACACGCCCCCCCCCGATCAGCCAAGTTGGCAAAGACTGCCCCACAGACACCGCAACCCCCACCGCGATCGCCGTCAGGATCGGGGCCAACAACATGGGCAAGCGCACATTCCAGAAAATACGTGTTGGGGACGCACCAAGAGCGGCAGACATGATCGCCTGACGCCGATCCCATTGCATCCAAGGGTCCTGAAGCGACAAGCGCAGATAAGGCAAAACAAACACCAAATGTGCCAGAACAACGCCCCCCCTACCCGTTTCAAACCCATAGCCAAGCATCAGCGTCTGCAATCCAGGAATAAACGCAGTCTGAGGCACCAACAAAGGCAAATACAACAACCACATCCCTTTGCGCGTAAGACGAAGATTATGCCGCTCTTCCGCCTCAAGGCAGCCCAAGGTCAACACAATGCCGATGGCCACAACAAATCCCGCGATAATGGCCGTTTCCCCTAAGGCTTCTAGCCCCCCCAAACTGTGACGCTGCCAGCTGCGCAGCGAGAATTGGTCAGGCGCAAGGGCGGGAAAGCTCCAAAATCCAGCAAACGACCACACCAAGAGGCCCAGAAGACCCAGAACGAGCGTAACAGCGACAAAACTGGCAAGCCCGACCCCTGCCCCACGCAAGACCACATCCCGCGCATGACGCCGCCCCATATAAAAATGCGCCCCAACGCAACAGCCAAGCGCCTTTTCTCCGACAAACCAAACCCCAAGCGCCACAACCACCAAGCCAAGTTGCACCAATGCCGCGGCAGAGGCTTGTAGACGAAAGGCCAAATCCGGGTCCGACATCCAGCGGACGATCTGAACGGACAAAGTTGACGGCGTTGACGGACCCAGAATGACGGCCACATCGACCACAGACATCGACCATGCCAGGACCACCAGGACCGGAAGCCTGATGCGTGCATAGATTGCCGGAAATACAGCCGCCATCCATCCTGCTATCCGCCCATAGCCAAGGCTTTGTGCGACGGCCAATCGCTTTGATCCACCGACCTGCCCCATCGCGGCAATCGACATCAAAAGCAAAAATGGCACCTCTTTGACAACCAAACCTGCGATCAACGATAACCCCCCAGGATCCTGTAAAATCAGCAGGTCTGGCGGACGCTCCCATCCTGTCAGCCATGGTGAAAACAGCCGCGCAACCCAGCCAGAAGGTGAAATGAGAAAAGCCAAACCAAACGCCGCAGCAGCATGGGGCACAGAAAGAAGCGGCGACAACAGCCGCTCGACCCAGCGAAACACGCGGGTTCCTGACCATCCGGCCAAAATCAAAGCCACAATTATAAGCGATAGGATCGCAGCTGTGCCCCCCGTCACGACCGAAAGGCGCACGGAAGGCACAAAGCCGGGCCAAGAGACTAGGTTGTAAAACGGCTCCAGCGATGGCCCGGTCAACCCAGCGGCTGGCAAATGTCCAAACGCTGGCAACAAGGTTCCATACAGCCCGCCGAATACAGGCCCCAAGAGGGCCAATAACGTAAGTGCAGGCAAGATTGGCAAAAGAGAGCGTCGTTTGAACATTTTCATCTCACATTCACGCGCCTAAATGGGGTTTCAGGCGCGTTAGTGACTGCTTGTTGCGGAAACTATTGCCCGACACCATAGCGTTTTTGCCAATCTTCCGCGATGCGGGTCATCCAACTAGGATGGGGTTCCGACTGCGCGTTCCCCAACCCCGAAGGCGATAACGTCGCAATTCCAAGATCAAGCGCATCGAACCGCTCACGTTCATCCGCCGTCAGTGCGTCCATATTCAAAACGGTCCCGTACCCCAGCACCTCTGGGTTCTGTGCATTTGCCTGTGCCTCGGGTGACAAAAGGAAATTCGCAAGCACCATCGCCCCCTCTTTTGCGCTCGAATTATACGGGATCGCAACGTAAGACGCGTTGCCAATCGTCCCCTTATCCAAAACGAACGTCCGCACGGTGTCTGGCAATTCAAAGTTCGCAATTGCCGTTGAGGCCGCCCCTGGGCTAAAGGAAACGGCAAGGTCAATTTCTCCATCGTTCATCAACTGAATTTGACGCGTGCCTGATGGCGGATATGCGCGCCCTGCCCGCCACAAAACAGGTGTCAATTCTGCCAAATAGTCCCACAACGGCGCTGTTACCGTGTCATAAGTAACGTCGGCAACGGGTTCACTAAGCGCGTCAGGAACATTCGTGAGATCAACCAACATTTGCTTCAGAAACGTGGTCCCAAGGAAGTCCGGAGGTTGGGGGTAAGTAAAGCGGCCCGGATGCGCTTTTGCCCACTCCAATATCGCATGGGCAGATGGAAGCGGCTCAGAGATATCAGCCGTGTCGTACATAAAAACCACCTGTGCCATGGCCCAAGGGCTTTCATACCCTTCAACCGGTACGGTGAAATCTGTCTGCACATTCTTGCCAACAACGTCCACCTTGGCCCAACCCGGCAAATCCTCGGCGAACGGTCCAAACAACAGGTTCGCACCCTTCATGGAGGCAAAGTTGGCACCGTTGATCCAAATCATATCTATGGCGCCGCCCTGATCCTGCCCAGCATCTTTCTCGGAAAGCACACGCGTTACAGCATCAGCCGTATCGGTCAACTTTACATGCTCAACCATCACACCAAAGTCTTCCTCTACTCGACGGCCTGCCCATTCAATGAACGCATTGGTGGTGGGCGAACCGCCCCAGGCATTCCAGTATACGGTCTGGCCCTTGGCGTTTTCCAAAACGGAATCCCAGTTTTTGGGATCCGTATCCGCCCACCCCAACAAAGGGATGAATGCATTTAGGGTGGCAGCAATTAACCAATGCGATTTCATATCTTCTCCTCTTAGACAGCCTTTTGTTCAAAGGCCTTGTATGCGCCATAGACCCGCAGGCCAGCAGTGATGAAGCAAAGCGCCCCAAACATCCAAGCTAAACCTGGGAAAGCTTGCGGCCACAGACAAATGGCGACAAACAAGCAAATTGTTTCCGTGCCTTCCAGTAAGCCATTGGAATAATACAAAGATTTCACCCCCTGCGCTCTTGTCTGCATATTGTTTTTGGCAGCTAGAATCGCGTAACCCAAGAAACTTGCGCCATTAACGTAGAACGCCAACAACAAAAACGCGCCAGAAATGGCATTTTGCGCCGGATCTGAAAGAACAAACGCAAATGGGATAGCGCCATAAAAGAAAAAGTCGCTGGCAATATCTAAGTATCCGCCAAAGTCAGTTTTATGGCTGGCCCTCGCCACCGCTCCATCCAAGCCATCTGCAAGTCGAGAGAACAGAACAAACACCAAACCAAGCGTATACCATTGGAATGAGAGGCAGACCGCTGCGACGAATGCCAGCGCCAACCCCAAAAGCGTCACGGAGTTCGCCGACACGCCTCTTGCGGCCAAAAGCGAACCGATCCGATTAAGCGGCGGGTCAATCAGCTTTCGCATCATCCTATCGAGCATATCTTTATCCTTAGGTTCGATGGTGCCGCTACGCGATCTTTCTCAGTGGTTCTATGGCCTAAGGTTATTTTCACGTCCATTCCACATACGGAAATGTGACCAACTGTCAGAATGTTTCGGGGGTATTGCTTTAGGATCTGAGAGGTTTCGCAGCGAAACCCCCAGCTTGCTCACTCCTTAAACACCTGCTGCAACTCGGTAAGAATTTTATTCACAATATCCGAGTTTACGCCATCGCCCTGAAAGCGAAGCGAGTGCCCCCGCGCATCCTCTTCTCGCACAATTGAAACTATTTTGCCAGCAACAGACAGATCAACCACTCTATGGGATGTCACTTTTTTGGCCACGGCTTTTGGGCGCCCACCCCGACTGGTATCTTTTGGGCCACGCTCAAAGATCTCAAGAACCTGAAGAACCGCAGCCCATTCCTGTTCTGCATCTATGGCAGCACAGGATGCCAAAACCTCGCGAATTTCATGCACACCGCCCATTCTAAGAACAGAGGCGAGTCGCAACCCCTGCTTCTCTGTCAACTGGTCGGCATATTTCAGCAAATCACCGAGCTCTTCAAACACCTGCGCAAATGATCGCACCTTAGATCGCTTTGCCTTTGATGCGGATGCGAACAATTTTGCAACAGCCTCTTCTACGGATGCAAATGCGCCATTTTGAACCGAAATGACGGAAATGCGCCCGCGTTCAAAGTGGCTCAATTGCGACCGCACTTCATTCTCTTCAACCATCGCAACAAAGGCGTCTGGCACAGTGCCTATTGGCTTGATTAGAGCCTTAACCGTCGAAAACCTTGTTTCATTGGTTTGCTCTTTCAAAGCTTTGATCGCCATGACCCGGCGATAACCAGACACGACACCGTATTTAGCAATACCCTTTGCGTCACTCAGTTCATAAAGTTCAACGGGTAAACGTAGACTATTTGCTTGAATAGAGACTTTCAGTTCTTCGAGCTCAGAGGCGTCCAAACTGGCCCGATCACGGATCATATCGTCAAGGTCAATGTGCTCCAATGGAACCTCCACCATGACCAGACCTTTTCCAACAGCTTCGCGCAACGCCTCTGCATCAACGGCATCTTTGGCAATTTTTTCCCGGGCACCAGTATCAACAACCGGGCTTTGCATGGCGGCATCTGCTGCGACCTGAGCAATTGGCGCCATGGCGCTTCTCATGGGGGTTTCGCTGCGAAACTCTTGCTCCAAACGCGTCATATCTTCTGCGCTTGGGGCTTCTAACTTACGACGACGCGCCATCTTCACCCTCCTTCTCTGCCTCTACCATTTGCAAGTCTTTCCACCAACATCCAAGGATGATCTCTTTGACTTCAGCCCAAGTGCGATCAAATGTTTCGCGCCCGCGCACATATGTGTCGCGATTGAATTCACGATAGTCAGCTTCGTAAATGCCATTTACCTGTTCGCCAGCCTGACCCACCATTGCGGTCACTTCTTGACGGTAGGTCGTCATGAAATCCCCAAAATAGGCTTGGATGACATTTGCTAAATCGGTTTGCTGTGCCGCATCAAACCGTGTGACGAGGGCACGGACAGCATCCCACTCAAACCGGATTTCGTCTAATCCATGCTGTCGCCTTAACGCATTCTCGCCTTCTTCGATTGATGCAAATGTTGAATACAACATGTCAAAAAACCGGCCTGTAGAGTCGAATTCAAGAAAGGACGCGCCGAGTGGTATCAACAGAATATCCGCAGCGGCCAATGCATTGATGGTCAAATAGCCGAGCGCTGGGGGGGTATCGAGAATGATAACGTCATATTCATCCAGCAGGCCTTCGGTCTCCATGAACCCTGTAAGGGCATCCCAAAGCGGCCAGGATCGCAATTGCATTCGCCAAACGGGTACCTGAAATTCTGCCCAATACAGGTTCAACTGAGCCCCGATCAGGTCGATATTAGGCCAGTGGGTTGGTTGGATGACGCGCTTAGCATCAAAATCCAGCGCCTCTTTCAGAGTTTCATCTAAGGGCAGAGGGGGGTGTCCTGCGGCCGCGCGCACTCTGTTCTCTTTTTCGAGAAATTGAGCATAGTGCTTAGCCATAAGGGGAAACGCCGTTTGCCATTCATCCTCAACTTGCCCCCCCATTATAGAGGTCATGGAACCTTGACTGTCGAGGTCAACAACCAGAACCTTATACCCATCCAGAGCGGCGGACATGGCAAGATGGGCCGCTGTTGACGTTTTGCCAACACCGCCTTTGAAATTGGCAACCGCGATCACTTTTGCATCAAGCCCCTCCGGCCGCCAAGGGCGATACTCTCGGTTTGCGACCCCTTCAGCGGCAAAGTGGTCTCGAAGCTTTAGGACGTCATCTAAGGTAAACCACTTCGAACCGCCTTCACCTTCACCTTGTGGCAGATCAGGGTTTTGCTTCAAAACTCGACGGAAGTGCGCAGCAGCCACAGGAATCAGATATTTGCATATCTCCCAAACAGAAAACCGTCGAAGCCGTTTTCGCCCGTCTGGTGCGTACCCTCGTTTGGCCAGGTCATCTCGACCTCGTGCAGCAAAGCTTGCCGCTTTTGCGAATCGGGCGGTGTTGATAGGGTCCGACAGTTTCTTCGCGGCTTCCTCGGGGTCGATATTGAAATACGGTGGAGGTGGTGTCTGAGCTGCTCTTGCCATGGGTTTCCCAATATGTGCGCTATTTTTGTTGGTATTAGCTAAACCATCTTACATAGCGTTGGCAAACGAAACATTCTTGGCTTGTTGGGGTGAGTTTCGTCACGAAACCATAAAAAAGAACCACAACTAAGCTTTATTTATTTTAGTTACTTTAAGGACTTTGAGGATAATTAGTTGTTTATATACAATTAGATACGTGACTTACGGAGCCCAAAAGCGGGATCAAAGGTACCCAGCAGCGGGGTGGAGGGGTGCTATTTACGGTCTGAAAGACACCGATTCTCGGGCAAAGGGGCTCCAACTTCCGGTAACTCGGGATAACTCATGGTTTTTGTGGATAACTTGGATAATTTGCCCCGGAAAGTCCTGTATATTGGTACCTTAAGTTACTTTAGGAACCCGTTTTCGGGATGCCTGTTTGACCAAATAAGGAACCTAGCAGCACCTTGAATGCGGGTCCCTTACGTGCAAATATCGGTGAAATCTATAGAGGTCGAGCAGAATGGACCCGATTCCCAATAAGCGCCTTACAGGTGCGTTGCGCCGCGAAAGTGTTAAAAAGAATGTCGCAGCTATTCACGTGTCAGGCAAGTTGTCCTTGCTTCAGCGTAAGCTGTCAAATGTGCTGTTGCTGAATGCATATGACACGCTGATCTCACAACCCAGCCATCGTATCGATGCCCGGACGTTATGTGCGATGATCGGGTACAATTCCAACGACTTTGATACGTTGAAAACGTCTCTACGCGGCCTTGCAGAGACTGTTGCGGAGTGGGATATGCTGGATGCTTCTGGGCAACAGGAGTGGGGTGTCTCTGCGCTTCTGTCCTATGCCAAGCTTAAAGGAGGTATCTGTGAATATGCCTATTCTCCAGCGCTCGCAGAAAAGTTACATGACCCAAAGGTCTTTGCGCTGATCAATTTGAATATTCAGCGGCAATTTACGGGGGGTCATGCGTTGGCGCTGTATGAAAACTGTTTCCGCTTTATCAAAACAGGCTCGACCGGATGGTGGTCGCTTGAGGTGTTTCGCCGTCTGATGGGGGTGGATGACAGTGACTATTACAAGAGTTTTAAGCATCTGAACGCCAAGATAATCAAGCCATCCGTCGCTGAGGTGAACAAAGTAAGCGACATTATTGTGACGGCCGAGACGCGGAAAATGGGCCGTTCTGTTACGGATATCCGTTTTCTGATCGAACGAAACCCTCAGCTGACTATCCTGGATATTGATGATGGGAAAGGTCTTCGGAACACCGAAACTTATGGACGATTGGTTAAGCTTGGTGTCAGTGATCGGCTGGCGCGTCAATGGATTGCGCAACATGGAGACACATATGTATCTGAAAAGGTAGATCTGGTTGAGACGCGGGATGGGGTGAAAAGCCCGGTTAAATATCTGTCAGCCGCCATCACTGAGGACTACCAGCCTGCGGAAACGGGGCAGGCCGCCCGCGTGATGACACCAGAGACGCGCCGCCGGTCGGCTATGTTAGGTAAGGTATTGGCGCTTGTTGGCAGTAGGAGCCCAACCCAGAAAGATGCGGATCGCCGTTTGTTTATGGGGCAATTGTCCGACCCAGATGCGCGGGACGACTTTGAACGACATGGTTGGACATCTGCGCTGAATGTAGAAGCTATTTTTGCGTTTTGGGATGAAATAGAGCCTGGGTTGTTCGATGGGCTTTGATGAATTTTGTCTCTAATACGCAGACTAGAGATGCATGTTAGGCCGTAGAGCGCGTGTATGAAGTCTGACGCAGCATACACGGTGTCTTTTCATACACAGTCTTGAACCAACGTGTAAGGTTTGACGTGGCCCCAAACCCAGTTGCAATTGCGATTTCGCGCAAGGACATGCTGGTGAGGCTGATCAACTGATGCGCTCGTTCTAAGCGGAGATTGCGATAAACCGCCAAGGGGGTTTCCCCGGTCAGATCCATGAAACGCCTTTGCAACTGGCGCGAAGAGATACCGTGCCGATCTGCGAGATCTTCAATAGGAAGGGGCTGTTCCAATTCGGCTTGCATGGTCTCTAATGCCGCGCAAACTAGCCGATCTCCACCAGACTTTTGACGAATGGAAAGGGCGAATTTGCTTTGTGACCGTTCTATCCCGGTGTCCAAACCAATGTAATCGCGCAGTGCACCGACCACGTAGTCACCATGTTGGCGGGCAAATTGATCAAGGATAAGATTGAGGGCGGCAAAGCTGCTGATTGCGCTGTCGATACGGTCGGATGAGGCAAACTTGCGCCCACCGCCGTCACAGGTCAGGCCTTCTTCTTCTGCGGCAGCAATGAAATTGGGATGGATTGCAAGCGGCAGGTCCATGGACTGGCCGGACTGACACACCAAAAACACGGCCCCGCCCACCAAAATGCTTCGCCCTGACAAGCGCAGGATCTGTTGCGCGCGGGCGCGTTCTTCGCGGGAAAAGGACCAACGTGAACGAATGTCGCCAAGGAACAATACACAGCGATCACGCCAGTAATGCGGATCGCTGGAATGGCTTTCCGACAAAGTATGAGCTTCAACCAAGTAACATCCATCACTGACAAGTTCATTTGCTGCTGAAAACAGGTCTATGAACATTTGCGCGCTGGCCGAACTGGCACCGTCTGGAAGGATGATATTTACACGTTTCACCGATGTCTGATCCCGCACGACCGGCAATGCGCTGGTTTGGGTCAGGGCGGCTGGAGAAAACTGGTTCATGGCATGTCTCCTGCGGGAATGTCCCCGCCGGCGAACCGGCGGGGCAGGGGGGTGTTACTCAGCTGCGTCCTCATATTCCTCCATCGGAGGGCAGGTGCAGACGAGGTTCCGGTCGCCATAAGCATTGTCGACGCGGTTAACTGGGGACCAATACTTGTCCACGCCCAATGAGCCCGCTGGGAAGCAGGCCTCTTCGCGGGTGTAGGGACGATCCCAATCGCCCACCAGATCGCGCACCGTGTGTGGGGCGTTTTTCAGTGGGTTGTTTTCGGCGTCGATTTTGCCGTCGATGATGTCTTGGGCTTCGGCACGAATCGACAGCATGGCGTCACAGAAACGATCCAACTCGTCTTTTGGTTCCGATTCTGTGGGCTCTACCATCAAAGTACCTGCCACAGGCCAAGACATGGTTGGGGCATGGAACCCGCTGTCGACCAAACGCTTGGCGATGTCATCCACAGACACATGGGCAGCTTCGTCCAAGGGGCGCGTGTCCAAGATACATTCATGTGCAACACGACCCGTTTTAGAGGTGTAAAGCACGGGGAAAGCATCTTTTAGGCGGGCGGCGATGTAGTTGGCATTTAGAATGGCAACTTTGGTCGCTTGGGTCAGGCCCTCGCCGCCCATCAAGAGCACGTAGGCCCAAGACACAGGTAAGATCGAAGGTGAGCCAAAGGGGGCGGCTGATACCGGACCAATGGCTTGGTTCAGCTCTGGGTGACCGGGCAAGTGTGGCTCTAAATGCGAACGCACACCGATGGGACCCATGCCGGGGCCACCACCACCGTGTGGAATGCAGAAGGTTTTGTGCAGGTTCAAATGGCTGACATCTCCGCCAATTTTACCCGGCTGCGCAAGGCCCACCATGGCGTTCATATTTGCGCCATCAATATAGACCTGACCGCCGTGATCATGGGTGATTTTGCAAACCTCTTGTACGGTTTCCTCAAACACACCGTGGGTCGATGGATAGGTGATCATGCAGGCGGCCAAATTGTCTGAATGCTGTTCGGCTTTGGCGGTGAAATCGGCAATGTCGATGTTGCCATCTTCGTCCTCTTTGACAGGCACAACCTTATAGCCAACCATCTGTGCGGTGGCGGGGTTGGTGCCATGCGCCGAGGTTGGGATCAGGCAGACATTCCGGTGCCCTTCGCCGCGGCTGGAATGATAATTTCTGATGGTCAAAAGACCGGCATATTCACCCTGCGCACCTGAGTTTGGCTGCATAGAAATCGCATCATACCCAGTGATCTGGCAGAGTTTGTCCGAGAGATCGTCAATCATCTCGTAATACCCTTCGGCCTGATTGCGCGGCACAAACGGGTGCAGATTTGCAAATTCAGGCCATGTGACCGGGATCATCTCGACCGTGGCGTTCAGTTTCATGGTGCAGGACCCAAGCGGGATCATTGCGCGGTCAAGCGCCAGATCGCGGTCCGCAAGACGACGCATATAGCGGGTCATCTCGGCCTCAGCCCGGTTTTTGTGGAAAATCGGGTGGGTCAGGTATTCGCTTTCACGAAGCGCATAATCTGGCAGGCGATAGGCGCGGTTTTTCACGCTATCGTCTTTTTTGTCGATGCCAAAGGCGCCCCAAACGGCCTCGATGGTTTCCGCGCGGGTTTGTTCATCCAGCGAGATGCCGATGTGATCGTCGCCCACTTTGCGCAGGTTTACGCCACGTGCCACAGCCGCTTCCATTACGGTTTTCTGCAGAGGGCCGACCTCGACGGTGATGGTGTCAAAGAACACGTCTGGCGCAACCTTGAACCCGGCCTCTTCCAGACCAGCCGCCAAGCGTGACGTTTTGCGATGCACCGATTGCGCAATCGCTTTGATGCCGTCAGGGCCGTGATAAACCGCATACATAGACGCCATAACAGCCAGCAAAGCCTGTGCGGTACAGACGTTGGAGTTGGCTTTTTCACGGCGGATGTGCTGTTCGCGTGTTTGCAATGCAAGGCGGTAAGCTTTGTTGCCACGGCTGTCGATCGACACGCCGATAATCCGACCGGGCATCGAGCGTTTCAGCTTGTCCGTGGTTGCCATATAGGCGGCGTGGGGGCCACCAAAGCCCATGGGCACGCCAAAACGTTGGGTTGAACCGATGGCGATATCGGCGCCCATTTCACCAGGGGATTTCAACAAAGCCAACGCCAGAATATCGGCGGCCACAATGGCAATACCTTTGTGCTCATGCATCGCTGCGATTTCGGCGGTATAGTCACGAACATGGCCGTATGTGCCGGGATACTGGAAAATGGCCCCAAAATATGCTCCGGGTTCCAGCTCGGATGGGTCGGCAACCGTGACTTCAACACCCAATGGTTTGGCGCGGGTTTTGATCACGGCAATCGTTTGCGCGTGACAGTTTTGGTCGACAAAAAACGACGATGCGTTTGACTTTGATTTGCCGGCGCGTTTGGCCATCGCCATGGCTTCGGCCGCCGCAGTCGCTTCGTCCAAAAGCGAGGCGTTAGAAACGGGCAGGCCAGTGAAATCAGACACCATGGTTTGGAAGTTCAGAAGGGCTTCCAACCGGCCTTGCGAAATTTCGGGCTGATAGGGCGTGTAAGCCGTGTACCAAGCCGGGTTTTCAAGGATGTTGCGCAGGATCGGCGCAGGTGTTGTGGTGCCGTAGTACCCTTGCCCAATCAACGAAGTCAGCACTTCGTTTTTCGCCGCAATTTCCTTCATGTGGAAAAGCGCATCGCGTTCGGTCATCGCATCACCCCAGTCCAGGGCCTCTTCTTGGCGAATGGCTGGGGGAACAGTGGCGTCGATCAATTCGTCGAGCGTTTTGAACCCGATCACCTTGAGCATCTCGGCCATTTCTTGGGTCGAGGGGCCAATGTGGCGGCGGTTGGCGAAATCATAGGCTTCGTAGTCGGTCAGTTTGAACGCCATGTTCAGATCCTTTTGCGGGGGGCACCGTCCCGCCGGGGCAGTGGGCCACGGCGGGAATTAAGTTAAAATTGGGGTTATCCGATGAAGGCTTTATAGCCGTCCAGATCCATCAAATCTTCAAGCTGTGAAGGGTCAGACAGTTTGATTTTATAGATCCAAGCGTCTGCCTCGGGGCTTTCGTTCAGGGATCCGGGCGCGCCTTCCAGCGTGTCGTTTGCTTCAACCACAACACCGTCAACAGGGGCATAGATTTCCGAGGCCGCTTTCACCGATTCAATCACACCGATTTCATCGCCTTTTTCAAACTCATCGTCAGCTTCTTTTTGCTCGATGAAAACAACTTCGCCCAGCTGGTCAGCTGCGTGTTGGGTGATGCCGATGGTAGCAACGTCGCCTTCGACGATCATCCATTCATGCTCTTCAGAATAATAGGTGGTCATGATGACACTCCTCAAAAATTAGCGTTTGTAGTTTTGTTTGACGAAGGGCAGGGCGACGATTTCAGCCGGTTGTGCCTTGCCACGAATAATCAGGTTCACTTTTTCGCCCGGTTCCCCGTGGCCTTTGGAAACGTAGCCCATTGCAACCGGCCCGCCAACTGTTGGGCCAAATCCGCCTGAGGTGATTTCCCCAAGGGTGTCGCCATCAAGGCTTTGGATTTCAACATGCGCGCGCGCGGGCGCACGGCCTTCGGGCTTGATGCCAACCAGTTTTTTGGCGGGGCCTTCGGCGATTTCACGCTGGATGCGCGCAGCCCCCGGAAAGCCACCCTCTTCGCGGCGGCGTTTCTGGATGGCCCAGATCAGCGAGCCTTCGATGGGGGATGTGGTATCGTCAATATCGTTGCCGTAAAGGCAAAGACCAGCTTCAAGACGCAGCGAGTCGCGTGCGCCAAGGCCGGCGGCTTCGCAATCGTCATGGGCCAAGAAAGCCCGCGCGATGGCATCGGCTTTATCCTCGGGGATGGAAATTTCATAGCCATCTTCGCCGGTGTATCCCAGACGCGAAATACGGCATTCGACACCGTTTATGTCAGCCAGAATGGTTTCCATGAATGTCATGTCACGTACGGCGGGACAAAGATCGCCAACCACATTCTCAGCGGCGGGGCCCTGAACGGCAATAAGCGCGCGATCAAAGATTTCGGTCACTTCGACACCGTCCAGATTGGCGACCATATGCGGGATATCTTGGTGACGCATCGAGGCGTTAACAACGACATAGAAGTGATCACCTGCGTTAGAGACAATGAGGTCATCCATGATGCCGCCGGCGTCGTTGGTAAAGAAACCGTAACGCGCCTTGCCCTCTTTCAGAGTTGAAAATGCCTGAGGACACAATGTTTCGAGTTTTTCGCCAATATTCTCGCCCTTCAGGATCACTTGACCCATGTGGCTGACATCAAAAAGGGCGGCTTTCTCGCGGCATTGTTTGTGCTCGCCCATGATACCCAGCGGGTATTGAACGGGCATATCCCAGCCAGCAAAATCAACAATTTTGCCGCCAAGTTCGACGTGCAGATCATAAAGCGGGGTGCGTTTGGGGGCATCGGTCATGTGCTTGCCTTTCTTTCAGATTAGTCGCGGACCACGGTGACGGTGCAATGGGCATTGCGCACGACGCGGGCCAGGTTCGGGCCAATTTCATAATTTGGGAAATCCCCCTTGCTTGAGGCGATGACAATCAGGTCAAACCCTTCTTTGTGGGCCAATTTCAGAATCTCACGATACACGCTGCCTTCGTGGATGTGTACAGGTACATCGGCGGCGTTATTTGCGTCTAAAATCGCTTTGACTTTGCCGCGAACAAAATCTTTTGCGCCAGAGCCATAGCCCTCGGGCAGGTTGGGCAATTGGATGATTTCAGGAACAACTTCGACGGCATGCAATTCTGCGCCGTAAAATTTTGCTTGTTCCAACGCGAGCGGAAGAGCTTTCTTCCACGAACGATCGTCGGTGTGGTCAATCGGCAGCAGGATTTTCGTAGCCATCTGACATCTCCGGTAAAATAAATGGGAAGGGGGACCGGGTGTTGGCCCCCCGATTGGATTTACTCAGCAGGCTCAGCCGCGCCGCGCTCTGCAAAATACTCTTTGGTGAGCTTGGCAACGATAGGGCTTAGCAGGGCCAGCGCGATCAAGTTCGGGATCGCCATCATGGCGTTCAGCGTATCTGCGAGCAGCCAGATGAAGCCCAGATCCGCGGTGGCGCCAAAGTAAATGGCCACGATCCAAAGAACACGGTAAGGCATCAGCGCTTTTGCGCCAAAGAAGAAACCCACGCATTTCTCGCCATAAAACGACCAGCCAAGGATGGTGGTGAAGGCAAAGATCGACAGCGAAATGGCAATCAGTGATCCACCGATCCCCGGCAGCGATGTTTCAAACGCCAGCGAGGTCAGTGCCGCACCACTTTCGCCAGATGTCCAGGCGCCGGATGAGATGATGGCCAGACCCGTGATCGAACATACGATGATGGTGTCGATAAAGGTGCCAAGCATGGCAACCAAGCCTTGGTTCACCGGGCTGTTGTTTGAGGCAGCTGCGTGTGCAATTGGCGCGGACCCCAGACCCGCTTCGTTTGAAAACACACCGCGTGCCACACCGAAACGGATCGCGGCCATTACTGCAGCACCCGCAAAACCACCGGTCGCAGCCGTGGGTGTGAAGGCATAGGTGAAGACCATTGAGATCGCGTTGCCAATTTCGCTTGCGTTGATCAACAAAACCAACAGACCCGCGAGGATGTAGCTGACGGCCATAAAAGGCACCAGCTTACCGGCAACCGCACCAATGCGTGAAATGCCACCCAAGATGACTGCGGCGGTCAGAACCATCAAAATTACGCCGGTCACAGAGGTGTTGATGCCAAAGTTACTGTCGAGCACCTGTGCCACACCATTGGCCTGAACACCGTTGCCGATGCCGAACGCTGCGATTGCGCCAAACAGCGCAAAAGCGGGTGCCAGCCAGTACCATTTTGGGCCAAGACCGTTTTTGATGTAATACATCGGCCCGCCAACAAAGTTACCCAGCTCGTCCGTTTCACGGTATTTCACCGCCAAAACGGCCTCGGCATATTTGGTGGCCATCCCCACAAGGGCGGTCATCCACATCCAGAAAAGCGCGCCGGGACCGCCCAGAAACACAGCCGTTGCTACGCCCGCGATGTTCCCTGTGCCGATGGTGGCAGACAGCGATGTCATCAGCGCATTAAACGGGCTGATCTGACCTGCGCCTTGGTTTTCGCGGCCTTCAAACAACAGCTTAAAGCCTGTGCCAATGCGCATGATTGGCATGAATTTCAAAAAGACCTGCAAAAACAGGCCTACTCCCAAAATAAGGATGAGCATTGGCCACCCCCAAACGATGCCATTAATGGCCCCTACGATAGTGTTAAGCGCTTCCATGGTGTCCTCCCCACGCGTTCTTTTTGTTCACGACACGACCTGTGGTGGTCTGTCGCGACTTGTTTGGTGCGCCTGTCGCTTTTTGGTGAAATGACGGCGTCAATTCCCCTACGTCAGGGTGCGCGATTCCCTTATAGGAAACAAATCCACGATAGGCAACAAAAGTGTGATTGGGGGGATTTTGACATGTTAAGTGTTCGGGGGTAGCTTTGGGAAAACAGGGAGTAGCGCATTGAAAGAATGGATTACGCATGAGGAAAATCCCCCTGTTGTCGAGGGCGGAGAGGCCCCTGACGGTGAAGTTCTGGGCAAAATGATTCGTGAAGCACGTAAAGATCGTGGTCTGACGTTGGAAGAAGCCGCCGGGGCCGCGGGCATTGGTCGATCCACCCTTTCAAAGATTGAAAACAACCAAACGCGCCCCAGCTTTGATATCATCCGCCGTTTGATGCAGACGCTGGATCTTGAGACCCCGCAGCTTTTTGTTCAGTCCGCCAAATCAGATATTTCCGGGCGCCGCGATTTTACGCCTTCGGGCCTTGGCGAACATAAAGAAACCCGAACATATGATCATGAGCTGTTGTGCAATGAGCTAACCTCAAAACGCATGGTGCCCTATATTTCGACCATCAAGGCGCGCAAAGTGGCGGAGTTTGAAACCTGGGTGCGCCATAGTGGTGAGGAATTTATGTTTGTGATCTCGGGCGAACTGACGCTGCACACCGAACACTATCGCCCGCTGAATATGAAAGCAGGCGATTCCGTATATTACGACAGCGGCATGGGGCATGGCTGTGTGTCCACCAGCGAAGAAGATGCCAAAGTCCTGTGGGTGTCGTTGCAGATCTAAGGCGCTGGTGGTGCCTTAGGCTGGATGAAAGCAAGGGTTTTGGGTCTTGTTGTTCGGGGGCAAACGGGTCAATGTCGCCCTATGTTCAGACGCCTTTTCCGTATACTTATCGCTGCGGTTATGTTGGGGACCCATGCTGGTCAAACCCAAGCAGAACAGGTCACCGTTTTTGCCGCCGCTAGCATGAAAACAGCGCTAGAGAAGATCTCATTCCAATTTGAAGCGGACACAGGGCACCGGGCTGTCTTGTCCTTCGCGGGCTCATCGGCCCTTGCGCGGCAAATCGAATACGGCGCGCCTGTTGATCTGTTTGTCTCGGCCAATCCCGATTGGATGGACCACCTTGAGCGCACCGGCCGGATTGAAGGCCAAACCCGCGTCGATTTGGTCGGCAACTCGCTTGTCTTGATCGGCCGCGAGGATCGACCGACCCAGATCACTCCGGACCTAGATATGTCGGGGCTTATCGGGTCAGGCCATTTGGCAATGGCATTGGTTGAAGCTGTGCCCGCGGGCATCTATGGCAAGGCCGCGCTTGTGTCGCTTGGTCTGTGGGAGGATCTGCAAAGCAAAGTTGCACAGGTGGATAATGTGCGGGCTGCTCTTGCGTTGGTGTCGAAAGGGGCTGCGCCGGTTGGAATTGTCTATGCCAGTGATGCCCGCGCCGATCCTGCAGTGTTTGTTTTGGGACAGTTCCCGGACACAAGCCATCCCCCCATTCGCTATCCTGCCGCCCTCGTGGCGGGTCGAGCAACGGGTGTTGCCCAGAGCTTTCTGAGCTATTTACAAACCCAGCCTGCGCGCGATGTTTTCCGCGCACAGGGGTTTTCGGTGTTGGAGGATTAATGTTGGACTGGCTTGGACCACAGGAATGGCAAGCGGTGCGCCTTTCGTTGAAGGTGGCATTTTGGGCGACGGTATTTGCCCTGCCTCCAGGTATCCTTGTCGCCTACATATTGGCGCGTGGTGAGTTCGTCGGCAAACAGGTTCTGAACGGATTAGTGCACTTGCCCCTGGTGCTGCCGCCGGTTGTTACTGGGTATCTGCTACTGGTGGGCTTTGGTCCAAATGGGCCGCTTGGTGCGCCCCTTTCGGTGCTGGGAATTAGCTTTGCGTTTCGCTGGACGGGGGCCGCGTTGGCCGCCGCGGTCATGGGCTTTCCCCTGATGGTCCGTGCCATTCGGCTGTCGATCGAGGCGGTGAACCCGCAGTTGGAGCAAGCCGCAGCCACATTGGGGGCGTCGCGCGCTTGGGTGTTTCTCACCGTCACCCTCCCGATGATTTTGCCCGGTGTCTTGGCCGGTGCTATCCTGGCCTTCGCAAAAGCGATGGGCGAATTTGGGGCGACCATCACATTTGTCTCAAACATTCCCGGCCAAACCCAAACGCTCCCTTCCGCCATCTATGCCTTTTTGCAGGTGCCGGGTGGTGAGGGTGCCGCACTTCGGCTGGTTGTTGTGTCCCTTGTGATCGCGATGACCGCGCTTGTTGCGTCTGAAATACTGGCCCGAAAGCTGAGCAAACGGATCGGAGGGGGCGCATGATTGAAATCTCTCTGCGCCACCAGTTTGAAGGTACTGATTTGGATGTGAGCTTTGAGGCACCGCCCGGCTTAACTGTTCTTTATGGCGCGTCCGGGTCCGGCAAAACCAGTGTGATCAATGCCGTTGCGGGCCTGTTGCGCCCTGACCAAGGCCGCGTGGTGGTTGGGTCAACTGTGCTTGGGGACACCGCGCAAAATATCTGGTTGCCGCCCCACAAGCGTGGCCTTGGATATGTGTTTCAAGACGCCCGCCTGTTTCCGCATCTGTCTGTGCGCCAAAACCTTGCTTTCGGCGATTGGTTCGCCCGCGCGCGCCCCCCGGTGGCGAGCTTTGAGCAAGTGGTCGAAATGCTAGGCATCGGCCCGCTTTTGTCACGACGGCCGGGCACCTTGTCTGGGGGTGAAAAGCAGCGTGTTGCCATTGGGCGTGCTTTGCTGGCCCGACCAAGGTTGCTGTTGGCGGATGAACCTTTGGCGGCCTTGGATGAGGCGCGTAAGGCTGAAATCCTTCCCTACTTTGAACGGCTCAGGGATGAGGTCGCGCTTCCTATTCTTTATGTCTGTCACGCCCCGGCTGAAGTGGCGCGCTTGGCAACAACGGTGGTGGCGTTGGAGCGTGGAAAACTGGCGCGCGTTGGCCCGGCTGAAGATGTGTTGGGGGATCCTAGCTTTTCCCCTCAAGGACCGCGGGCTATGGGGGCCGTATTGCAAGCGACAATTGCTGTGCATCATGAAGATGGATTGACCGAGTTAAATGCCGGGGGGGCGGCGCTGTTTGTCCCACGCATTGCGCATCCGTTGGGCCAAAAGCTGCGGCTTCGGATTGCGGCCCAAGATGTGATCTTGGCGCGGGATGTTCCAAAAGAAATGTCGGCGTTGAATGTCTTGTCAGGTACGGTTGCCGACATCCGAATGGGGGAGGGGTCGGGGGCAATTGTGGCGCTGTCGATGCCTGCCGGAAAAGTGTTGGCTCGGATCACGCGACGATCAGCATTGGCGATGGGATTGGCGGTTGGTCAGCCCATATTTGCGATTGTGAAAACGGTGGCCATTGCCCCGCAAGACATCGGCGGCCCCCGCGCCTAAGGCAGCCCATTGCAAGTGTTACGGGCGTTTGTACGACTGTGGCCCAGATGTGGTGATCATCTCCATCGACAATGTGTGATCCATGTTTTGCATCCGATGCCGAAGGACTGCGCGGGTCAGTCGGGCAAGGTCAGGCGCAAATTTTGGGTCACTTGCAACATTGACCATTTCCCCCGCGCCGTGGTGGTCGAAAAGCATCGGGGTCAGGGTTTCATCGGCAAATTCCACCAGCGTGAACCGGTCATCCCGCAAGATCGAAAGGTTGGAGGTGCTGGGATTTGTGCCCAGCTCACGCTCCCACAGGGTGGGGGCGCTGGGGTCGGCAAAATCCAGTTCGGAAAAGGAATATCGGCGCCAAGTGTCAGGGACGGTCCCGGTGAGCAGGGGCAATAGCGATGTTCCGTCCATCGCATTTGGGATGTCTTTCCCGACCCAGTCCAAAATGGTTGGCGTGAGATCAATGGATTCAGTTGGTGCAGATACGTGCGCCCCGGCGTGCCCGCCATTTTCCGGAATGCGAATGATCAGCGGGGTGTGATAGGCGGCATCATAGACCGAGAATTTTCCCCACATGTGATGGTCACCCAGCATGTCGCCATGATCCGCCGTGATGATGATCATCGTGTCATCATATTGGCCGCTGTCTTTTAAAAACTGCACTACACGGCCAATATGGTGGTCAACTTCGCTGGCCAGACCAAGGTATACCGCGCGCAATGTTTGGATGGTCTCATCCGTTGGGTCGAGGTCTGGAAAGCCGACAATGAAATCTTTGGCGGTCGCTGTGTTTTGGGCGGGGCCAAAAAACGGATGGACGGCCGCATCGTCTTCGGCGTGGGCATGTCGTGTCGGCAGGGGAAGGTCTTTGGGCTTGTACATGTCATTATAGGGGGCTGGGGCCACCAGTGGGGGGTGCGGGCGAATATAAGTGAGATGCGCAAACCAGCTGTTGTCGGCATAGGCGGGCATGGCCGCTAGAAACTGGTCGGTCAGAAAGGCGGTGTCGCTGTGTTCGGCTTTATACATCGCTGGATCATTCAGCTTTGGGGCGTCACCTGTGGGTGATTTTGGCCGGTAAACCTGCCAATAATGCTCAAACCTATAACCGTGGTTCAAAAGATGTGAACGCCACGGGAAGGACATTTCCATCCGCATTTCAACCATCTCGTGAAACCCGGCCATGGGATATTCATAGGTGTGCATCGCTGGATCATTGGGGTGGTGAACGCGGGGATCGGCCGAGGTGTCGGTATAGCCAAACAACATCGGCAAATAACCCGCCTTACGCATTTCACCCGGAAGCGTGGGGGTGTCGTGCCGCAAAGGTGTGCCGTTTCGCACCGAACGATGGTTCATTGAATATTGCCCGGTGAGGATTGAGGCACGCGAAGGTCCGCAGGGGTTCACCACAGAGAAATGACGCTCAAACGTCACGGCATCCCGCATGAAGGTACGTAGATTAGGAAGCTCAACATAGTCCGCCAATGCCCCCGTCACACAATCGGCGCGCAGCTGGTCGATAATGATGAAAAGCACATTTTGCTTTTTGCCCATGGTGCAATCCTTCCGTGATCCTAAATCCCTCATAGGAAAAACCAACCGCCCGGTCCAGAAGGATATGAGGGTTTTTTGACGGTGTTGTGCTGAATATCCGCATTTTTGTGCATCAAGGACAATTTGTATTGCGTTTGTGTGGGGATTTGTGGATGAATGTTGGAAATCTAACCAAAAGAGGCGCCGCGTGACCGATCCTGCCACCCATTCCCATCGCGAGATTGAACTGATGGATGCCTTGCGTCGTTTGGGCGGTTCGGCGCGTTCCGCTGAGCTGGCCAAACTGTTGGACGTGTCCGAGGAAACCGTGCGCCGCGTGATTAAGTCGCTGTCAAAAGCAGGCGCGGTCGAGCGGGTGCATGGTGGGGCGTATTTGGTTGGCGGGGCAGGGGACCCGAGCTTTTTCAGCCGGCTTGCCCAAAATGCGGATGAAAAACGCCTGATTGCAAAGGCACTTTCAAAACGGATCCAAGATGGGATGACAGTGTTTCTGGATGTGGGGTCGACCACGGCCTTTGTCGCTGAAAGGCTGCGCAAACATGCGGGGCTGACCGTGGTCACGAACTCTATCGGTGTTGCGCAAACGCTGGTCAGTCACAACGGAAACCGTGTGCATTTTCTGGGTGGTGAAATGAAAAGCGATGAACGCGGCACCTTTGGGTCGGTCACAGAACGCCATGCGCGACGGTTTGCGTTTGATGTGGCGGTGCTGAGTGTTGACGCCCTGTCTGAAACGCGGGGGTTTCTGTTTTCCAATCCGGTTGAGGCGGCGTTAACCGAAGTGGTCAGTGACTGTGCCGATCAGGTTTTGATTGGTTTGGATCACCATAAATTTTCAACACAAGCGCCCCATTGCGGGCTTGATCCCCGCCGGGTCGCACACCTGATCACAGACCAAGCCCCGCAGGGGCAGATGGCAAACGCACTGTCCAATTGGGGAATTGATGTGGTTGTCGCCAAAGGGGACAAATCATGACGGGACTTGCAGGTTTGGTGGCCCATTCTGAACAGCTTGCGCATATCGCGGCGACCTCTGCCCTGGGGTATTTCCGCGGTCGGTTGGGGGTTGAGTTCAAAGCGGACGAAAGTCCGGTGACCCAGGCGGATAAAGCGATAGAGGCAGAATTGCGCAGCTATCTGAATGCGCATTTCCCGGATCATGGAATTTATGGCGAAGAGCATGGTGTTGAAGGTGTGAACCGTCAACATCTTTGGGTGATTGATCCGATAGATGGCACGCGATCTTTCCTGTCCGGCCATCCGTTGTTTGGGTTTCTACTGGCGCATCTTGTGGATGGAATGCCTGAAATTGGTGTGATTGGGATGCCTGCATTGGACGAGGTTTTTGTCGGGCAGCGTGGGCTTGGTGCACGGCTAAATGGTCAAGCCATCTCATGCTCATCCCAGACCGATCTGGACAGCGCAATCCTTTATATCAACGAAGGGGAAAAGATCTTTGCAGATCACCCTGCGCTTTTTGAACGGCTTCTTCAGTCCGGCCAAACGCGCCGTTTTGGGTATGATTGTTACCCACATGCTTTGGTTGCCATGGGCCATGTGGATGTGGTGATTGATTATGATCTACAGCCATATGATTTTCTCGCGGCTTCTGTTGTGGTGGACGCCGCTGGGGGCGTGATGACCGATTGGGAGGGGGCGCCCTTGTCGCTTACGTCAGATGGGTGCGTGATTTCAGCCGCCACCCCCGAACTCCATTCCCAGATGTTGAAAGTGATAAAGAGCTGATGGCGATTGTGAGCTTTCTTTTCAGCTTGGCGGGGGCCACGATGCTGTTGCTTTTCGCCGTTCGCATGGTGCGTACCGGGATTGAACGCAGCTTTGGGGCCTCCTTTCAACGCATGATGACGGCCAAACGCGGGGCCTTGGCCAATTCAACCGCGGGCGTGGGCTTGGCGATTGTCTTGCAAAGCTCAGCCGCGGTGGCGCTGTTGGCAACGGGGTTTGTGGCAGGGGGGTATCTGCAATTCCCGGCGGCCTTGGCGATTGTCCTTGGGGGGGATTTGGGATCCGCTTTGGTCATCCAAATTCTGTCGTTTCGCTTAGATTGGCTGGTGCCCGTGCTTTTGGCTGTGGGCGGCTATCTGTTTGTAAAAGTGGAACAGCGCAGATGGCGTCAGGTGGGCCGCATTTTAATGGGCATCGCCTTTATCCTGATTTCACTCAGGTTTCTGCGCGAGGCAATGGACCCGATCCGCGACAGCGCGTTTCTGCCGGCCATCGCAGAATACCTCGCGCGCGACTATCTGACGGCGTTTATTGTTGGCGGCGCGTTGGCGTTTGTCATGCATTCGTCGGTTGCGGCGATTTTGATGTGCGTGACATTGGTGCAGATCGGGGCCATCCCATTTTCGGCGGGGTTGTCGCTTGTGTTAGGGGCCAACCTTGGTTCGGCGTTTATTCCTGTTTGGTTGACCCGAGACATGGATGTTGTGGCGCGCCGTGTCCCTTACGCCAATTTGGCGCTGCGCGGCATCTGGGCCATTACGGCGCTGTTCATCGGCAATGTCTTTTTGCGAAGTGGGGCGTTGGTTCTGCCAGAAACAGGGCAAATGTTGGTCTTTGCCCATATCGCGTTCAATGGCATTTTGGTTCTGTTGGCTATTCCGCTTGGGCCGAGCTTGTCCAAAATGATGGCGCGGTTTATGCCAGCCCCACGATTGCGGCCCGGTGAAAATGGCTTTGATGCACGACCTGCTTCTGCCTTGGATCTTCACAACATCGGAACCTCTGCGCAGGCTTTGGCAAGCCTGAAACAAGAATTGCTGCGTATGTCTGAACTGGTCGAGGTGATGTTTCGCCCCGCACTTGAGCTGTACCGCGACAGTGATCTTAATCGCATTCGCGCGGTTCAAGCGATCGATAAAGATGTGAATGCTTGCCTTGCGGGTATTCGTGAATTTGTGGCGTCCATGCCGACCCAGGACTTTGGGCGCGAGGCCACAAAATCCGCGCGCGACATGATGGAATACGCTATTCGGCTGGAAACGGCCGGGGATGTTGTGGCCAAGCGACTGTGTGTTTTGGCGCGGGATATGCAAGGCACGCAGGCGCAGTTTTCGGCAGAAGGCTGGGCCGAGCTTACACGCCTGCACGAATGTATTCTAAGCAACCTCAAGCTTGCTTCCAATATTCTGGTGTCTGATGATTTAGAAAGCGCGCGCATACTCAGCTTGGAAAAAACCGAAGTGAAACGGGCCGAGCGGCGCAGCCGGAAACGGCATTTGAAGCGGTTGCAAACAGGCGTCGGGGACAGCTTTGAAACCTCAGATATCCACTTGGAAACCCTGCGCGCGTTGCGTGAATTTAACAGCCATATTGCCGCCGTGGCCTATCCGCTGCTTTATAAACACGGGCAATTGCTTGAGACGCGGTTGATCGAAGATATGGATGCCGCCGAGGATTAACATCTGGCGAAGTGGCACAAAATAAGCAGGCGAAAACCCTGCGGGACATAACAACAGGAGGACCCCAATGGGCGTTCTGACATTTGACGCGCTAAAGGCGCAGGTGACCACGGGCGAAGTCGATACAGTGCTGGCCTGCCTTGTGGACATGCAGGGGCGGTTGATGGGCAAGCGGTTCCATGCCGGTCATTTTGTGGCAAGCGCGTGGGAAGAGACGCATTGCTGCAATTACCTTTTGGCAACTGATCTGGAAATGGCGACGCCCGATGGCTATGCCAGCACCTCTTGGGAAAGCGGGTATGGCGATTATGTGATGAAGCCGGACCTTGAAACCTTGCGCCCGGTGCCGTGGCTTGAAGGTACCGTGATGGTGATCTGTGATGTGCTTGATCATCACACGCATGAAGACGTCCCCCATTCACCCCGCGCAATTCTGAAGCGGCAGGTCGCGCGCTTAAAGTCGATGGGGTATGACGCCATGATGGCGACTGAGCTGGAGTTTTTCCTGTTTGAGAAAAGCTTTGATGACATCCGCAAATCGGGTTTTCGCGATCTTGCACCCATCTCGGGCTATAACGAAGATTATCACATCCTGCAGACCACCAAAGAAGAGCATGTGATGCGCCCGATCCGCAATCATTTGTGGAACGCAGGCTTGCCCGTGGAAAACACCAAAGGCGAAGCTGAAACCGGCCAAGAAGAGCTGAACATCAAATATGCCCCAGCGATGGACACGGCGGAATTTCACACGATCGCCAAGCATGCGGTCAAGGAAATCGCTTGGCAACAGGGCCACGGCGTGACGTTTTTACCAAAGTGGCATCAGGACAAAGTTGGCAGCTCGTCCCATGTGCATCAATCGCTTTGGAAAGAGGGCGCGCCCGTCTTTTATGACGCCGATGATGCGCTTGGGATGTCGGGCCTTATGCGCTCCTACATGGCTGGGCTTTTGAAATATGCGCCGGATTACACCTATTTCATGGCGCCCTACATCAACTCGTACAAACGGTTCACGAAGGGCACATTTGCGCCCACCCGCATCATCTGGTCGGTGGACAACCGCACCGCCGGATATCGGTTGTGTGGCGCGGGCAGCAAGGCCGTACGGGTAGAGTGCCGCATTCCCGGGTCCGACATGAACCCCTATCTCGCGATGGCGGGCATGCTGGCGGCGGGGGTTGCGGGCATTGAGGAAAAGCTTGATCTACAGCCGCCCACCAAAGGGGATACTTATCAAGGGAACACCGGCATGATCCCCGGATCGTTGCGCGCGGCGCGGGATGCATTGCACGGCTCATCCATGTTGCGGGCCGCACTGGGGGACGCGGCGGTGGATCACTATGTGCGGGCGGCCGAGGTTGAGATCGAAGACTTTGACCGAGTGGTCACAGATTATGAAATCGCGCGCGGATTTGAACGTGCGTAACACAGACGGAGAGTTGGGCATGAGCCAGAGTTTGAAATGCATATCGCCCATTGATGGGTCGATCTTTGCCGAACGTAACACGTTGCTGAAAGACGACGCGTTTGCTGCTGTGTCGCGCGCGCGGACCGCACAGGCCGCATGGGCCGCGCGCCCCCTGCAAGAACGAATTGATTTGGTCCGCGCGGGTGTTGCCGCAGTTGGTGCAATGAACGATGAAATCGTGCCAGAGCTTGCGCATATGATGGGGCGCCCCGTGCGCTATGGTGGTGAATTTGGCGGCTTTGAAGAGCGCGCCTTGCATATGGCTGACATTGCGAAAACGGCGCTGGCGGACATCGAAGTGGGCGAGGATGCGACGTTTAAGCGTTATATTAAACGTGTGCCGCATGGGGTTGTCTTTGTCGTTGCCCCTTGGAACTACCCTTACATGACCGCGATCAACACTGTCGCGCCTGCGTTGATTGCTGGCAATACTGTGATGCTAAAACACGCGACCCAAACACTGTTGGTGGGCGAAAGACTGGCAGCGGCGTTTCACAGCGCGGGCATTCCAGAAGATGTGTTCCAGAATGTGTTTCTGTCTCATGAGACAACCAATGATCTGATCGCGGGCAATGCCTTTGATTTTGTGAACTTCACCGGGTCCGTGGGTGGCGGTCAGGCGATGGAACGCGCGGCGGCGGGCACGTTTACGGGGGTCGGCACAGAGCTTGGCGGGAAAGATCCCGGCTATGTGATGGAAGACGCAGATCTGGATGCGGCGGTGGATACGCTGATTGACGGGGCGATGTTTAATTCCGGGCAATGTTGTTGCGGGATTGAACGGATTTATGTGCATGAAAGCCTGTATGACAGCTTTGTTGAAAAGGCTGTGGCGATTGTGCGTGGCTACAAGCTGGGCAACCCTTTGGACCCGGAAACCACGCTGGGACCGATGGCAAATGTCAGGTTTTCCGATGAGGTGCGCGCGCAGATTGCCGAGGCTTTGGCCGATGGCGCTGTGGCTCATATCGACAGATTTGCACAGGATGACGGTGGGGCCTATCTGACCCCGCAGGTCCTGACGGGTGTGACCCACGATATGCGGGTGATGCGGGATGAAAGCTTTGGCCCTGTTGTGGGGATCATGTCTGTGGTGTCGGATGACGAGGCCATCCAGTTGATGAATGACAGTGAATTTGGCCTAACCGCCAGCCTTTGGACCCGTGATCTGGATCGGGCCATGCGGGTGGGCGATCAGATCGAAACAGGCACCGTCTTTATGAACCGGGCGGATTATCTTGACCCCGGCCTTTGCTGGACGGGGTGCAAAAATACCGGACGGGGTGGGGGGCTTTCGGTGATTGGATACCAAAACCTCACCCGTCCAAAATCTTACCATCTGAAAAAGGTGACAACATGACCCTTCAAGGAAATTGGTCCTATCCGACCACAATGAAATTCGGGGTGGGGCGCATCAACGAATTGGCAGAGGTCTGCGTGCAAACCGGCATCAAGTGCCCGCTTTTGGTCACCGACAAGGGGCTGGCGGATTTGCCGATCACGAAAGCCGCCCTTGATATTTTGGATGCTGCCGGGTTGGGCCGCGGGATTTTTTCTGACGTGGACCCAAACCCGTCCGAGGTCAATCTATATGCCGGGGTAGACGCCTTTAAGGCCGGGGGCCACGATGGAGTGATCGCCTTTGGTGGCGGGTCGGGTTTGGATCTGGGCAAGATGGTGGCCTTCATGTCTGGTCAAACGCGTCCGATCTGGGATTTTGAAGATGTGGGCGATTGGTGGACACGGGCGGATCCCGAAGGGATTGCGCCGATCATCGCGGTGCCAACCACGGCAGGAACCGGGTCCGAGGTCGGACGCGCCTCGATCATCACCAATTCTGAAACGTATGAGAAGAAGATCATTTTTCACCCCAAGGTGCTGCCGTCCATTGTGATCTGTGATCCCGAGTTGACGGTTGGAATGCCAAAATTCATCACCGCAGGCACCGGTCTTGATGCCTTTGCCCATTGCGTTGAGGCGTATTCATCCCCGCATTATCATCCAATGAGCCAAGGTATTGCGCTGGAAGGTATGCGGTTGGTGATCGACAATCTGCCGCGCGCCTATGCTGATGGCACTGATCTAGAGGCGCGGGCCAATATGATGTCCGCTGCCGCCATGGGCGCCACAGCGTTTCAAAAGGGGCTTGGGGCTATCCATGCGCTTAGCCACCCGGTTGGTGCAATTTTCAACACGCATCATGGCACAACAAATGCGGTGTGCATGCCTGCCGTGCTTGAGTTTAACGCAAATGTTATCGCGGATCGATTTGATCGGGCTGCGGGGTATTTGGGGATCAACGGCGGCTTTAAAGGGTTTCAAAAATTTGTGCAGGACTTCAACGACAGCTTTGAAATCCCGCGTAAGCTGTCCGAAATGGGCGTGTCGGCCGGTAAAATGGATGACCTTGTTGCAGGTGCTATCAAAGATCCAAGCTGTGGCGGAAATCCAATTGAACTGACCGAAGCAAACCTGCGTCAGCTCTTTGACGCCGTGATTTAGGACAGCCCCATGAGCCTTGGCATTGTCCTGATTATCCTTGCGGCGGCCATGTTGCATGCCACGTGGAATGCAATTGTGAAGACCGCCGGTGATCGGACGGTGATGCTTGGGATCGTGGCATTGGGTCATACGGTGCCGGGGGCCGTGATGGTGGCGATTTTCCCGCTGCCCTCTTTGGACGCGTTTCTTTACATCGGGCTGTCGACGGTCATCCATTTCGGCTATTTCTACATGCTGGGACAGGCGTACCGGCATGGGGATCTGAGCGTGGTTTACCCGATTGCCCGTGGGATTGTGCCAGCGCTTGTCTCGTTGTGGGCACTTTTGTTTCTAGGCGAGGTGCTTCCTGCGCAGGCGTGGTTTGGGATTGGGTTGATTGCTGTGGGCATTCAAATTTCAAGCTGGTCGGCATTGAAACAGGGTGTCGGGCGCGCGGCCCTTGGGTTTGCTTTGGCGACGGGTGTCTGTATTTCTGCCTACTCTTTGGTGGATGGGGTCGGGGTGCGCCTGTCGGGAAACACGCTGAGCTATTGGGCGTGGGGTGCGTTTCTACATCTGTTTATTGCCGCCTTTGTGGGCGTGCGCCGTCGTTCGGATTTACGCCGCCTGCCGGCAAAAACCTGGGTCTTGGGGTTGGGCGGTGGCATGGTGTCGATGACAGCGTATGGTTTGGTTCTTTACGCCAAAAATTTTGCACCCTTGGGGGCGGTTTCCGCCCTTCGCGAAACGTCGGTTATATTTGCGGCGCTCATTGGGTTTTTTCTTTTGGGCGAGGGCAACTGGGTCCGTCGTCTTTCGGCCACAGGTCTCATGGCGCTTGGTGTGGCGCTGATTGGGTTGGCGGTTTGAGATGTCGGAAATTTGCCCCATCCCTTTGAAGAAAGGTCTGATTTCAATTCCACACGAATCGGTAATTTTTCGAAGTCATTGTCATTTACAACGACTTCGAAACAGCCATAAAACTGTGATGTATCTGTGTTAGAACGCTATTTCCTTGACCTGCCCCCGTCTAACGGGTGGAATGGTGAAGGCTAATCTAGGGCCAATTGGACCGAAAAAGGTTTTTCAATTGGCGCTATTCCAAGTGCCGGAAATAGCCAACACTGCGGGCACGACATAAAAAAATAAAAATCCAACGGGAGTTTGTCATGACAACCAACAAAAACTACAGCCGCCGTTCCGTGCTTAAGGGTGCGACAACGATGGGGGCTGCTGCCCTGGCGACGCCGCTTTATGTAAAAAGCGCGCTGGCGTCATCGGGCGAAGTGAATATCCTGATGTGGTCGGACTATTTGCCACCAGAGTTCATTGCAGGTTTCGAAGCCGAAACAGGCATTAAAGTGAACTATACTGGTATCGGTTCGAACGAAGAAATCATCAACAAGATGAAAGCGACCAAAGGTCAGGGGTTCGACATTGTGTCGCCAACCAACAACCGGTCGCTGCAGTGGGGCCCACTTGAGCTTTTGAAACCGTTCGACTTGAACAAAGTGAACATTGATGCGGTGAACCCTGCGATGTCGAAAATCGGCACCGATGCGTGGAACTTTGGCGGCAAGGGTGCACATTGGCTGCCGCATATCTGGGGCACCGAAGGCATTGCGTACCGTACTGACAAATGGCTTCCGGCTGGCGACGCGCCAAGTTACGGTGATGTTTGGTCAGAAGAAAACGCTGGCAAAACCATGGGCCGTGCGCATTCAATGATGCTGGGTGCGGGTCTTTACATGGAAGCCTCTGGCGCGATGGAACCGGGTTCCATCTGGGCCGCCTATGAAGACCAAGAGACCATGCGTAAGGTTTGGGGTCAGGTCACCGATTGGTGTGTTGAGCGCAAAAACCGCATCAAACTGATCTGGAATGATGCGGATACACAGAAAAACGGTCTGTTGAACGAAGGCGTTGTTGTTGGTCAAACGTGGGATGGTCCGCCATTGGCGCTGAAATCTGCGGGTGAACCTGTGCATTATCAAGCGCCTGTCGAAGGTTCGATGGCGTGGGTTGACGGTATGTCGATGCCGGTTGGTGCGAAAAACGAAGAGCAGGTTTATGCCTTTGTTGACTATGCGTTCCGCAAAGAGCCCGCTGGTGTGGCGATTGATAGCCACGGCTATAACTCGCCCGTTCTGGGGGCGGATACCTATTCCGGTGACACCTACAAAAAGAACTTTGCTGAAGCCTATCCAGGTGACAGCCTTGCAAACCTGAACCCATGGCCTGCGGAAGCACCGTGGTATGCCGACATTCGGACTGAGTTCGTCAATAAGTTCAAAAGCGCTTAAGGCGTAAACCGTGACCCCGCTGAACTGGCGGGGTCACGGGTCTTAACCCAATTAAACAGGCGCAGACTGGCCTCTCAGGCGAGAGGACGGGGAAGGTGTGCGCGCTGACAAGGAGAAACCATATGAGTGCCGGTGTAGGCGTCGATCTAGAAAATCTGTGGATCCGCTTTGGGGATTTTGTCGCCGTGCGCGATGCGAATGTGAACATCAAAGGGGGCGATTTCTTTTCGTTCCTTGGGCCGTCGGGCTGTGGCAAAACCACGATCTTGCGGGCGGTGTCCGGGTTTCTAGAACCATCCGAGGGCAATGTGCTGATCGGTGGAAACAACATGCAAGGCATTGGGCCAAACAAGCGCCCAACAGCTTTGATCTTTCAAAACTTAGCGCTTTTCCCGCTGATGAAGGTTTGGGAAAACATTACCTTTTCGATGGAGATTGCGGGCGCGTCTTCGCGGGACCGCCGCAAACGGGCGGATGAATTGCTTGAAATGATTGCATTGACGGGGCAAGGCGACAAGCTGCCCAGCGAGCTTTCGGGCGGACAGCGCCAACGTGTCGCCATCGCGCGTGCGCTTTGTGCGGAACCTGACGTGTTGCTGTTGGACGAACCGCTGTCCGCGCTTGATTTGAAGCTGCGTCAGCACATGCGCACCGAACTTCGTGAAATTCAGAAACGGGTTGGCATTACGTTCATCTATATTACCCACGATCAAGGCGAAGCACTGACGATGTCGGATGATATTGCGGTGATGCGCGCCGGTGTGATTGACCAGATTGGCGATGGGAAAGCCATTTACAACGATCCGGCCACGGCCTTTGCGGCCAGCTTTGTGGGTGAAAACAATGTGTTCCGCGGTACGGTCAGCAAGGTTATTGGCAATGAGGCGCTGATTTCCACCAACCGCTCGGGTGATTTGCACGCTCGGATTTCAACGGCCAATCATGGCAAGTTGAAAGTCGGTGATGACGCCATGATGTTCATTCGCCCAGAAGCGCTGTCCTTGGCGCCAACCGGATCGACGGGCGATCATTTTGTCACCGCGCAAGTGACCCATGAAGAGTTTGAGGGCAATACGTTCAATATCTTCACCGAAGGGGATGGTGGTAAGGAAATCAAGGTTTCGATCCCAAATCTGGGCCAATCGTTCGACGATCACACCGGCCAGCCGATTACGCTTGAATATGATGCGTCAAACGCTGTTGTTGTGCCCGCGGGCGAATTGGCAAACGAGTAGGGGGAACAAAATGCCTGGCTTCCTCAAGGAGTTTTTCAATCGCAACGGCACCATGATGGGGTCGATCATGTTGGGTCTGGTCCTGTTTTGGACAGTTGGCCTGATTATTCTGCCCCAGCTGTCGATGCTCGACTTTTCGTTCCGGCCAAACCTGCCACCGCCTGAGATCGGTGGACCCAAGGATGTCTATACGCTGGAGAACTATAAGTACCTGATTTTTGGCCCAGAAGGGGGCGGTCAGGATTACAACGCTGTTGATTTGGCGGTGTTTTATCGCACGTTGATTGCGGCTGTTTTTGTGACGTTGTTCAATCTGATGCTATGTTACCCAATTGCCTATTATCTGGGTCAAACCAAAGGCAATCACATCCGTATTTTTGCGCTGATGCTGATTATTCCCTATTGGATCAATGAGATTCTGCGGGCGTTTGCCTTGCGCATTATCTTTGGTGAAACCGGGGTGCTCAATACGCTTTTGGTCGGCACAGGAATCTTTGATACGCCGTTTGACTTCATTCGAAACGACATCGCGCTGTATGCGGGTCTTGGCTATGCTTACATCCTTTTGATGATCTTCCCGATCTACAATGTGATTGAAAGTCTTGATCACAATCAGATCGAAGCGGCCCGCGATCTTGGTGCGCCGTGGTGGCGGATCCATTGGCGCGTGGTGATCCCTTATGCAAAACCGGGTATCTCTTCGGGATGTACCATGGTGTTCATGCTGTCGGCAGGTGCGCTGGCTGCCCCGCAAATCCTCGGCGGTCCTTCGTCGCTTTGGTTCACGCAGCTGATCTATCAACAGTTCAACGACAACTCGGATTGGCCACAAGGTGCGGCCTACGCGATTGTCTTGCTGGTCACCTGTATCTTGCTGGTTCTGGCGGTGATGCGTCTGTTTAAAGTGAACATGGGGGATATTGGCAAATGATGACATCTGACAAAATCATCCGTGTCAGCATCTGGGTCTATCTGGCGATCTTTTTCACCTATCTTCTGGGCCCCTTGTTGATCATGTCATTGACGGCATTCAACTCACCCGGTTTTCCGCGGGCCACCCCGTGGGAGTGCCTGACTTTTGATTGGTTCTCGGCCCTCTTTCAGGATGAACGTATTCTGAACGGGATCAAAAACTCGGTCTTGGTTGGGATTGGGACAATTGTCCTGTCTGTTTCGATGGGTCTGGCGGGGGCGTTGATGCTGACCCAGATCTGGCCGAAATTGCGCGCGACCTATTACACGATCATCATTGCACCGATCCTTATTCCTGGTGTGGTGATCGGGATTTCGACCTTGGTGTTCTGGGATCGTGTTAATCGCATGTTGGGCCTTGGGGCGGATAGCTTCCTGTCAAACGGGCTGTTTCTGACCATCATCGGTCAGTCCACCTTTATCGCCAGCTACTGTATGCTGGTGTTGGTGGCGCGTCTTCAGCGGTATGATATGACGTTGACCGAAGCGGCCTTGGATCTTGGGGCAACCCATGCCCAAGCGTTTCGTAAGGTGTTGTTCCCGTTCATGATGCCCGCGATTGCATCGGCCAGCGTGTTGGCATTTCTCGCATCCTTTGAGAACTACAACACCACCACCTTCACCTTCGGCGAGTACCCAACGCTGACCATCGAACTGGCGCAAAAAGTGCGCTACGGCATCACGCCGGCGATTTCAGCTTTGGCCTTCATGATCGTGATCCTCACCGTCTTTGCGGCCCTTTTCAATGAGGCCAATATCAAGCGCAAAGAAATGGTGGCCGAGGCGCGCAAAGACGCAACTGTTGGAGAATTGGCAGGCAAAATCGAAGTGCCTGGGATCTTATCCCGCAACACGCCGGCCATGCTGCTGATCCTCTTGTTGGTTGTGACCGTTTCAGTGATTGGGTCGTCGTTTGTCTATAGTCCAAACCAGTGCATCGCAGATGTGCAGGAACAAAAACGGATTGAGACTGAGCTGCGAATTCAGCAACTGCGGGATCAACGTGCAAAAGATGCGGCGGAAAAGGCGGCCAAAGAAGGGGCCGCCCCTGCCCAAACGCAGACCGCACCTAAGGCCGGCAATAATTCCGGCTTTGGCGGGGTGTTTGCGCCGAGCACGCTAGACAGTAGCGACAATTAAGTAAGTGAACTTGAAACGGCCCGCTTATTCTGCGGGCCGTTTTTTTACGACCAAATTAAAAAAGCAACTTCTTTCTGTTCTATATTTTCATTATTCACGAAATATGGAAATGGAACAGATCACACGACTGACCATGCTTGCCAATCAGGGCCTATTGGGGCTTTCGAATCTGTTGAAAGGCACGGGAGCAGATGCGAAGAACACTTGGCGTATCAAAGCACTTATGGCAAGTTCCACCGCCGCCCAACCCAGTTTTCCAACCTAGATATCAATGCATTGGATCGGATGTTGTTGCAGATCCAGCTAGATGACATTCCCCTGACAGGAGATCCGACATGACCACCTATGCAATCAATGGCTTTGGTCGAATGGGCATGCTTGCCTTGCGCCCTCTTCTAGAACGAGGGGCAAAAATTGCGTTTCTGAATGATGCGGTCGGAGACCCCGAAATGCACGCGCATTTGTTGGAGTTCGACACTGTGCATGGCCGCTGGAACGCCGAATTTACGCATGATGACGACAGCATCACAATTGACGGTACGCGTATTCCCGTCACAAATGCGCGGAGTATTTCTGACCTATCTCTTGGGGCCGTGGATGTGGTTATTGACTGCACCGGGGCGTTCAAAACCGCAGAAAAGCTTGGGCCATATTTCGCGGCAGGTGTGAAGAAAGTTGTCGTGTCTGCGCCGGTTAAAGACGATGAGGCGGCGAACATCGTCTTTGGTGTAAATGATGACATATATGATCCGCGCGCGCACCGCATTGTAACGGCGGCCAGTTGCACAACAAACTGCCTTGCCCCTGTGATTAAGGTCGTGTTGGAAGAATTTGGCATCAAGCACGGGTCAATGACCAGCATCCATGATGTGACCAACACCCAGACGATTGTTGATCGCCCGGCCAAAGATTTGCGCCGCGCACGGTCTGCTATGAATTCGTTGATCCCAACCACCACAGGCTCGGCCAGAGCGATCACTCGGATTTTTCCGGAACTGGCCGGTAAGCTGAATGGCCATGCCGTGCGTGTACCGCTGCTGAGCGCATCTCTGACAGATATGGTGTTCGAACTCGAACGCGAAACCACCGCAAAAGAGGTCAACGCGGCCTTTAAGAAAGCCGCCGAAGGTCCGCTTGAGGGGATACTTGGATACGAAGAAAAACCCTTGGTTTCAACTGATTACACAAATGATGATCGCAGCGCCATTGTCGATGCACCTTCGACGATGGTGGTTAATGGCACCCAGCTGAAAATCTATGCTTGGTATGACAATGAATGGGGCTATGCGCACCGATTGGTGGATGTTGCCTTGATGGTGGGGGCCTCTGTGTGAAACAGGGCTTTGCTGCTTATATGGCCGTCACGGCGGCTTATTGATACAGTGTCTTCGGGGCTGAGCTGCCAGGTTGGCAGATTGCCCCTGTGCCTGTTGGTTGCCGCTGGATCGCTTGGGGTCAGCGCGCTTGCCGCCGACAAATGAACTTATGGAAAAGAGACATTAAATGGGACTGTTTGAACGCTATCTGACGCTTTGGATTGCGGCCGCCATTGGGCTGGGCATTGTGCTTGGTTTTGTGCTGCCCGGTTTGGTTCACGCAATTGCTGGCGCAGAATGGGCCGGGGTGAACCTTGTGGTCGCTGTTCTGATTTGGGCGATGGTTTATCCCATGATGGTGGGTGTGGATTTTTCCGCAATCGGCGATGTGGCCCGCCAACCCAAAGGGCTGTTGATCACCCTTGTGGTCAATTGGTTGATCAAACCCTTCTCCATGGCCTTTTTAGCGGTGCTATTTTTTGAGACAATTTTTGCCCCGTGGATCGCGCCAGAAGACGCCCAATCTTATATCGCCGGGCTGATCCTATTGGGTGCGGCCCCCTGCACGGCGATGGTTTTTGTCTGGTCGCAACTGACCAAAGGGGACGCCACCTATACGCTGGTGCAGGTGTCGGTGAACGACCTGATCATGGTCATCGCCTTTGCCCCGATTGTCGCGTTTTTACTGGGTGTGACGGACATCATTGTGCCGTGGAGCGTGCTGATCATGTCGGTGGTGCTGTTTGTGGTCCTGCCCCTTTTGGCGGGCGTTCTCACGCGAAAAGTGCTTGGGTCGCAGGTGGCCATCACCATTTTTCAATCCAAGGTGAAACCCTTTTCAATCATTGGCTTGATCGCGACAGTGGTGATCCTGTTTGCGCTTCAGGGGCATGAAATTGTGGCGCGTCCCCTGATCATCCTGCTCATCGCTGTCCCGATCTTGATCCAAAGCTATGGCATCTTTGCAATTGCCTATTTCGCGGCCTATCGCATGGGTGTGCCCCATAAAATCGCCGCCCCTTGCGCGCTGATTGGAACGTCGAATTTCTTTGAATTGGCGGTTGCCGTGGCGATCAGCCTTTTTGGTTTGTCGTCCGGCGCAGCCTTGGCAACGGTTGTGGGGGTGCTGGTCGAAGTTCCAGTGATGCTGTCATTGGTGGGTTTTGCCAATCGGACCAGAGGGCGGTTTTCCTGAAGCGCACAAGGTAAAAGGGCGCCCGGATGCGCGCCCTTTTTGCAATGTTTTGCATCAGTAACTCACTTTTTGCGCATCGCATCCAATAAAGCGGCCCCCAAAGCACCATTGCCAGCGTCCTTATTTCCCGCAGATTTTGAGCCGCCTTTTGGTCCCGCCTGCATCGGACGTTTGCCGGCCTTTTGTCCGTGTTGCTTTGGGCGACGATCTTGGGATTTCCCTGGTCCGCGCGCATTTTGATCCTCACGCGCAGAGGCACCGCCATCTTTGCGCATTGACAGCGCGATGCGTTTGCGCGGGATGTCCACTTCGGTCACGGTCACCTTGACCACATCGCCGGTTTTCACCACCTCATGCGGGTCTTTGATAAACCGATCCGCCAGTTGGCTGATGTGCACCAACCCGTCTTGATGCACGCCGATGTCAACAAACGCCCCAAAAGCGGCGACATTGGTCACGGTGCCTTCAAGAACCATGCCGGGTTTCAGGTCCGACATTTCCTCGACCCCATCGGTGAAGCTTGCGGTTTTGAAGCTTGGACGCGGATCGCGACCGGGTTTTTCAAGCTCTGAAAAAATGTCGCGCACAGTCGGCAGGCCGAAGTTATCCGCAACAAAATCTTGCGCACGCAGGGATTTCAGCGCCCCCTCGTTGCCCATAAGATCACGCAGATCGCGCCCACAGGCGGTCACGATTTTTCGTGCAACATCATAAGCTTCTGGGTGAACGGCCGAGGCGTCCAGCGGTTCATCCCCCCCACGGATGCGCAAGAACCCGGCGCATTGTTCAAAGGCTGCTGGCCCCAAACCTGCGACTTTCAACAGGGCTTTTCGGGCTGGAAATGCACCGTTCTCATCGCGGTGTGCGACAATGGATTGCGCCAAGCGCGGCCCCAAACCGGACACATGCGCCAACAGCGGGGCCGAGGCCATGTTCAGATCAACCCCAACGGCGTTCACGGCGTCTTCGACCACGGCTTCGAGCGATTTGGACAATTGCCGCTGGTCCACATCATGTTGGTACTGGCCCACGCCGATCGACTGTGGTTCGATCTTTACAAGCTCTGCCAACGGGTCTTGCAAGCGGCGTGCGATGGACACGGCCCCGCGCAGGCTGACGTCGAGGTCTGGGAACTCATTTGCGGCAAGTTCTGATGCGGAATAGACCGAGGCACCGGCTTCTGACACCACCACTTTTGTCGGGGCCTTCACCGTTTTTGGCAGGCGTTTCAGGCTGTCCGCCACCAAGCGTTCTGTTTCGCGACTGGCGGTGCCATTGCCGATGGCGATCAGCTCAATCCCATGCTTTGCGACCAAAGCAAGGATGGCGGCCTCGGCCCCGTTCACGTCATTTTTCGGCTGAAACGGATAAAGCGTTGCTGTGTCGAGCACTTTGCCCGTGGCGTCCACCACTGCCGCCTTCACGCCGGTTCGGATCCCCGGATCAAGACCCAAAGTGGGCCGCGCGCCCGCAGGGGCCGCCAGAAGTAAGTCCTTGAGGTTGCGGGCAAAAACATCAATTGCGCCTTCATGCGCGCGGGTGCGCAGATCCCCCATAAGGTCAAGCGTCATGGACAGTGAAAGCTTTACTCGCCACGCCCAGCCCGCCATTTTGCGCAGCCAAATATCGCCGGGGGTCTGCCCATCTGCGTTAAGCGCTGCGGCGACCATATCAACGGCGCGGGTTGCTCCGTCTTCATCGGGGGAAATATCGAGCGTGATGATCCCCTCTTTTGAAGCGCGCAACATGGCGAGTGCACGGTGGGACGGGGCTTTGGCCCACAGCTCTTGATGGTCGAAGTAATCCGAGAACTTGGCGCCGGCTTGTTCTTGGCCGGGGACCACGCGCGCGGTCAAAAGGGCCTCGCGGTGCATAAAGGCGCGTAATTTCCCAATCAGATCTGCGGTTTCTGTCAGGCCTTCTACGATGATATCCCGCGCGCCGTTTAGGGCGTCTTTGGTAGTTGGAACCGCCTCGGAAACAAAACCCTGGGCATGTGTTTCTGGGTCAATGTGGCGCGCGGTTTTGATCAGATCCACAAGCGGCTCTAACCCGTTTTCGCGTGCAATCATTGCCTTGGTGCGGCGTTTGGGTTTGTAGGGCAGGTAAAGATCTTCGAGCGTTGATTTTGTTTCGGCTAGAGCGATGGATTTCGCCAAATCATCTGTCAGCTTGCCCTGCTCTTTGATGCTCGACATAATTGCTTCGCGCCGCTTTTCCATTTCGCGCAAATAGGTCAGGCGTTCTGCCAGTTTGCGCAATTGCGTGTCGTCCAAGCCACCGGTGGCCTCTTTGCGGTAACGGGCAACAAAGGGGACGGTGGACCCTTCGTCCAGCAGGGCAACAGCGGCGGTCACTTGCCCTGGCGAGGCCGTGATTTCGGTGGCGATGGTGCGGGCAATGCGGGTGTTGGTGTCCATGATCTCTCCTGTTCGGATCATATGTTTAGCGGGGCAAATCTGTAAGCGAAAGCCCTATCGCCCGCGTTTGGTTGAGAGGAGGAGATTGGTTTCGGATCGGGTGATTCCCTCCATTCGGCGGATGGCAAAAAGCACCTGATCCAGCTCTTCCAAAGTTTCGGTTCCGATTTCGGCAATCAAATCCCATGTGCCATTGGTGGAGTGTACGGCCATGACTTGCGGGAGGGCCGCAACCCGTGACATGACGCGTTCGGTCCCGCGCCCTTCGATTCCCAGCATCATCAGCCCACGCACGGGGTTTGGGGCCACATCCTGACGGGTGACAACGGTGAAACCCACCACCTCTCCGCGTTCCTTCAACGTGCCAAGCCGCGAGCGGACCGTGGTGCGGGTCACACCCAAGTGATCCGCCAGTTCTGACACCGACGCGCGTCCATCACGGTGCAGGAGGGTCAGCAGGCGTCTGTCCAAATCGTCCATATCAACTATCCAAATTGATCATTGTTGGCCCATTTTGGGCAAAAAACCCCCTTCCCGCAAGCCAAGTTTTTGGCGGATAGATAGTTATGAACACAGAAAACATCATCCTCGTCGGAGCGCCCATGGATTCGGGCAAACGGCGTCAGGGCTGCCGGATGGGGCCCGATGCCTATCGTGTTGCGGGGTTGGCCGAGGCCTTGACCGCATTGGGTCATCAGGTTGCAGACCACGGGGATGTTGCCCCGGATGTGGTGGACATTCCCGAACATAACCACCTTGTGAAACTGCCGGAGTGTATCGGTTGGACGCAGGCCTTGAACCGCGCAGCAAAAGTTGCAGCGGGGCAGGGGATGCCGATCTTTATGGGCGGCGATCACGCCTTGTCGATGGGGACGGTCACGGGCATGGCAGAGCACGCCAGAGCCAAAGGTCGCCCATTGTTTGTGCTGTGGTTGGATGCGCATTCGGACTTTCACACGCCACAAAGCACGTCTAGCGGGAACCTGCATGGATCCCCTGTGGCTTATTTCACCGGCCAGCCGGGGTTTGACGATTTCCCGGCGGTGGATGCGATTGTTCCGACCAACCAAGTTGGGATGATTGGCCTGCGGTCCGTTGATCCCGAGGAACACGCGGCGTTGGAAAGCCACGACGCAATGCTCGCGGATATGCGCACAATTGATGAACATGGGATCAAAGCACCACTGGTGTCGTTCCTTGATAAAGTGCGTGCCGCGAACGGGATTTTGCATGTGTCTTTGGATGTGGATTTCCTTGACCCATCGGTTGCCCCGGCCGTTGGCACAACGGTGCCCGGTGGTGCGACCGAACGCGAAGGCCATTTGGTGATGGAACTTTTGCACGACAGCGGGCTTGTCTGCTCCCTGGATCTGGTCGAACTGAACCCGTTTCTGGACGATCGCGGCCGCACGGCAAAACTGATGGTGGATCTAACCGCATCGCTCATGGGGCGCCGCGTGTTTGACCGACCCACACGATCTTTCTGATCTGAAATCGGAGGCGCAATGCATATGTTACAAGCCCCTTCCGCTGTGGTGATGATCCGGCCACACGCCTTTATGTCCAACCCCGAAACGCGGGATGACAATGCGTTTCAAACTCTGTCGAACCGATCTGCCAAAGCCACCTCACATGCAGCACGGGACGAACATGACGCGGCGGTGGTTGCGCTGCGGGCAGCGGGCGTTCGGGTGCATGTCTTTGATGACCTAGGGGATCAGAATACGCCCGATAGCGTGTTTCCAAATAACTGGTTTTCGACCCATTCCGGTGGTCATGTCGCGATTTATCCGATGTTTGTCCCGTCGCGCAGACGCGAGCGTCGTGTGGATGTGATCGAGATGTTAAAGGCTGAATACCGGGTTCAGGACGTGATTGATTTCTCTGGGTTAGAAGCTGACAATCTGGCGCTTGAAGGCACTGGCGCCATGGTGCTCGACCACATTGCGCGGATCGCTTATACGGTTTCCTCCCACCGGGCGGACCCTGTGTTGCTGGAACGGTTTTGCACCCATTTCAACTATGAACCGATGGTGTTTGAGGCGCGCGATGGCGCAGGCCGAGATGTCTATCACACCAATGTTTTGATGGGCATTGGCACCCATTATGCACTGATCTGCCTTGATATGATTGTGGACCCCAACCGACGTGCCGAAGTGGCCGCGCGGTTGGAAGAAACCGGGCGCAAAGTGATTGACCTCAGCCATGCACAGATCGCTGAATTTGCCGGAAACGCCATTGAGCTGACCGGATCAGACGGGTTGGTTCTGGCCTTATCAAAACGCGCATTTGAGGCGCTGACCCCAAACCAAATCGCAATCATCAAAGACAGCGCGACCCCTTTGCCGCTGTCCGTTCCCACCATTGAAACCGCTGGCGGATCTGTGCGTTGCATGATCGCCGGTATCCATCTTGCCCGCCGATAAGGAGCCCGAAATGCAACCTTCTGACAAGGCGCTTGTGCCGTTTGTGTCCGTCGACAATATGATGCAACTGATCCACCACGTTGGGTTGGAAAAGATGATTGTCGGCATCGCTGCTGAGATAGAAAATGACTTTAAGCGCTGGGAAAGTTTCGACAAAACCCCGCGCGTGCCGGCCCATTCCCCGCATGGTGTGATTGAGCTGATGCCAACCTCGGACGGCGAGGCATATGGTTTTAAGTACGTAAACGGACACCCCAAGAACACCTCTGAAGGGTTGCAAACCGTGACGGCCTTTGGGCTGATGGCGGATGTCTATACGGGCTATCCGACGCTTTTAACCGAGATGACCATTCTGACGGCGCTACGTACGGCGGCAACCTCGGCGTTGGTGGGGAAATACCTTGCACCAAAAGGCGCGACCACCATGGCGATGATCGGCAATGGGGCGCAGTCTGAATTCCAGTGTCTGGCGTTTAAGGCGCTTTGTGGCATCGACACCGTGCGCCTGTATGACACCGACCCGGCGGCCACCGCGAAATGCGCGGCGAACCTTGCGGGCAAGGGTCTGACCGTGATCCCTTGCACCTCTGGTGAAGAGGTCATTCAGGGGGCGCAGATCATTACAACCTGCACAGCGGATAAGAAAAACGCCACAATTCTGACCGACAACATGGTCGGGGCTGGGGTGCATATCAACGCGATTGGCGGGGATTGTCCGGGCAAGACCGAGCTTCACCGTGACATCCTTTTGCGATCAGATATCTTTGTTGAATATCCCGAGCAAACGCGGATTGAGGGCGAGATTCAGGCGCTGGACGCTGATCACCCTGTGATTGAGTTGTGGCAAGTGATGACGGGTCAGGCCGAAGGGCGCAAAGATCCCCAGCAGATCACATTGTTTGACAGTGTTGGCTTTGCGATCGAAGACTTTTCAGCCTTGCGGTTTGTGAAAAACGCCATCGAAGGCACCTCGTTTTTTGAGCCGCTTGATATGCTGGCTGACCCTGATGATCCACGGGATTTGTTCGGAATGGTTGCGCGGGCGAAATAGTCGCAGAATCATAAAGGCGAGCGCCGGGGCCATGTGCTCCGGCGTTTGTTTTCATTCGGAAGACTTGAACAACACAGCCGTTCCCACCCCGCCGGCTGCTGCTATCGCGGCCAAGCCGATGCCGCCCTTTTGGGCCAATTGGTGAAACAGTCTGACGGCAAGGATCGCCCCGGATGCGCCGATTGGATGCCCGCGTGCAAGGGCGCCGCCTTGGGGGTTTACGATATTCTCGGGTATGTCGGCCTCGCGCTGGCACGCAATGGCCTGAACCGCAAAGGCTTCCATAATTTCGGCCTGTGTCAGGTCATTGGCGGACATCCCTGCATGGTGCAGTGTTTGTTCGATGGCACCAACAGGGGCCAGACCCGGTTGCTCTGGATCGGCCCCAAGTGTGACACCGCTTATGACCTCCAAGCTCGGATTCTGTAGCGTTCTTGCTATTTTGTCTGAGACCAACACAACAAAAGCTGCACCGTCAGCGGCCACCGCCATATTTGCGGCTGTGATGGTTCCAGAAACGATGGGGGCACGGGCGCAGTGGCGCAGTGTTAATTCGCGCGCAAAGGTATCCATTTCAAGCCCAGAAGTGGCGATGATTTCAGATTGGGTGCTGCCGATATTGCGCAAAGCATCTGAATGGCTTTTGATGGCCCAAGTGTCTTGTTCTTCTTTTGAAATATCAAGCCGTTGCGAGAGTTCATTCGCTGCTTTCGCCATGTCCGGATCGCGGTCTGGCCAAGGGGTGAAAGGGGACTGATCATAGGCAACCGGTTCGCGCCCATCTGCAAAGGTGTGATGGCGCAAGGGGCGGCGAGAGTAGCTTTCCACACCGCCTGCGATAACCACATCCTGCGCGCCCGATTGGATCATGGCATGACCCAGCAAAATGGCGTCCAAACCCCCGACACATTGGCGGTCAACACTTAACCCCGCCACTCGTTCGGGCAGGCCAGCGGCCAATGCAATCACCCTTGCGGGATTGCCGCCAAGGCCAAGTGAATTTGCGGCAATCACCTCTCCGACCTGGTCCGCCGTCAGCCCTGCGTCTTTTAGAACCTGTGTGATCACGGGTGCGGCAAGCGCTTGCACGGGCAGCGCCGCGAAGGCGCCGTTTCGGGGGGCAACGGGTGTGCGCCGCGCCGCGATGATGTGGGTTCGGCTCATGGTTTATCCTCAATCATCGCACGGATGGCCCGAAGGTTTGGTTTTCCTGCGGGCAGCACGGGCAAGTGATCTGTAAACTGGATGTGTCGTGGCACCGAAATCTGTCCGAGTGCTGCCTGACACGCCTTTCGCAAACGTAAATCAAGCGCGGGGTCGGGGTCTGCCTCTACGACACAGACGATGTGGTGGCCGCGTTTTGGATCATCAACAGCCAATGCTGCACAGGCGCGCACCTGTGGGTCATGGGCTACAACACGCTCAATCTCTTCGGGAAAGACATTTTGATCTGCAACTGTAACCATTCGGTTTTTACGCCCCAGCAGAAACAGATAGCCGTTGGCGTCCTGATAACCCATTTCCCCGATGCTCAGGGCCGTGCCATCGTGTTTTGTGTCGCGGCTGGCCCCGGTTTCATATCCGTCAAAGAGGTATGGGCTGGACACCCAAATCTCGCCCATCGTTTCACTGTGGGTGGTGTGTGACCGGATATCAATGGTGACATCTGGATAGGCGCGGCCAACGGACCCTTCTGGGGTGGTGGCGTCACTGATTGTAATAAAACTGGTTTCACTTGCGCCAAAAAACACCCGCAGTTCGGCGTTGGGAAAATGCTGGGCCAGTGTTTTTTTCAATGCGGCGTCAAGGCGCCCGCCACCACAAAAGATCCGGCGGATTTCAGGCTGTGGTGCCAGGCCCGCCGCTGTGACCCCAGAACACAACAAGCGCAGTTGTGTCGGTGTGGCATAGAGCACGCTGGCCTTTGCGATCCCTCGGGCTTGGGTTTTGGGTCGATGGTGTGCAAGCACGGCAAGGTCCGCGCCAAGGTGTAGGGCTTCGAGCGTTGCGTAGAGGGATAAGGAATGACCCAAGCCCCCCAACACGGCATAGGTGTCGTGAGCCCCCAAATCAAATATATCCCTATTTATCTCAAAACTGCGGACCCAGCTTTTGGGGCGGCGACGGATCACTTTCGGGGGGCCGGTGGTGCCTGCGGTTTCACAATACAGCTGTTGCGGAGCGCCCGGCTTTATCTGAACGGGGTTTGCGTCCGATTGTGTCGCATGAATTGATGATCCCTGACCAAGCGCCGTCACAAGCGTTGCCAGCCCCGTCGCTTCGGGTGTCAAAATTAAACTGTTGTCTGAGGTTTGAAACGTGTCAGGTTCGGCCATGTGCGGGTTTATCACAGTCTTACAAGTGGCGGGGCGGCCCCTTTGTTATTGATCTTGCAGCACGGTTTGCGGCGACAGGGCGCAATATTGGGTGGGGTCATTGTCAGGTGCAGTGGTGCAGGCATCACCCTCAGCCACCGGCGTCACCGTATATGTGTCCCCCGAAACCTCAACCTGATAGCGGTGAAGAGGCAGATCCGGATTGCTGTGGTCATACGGGGACAGCCGCAATTCAGTTTCCGCACATAATGAGGCCAGCACATTATATCCCGCATCCACCAGAACCGGGGTGATTTTGCCTTGTTTCGCCTCACATGCGGCCAGATTTGGACTGTCAGACAGGGTCATGCGTACGTCGCCGTTGGGATTGAGGGTGAGCACCAGAAAGGCAAATGTCAGCATGTCCATATCCTTGGATCAACGGTTTGGCGCGCTTTGGGGGCGTGCGCATTGACCGGATCATTTCCTGAATGCTTGCCTTTGTCGAGCAGGTTTATTGGCACGGTTTTTTATCAACATCACATGATAAAAGGTGAAAATCGCAACCAAGAGGGCGCGCGCTTACGGGGGGAATGGGCGGATCCCAGCCACATTCCCCTAAAAACAGCGGTTTTGCAGGGGGTTTGGCATAAACCTGGGCCAATCTGTGTTGTTAGGGCTTTGGTTGTTGGTAAAAAATGTCTATGCATCCTGCACGCCAAGCTGTTTTGGCTGGATCATGGGTATGTTTTGCGGAGTATTCCGTGCGCAGCATCCGTCACAAAGACACGCTTTTGGCGGTTTGACACGCCCCTTTGGGGCGCCGGGCCGCTTAACAAACGGAGAAGTCCCGTTGCTTGATATATCGCTCGTTCGCACAACGCTCGCCAGCCATTATGACCTGACCCCATCCCCTGACCTTGCGGCTTCGATGTCCGACATTTACGGCCGTATGGACCGGGTTGTATCCCCGCCGGATTGGGCCATCTATGCCCCTTACGTCAAGGCGATCAACGAGCTTAAGAAAAAGCGCAATGCGGTTATTCTGGGCCACAACTACATGACGCCCGAAATTTATCATGGGGTGTCGGATTTTGTCGGTGACAGCCTGCAACTTGCGATGAAAGCGACCGAGGTAGAGGCGGATGTCATCGTGCAGGCCGGTGTGCATTTCATGGCCGAAACATCCAAAATCCTCAGCCCTGAGAAAATCGTGCTGATGCCAGACATGGCGGCGGGCTGTTCCTTGGCCGAAAGTATCACCGCCGAGGGTGTGGAAGAGATGCGGGCGAAATATCCCGGTGCGCCGGTGGTGTCTTATGTGAATACCACTGCCGAGGTAAAAGCCGCCTCTGATATCTGCTGCACATCCTCAAACGCGGTGCAAATTGTGGATGCGATGGACAGTGACACGGTGATTATGACACCCGATCAGTATCTTGCACAAAACGTCGCGAACCTGTCAAAGAAAAAGGTCGTGTTCTGGCCGGGCTCTTGCATTGTGCATGAACTTTACACCGCTGACGACCTGCGTGCGTATCGCGAGCTGGACCCCGAAATGAAGATCATCGCCCACCCTGAATGCACGCCAGACGTGGTGGCCGAGGCCGATTTTACCGGATCCACCAGTGGCATCCTTAAATGGGTGCATGACCACAAACCATCCAAGGCGATGCTGGTAACGGAATGCTCCATGGCGTCAAACATTTCCGATGAATTGCCCGAAGTTGAGTTCGCGAAACCCTGTAACATGTGCCCCTATATGAAGAAGATCACGCTCGAGAAAATCCTTTATGTGCTGCACACGATGGAAGGTCAGGTCGAAGTCGACGCGGATATGGCGGTCAAAGCGCGCCTGTCGGTCGAACGGATGATTGATCTGTCCAAAAAGCTGGGCCTCTGAACTGGGATGAAAGAGGTTAAAACCGATCGTATCGTCATCGTGGGCGCAGGTTTGGGCGCGCTTTATGCGGCCCTGAAATTGGCCCCTTTGCCAGTGGTGATGATCTCACCGGAACCCTTGGGCGAGGGTGCAAGCTCTGCCTGGGCGCAGGGCGGTGTTGCGGCGGCAATGGACGCAGCCGACAGCCCGGAAAACCACGCAGCCGACACCGAAAAGGCAGGCGCAGGCACCGTGGACCCCGTTGTGGCCAATTTGGTCACGCGTGAGGCGCGCAAATACATCCTTGATCTGACCACCATGGGTACGCCTTTTGATCGCACGGCTGATGGCGATTACGTGTTGTCGCGCGAAGCGGCCCACAGCTTTGCCCGCGTGGTGCGGGTCAAAGGCGATCAAGCCGGGGCCGAGATTATGGCCGCGCTGATTGACCGCGTGCGCGCAACCCCCTCTGTCCAAGTGCTTCAGGGCACAATGGCGGTGGATTTGGATGTTTTGGACGGCGTGGTCACGGGTGTCGCCATTCAAGACGCGGATGAGGCGCGATCCGCGCCGATCATGCTGCGTGGTGCGGCGTATTTGATGGCGGGCGGCGGGTCTGGCGGGCTGTTTGCCCTGACCACCAATCCCCCCCGTATTCGGGGTCAAGTGATCGGCATGGCCGCGCGGGCGGGTGCTGAAATTGCTGATGCGGAATTTGTCCAGTTTCACCCCACCGCAATGGACGTGGGCGAAGACCCAGCACCACTCGCAACCGAAGCGTTGCGCGGTGAAGGGGCAACTTTGATCAACGCCGCTGGCGAACGCTTTATGGTGGATTTGCACCCAGACGCCGAACTTGCCCCGCGTGACATCGTGGCCCGTGCCATTTTTGCCCAGACACAGGCAGGCAAGCGCCCAATGCTTGATACACGTGATGTATTGGGCGAGCGGGTGAAAACACAGTTCCCAGCCGTGGCCGAAGCCTGCGCGCGCAATGGCATTGATCCGGCCAAAGACCCAATCCCCGTTGCGGCCGCAGCGCATTACCACATGGGCGGGATCGCTACGGATCATGGGGGGCGCGCCACTTTGGGCGGGCTTTGGGTGTGTGGCGAGGCATCTTCAACGGGCCTTCATGGCGCAAACAGGCTTGCTTCAAATGGGCTGCTCGAAGCCTTGGTCTATGCACGCATTTGTGCCGAAGATATTGAGGCGACTGTTGATGTTGCCGCCACTGCCGACCTCGTTGATCTGCGCTTTACTGTGGGCGGATTAGCCCCGGATGCAAAGGCCGTGACGACCTTGCGCCAGACCATGACTAATCAGGTTGGTGTGGTGCGCACAGGTGACGGGCTGCGCGCCGCTTTGGCCACGATCGCCAAGCTGGAAACAGAGCATTCTGACAGCCGCGCGTTTCAAAATATGTGTGCCACCGCAACGCTGATTGCCGCGTCTGCCCTGATCCGCGAAGAAAGCCGAGGGGCACATGAACGTGCCGATTTCCCCGAACCGCTGCCCGGTCTGGGACAGCGATCAAAAATGACACTGACCGAGGCGCTTGCCATTCGGGCAGAGGCCATAAAGGAGCAGACATGAGCTTTGCAACCGTCCCCGATCTTGTGCTTGAACCCATGGTGCGCAATGCGTTGATGGAGGATTTGGGCAGCTATGGTGATGTCACCACGCGCGCCGTGATCCCCGCCAGCACGACCTATGATGCGCGGATCAATGCGCGTGAAGACGCCGTGGTGTCGGGCATGCAAATCGCCGCATTGGCGTTCCGTCTTGTGGATCCCGCGCTTGAGATTGTGACCCATATCGCGGATGGCCAGCCCGCCAAAAAGGGTGACACGCTGATGGAAATCAAAGGCGCGGCGGCATCAATCCTGTCTGGCGAACGGGTCGCGTTGAACTTTGCCGGACGACTGACCGGGATCGCCACCAAAACCGCAGGGTTTGTGGCCATGACCAAAGGCACGCAAACGCGCGTAACCTGTACCCGCAAAACCACGCCGGGGCTGCGCTTGGTTGAAAAGCTGGCCGTGCTGCATGGCGGCGGCTTTAACCACCGCTATTCTCTGTCGGACGCAATCCTGATCAAAGACAACCACATTGCCGCCGCGGGTGGCGTGCGCGCTGTGCTTGAGGCGACCAAAGCCCACGCCAGCCATATGATGGCGGTCGAGATTGAAGTGGACCGGCTGGACCAGCTTGAAGAGGTGCTTGAGGTTGGCGGCGCATCCGTCGTGCTGCTTGATAATATGGACAATGACATGCTGCGCAAGGCGGTCGCCATGGTTGACGGGCGGATGAAAACCGAGGCCAGCGGCAATGTGAAACTGGACCGGATCGCGTCAATTTCGGCAACCGGCGTGGATTACATCTCGTCCGGGGCGCTGACGCATTCGGCCCGCACCGTTGATTTGGGTCTCGATTTCTGATCGCAGCCTTGTGTTTAAAGCCGATCCTCGTATGAAGGGGGCAACATTGACCTTTAGGAAACGATTTCCATGCGTATGAGAGACACTTTCATCAAGCCGATGCACCCTGAAGGCATCAAATTTGTCGCCATTTTTGCCGCGATCACAGTGGTGTTGTTTATGTTGGCGACCTTCCTGGGCTGGATTGGCGTGGGCCTAACTATATGGTGTTATTACTTTTTTCGTGACCCCGAACGTGTGACGCCGACCCGCGAGGGTCTGGTGATCAGCCCGGCGGATGGCATCGTATCCTTGATTGAACCCGCCGTGCCCCCGAAAGAATTGGGGATGTCTGATGACGCCCTGACCCGCGTCAGCGTGTTCATGAGCGTGTTTAACTGTCACATCAACCGCGCGCCCGTGGCGGGCGCGGTGAAAGCGGTTGCCTATCGCCCCGGCAAGTTTTTTAACGCCTCGCTTGATAAAGCCAGTGTCGACAATGAGCGTAACAGCCTGTGCATCGAAATGGCTGACGGGCGCGAATTGGCCGTTGTACAAATTGCCGGGTTGGTCGCGCGCCGTATCGTGTGTTTCGTGACACCAGGGGCCAAGCTTGGCACTGGGGAACGCTTTGGGTTGATCCGGTTTGGGTCACGGTTGGATGTTTATTTGCCGAATGGGGTGGAGCCACAGGTGCAGATTGGCCAGACCATGATTGCTGGTGAGACGATCATCGCAGACCTTAAGGTATCCGATCAAGAATCATCGTCCCCAGAATGACCAAATCCATCCCCCCAAAGCATGTCCCCAACAAGAAACAGCGCGAGTTTTCGTTGATTCAGCTGTTGCCAAATGTGCTGACCATCACCGCCATTTGCGCGGGGTTGACCGCCATCCGTGTGGGCGTGGAAGGCCATTTTACGCTTGCGGTCCAGTTGATCCTGATCGCTTGTGTTTTGGATGGGTTGGATGGTCGTTTGGCACGACTTTTGAGCAGCGATAGCAAGATGGGGGCCGAGCTTGACTCGCTTGCTGATTTCCTGAATTTCGGTGTCGCAACGCCTTTAATCGTTTATTTCTGGGCGCTTGAAGACATCGGTGGGCTGGCGTGGATGTCCGCGCTTGTCTTTTCGGTGTGCTGTGTCATGAGGCTGGCGCGTTTCAACGTGGGCACCAAATCCGAAGACAGCACGCCTGACAGCGCTTTTTTTGAGGGCATCCCCTCACCTGCGGGCGCTTTATTGGTCTTGTTGCCGATGTATTATTCGTTTGCATTCCCCGATGCGGGCAAGCTGCCTGATTTTCTGATCAGTATTTATTTGGTTGTCATCGGCCTGTTACTGATCAGCCGTATTCCGACATGGTCTTTCAAAGCCACCAAAATCTCGCGCGGCAACGTGAAATTCTTTCTGGTTGGGGTCGCTTTGGTGGCTGCGGGGGTTTTGACCTATGCTTGGGTCACGCTGATGGTGCTTTGCCTTGGGTATATTTTGGCGGTGCTTTGGGGATTGGTTTTTAAGAAGGTGAGTTTTTAGGTTCTAGGTGATCACCAACCATTTTGTTCGAACCCAAGCTGTTTGGCGTTAAGCCACCGTGTTTGATGCCTCTTCTGATTGGCAGCGGAGCTGGACATAGGGTGGCCCAGCCACTCTTCAGGGCGCTTAAATTCGGCGGTGTCATGGATGTTTTCGTGAAGTGATATCTTGACAGAATATGCGCCCAAGCGAGATGGCCCCATCCAGGGGAATCCCCACAGGTTTGCTAAGGTTCGCGCGCATATCGTCAGGCAAATAGGGGGCGTATTGCGGCCCAATGCCGCCGGTCAGGCAAATTGATGTACCCGGCGCCCAATTAAGCATGTTGAGGGCCGTGACAACCTTATTGGCGGCCTCAACCATCAAGGCGCGTCCAAGGGTGTCCCCGTCGTGGGCATGGCTGGTGATGTCCTGCGCGATGCGACCAAATTCGACGGGTGTGGCGCGACTGGCAAAGGCGACAATGCCCGGTGCGCCCCCGAAACGGTCCAGCAACGTCGCGCTTAGGCCCGAGTTAGGCACCACCCCATCCACAACGTCTAATGTCCGCGTTAATGCGCGGCGTCCGACCCATTGGGCAGATGCGGGATCCCCCAAAATGGGACCCCAGCCGCCAATAAATCGCATGCCTTCTTTGGTCTGTGCCGCGAAGAAGGATCCTGTGCCGCAATGGGCTATGATACCGGCCTTTTCGCCAAGGGCCCCGCGCAAGGCCGAGGGCCTGTCATCTTCGATTAGGGCCTGTTTAAAGGGCAGCACCTGTGCAAGATCGCGCGCCATATCTGGCCCGGTTATACCTGCCAAGCCAAGATAGGCCGGCATCTGAGAGAGGCGCTCTAGTGAGATACCAGTTTTTTCCGCAAGTCTGCGCAAGCCTTTCAGAATTTCCAAAGTGGCCGCGTTGAAGTCGGTTGAGATATTGGCGGCCCCAACTTCAACGGACGTAATGCCATTGGCACCGCAAAGAGCGACGCGGCACCGCGTTCCGCCGCCATCCACAGCCACAAAAGTCAAGTTGGATTGGGTGTTGTTCGTCTTAGTCACAGGATACCTATAGCGAATTGGAAAGGTAATAATACCGCCAATCTCGTAATCTGCACCAATCTGCGTGGCAAATTCGGTGCTAAATAGTAAATGGTAACAAACAGGTATCATGCGGAAACGCCAGGGGGAACACGTGGCTGTGCGACAACACAGCTGTTGCACAAAGCATCACAGAGGAAGGACTTGCGCCCAGGCTGAGATCAAAAGCGGGATATCGCCGAAATTGATTCTAGCTGGCGGAAAGGTGGTGGCGGGTCTTTGCCGAACAGGTTAGCCTAAGGACGCTGCTAACCTTTTGTCCCGGCAAGGATCCTGCACGTGACCCGGACATTTTTTGCCTCTGCCCAATTTATCCTCTGCGCTCTTATGGTGTCAGGGGGGATATCGTCGTCTGCCTGGGCGTTTGACCACATCAGTTTCGACATTTCCGGCACAGATGACACTCTGAAATCTGAACTGGAGGCGGCATCGCTTGTGAAATCCGCCAAAACCGAAGGCACAACAGCCCCGCGCGAGGTGTTTGCCGCAGCTTTGGCAGACTACGGACGGTTGACCGAAACGCTTTATGCCAATGGGTATTACAGCGGCGTTGTACAGATCCGCGTCGACGGGCGCGAAGCCGGGGCCATCCCGCCATTTTCTGAACCCAGACAAATCAAAGCTGTCTCAATCGCAATCACACCCGGCCCGCGTTTTCGATTTGGTACGGCAAACGCCGCCCCGCTTGCACCGGGAAGCACCTTGCCCAAGGCATTCAAATCTGGCGAAGTTGCTAAAAGTGGTGCCGTTCAACAGGCCGCTGACGGGGCTGTTTCAGACTGGCGCGATGCGGGCCATGCCAAGGTGGCAATCACCGGGCAAAAAATTTCCGCCAATCACGCGGATCAAACCCTGTCGGCGTTTTTATACCTTTCACCCGGGCCACGGGTGCGGTTTGGGGAATTGACCCAAACAAACCCAAGTGCCGTTCGTGCGGCGCGCATTCAGCGTATTGCGGGCCTGCCAACAGGCGAGCAATTTTCGCCTGAAACACTTGAAACCGTTGCCAAACGCCTGCGCCGCACCGGGGCATTTTCATCGGTGTCCTTGCGCGAAGCGGACAGCCTTGGCCCCGGTGATACGCTTGATATTGACCTTGCGCTGGTGGACGCCAAACCGCGCAGGTTTGGGGCGGGTGCCGAATTGTCCTCTCTGGATGGGCTCACCCTTTCAGGCTTTTGGCTGCACCGAAATTTTCTGGGCGGGGCGGAACGGTTTCGGGTGGATGGCGAAGTGTCTGGCATTGGTGGCCAGCATGGTGGGGTCGACTACCGCCTAGGGGCGCGTCTTGATCAACCTGCCACATTTGGCGCGGACACTGGTGGCTTTGTGTTTGCCAGTCTCGAATACGAAGATGAGCCCGGATATATTTCACGCAAAGCCGGTTTGGGCGTTGGGGTCACACGGATTTTTTCCAAGACACTCGAAGGCGAAATTGGCTTTGGGGTGCGATACTCTGAAACCACGGATTATCTGGGCGAGCGTAGCTTTTTTCTGGCGACCTTGCCCGCGGTGCTGACTTGGGACCTTCGTGATAATGTTTTAAACCCAACCAGCGGGTTTTATGTACGCGGGCAAGTGACCCCCTTTGTCTCGCTGGATACCGGGGGGGCAGGGGCGTGGGGCCTTGTGGATGCACGCGCCTATCGTGGGTTTGGGGATGGGAAATATGTCCTTGCGGCACGCGCGCAAGTTGGCACTGTCTTGGCTGGAAGCGCCAGTGATATCCCCCCCGATTATCTCTTTTATTCAGGGGGCGGCAATTCTGTGCGTGGCCACCCGTATCAGTCGCTTGGCGTGGATGCGGGCGGCGGCAATCTTACCGGTGGCCAAGGGTATGTTGCGTTATCAGCAGAAGTGCGCGCGTCGATCACCGACACCATTGGTGTGGTGGGCTTTGTTGATGCGGGGCACATCGGCGACAGCGGCGTGCTGGCCGGCGATGGCGATTGGCAGGTTGGGGCCGGTCTTGGCGTGCGGTATCAGACGCCAATTGGGCCGCTTCGTTTGGATGTTGCAGGGCCAGTTTCAGGGGACACCGGGGACGGCGTGCAAATTTACCTTGGAATTGGACAAGCGTTTTGACCCGTTTTCTGAGCCTCCTCACACTGATTTCGGCGCTGCTTGTGCCTGCTTTTTCGGGCGCACAGCAAGCCCGCGAAGACCTTGATGACCGGGGGTATATCCAAGCGTTTCTTGAGGATAACCTGTCAGACCTAGGACGTGACATTCGCATTATTGGCTTTGCTGGGGCGCTTAGCTCACGGGCAACCATCGACCAAATTACCATCGCAGACGAAGAGGGGATTTGGCTGACATTAAACGGTATGGTTCTAAGTTGGAGCCGCTCAGCGCTTTTGCGCGGCCGGATTGATATTGAGACGCTGAGTGCCGAAGAAATACTGATCGCCCGGCGGCCCATTCCCATAGGCGGCACCCCTGCGCCTGAGGCAAGCGGATTTGCCCTGCCTGAACTGCCGGTCTCGCTCGATATTGCAGAAATTCGCGCGGGACGTGTTGTGTTGGGGGCGCCGGTGATTGGGGCCGCCGCAATCGTTAAACTGATGGGAGAGGCCCATCTGATTGGTGGGGCTGGTTCGGCAAATTTCACCATCACGCGCACCGATGGCCCCAAGGGAAAACTGTCATTGCAGGGGGCGTACACCAACACGGACACGATGTTGGATCTGGCGCTTGAGCTTGAGGAAAGTGCGGATGGCATTGCCGCCAATTTGCTGGACCTGCCCGGTCGACCGTCTACGGACCTGCGTATTCTGGGTGCGGGGCCTTTGCACGATTTTACCGCCGATATTGCGCTTTCGACCGATGGAAAAGAACGGCTGGCTGGACAGGTTACGTTGACGGGGGACGCGCCAGATGCCCCCGCAGGCACGGTTCCGCTGCGACGGTTCAACGCCGCCCTTTCCGGTGATATTGCACCGGTTTTTCTGCCTGAATACCGGGATTTTTTCGGCGACCAAATCTCACTTACAGCCAAGGGGCAGCGTCAGGAAAACGGCGCGCTTGAGCTGTCTGCGCTTGAGCTTTTGACCGACGCCGTCTCGCTTTCCGGGCAGCTTTCCCTGTCCGCAGGCGGTTGGCCCGAGCGTTTTTCGCTTAAGGGGCAATTGGCTGATCCCACAGGAGGCCCGGTTTTACTGCCCCTCTCTGGTGTGAAAACTGAGGTCACGGGTGCTGATGTTTCAATCAGTTACGATCAGTCCTTGGGTGATGCGTGGCAAGTACAGGCACAGTTTTCCCAATTGTCGCGGGCTGATATTGCGATTGATCAGGCAACGATCATTGCATCGGGAAACCTCTTGCGTGGGGAAGGCGCTGCGGTTGGACGAGTGGATGGGGCAGTGTCGTTGTCCACCCTTGGCATCACCCCCACGGATGCAAAACTGGCAAAGGCAATCGGGTCAGACCTAAAGGGCGATCTTCGGTTTATTTGGACAGAAGGCGCGCCTGTGGCCGTATCCGATATGACCTTGTCTGGTGAAAACTTTCGTCTGGTTGGCGGCCTGGTAGCCTCAGACCTAAGCACTGGGATCACTGTTAAAACCCAAAACAAACTGTCGCTGAGTACAGATGATCTAAGCCGCTTTGCGCCGCTTACTGGGGTGGATCTGACAGGGGCGGCTTATGTTGATTTGATCGGAACCGCGAACCTTTTGGGGGGCGCGCTTGATATTCACGTCACCGGGCAGGGCCGTGAACTTAGCCTCAACCAACCGCAACTTGATCCGCTTATAAAAGGGGAAAGCACGTTAGATTTTTCTGTGGTTCGCGATGCGGCCGGAACACGTATTCCCGCGTTTCTGATTAAAACGAAAGCCGCAGAAGCCACCCTGTCCGCAGATCTGAAAACCGATGCCACGCGGGGTGACTTTGACGTTCGTATTTATGACACCTCGCTGGTTGAACCGGGCTTGCAGGGGGCTGCCACGCTGACTGGAACTGTGCGACAAACCGGGGGGGTGTGGGCGTTGGCCGTTGATGGATCTGCCCCCGGTGAAAGCCAGTTTGCCGCCAATGGGACGTTGCTTGTTGAAAAGGGGATACCGCATATTTTGCAGGGTGAGATCCAGGCCAAAATGGCCGCAATCGCCCCATATAGCGGTTTGATCGGCCAAGGTGTTTCCGGTGCGGTGAACGTCACGGCACAGGGCGAAATGGGCTTGAGTGATGGGACCTTCAGCGCGTCCATTGATGGGTTTGGGCAGAATTTGGCGATGGGTCAGCCTGCACTTGATCCGCTCATTGCAGGCAAAAGCACACTAAGCGCGAAAATCCACCGCGGGGTTGATACGCCCGTCCTTTTGGATGCTTTCAAATTAACCACCAACGAAGTGAGTTTGACCGCAACAGGGCAATCGGACGGCACCATAAACCGACTGGAATTTGCCGGATCGTTGCGGGATTTAGGTGTTGTGGCTGGCGGCGTGAACGGCCCCGCACGGGCAAATGGAACAGCTGAATTACAGGGCGATGTCTGGAAGGTTTCTGTCAAAGCGCAGGGGCCGGCGGATGCAAATATGACCCTGAACGGGGATGTTCAGGCGGATGGCTCACGTGCTGATGTGAAGATAGAGGGGTCGGCGCATCTGGCCTTGCTGAACCCGTTAATTCGCCCCAGATTGCTTAGCGGTCAAGCCGCGTTGGACCTTGCCCTTAATGGCCCCATAAATCTGGCGTCCCTAAGTGGATCTGTTCGGGTTCCATCAGGCCGTTTGGTTCTGCCGACACGCCGCTTATCGTTCGATCTGGACGGGATCAATGTGGTTCTGTCCGGTGGTTCCGCCCAGATTGATGTTGCCGCCTCTGTGGCGGAAGGGGGGCAAATCTCCATTACGGGTCCAATGAACCTATCGGCCCCTTATAATGGCGATCTGCAAATTTCCGCGCGCAGCCTGCATCTTTCAGATGGTAATCTGTTTCAGACGGTCCTGGATGGTGCGGCCACATTGCGCGGCCCGTTGACAGGTGGGGCACAGCTGATGGCTGACATAACGCTGGGGCAAACCGAAATTCGCGTACCCGAAGCCACCCCAAGCAGCTTGCCAATCATGGAAGGGTTAGAACATGTAAATGAGCCCGCAGCCGTGCGCCGTACCCGACGGTTTGCCGGTCTGATTGTGGATCCCGGCGCGGGGGGGCCGACATTGGCGTATCCGATTGATGTGCGCCTAAAGGCACCAGGGCAAATCTTTGTCCGAGGGCGTGGTCTGGATGCGGAATTGGGCGGGGCCCTGCGGCTAACCGGGACCAGCACCGATATCGTGCCACAAGGACAGTTCAACTTGGTTCGTGGGCGCTTGGATATTTTGGGAAAACGGCTGTCGCTGACAGAGGGGCAGGTAACTTTGCAGGGCGGTTTTGATCCTTTGCTGCATTTCAAGGCAGAAAGCGAGGCCGAAGGCGCGCAGGTGTTTATCGGTGTCGATGGCCCGGCGTCTGCGCCTGAGATTTCATTCACATCCAGTCCAGATCGGCCCCAAGACGAGGTTCTGGCCTTGCTGTTGTTTGGGCGCGATATTACCGAAATATCGGCCGTTCAGGCTCTGCGCATGGCGGCGGCTGTCCGAACTTTGGCAGGCAAAGGTGGCGAAGGGATCGTAAGAAAATTGCGTGGCTCATTTGGCTTGGATGATCTGGATGTCAGCACCGATGCTGATGGGGTGGCAACAGTGAAAGCAGGGAAATACATATCTGAGAATGTGTACACCGATGTGACCGTGGGGTCAGATGGGACAAGCGAGATCAATTTGAACTTGAACCTAACACCGTCCCTTACCGCGCGTGGCAGTGTGGGGGCGGATGGCGACAGCAAGCTGGGTGTCTTTTTTGAGCGCGATTATTAGGACAGTTGTTTTCTGCAAAGTGCGACACGTCATTGATGGGGTCGATTGCCGGAGGGGGCAGGATCCTACGCTAAGAACAGATTGTGTTAGTTTCGCCAACGATATTCACCTGTAAGCAAGATATGTGCCCATCTCAGGGGCGAGATATGTGCGAGGAGATCTGGTGGGCAATCCAATCCGGCGTTCTGTCTTTGTGAGACAGCATGGCCCAGATGCTTTGTGTTCCAATAGATGATGATGGCAGCCAGCAAGTTCAGCCCAGCCATGCGATAGTGCTGGGCTTCGGCCGTACGGTCTCTGATTTCACCTTGGCGACCAATCCGCAGCGCGTTCTTCAAAGCATGGTGCGCCTCGCCCTTGTTTAGCCCGATCTGAGCGCGGCGCTGCATATCTGCGTCAAGCAGCCATTCAATGATAAACAAAGTCCGTTCGATCCTGCCAATCTCTCGCAGGGCTTGAGCGAGTTCATGTTGGCGGGGGTATGCCGCAAACTTCTTCAGAAGCTGGCTGGGTGGCATGATACCAGCAGCCATTGTGGCCACCGCGCGTAAGATATCCGGCCAATTCTCAGTGATCAGCCGCTCCTTGATCTTGCCACCGATCATACCACGCATCTCTTTAGGTGCACTCGCTGGATCAAAGGCATAGAGCCGTTTCGAAGGCAGATCCCGGATGCGTGGGATGAACCTGTAAGCTAGGAGCGCAGTGGCTGCGAATACGAGATCAGTAAAGCCGCCCGTGTCGGCATATTGCTCTTTGATTTTCCGACCGGCCTTGTTCATCAGCAGACCGTCCAGAATATAGGGTGCCTCGTTCACGGTTGCAGGGATGTTCTGTGTCGCGAATGGTCCAAACTGATCTGACACATGGGTATAGGCTTTTAGCCCCGGTACCGATCCGTATTTCGCATTGATCAGGTTCATTGCCTCTCCCTGCCGTGTGGTCGGGAAGAACTGCCCATCACTGGAAGCGGTTTCACCGATACCCCAGAACTGGGCCAATGGAAGCTTTGATTGTGCCGCAATGACCATTGCCAAGGCACGATTGATGGCCTCGCTTTCCATATGCCAGCAGGAGATACGAGAGAGCTGGAAAAAGTTATGCGTGTCTGTGGCATCCGCCATTTTGCTCAGCCCGAGGTTCAGGCCTTCGGCAAGTAAAACATTCAACAAGCCTGTCCTGTCATTGCAGGGTGCGCCCGTCCTGAGATGCGTGAATGCTTCCGTGAACCCGATATCATGATCAACATCCTGCAAAAGATCAGTGATCCTCACGTCTGGTAGCCGTTTGTTTAGATCAAGAATAAGTTCCTCTGCTTCAGCCGGAACGGCAGACACCAAACGATCTGTGGTCAGCACGCCGTTTTCGATGGTCCCTCCTGGGATCGCACCTGTTCTGGCCGCTTTCGCCAACCGTTGCAGTCCATTCTCCAAACGAGCCTTGCGGTCCTCGATCCATCCTTCCGGTTCAAACGGCATGGCCAGTCTCGGGACAGTCTGGGCAAATTCAACCGGAACCAAAGCTTCTTTCAGATCGCCGTATCTGCGCGAACTCGCCAGCCAGATATCGCCAGAGCGGAATGCGTCACGAAGATGGCTCATCACAGCCACTTCCCAAAGGCGGGCTTCATCACTTCCCGCGTTATTGAGGTGACGGTGCCATTTTGGTGCGGCGCGAAGAAAGGCCACAGGCCGGCTGGGATCTTTTCCTGTGCTCGCGATGATCATTGCCGCAGCCAGCAAGGGTTCGGCAACAGATGCCGCGCGAATATCGAGCGCACGCAACATACGTGGGGCGTATCGCCGGAACCGGTGATATCCATGCACCAAATGTGCCATCGGATCTGCAGACAACGTGTCCGTCAGACCCGCAGCTGTTGCAACCAGCGTTTCAAGCTGAGGCCAGCCGCAGGAAGAATCCATTGCTGCGTCAAGAGATGCTTCATCCCCCTTCGCTTCCAGGAGGGCCGCGCCTAAATTCTTGAACGAGCAAAGCGTTTGGTGCAGTGACGATTTTGCATCTGCAATCTTTGCTGCACAGAGCCTCTTTGCGTCGCGCCACGTTTTTCCAACGATGCGATCGTGCGTTTCGACAATCGCATCGGCGATGGCGCTTTGCCATTCCAAAGCGCAAACAACGAGAATTGCTAACCGGCGATCACCCGAGATGTCGCGTAAGTCACCCGCAAAATACCGTTCTCCCTGACGCCGAAGCTGGGCTATTCGGTGGGGCGGCACTCCACAGAGCGCGTCCCCTTCCATCTCCAGGTTCTGCAGAAATTCCAGCCGATCAAGCAGCCGGTTTGCGTCTGCTGAGTTTTGGCCAACTTCAAACTGACGCAGCCAGACAAAGCGTGTGACATGCCCCTCCACATCTTCAGACAAGAGCGCATCGAGCTGGGCGCAAGCCTCATTGTTAAAACGCCGGACGATACGCGCTTCGATCTGCCGCTCAGCAGCGACAAGCACATCTGCGCAGAGACGTTCAATGACGGTCACGCCCGGTAGGATGGTTTGGCAGGTCCGGCATTGCTCAACAAACCGTCTGGCCAAGTCTACATTGGACCGCGCGAGCTCAGCTTCAGCCGTCAACCAAGCCTTTAGATCCCGTGCGCCCTGACCTGTGAACATCTTGTATCGATACGTGTTCCGCAAGATTGCAAGATGTTCGTGTCGCGTCTCTTCCCGGACGGCATAGTCGATCAAATCTTCCGGCCGGATCCCCAGCTGTGCTGCCAGATATCGCGTGATCGGCTCCGGGATGACTTCCCCCGGTGCCAGCAGGCGCCCCGGATAGCGCAACGCGCAAAGCTGAAGTGCGAAGCCAATGCGATTGTGATTGCGGCGGCGGGCCCCAATAATTTCCAGATCGTCATCTGCAAGAGTGTAATGGCGTAGGATCGTGGCTTCGTCAGTTGGCAGGTCAAATAGCGCGGCTTTCTGGCGCGCAGTCAAAATAGATCGGCGGGGCATGATAGTCTTTCTGAAATGGTCGAGAAGGTGTGTCCGTAAGAGGAGCGCTGAACGGTCAGTTCACATTGGCGATCATCAACCCGCGTTCCAAGGACAAATTTCGTCTCAAATAGATGGTACGATAACATTTGCAATGGAGGGGCCTTATTCGTACACATGCACCCATGAACACCACCCTTATCGGATATGCTCGCTGCTCAACGGATGCCCAGGACCTGACTGCCCAGAAACAAGCGCTGGAAAAGCTCGGCGTGACCCCGGATCGCATCTATACCGATCACGGCCTGACCGGCACGAACCGCGCTCGCCCTGGTCTTGATCAGGCCCTTGCCGCCGTCCGAGAAGGGGACACGTTCATTGTTCCCAAGCTCGACCGGCTAGCCCGTTCCGTGCCGGATGCGCGTGCTATTGCGGACCAGCTAGAAGAGAAAGGCGTCAAGCTCGCCCTCGGCGCGTCGGTCCACGACCCGGCCGACCCTATGGGAAAAATGTTCTTCAACATCCTCGCCACCTTTGCTGAGTTTGAATCTGACCTCATCCGCATGCGAACCCGCGAAGGCATGGCCATCGCTCGTGCCAAGGGAAAGCTGCGCGGCAAACAACCTAAACTGTCGGACAAGCAGCAAAAGGAGCTTTGCCGAATGCATGGGACTGGTGGGTATTCCATCAGCGATCTGGCCGAGGTGTTTTCTGTGTCTAGGCCGACCGTCTACAGGACGCTCAGCCGGCACCAGACCTGACTTTCGCTGCAGGATCCGCTTCCAAGATCGGTCCGACGGAGAACTTAAGTGTTTCGACCCATGAGCGAGATAAGACAGTATTGTGCTGCGGTTTCGATTGAATTCAGTTGGGTAACTTGGTGTTGGCATAGTCAACAGCCCGAAATCGCTAAACTCATTGAAACATTGTATGCCGTTGAACATGTCGGGCTGTGTGTTTCCTTGCGCAGAGTTTTTCGAACTCCATTCCAGGGTTTGCTTGCAAAAACGGGGAACCAATCCGGTGCATTCCGAAGACGGAATAGAGGCTCATGACAGCCATGGTGGAAAAGAGAGCCGCAAAAACGACGTCGCTGATGAAGTGAGCCCCAAACGGAACACGCAAGAACGATCCGACAATGGCAATCACGAGGATCGACATCTTTACCGGGATTTGCATCGGTTTGGGCAGAGAGGGTACGAACACCGTGATGGCAAGAACTGCTACTGTAAATAGGGCGCTGGCCTCGGCTGAGACGAAACTGCAGTTGATCTCGCACTGATCCGCATATCTTAAGACCGGCGTATATACAGCATCCCCCCCGAATTCTTCGATGTTTCTTGGTCGAGCGCGCCCGGAATTTCTTTTCAGTAAGCCGTTAACCAAAATGCCCGGAACGACAGCATAGGTCGTAAGGATAAATAGCAAAGCTCTCGTATTAAAAAGTCGTGCGCGTCGAACGAAAACGCTGACAATAGAAATAAAAAGGACGACGGCAATTGGGCCATTACAAAGCCAGAGCATACCTGATCGCGCCAAATTCAGTACTCGAGATTCGCTTAGATGGAAGCCAAAAACATCCCCAAATTTAAGGCTCACATCTAAGTCTAGATCCGGAAATGCAATAAAGAACGCCGCCGCAAGTAGTGTTGCAATAGCAAGCCACTCGAGCCATCGCAAAGTGTCATTAAGCATCATCAAAATGGTACTTTCCCAACACGAGAAGTACTGGCATCTTGAACTTGATTGGCTTTCTTCTTCGTCGCAGGCAGCCCATGGCGTGGTGGACCAGCGCGACGTATGAGCCATGCAGTGCCCAAAAGATCAGGCACTCCAACAAGCGCACGAGACAGATTCCCGTATTTTGAAACACCTCCATGGCGATCGGAGTGGGCGACAGGAACAGTTTGCACACGCCATCCCTCGCGCAACATCATCGCGGGCATAAAGCGATGGATATGGTCAAACCAAGGAAGATCAAAATAGGCTTCACGGCGGAAGGCCTTAAGCCCACAGCCGGAATCTCGAACGCCATCGCGCAAAAGAGTCCCACGAATTGTGTTTGCAGCGCGCGAAGCCAACCGTTTTGCCACAGTATCTTTACGTCGGGTGCGTTCGCCTTGGACAAGGCCAAGTGCAACGTTCTCGTCATTTTCAAATGGCACGAGCACGGCTGGTATTTGATCGGGTGGGTTTTGGCCATCGCCATCTAGAGTAACGATGATTTTTCCACTGGCGCTGCGTACGCCTAGTCGAATGGATGCCGATTGTCCGCAAGATGTGTCATTTCGAAGCGAGGATAGCCACGTGAACTTCTGTTCGAGCATGGCTAAGGCGTCGGGTGTCCCATCAATCGAGCCGTCATCAACCACGATCACTTCAAAACTAGAATCCCTTAGCACCTGCCCGATCTCCTCGACAAGAGGCTGAAGGGCGACAATCTCGTCCTTTGCTGGAATGACGACGCTAATGTCTGGATGAGTGGTCATGACGATGGCTCCGATTTCGGCGCGTCAACGACCCGCCAGATTGCATATGGTTTATTGCGGTAGGGGATTACTTTGTGCGCCCTCCACGAGGGGCTTGCTTGATCCAAACGTGAGATGATGACGCCGTTGGGATGATCAGTCTGCCACTGAGCGAGTTGATCGCGACCATGCAATATAGAAACCGGTGAAGTCAGTCGTGCCGCGAAATTGAATTCAGCTTGGTAAGTCCAACCATAACTTGCGATGCCGTCTTGTTTGAACGGTGACATCACTGTCGCAAACCCATGTGAGTCAAACGTTTGGTGCGTTGTTGTAAGACCAACAAACAAATTGGATGCAAGAACAACGCTTAGCGATAGGATGGCACCACCACGTAAACCTTTGGCGCGTAGCGCGATAAAACACATCGCAATCATGAAAAGCGCCCAAGCCAGAGCCATGGACCTTGGTTCAAACAGCGGATCAATGCGTCCAAGTGGCAAAAAGCCTGCCGTTACTGCGATTCCTGCAAGTGCTAAGATTCCGAAGATCACCGCTGGGGCCAGCACAGACGCGCGTTCTGGCAAAACCCGAGCGACAATCAGACTTGCCGCTGCCAATTCAGGAATTAGGTAGTGCAGTTGTTTGCCGCTAATCAAACTGAAGATGACAAGTGCCGAAATTGCCCAAACCAAGCTGAGCCAAAGTCCGGGATCGCGCCAATTCTGCTTGCGGCCCGACCGCCAAAGTGCCGGCATAGCGATCCAAGGAAACAGCAAGACTGGTAGAAGGGCAATGAAGAACCACCACGGTTTTGCGTGGGCAAACGAGTTCGAAACCCGTCCTGCACTCTGTGCCCACAAAATAGCGTCGCGGTACTCTGCCCCACCGGAAATACTGGCGGGTACAACCCAAACTCCGACCAGAGCAAGACCTGTGCCAAGCGCGATCAAGGCGCCACGTCCAAGCTCTTTCCACGTAACATTCCAACGACCCCGCGGGCTCAGTGGCAGCAACGCCAGCGCGGGGACGAGGTGAACAAAAATGACTGGGCCTTTGACCAACCCGCCCGCCGCCAACGCAATGCCCAAACCTGCCCAATAGCGCCGCTTCTTGGTCTCGATCGCAGCAACAATCGCGAGCATGCCGCCGACAGTTGTCGCTGTCAGCGCGGCGTCAAACATCGTCAACCCGCCATAAAGCGTGAAAGCCAGCAGACCCGAAAGCGCAAGCATCGCGCGCCCGCTTATTCCTGCTTCATCCGGCCAGAGAACTTTGGCCAGCCGTCCTGTCAGCAATATTGCTAAGACTGCAAATGACGGGCCAACAAGGCGTCCGGCAACTTCTGAAACGCCAGTGATCGACCAAACAAGATTGATTGCCCAAAACAAGACTGGCGGCTTATGGCTGTAGATCTCGAAGTTTTTCGTGGGCACCAAATAGTCGCCGCTGTTCCACATTTCCCATGCAACGGCGAGGTAACGTGTTTCATCGACGGGCAACATCGGTCGAAGCAAAACACCCGCGACAGTAACCAAAACGAAGCCCAGAACGGCAAACATACCGTTGTTGCGGCTCATGCCTTGGCCTCCCGCCGCTTGCTTCGGATCAAAACGAGGTTCCGGACATAGATAATTAAGCCAGCACCTTGTCCCATGATAAACACAGGGTCTTGACGCCAAATCGCGTAGCTCAAAAGCGTAACGCCACCCATCAGGCTAAACCACCAAAACGCCACTGGGACGACGCTTTCTCTCCGCCGTTCGCTTGCGATCCATTGCACAAGAAAGCGGGACGTGAAAAGGATCTGTCCAAGAAAGCCTATGCCAATCCAGAGTGTCGTATTTGTCATGTTGTTTTGGGTCCCGTAACGACTTTCAATAGGAACCCAATCAACCTACGACCTTACGGTTTGCTTACGGGTGGGGTAATCTGAACAAAATTTCGGAGCAATTGTGGATGCGGATTCTTGTGGTTGAAGATGAGGAAGATCTTGCGCAAGCAGTCACCGATCACCTGCGCGATGCTGCCCACGCCGTAGACCACGCGGCAACCTTGGACGAGGCACAGGCTGCGGTCCAAGCAATGCCCTACGCACTTATTTTACTGGATTTACGGCTGCCTGATGGCAATGGACTCACGCTTTTGAAGGAATTGCGCAACAAGAACGACAAGACGCCTGTGCTGATTGGCACGGCCTTTGACCGGATCACCGAACGGATTTCAGGGCTTGAAGCCGGGGCCGATGACTACCTTGTCAAACCCTATGATCTGGATGAGATGCTTGCCCGGATTACCGCCATTCTTCGCCGCTCCGATAATGACCATTCGCCCCAACGACGCTTTGGGCGACTAAGCATCACTCCTTCTACTCGTAGCGTAATGCTCGACGTCCAGAAAATTTCTTTGACCCGAAGGGAATGGGCGATACTGGATCGTATCAGCCGCAGGCCGGGCATTACGGTCACCAAAGCTGAGCTGGAAGACGTGGTCTATGATTTTGGTCGAGAAGTCGAAAGCAATGCGATTGAAGTCCATGTTAGTCGCTTGCGTTCCAAATTGGGCCGAACGGCAATCGAGACGGTGCGAGGCTTTGGTTACCGAATGGGACAAGCATGATTGCCTTGGGAAGCCTCTCGCGCCGGGTCGCGTTACTAACCAGTGCTGGCTTTGCAGTGATCTGGTTATTGGCGATAATTGCCACTTCCATCGCATTGAAATGGGAACAAGAAGAGCTTCTTGACCTTCAACTCCGCGAAATGGCCGAAGTATTTAGACCTGTATTGGCAAAGCAATGGTCGAACGAAGGCGCGGCGACCAAACTACCACCGGCGGACAGTGAAGAGGCGGACGAAGCCCCAGTTTATCTGCTCTATGACAGTTCTGGCGAGGTCCTTTTGAGTTCGCCAAGTTCAGTGGACGCGGTCCTTCCGCAAGGTGTAATTATACCGGGATATATAACCACCAAAACCCACGTATTTTATGCAACAGAACCAGATGATACAGGCCTCTTTGCTATTTTTGGTGACCCGATATTGGAACGAAAGGAAGCCTATCGCGACAGCTTTCGGGCTTTTCTTGTACCAATGTTGGCCCTTCTGCCCCTTGTCTATGTGCTTGTAGGATGGATCGCGCGCGTCTCTCTCCAGCCCATCGAACACCTGCGAACAGAAATTGCGGCGCGCGGCGAAGGGCGTTTAGATCCGATTGACGCAGCAGGGCAACATGAGGAACTCCGAGGAATCACGGCGAGTACAAACGCCTTGATGATCAGGCTGCAGCAGGCATTAGACGGCGAACGCGCCTTTGCCACCAATGCGGCACACGAACTGCGAACACCTGTGGCCATCGCATTGGCCCAAACCCAGCGACTGCGCCTAAACGCCAACGGTGACGCCTTAGATAAGGTCGCCCGAATTGAGGCCGCATTAACTCGAATGAGCCGTCTAGTTGCCTGCCTTTTGCAATTGGCCCGTGCTGACTCTGGTGTTGGGTTAGCATCAGAGGATTGCGATATACACGATCTGTTGGATCATGTTTTGGAAGAATCTCGACGGAGTACCGATCGATCCTCAAGACTGAAGGTGACATTACCTGAAACAGCCGTGTACGCCGCCGTTGATCCCGATGCGTTTGCTATTCTCGCAGGCAATCTAATCGACAATGCGTTTCAACACTCGCCTGCCCATTCGAGCGTGACAGTATTGTTGGAGGCGGACGGGTGTCTTCGGATCCAAAACGAAGGATCGGTCATTGATCAGGCCACATTGGCATTCCTGACCCAGCGACACCATAAATCGAAGGCCTCAGAGGAAGGCTTTGGTATTGGTCTCCACATTGCCAAAACAATCGCCCGACAATGTGGAGGGAAACTTGATTTGTACTCCCCAATTCCTAGTTCCGAAACTGGATTTGAAGCTCGTTTTCATGCTCCGTAGGATGCTTGAGAGCTCGCATGTTTGGCGGTCTTCGACCTTCAGATTCAAGCACACGGATTGGCAGACAGTGGCGACAGCGGCCACCTAGGGGTCGGTTCGGGAAAAGGGCAGGATCGTATCATAAGGAGGCTCTGCTCCAAAGATCCTGCGAACGTTAGTCTGGTTGCAAGGCCATAATTCCTTAGCGTAGGATTCTGCCCCCTCCGGCAATCGACCCCTTGATGCGCACACGTATGACACAGGTCACCTTTTGGACATCACATCGGTCTGCACTCATGACTTTGGCCCATGCGGTCACAAAATCAGCAATGAACTTTTCGCCCAAATCTGCCTGTGCATAAACCCCAGATATTGCACGCATTTGCGAGTTAGATCCTCAGATGCATCCATGCGACCAGGCCTGAAGGGAAGGTAAATGTCGTGTCCGGCTGCTTTCGCCGCAAGTTCAACCCTAACGCCACCTGTCAGCCAATCGCTGTTTGATCGGGTTCAGGCTGAGGTCGCCCCATGGGCCACGGGGCATTTGCCAACACTATTTCCGTCCATCACGCTCTCCATCCAAATAGCCAGACCATCAAGAGGTCTGATGTGGACCCTTCGCGGTTTTATGCCGCTCCTTTGATAGCATTTACTACACCAAAGGAGACTGACTATGGGACTGAAACGGAAGGACGAATTCCGCCAAGATG
>CBDUJY010000013.1:0-72761 GCA_965367685.1 uncultured Planktotalea sp. | reverse complement strand
AACTAGAAAACTAGAAAACTAGAAAACTAGAAAACTAGAAAACTAGTTTTCTGGTATTGGCCAGCCTTGATCACGCAGCAAAAAGGGCCGCCCGCTTTGGGACGACCCTTCGAGATTTGGGAGGTGCGGTCGATTAGTCGGTTGCCCGAATGCTCAAGCGTCCGTCAATTCAGACCCACAACACCACCGGGGGCTGCCCCGGAAGCGCGCGATCTAAACTGTCTCGACACCCCGCTCCATAGTATCTCTGGACATGGACACCTCCTTTCTCAATGTTGCGATACAAGGATGGTGACACATATCTGGTGTATGTCAAACTTTTTTACGCAACACTTGGTGAAAGTTTCGTGACCAAAACCCGGAACGGGATCAACGCAATGAGAGCAAGCGTGAGTTTGACCATCCAATCCGCCACCGCCAAAGACACCCACAGCGGGGCCTCGGGACCCATGCCCAAAAGCGGCAAAACCTCGCCTGCCCAGCTGATGTCATTGGCCGGTTCAAGGAAGGTCAAAGCGCCGGAAAAGGTGATGGTAAAGAACAGCGCGGTATCGACCGAGCTGCCCACCAAGGTCGACACAACCGGTGCGCGCCACCATATGCCGGCGCGTAGGCGGTCAAAAATGGCAACGTCCAAAAGCTGAGCAATCAGGAAAGCTGTGCCCGACCCAATGGCGATGCGCAGGGTCACAAGCGGGCCAAACTCGCCCATGATTTGCGTGCCGATGAAGGAACAGATTACGCCCACGACAAACCCGGCAAAGACAACTTTGCGCGCAGGGCCTGCGCCGTAAACGCGGTTCATGACGTCGGTGACGAGAAAAGCGATGGGATAGGTGAAGGCGCCCCAAGTGAGCCACGAGCCCAGCAGAAATTGCACCAGAATGTTTGATGCCACCACAACGGCGGCCATGGCGAAAACGCCAGGAAGAAGTTTGGTCATTTATTTGATCCGTTTTATCAAGGTCGCGGAGACTTGGCCTCTCGGATTGAGAAACAGGGCGGACATAGCCGGGTTTTTTTGGCAAATCAAGCCCAAGTGTGGGCGTTTGCGTCAACTCAGGTTAGCTTTGTGGGGCGTCAGTCACCACATATTCCACCAATTCCGTCACCTGGAAAAACTGGAAATTGTCATCCGACACCATGGTCAGGCGGATGCGGCCTTGGTCGTCGCGCCACGCGGCGATGCCTTCCAGATTGTCATGTACGCCAAGGCCAGATCGAAACAGCTCTACCTCGTTTGTGGGACCGTTGGGGCCAAGATCAAACCGGCGCACGCGGCTGGTGAAGCCAAGGATTCCGGCCAGATGACGTTCCAACAGATAAAGCCGCCCATCGGGGCCGATGTCCGCGCCGACCGGCAAATACGGCCCGGTGCGTGGGATGGAATGGGATTTATCCCACGCCTCAGCCCCCGCGTTCAGGCGGTAAACCGGCAGGCGGGTGCTGCTTTTGCTGCGTTCCGGGATGATGATCAGCGTGCCGTCTGCGTCAATGGCCAATGCCTCAAGCGACGAGTTGTTTTGCATTTCGGCAAAATCAGCGTGCTTGGGCAGGTTACGAGAGGCCAACCCCAACACGTCATAGGCCTGTACGCGGTGCTTTGCTTCAAAACTGACAAAGGCCTGCCCATCCGGACCGATCGCCAAGCCTTCGCTGTCGTTGAAGAACTTGGGCAGTGTGTTGCCCTTGTCGGTGCGCAAATTGGTCGGGGGGATGTGTTCGACCCCGGTGATCTCGCCACCTTCTCCGCGCGTGATGTGCCCGGTGACGAAATAGCCCTTGTCGGTGATCGCGGTAAAGGCGCGCCCGTTGGGGCCGACCTCGATCCCTGAGAACCCGCCAAACTGAGCGTCATCCCCCCGCCAGCGAAACGACTGCAGGAAATCGGCGTTGTCCACCGATTGGGCCTCGCTCCAGGCGGTCAAAAAGACCAGCGCCGAGGCTATTGTGAGGACAGAACCGATCCGCATTGGTTGGGAAGATCCGATAAGGTGATGGGGCCGCGCGGTTTGCGTGGTTTTGGGTTTTTCGGGGCGGGTTTCGGGGGCGGAGGGGACAGGATGTCCCGCACCCACTTCTCGGCATCTTTACAGCCATCCCCGGCGGGCGGAGGCGATTGGTTTTGACAGCCACGCGCCCCTCTAGGGCATTTCAGGCGCACATGAAAGTGATAGTGGTGCCCCCACCAAGGTCGAATTTTGCGAAGCCATTTTCGGTCGCCTTTTTCATCTTTGCACATCTGCACTTTGGCACCCGGAAAGACAAAAATCCGCGCAACACGAGAATCTTTGGCGGCGGCGCGCAGGATGTTGTGGTGCTGGCGGGTCCAGTTGTTGTTCACATAGGCGCCTTTGGAACGGCGCATCGAGATCGAGGAAACCCCCTCGCGTTCTGCGGCGGTTAAGTTCAGGCGTTTGGGCGGCAACATCCAGATATCAGCGTCCAGCCCAATTTGGTGTGATCGGTGGCCGGATAGCATCGGCCCGCCGCGCGGTTGGCTCATGTCACCGACATACAGCCCCTTCCAGCCTTTTTGGCGGGCGGCTTTGCGTGACAGGTCTTGCACAAAATCCACCAGTTCAGGGTGGCCCCAATTGCGGTTGCGCGACAGGCGCATGGCTTGCCATGTTTTGCCGGTTTGCGGCAATTGCACAGCCCCCGCGACACAGCCTTTGGCGTAGGATCCAAAAGACGCGGCGCGCTGGGCGGACCCTTGGTGGGCTGCGCCAAACAATTCCTTTGCGGGGCGTTCTGCCAGCGCGGGTGGGGCCAGCGAAATCATCAAGCCCAACGCCGCAATCAATGTTTTGATCATAAATGCACCTTCTTAATGTTCCCCATCAGGTTTAACCCAGACCAGCAGGATAAGTCCCACGGCAAAAAGCCCAATCAGCGGAGAAACGCCCAGACGGGCGCTGCCGGTGAGGGCTGTGACCAACCCAATCAGCGTTGGGGCCATAAAGGCGGTGGCGCGGCCAGACAGGCCGTAAAGGCCAAAGCTTTCGGCGGGGGCGTCGGGGTCAGCGTGGCGCACCATCATGCTGCGGCTGGCCGATTGCAGCGTGCCGCCCATGCCGCCGATCAGGATGCCGCAGCCGAAAAAGATGATGTCCGGCAGGTTTGATCCTTCGGCCAAGGCGATGCCAAACACCGCCTCGCGGGTCATGTTCACCACCACAAGGCAGACAAACATCAAGACAATGATGGATCCGATGATCACCGGTTTTGGGCCGCGTTTGCTGTCGACGCCGCCGCCAAGCCAGCTAAAGAAGGCCGCAGCGATCCCCGAAATGATGCCAAAGACGCCGATCAAGACAATGGGCCAGTTCAGCACCAGACCCGCATAAACGCCGCCAAACCCGTAAAGGCCGTTCAGCGCGTCGCGGTAAAACATCGAGCTGCCGAGGTAAGCGGCCAAGCTTCGCTTGTGGCGCAGGCTTTTGATCGAGCGGGTCAAGATGGCCATTGCGCCAGAAAAGCTGTGCTTGGCGCCGGTTTTTGGCCCGTCTTTCACCCAAAGCGCATAGGGGATCATGAAAATCGCAAACCACACCGCCACAAAGGGGCCGACAAATCGCGTGCCTTCGCGTGCCTCGGCATCGAGAAGGCCAAACCCGGGGGTAAGGCCGACCAGTGTTTTTCCGCTTGGTTGTTCAACAAAAATCACCAGCATGATGACCAGCGCCACCAACCCGCCGACATAGCCAAAGGCAAAGCCAGAGCCCGAGATTTGCCCCACTTCGTCTTTGTCGGCCAATGTCGGCAATTGCGAGTTGGTAAAGACCAGCGCAAATTCCGCGCCGATAAAGCCAACGCCAAAGGCAAAGAGCATCTGCCAGATGTTTGACCCATCCGGAAGCGTCCACCACAGGGAATAAGCGCCCGCAAAACACAGAATGCCAAAGCCCGCGACCCACGGCCTCACCCGCCCGGCGGTGTCGGCCAATGCGCCCATGATAGGCGCGCCAAACCCGACGATCAGCCCGGCGATGGCCAAGCCCCACGACCAAACGCTTTGCGCGCGGGCGTCTGCGGCCAATTCATCCAGCCCGGTCGACATAAAATGCGTCGCGGCCACGGATGCGAAATATGGCCCAAAGATAAAGGTCAGCAAAAGCGTATGATACGGCTGGCTGGCCCAATCGAACCAGTACCACCCCCAAATACGCTTACGTGCTGAAATCTCTGCCATTTTGTGCCCCTGCTGCGCGATGATGTGTTTCACATCTTTGGGCCGATCAAACAGGGTTTGTGGGGCGGGGGCAAGGCTGCAAGTGTATTGGCACGCCTTTGGGGTGTTAAGCGGCGTCGGTTTTCGCCTCACTCGCCGGGGTCTCAGCTGTGTTTTCAGCGGGCATTTCTGGTGGCCAAGGGCGTTCGGCGTCTGCGTCAATCCACGCCTGCACCCAACGTGGCAGGTCTGGTGCGGCACCGGTGAAACCCATCGCCGCGGTCACTTCGGCTGACGGCACAATACCGCGCCGCCCGGTCACGGCGGATCGGTAAACGATCTGGTTGGCGCATTCGCCACCCAACCACATGCTTTGTTCCACATAGAAAAACCGGTCGTCCCAACCGACTAAACGTGAGCGCGTTTCAAACTTTGCCATCATGCGGATGCGTTTGCGATAGCGCACAGAGGCGCCCGCCATCGTCAGCCCCCAGCGGTTTTTCAACAGCACTTTGGTCAAGCCCGTGCGCCCCGCCAGCGGGATCCGCCCCAGATCATAAAGCGTCAGAGTGCGGCCATTGTTCAGCTCGCGCCACAGATCCAAATCCCACGGCCAGCAGATATGATGGCTGACATGGGTGCCGGTGATGGGCAGTGGCTTGGCGCGGACATTGATGGCCAGCTCTTTGAACATGCGGATAAAGGGATACATGGCGCGCTCCTGTCAAAAAATCCCCCTTGCCGCGTGGGGCGCGCCGCGTCAACCAAGACCGCGCGTCACTCTTGCCCTTTTGGTCCACTGTCCCTAGATGGGTGAAGACCATGAAAAAGGAGCCACCATGCTGTCGTTGATCCAGATCCTGCTGATGATTGTGTCCATCGTTTGGTATGTCGTGATTGCCCATGTGGTGATGTCGTGGCTGATCAACTTTCAGGTGCTCAATCTGCGTCAACAATTGGTGGCGCAAATCTGGTATGGGTTAGAGCGACTGTTGGCGCCGATTTATTCCCGCATCCGGTCGTTCTTGCCGCCAATGGGGGGCTTGGACCTTGCGCCGCTGGTGCTTTTGCTGGGACTGATGGCGATCCGCATAGTGCTGATCAACAACGCATCAAGTTTCTATTAACCGCGCGTTAAATGCTTGTCGCGCGCGGCCCCGCATGAGATTGTAGCTGAAACAAAACGAGCAGCTGCCAAACATGCCCCGCGACATGGACCTTTTGAAATCCGTTTTTGGGTTTGATGACTTTCGACCTGGTCAGGCCGAGATTGTGGACGCAGTGATTGCGGGGGAAAACACCCTTGCGATCATGCCAACCGGCGGCGGTAAATCCCTTTGCTTTCAATTGCCTGCGCTGGTGCGGGACGGTGTGACGGTGGTGATTTCACCGCTGATTGCCCTGATGCGCGACCAGGTGCGCGCGCTGCAAGCGGCGGGGGTTGAGGCCGGCGCGCTGACCTCTGGCAACACGGAAGAGGAAAACAACGCCGTCTTTGATGCGCTGGGCGAGGGGCGGCTCAAGCTTTTGTATATGGCGCCCGAACGGCTGGCCTCTGGCGGGACGTTTAACCTGTTGAAGCGGGTTGGCACGTCGCTCATTGCGGTGGACGAAGCGCATTGCGTCAGCCAATGGGGCCATGATTTCCGCCCGGATTATCTGCGTATTGGCGAGCTGCGGCGCGCGCTGAACGTGCCGCTGGCTGCCTTTACCGCCACCGCGGACGAAGAAACCCGCGAAGAGATTGTTGAAAAGCTGTTTGCAGGTGAAACTCCGCGTTCGTTCCTGCGCGGATTTGATCGCCCTAATATTCACCTTGCCTTTGCGGTGAAAGACAGCCCGCGTGCGCAAATTCTTGATTTCGCGGATGCGCGGCGCGGCCAATCTGGGATTGTTTACACCGCCACCCGTGCGCGCACCGAAACGCTGGCCAAGGCGTTGTGCGAAGCGAGACATAGTGCCGTGCATTATCACGGCGGCATGCAGGCAGAGGATCGCCGCGATGTGGAACGCCAGTTTCAGCAAGAAGATGGGTTGATTGTGGTTGCCACCATCGCCTTTGGCATGGGCATCGACAAACCGGACATCCGCTGGGTTGCGCATTCCGACCTGCCAAAATCTATTGAATCCTATTATCAGGAAATTGGCCGCGCTGGGCGCGATGGTGCCCCCGCCGAAACGCTGACCTTGTTTGGCCCCGACGACATTCGCCTGCGGCGTACGCAAATCGACGAAGGTTTGGCGCCAGCGGAACGGCGTGGTGCGGATCACGGGCGGCTAAACGCGCTTTTGGGTCTGGCCGAAGCGCATGGCTGTCGCCGCCAACAGCTTTTGGCCTATTTTGGCGAGGCGTCAGAGCCTTGCGGAAACTGTGATCTTTGTGATCGCCCCCCGGAATTGTTTGACGGGACCGTCGACGTGATGAAGGCGCTGTCGGCGATTTTACGCACAGATGAACGCTTTGGATCGGGCCATTTGATCGACATTCTGCGCGGAAACAAAACTGAGAAAATACGTGAACGGGGCCATGACACGCTGCCCACCTTTGGGGTTGGGCGCGAACATGACAAACGCATGTGGCAGGCGATTTTCCGGCAGGTTCTTGGGCTTGATTTGGTGCGACCAGATCCCGAACGGCACGGGGCGTTGCGCATCACAACCAAAGCGCATCCGGTGCTGCGCGGCGAAGCAGAGGTGCAGCTGCGGCGTGACACGCTTAAGGCCACGCGCCGTCCGGCCGCCAAGATGATGGTGTCAGAAGAGGATGCGCCGCTGTTGTCCGCGCTTAAGGCGAAACGCCGTGCCTTGGCCGAAGCGGCCCGCGCGCCCGCCTATGTTGTGTTCACCGATAAAACCTTGATTGAAATGGCAGAACGCCGCCCCATGACGCTGGATGATATGGCGCGGATTGGCGGGGTTGGGGCCAAAAAGCTTGAGACATATGGCCAAGCGTTTCTTGAGGTGATTGCGGGTGATGCGCCAGAATTGCACCCGGTTCGCCGCAAGCTTGCAGGGCGTGCGTCTGCTGGGCTTTATGATCAATTACAGGCCGCCGCGACCGAGCTTTTGCGCGGCGAAGATGGCACCGGAAAATACCTGACCCTAACGCCCGGCACGCTGCGCCAAATTGCGGAACGCAAACCCACGTCGATTGGGGATCTTGCGCGAATGTCTGGCATGACTGATGCAAAGGCCGATCGTTTCGGCCCCACTTTTTTTGAAATTCTGATGGAGGCCGAGTGATGTTGGTGGCTGTATCCCCTGCGAAACGATTGGATGAAGCTGAGGCGCGCCGGGAAGGCACGCGGCCGGTGTTTTTGGAGCAGGCTCAGGAATTGGCAAAAACTGCTGGCGCGTTGACGGGGGGCGAGCTTGAAAAGCTCATGCATATTTCGCCCAAATTGGCGGCGCTGAATGTGGATCGGTTTGCGTCTTTTGGATCCGGGAAGGGTGAGAAACCCGCGATTGAGATGTTTGCGGGCGACACCTATGCGGGCCTTGATGCGGTCAGTTTAAGTGACGATGATATGCGGTATGCGCAGGACCATCTTTGCATTTTGTCCGGCCTTTATGGCCTGTTGCGACCCTTGGATTGTATCGCCCCCTACCGTTTGGAAATGGGGTCGCGGCTGGGAAATGCGCGCGGGAAAAACCTGTATGAATTTTGGGGCGACCTGGTGGCTGAGGCCCTGAATGAGCGCGCGAAATCCGCAGGCACCGAGGTTTTGGTCAACTGTGCGTCGGTTGAGTATTTCACCGCCGCCGACCGGGATGCATTGGGGCTTCGGGTGATCACGCCGAGCTTTTACGAGATGAAAAACGGCGCGCCAAAGATTGTGTCATTTTTTGCCAAAAAGGCGCGCGGGTCAATGGCGCGGTTTATGATTGAGCGGCGGTTGACTGATCCTGAAGATCTGAAGACGTTTGATTTGGGGGGGTACCGCCATCAACCCGACATGAGCCAAGGGGATAACCTGGTGTTTTTGCGCGATGGTGACGCTTAATCAGCGGGGATCGGCGCGCGGGCTTCAGTTGGGCAGGCATCTGCGATTTCAGACAGGATTACAGGCTTTTTCAGTGGTTTGGTCAGGTGTTTGTCCAACCCGTGTGACAAGATTTCCTCGGCGTCGCCTGTCATTGCGTGGGCGGTAAGGGCGACAACCTTGGTGCGGCCAAGCCCTTGTTCTTGCTCAAGGGCGCGGATGCATTGGGTGGCCTCTTTCCCGTCCACTTCAGGCATTGAGATGTCCATAAAGATGATGTCGGGTGTAAAGGATTGAAACAGCTCAATGGCTTCGCGGCCGTTGTTGGCAAATTTCAGATCAATATCCAAGGCTTTGACCAGTTTTGAAAAGACCAATTGATTGGTGCGATTGTCCTCGGCTGCCAACACGCGCATCGTGCGCAGTTCGGTGGGTGCATGGGGCGCGGCAAAGATGTTTTCTGCGGGGGGCGCCACTAAGGTCTGTATGTTTTCGGGTGGCGCAGTTTCGGCAGGACGAGGGGCAACGATAGGCGCAGCGATAAGGTCTGCAACGGCTTCGGCGGTGGTGTCGATTTGATGGGTGTCGGTGGGCAAGGCAACGGTTGCATCAATCAGATTGCCAGCGGCAGACACATCAATCTTTTCAAGCGTTTGGAAAAGCTCTTTTCTGAGAATGGGAGTGCTGAGAGCGCCGTCGACTTTTTCGATCAATGCGCTGGCATGTGCGCCCGCGGCATTGGGTGCGCTGAGCAGGATGGTTTTGGCAAAGCTTTGGCTGGCTGAAATCTGATCCACGATCGTTTGGGCCGCATTATTTGGCAGATCTTCTTGCACAAAAACAACCTGATGGGATTCTGGCGGTGTCTGTATCTGGGCGGGATCTGGTATGTGGGAGACCTTTAGGCCAAGCGCCAGCAAGCTTTTTTCCAGAATGGCCTGATGCAGCCCCTTTTGCATGACCAATAAGGCATGGCGCAAGCCCAGTGGTAGCTTGGGGATATGGACGGTTTCAACGACGGGCAGGGTGACATGCATGCCAAAGCACGAACCAACGCCCACTTCGCTTTCGACCCAAATCTCGCCCTCCATCAGATCGACAAGTTGGTGCGTGATGGCCAGCCCAAGGCCGGTGCCATCGAACTTGCGATTGCGTTCATCTTCGACCTGATTGAATTCCCCAAAGATGTGGTCCTGCATGTCGGCCGGAATGCCGATGCCGCTGTCTTCCACCGTGATGTGGATCTTCTGTTTGGTGCCATCCTCAACTGGCAGGCCAAGGACGCGCACCAGAACGTGGCCTTTGGTGGTGAACTTCACCGCATTGCCCAAAAGGTTGGTCAGGATCTGGCCCAATCGCACAGGATCGCCTTTGACTTTGGTGGGCATGAAGATGTCGAAATCAACGGAAAGCTGCAGGCCTTTTTCATGAACGGAGGGTTTCAAGAGGGTGATCACATCGTGGATTTTGCGTTCAAGGTCAAACTCCTCTGGGTGAAGTGTCAGTTTTGACGCTTCAATTTTTGAGTAATCCAACACATCATTGATAATGGTCAAAAGCGCTTCGCCGGACTTTTTGATCGTCTCGGCGTAAAGCATTTGTTCTTCGTCCAGATCGCCCTCTGCCATCAGCTCTGCAATGGCCACAACACCGTTCATCGGTGTGCGAATTTCGTGGCTCATGTTGGCAAGAAAGGCTGATTTGGCGCGGTTGGCGGCTTCGGCTTTTGACCGCGCCTCTTTCAGCTCTGCTTCGTATTTAATGGTGTCGGTGATATCGAGGCCAAGACTAACCGTATCGCCATCCTCTGACCGTCGATCTGCAAATTTGATATAGGTGCCGTTCCACAAACGAATGGTGTGCGGGTCAATTTTGGGTGCGCGCCACCGGGCCAGCATCATATCGCGCCAGGCCAGGGGGCGCATGTCGTCAATGTCCACAATGCCTTCGTCCAAAGCGATTTGTAGAATGTCGATATAGGAAATGCCGGGCGCAACACATTCCAGCCCATCAAAAGGTTTCAGATAGGCAGAGTTGGCGGCAATCATCCGTTCGCTTGGGTCAAACACCGCAAACCCGTCTTCGATGGTTTCCAGACTGTCCCACAGGCGCCGCTTGGCAATCACCACCTCTTTTGTGGCCCGTTCCAAATCGGCTTTTACGGATGAGTTTTCGGATTGTGTTTCCAGCATCTCTTCGCGGGTTTCCACAATCTCTTCCGACAAGGACCGCGCATGCAGCGAAAGCATCTTGTTCGCATCGGAAAGCTCAGCTTGTTTCTGAGCCAACAAGCGTTCGGCGGCCATTCTAGCGCGCCGTTCCTGTGCAAGGATGTCGTCGATTTTCATCTGGTGCTCCGCATTCTGCGTTCCGGTCATGGGGAACATTGCCCCGATGAGGATGAACAGGAGTTTAACAAGATGCAGAAAATCGTTCTAAAAATGAGCAGGTTTTTGAAAGAGGGGGAAATCGGTGGCCCATTCCCCAATGTGAAAGGCGCAAGGCAGGCCCCGCAACCACTTGTTTCAAAAGAAAAACCCCGACGCATGGCCGGGGTTTTCCAAATTAAACATCCACATGTGGAAGAAATTACTTGTCGTCTTCGGCCTCGTCATCGTCACCGGATGGCAAGTTAAAGAAGCTGTCCGCATCCCGCACATCTTCTTCTTTTTCTTCCTTGGGCTCAGGCGACAGGGAAAAGGTCTCAAGACCCTCAATTGCGCTTGGCATTTTGGGCTCGGCGTCCATGGCAAGGCTTTGTTCGGTCGACACCAGCTTGCGGCGCTCGTCATCCGACATCACGGTCTCTTGCTTGGCGGCGGCTTTTTGCACGGCCAGATCCAGCTCAGACTGCTTACACAGACCCAAGGCCACCGGATCAATTGGTTCCATGTTGGAGATGTTCCAGTGGGTGCGTTCGCGGATCGCTTGAATGGTGGGCTTGGTGGTGCCGACCAGCTTGGCGATTTGCGCATCCGCCAGTTCAGGGTGGAATTTCACCAGCCACAGGATTGAATTCGGGCGATCCTGACGTTTCGACAGCGGGGTATAGCGTGGACCACGACGTTTTTCTTCGCCCACAGCGGCGGCATAAAACTTCAGCTTCAGCTTGTGCAGCGGGTTTTCCTGCGCCTTGTCCAGCTCTTCTTGGGTCAGTTGGTTGTTGGCAACCGGGTCAAACCCTTTCACGCCAGCGGCCACATCGCCATCGGCAATGCCCTGTACTTCCAGCTCGTGCAGCCCACAGAAATCTGCGACCTGCTTAAAGCTCAGCGTTGTGTTGTCCACCAGCCAAACGGCGGTTGCTTTGGCCATAATCGGTTTGTTCGACATCGGAACACTCCTTTTAAATCTCTGGGTCCCGGATACAACTTTCCCGCGCCCTGGCTGGGCTGTCTGGGGTTACGGGGAACTTTCCAGACCGGTTTCCGTTGTGGGGGAACTTTCGTGGCTTATAAGGGAGATTGGGAAAAGAGGAAAGAGCAAATGCAAAATGTGATCCGAGCGGTCGTGATTTGGGTGGTTTCTGTGCTGGGTGCATGGGCGGATGGCGAGGCAACGGGGGACTTTGATTATTACGTCTTGGCCCTGTCGTGGTCCCCCAATTGGTGCGCGACCGAGGGCGATGCCCGTGGGTCAGAGCAATGTGATCCATCACGTGATCTCGGCTGGGTTGTGCATGGGCTTTGGCCGCAATATGAGGACGGTTGGCCCAGCTATTGCCGCCACAATTTTCGCAACCCTTCCCGTGGGTTAACCGATGCGCAGGTCGATATTTTTGGCGCCGGCGGGGCCGCGTGGTATCAGTGGAAAAAGCATGGGACGTGCGCGGGGTTAGCGCCGCAGGATTACTTTGACACGGTGCGCAAAGCCTACGGAGCCGTGGTGCGCCCGCCGGTCCTGCGCAAACTGGATAAATCCGTGCGCTTGCCCGCAAAAGTCATTGAAGAGGCGTTCCTGCAATCCAACCCCACATGGCAGGCAAATATGCTGACCATCACCTGTAAATCCGACCGCATCCAAGAGGCCCGCCTGTGCCTGACCCGCGACCTTGAGCCGCGCAAATGTGGTCGTGACGTGAGCCGGGATTGTAGCCATCCTAGGGCGTTGTTTGATCCGGTTAGGTAGGGGAGTCGTCACGGCGAGTTCATTGTTTGGCTATTTCTCTGTGACTGTGGTCGTTGGGCGTCGTTTGGCTGTTCCCGATTTAACAAATTGACCTGAAGCGGAGCTTCTTTCTCGGCCTGTTGGTTTTCCTCCAACTTTTTCGCTTAGGGTCGTCTTGGGGTGAGTTTTAGCAAAACTCTTTGTTACGAATTGCCCAGACTTGGCGCTGCGATGTTGTTTGGTCATTGTATACACCTATTAGTGGTTCTTGTGATTCTAAACACAATATACAGTGATTTGGCAGGAACATAACCAGAACATTTATTGCGGGGCAGAATACCAATTTACCCCCCAACCTCCAAACAAATCTTCCCAATATGCGTGCTGCTCTCCATGCGCGTGTGGGCGGCGGCGGCATCCTCAAGGGCAAAGACCTGATCAAGCACGGGTTTCACGGTGCCTGCGTCCAAAAGCGGCCAGACTTTTTCCGCCAACTCCTCTGCAATGCACGCTTTGGCGAGGTCGGATTGCGGGCGCAGGGTGGATCCGGTCACGGTCAGGCGCTTGGCCATGATTTGCGCAAAGTTGATCTCGGCTTTTGGCCCGGTCAGAAAGGCGATGTGGACCATGCGGGCGTCATTGGCCATGGCGCGGATGTTGCGGGCGATATAGCTGCCGCCGACCATATCAAGCACAAGGTTCGCGCCGCCTTCGGCTTTCATCACCTCGACAAAATCCTCGTCTTTATAGTTGATCGCGCGTTCGGCCCCCAGATCGCTGCAAACCGCGCATTTCTCGTCGCTGCCTGCGGTGGTGAACACGCGTGCGCCGAAATGATGGGCCAGTTGGATCGCCGTGGTGCCAATGCCAGAGCTACCCCCATGCACCAAAAACCGCTCGCCCGCCGTCAGCCCGCCGCGCATAAAGACGTTAGACCATACGGTGTAGTATGTTTCGGGAAGGCAGGCCGCTTGGCGCATATCCATGCCGTTCGGCACGCGCAGCGCATGGGCGGCGGGCGTGGTCACATATTCTGCGTAGCCACCGCCGGGCAGAAGCGCACAGACCTGATCGCCCTTTTTCCATTGGGTTACACCCTCGCCCACGGCGGCCACTTCGCCCGAAGCTTCAAGGCCGGGCAAGGGGCTGGCGCTGGGCGGCGGGGCGTAAGCGCCCGCGCGTTGCAGCGCATCGGGCCGGTTCACCCCGGCGTAGGCGACCTTGATCAGAATTTCACCATACGCAGGCGTAGGGATTGGGGCTTGGACCTCTTTCAACACCTCTGGCCCGCCGGGGGTTGAGATCTCAATTGCGCGCATGTCACCGGTGATTGTGCTGCTCATTTCGTGTCTCCATCTTGCGTGGAATTCGGAGCCCAGCGGCCCGGATAATTGGGGTTCATGTCACGCGCGCCGGGGGCCTTCACGTTGTCAAATATTTTGCCGGGGCCCGCCATAAAGGCCTGAAACAACTTATTTTCCCGCGCCTGACCTTTGACTTTCTCAAACTGCATCACATTGTCGATGCGTCGATCAAGAAAGGCCCAAGTGGCCGCAAACCCTTCGCTGTCATCGCCTAACCAAAACAGCACGGTCGAGGAGTAAACCGCCGACAGCGTCGCGCGTTTTGTGTACCAATTGATGTCGCGCGAGCTGTCGCCCAGCGTGGTCCAGATCGCATCACAAGTGCCCCACAAAGCGGCAGTGCCATCGCTTGCGTTTTGCGGCATCGCGAAAAACGCCATACCCTTGCGCACCAGCTCTTTGTCCGCCACCTCAAGTCGAAACCGCACGCCTGCCGCGATCCGATCACGAAAGCGCATGGCGGCCAGATCGGCACCCATCAAGCGCGCAACCATTTGGTCGTCCCCGGCAGAGTGATAGGCCAGCGCCAGATCCAATGCACCACGGGGAAATAGCGCCTGAACTTCTGCGCTGGTCATGCCCAGCTCGGCCTGCGTGGCGTCCATTGTGGCGCAGGACCAGCCATCAAATGGCACATGGTTCACGGCTGCGTTCAGGAAGTCTTTTTTGGTGACAGACGGTGTGGCGGTCGATGCATCGGTCATAGGGGCGCCCTCTTTTTAGGTTCGCGCCATTATATATCTGTTTGAGGATGGGATGATAGGGCAGGGCGCCGTGTTGCGACGTTCGCGACACCTAGACATTGGGGGGATTCCCTGCTAAGCGGGCCATTCCTGCAATTTTGCAAACTTTAACTTAGAAAGGTGGTGACAACCACATGCAGGTTTCGGTACGCGATAACAACGTAGACCAAGCGCTTCGTGCGCTGAAGAAGAAACTTCAGCGTGAAGGTGTCTTCCGTGAAATGAAGCTTCGGCAACATTTCGAGAAGCCCTCCGAGAAGAAAGCTCGTGAAAAAGCGGAAGCTATCCGCCGTCAGCGTAAGCTGGCTCGCAAGAAGCTTCAGCGCGAAGGTATGATGTAAATCATCCCAGAAGCACCGGCGAGAGGGTTGTCAACCGCTCGTCAAAACGACCCCCGCAGCAGCCGCTTCGGGGGTTTGTTTTTTTGGGGTCACACTTCGCGCAGATGTTCCTGTAATGCCATCGCAACCGCATCGGGGTGCGAATAGCCAATCCCATGTCCCGCACCCGCAATTTGGTACTTATAGGCCTGCCTATTCCATTCCGTCAGCTTACCGATTGAGGACAGGGGGATCACGCTATCCTCTTCTCCCCAAACGGAAATGACCGCGATGGAGGTTTTGGCGATGGCGCGGTGGTTGGCCTCTTGGCTTTGGCTTAAGCTGTGGCGTTCAGAGGACAGGATTGCCCGCAAATAGCCCCGCTTTTTTGTTTCTGCCACCATCCGGTCGGGCAAATCATGGATCGCCACCTCATCTGTTTCCGCCCAGGCCGCGCGCCTTAAACTCCAGGCGCCCAGCAGGCCCCAGACCCAATCCCCCAGACGCGATTTGTCACGCACCCAGTTTAACAGCCGGCCGGGGTGATAGGTCATTCCCGCAGGGGCCAAAAGCATCAAACGGTCAACGTGATCCGAATGTCGCGCGGCATAGGCCGTGGCAATGGAACCGCCCATGGAATAGCCAAACAGACTGATTTCTTGATCAGAAATCCCAAGGGCGACCAGCAGCTCTTCTAGTTGGGTGACATGGAAATCCAGGTCTTGCGTGCCGGGCACACGGTCGGAATAGCCGCGACCATAAAGATCATAGCTTAGAATACGAAACCCAAACCGGGCCAGATGCGGGATCAGGGGTTGAAACACCCAAGAGGGTGAGGTCAGCCCATGCACCATCACAATCACCGGACCGCGCCCAGCGCCGTGCCATTCATAATGGGTAAGCCCCTTTGAAAGATCAATAAATCCACCGGGGGCATCACGGCGCGCGGCGCTGTCCATCTCTTTTCGGGTGCGTTCCAACACCCAGGGGGCGACAATCAAATCGGCCAACATCCAGATCAGAAACAGCGCAAAATACGACATTAACGGGCACCATCTTTCCAGATCACCGGAAACCAATCCTCGCGCAGTCTTTGCCCGGTTTGCATGGCGTGACCGGGGAAGGGTGGCGAGGTGCGGCCGGGGCGTTCAATGTAACGCGCATCGTCGCCCATCCAACGAAGTGATAGGGCACGGCGGCGTGCGCCTGATCCGTTGCCGCGTGCGCCGTGAACGGTGCGAAAGTCAAAAACCACCGCGTCGCCCGGCTCCATTTCCCATTCCACCACCCGCATGTCGCCGGGGTTAGTATCGGGGTCGGGCACGGGGATGTAATCCTGTTTACCTTCGTAAAAATCGCTGTCATCCGCCCAGCTGACCGGGCGCACCATTTTGTCCCATTTATGGCTGCCAGCAATGAACCGAAGTGAATTTTCGCGTACCGGATCCAGCGGGATCCAAAAGCTTGCGGTTTGCTGCCCGTCAACAAAGTAATAGGGCCCATCTTGGTGCCAAGGTGTGGGCTTTGGGGTGCCGGGCTCTTTGACCAAGACGTGATCGTGGAAAAATTGCGCGCTCGTCGATTGCATCAACGCCGCAGCGGCTTGTGCCACAGGGCTTTCGCGTATCACACGTTCGTATTCCGGAATGCGGGTCCAGTTGACATAATCATCGAAAAACCGCCCTTCGGTAACGGCGTTTTCCGAGGCGTATTTGCCGGGCTCTGCCATGTTACGCTCAACGCCTGCGCGCATCACGTCAACCCAGTCGGTCAAGGCGCCGGGGATCACCACAACGCCGTCGCGTTGGAAGTCTTCGATTTGTGTGTCTGTGATGGTTACCATTGCATTTACCTTTCTTGCCAAGCGGACAGAATATAGCGGCTAGTCATAAGGTCGAGATGCGCCCCTCCGCCGTTTTTATACAGGGTGATATCTTCCGGACTGCGGGTGAAAACCCCAGTCTTTGCGTCATACAAATCCCCAAGCACGTCATCCCGCGAAATCACGCCGCGCGCCAGCGGGTCTTTGAACTCGCCGATGTGATCCAGCACGGTGTCGCGGCTGTCGACAAACAATCGAGCGCGGGTCAAAACCTCGTCATCTGCTTCGCGCATATCCGGGCGGTAGGCCCCAATCAGGTCGATATGTTGGCCGGGCTGAAGCCATGCCCCTTTGATCAACGGTTCTGTTGTCATGGTGGCGGACGTCACGATATCGGCCTGCCGCACGCCCTCTTCCAGCGAAGCGATAGCGGTGGTTTTGTCGCATTCAGCCGCAAACGCCTCTGCTGCATTCGGAGAGCGGTTCCAGATTAAAAACCGGGCAGAGGGGAAAAGAGCGCCGTAAGCTTCGCGCAAATTGCGTCCAACAGTGCCTGCACCAACGATCAAAATCACCTCACTGTCAGGGCGCGCCAAAAGTCGTGCGCCCAGCACAGAATCCCCTGCCGTTTTCCACTTGGTGACGAGATGAAAATTAACAATAGCCTGCAAAAAACCGGTCACGTCGTCATAAAGGTTAACCGCACCGTGAATCATCGGTTCGCCCCGGGCGGGGTTTCCGGGCATGATATTTGCGGTTTTCACAGCACTCCCCAGCCCGTCAATCCAAGCGGAACGGGTCAGCATCGTGTCTTCGCCGCGGTATAAAAACGTGTCACCAATTTGGGCTTTGGGGCGTTTGTGGTCTGCTAAAAACGCATCGGTTAACCCTTGCCAGGTCAGATAGGATTCGGCTTCAAATGGAATGATGTCTGGGGGCGATAATTGTGTCACAGGTCACTTTCCTCAATCAGTCCAGTGCGGATCAACAGATCAGCCCAGGCGCGGGGGCCTTGAAATAGATGTGTTTGCCAGCCGCGCACTGCGGCGGCGTCGATATTTTCCGCTCGGTCATCGGTAAACAAAAGGCGCGTTGGATCGATCTTGCAATCATCTTCGACCCTTTTGTAAATTTCAGCGCTGGGTTTGGTCATTCCCATATGACCAGAGATGTATCGCCGGTCAAACTCACTCAGGAAGTTGTGGTCTTTTTCTGATGCAGCAAAGGATCCAATCCCAAAATTCGACAGCGCAAATACTGGGACATTCCGGTGCTTTAAGGCGCGCAGCGTTGCAACAGAAAGGTCAACCTTTGGTGTTGCCATTTTCCGCCAGCGATCGTGCCACCAACGTATTTCTTCTTTATATTCCGGATATTTATCGGCGGTGTCGTAAATGACCTTTTGAAAATCCCCACCACGATCCACCACCTCATTCATAAAATGAAGGTCTACGGTTTCAAACATCGCCCGCCGCCGATCTTCGCCAATCCAGCGGTCATAATGTTCTTCCGGTTGCCAACGGATCAAGACATTTCCGATGTCAAAAATTACGGCGTCTGGGCGTGGTAAAACTGTCGTCATGTCGCGACACTAGCCCAGCAAGATCATCTTGGAAATGGGGTTCAGGCCGAGATTAGCCCAAGAGGGCGGTGGCGTGTTTTCCGTGGTATTCCACAAGGGCCGCCAAATCATCAACAGGCGTTTGGTCGGGGATGCAAGCGTGGGCATTTGAGGCGTGTTGAAAGATTGATCCATCCGAGAAAAAGCTTGAATTGGTGACAAAAATCACGCGGGCATTTGGGAGCCTGAACCCAGCATAATCAGCCACGGTCAAAGCGTTGCCGGACCCGAGTTCAATGTTCATGACAATAACGTCAAAGGTGTCTTGGTTAACGGCGGAAATAGCTTGGTCTTCCCCATCGGCGCGTGTCACCACAGCACCTTGCCGCTCAAGCGAGCGCGCCCAAACCTCAGCAAGGTCGGCGTTGGTCTCAACAATTAAAACTCGCATGTCCACTCCCATGCAAATCTTCTCATATCTTGGTAATAATTGCTAACACTTCCCTGTGAACAGTGGTTGGAATTGTTTCCATGGCGGTGACAATCGGCATCATGTCGCAAAGCAGGATTGTTTTCCGCGCGGTTTTCCGCTTCAAGGCGTAGACCAAGTGAGGGAGTGCGACATGACGAGCTGGATCACTGTTTGCGACACGTGCAAACGCGATGATTGGGATGAAACCCGTTCGGGGGGCAAAACCGACGGTGAGGCGTTGGCGGAAATGATTGAGGTTGCCGCAAATGGCAGCGATCTAAAGGTGCGCCGCGTGTCCTGTTTGATGGGGTGTTCAAACTCTTGCAACGTGACAATTCAGGCGCAGGGTAAGCTGGCCTATACAATGGGCATGTTTGACCCGGAAATTGAAGCCGCCGAAGGGATTGTCGCCTATGCAAAAGGGCATGCAGAAAGTGTCAGTGGCACCGTGCCGTACCGTGAATGGCCGCAAGCGGTTAAGGGGCATTTTGTGACGCGACATCACCCAATTCCGGAAGAATAACAATGACTAAGATGCGTGATCATGGTGGCGGATTGGACGCGGCAATTGCCCAGTTTGGTGGGAAACGCACCGATTGGGTTGACCTTTCAACGGGCATTAATCCGCATCCATATCCGGTTGGGGAATTTGCTTCTGACACGTGGACGGCACTGCCTGATCACGGCGCATTTGATCGCTTGGAGGCCGCGGCGCGTGCCTTTTGGGATGTGCCGGATGAGGCGGCAATTTTGGCTGCACCCGGGGCCTCAGCCTTGATTGCGCGCATCCCGAGCCTTTTGCCCGCAGGCAAGGTTGAAATATCAACACCAACTTACAATGAACACGCTGCGGGGTTTCTGGCCGAGGGGTGGGAGGTTGTATTAGGCGGAGAAGCGTGCGTTTTGGTGCATCCTAATAATCCTGACGGGCGATTGTGGGAAAACCCCGATCTGTCGCGGTCGTTAACGATTATTGACGAAAGTTTTTGTGATGTCACGCCGGCGCAAACCCATATTAAACGCGCCTCTGAAACCGGTGTGTTGATCTTGAAATCATTTGGAAAATTCTGGGGGCTGGCCGGGCTTCGACTGGGCTTTGTTATTGGGGACCCCATCCTGATTGCGCGGTTGCGCGATACGATTGGACCATGGCAGGTTTCGGGGCCAGCGCTGGAAATTGGGGCGCGCGCGCTGGAGGATTTTGACTGGGCGTCCATGACACGTCGGCGGCTGGCCGTTGAAACGGCCCGGTTGGATGGCACCATGAAACACCACGGTGCAAAGCTTGTGGGCGGCACCACGTTGTTTCGGTTGTACGAGGTTGATGATGCCGTAACGTGGCAGGATCGGTTGGCGCGTGGCCATGTCTGGAGCCGCGTTTTTCCGTATTCCAAAACGTGGTTGCGGTTGGGGCTGCCGCCGGCGCATGGCTGGGCAAAGCTGGAGGCCGCACTGTGACACTGATCTGGGCAATGTTGATTGATGCACTGTTTGGCGAACCAGATTGGGTGTGGAAAAAACTTCCACATCCAGCGGTTCTGATGGGGCGGCTTATCGGTTGGAGTGATGCGCGTTTTAACAAAGGTGAACAAAAGATCCTAAAAGGTGCGGCCGTTGTTTTGGCCCTTTCGGTGTTGATGTGGTGGGGGGGGACGCTTGTGCGCCACCTGCCATTTGGCGGCGTTATAGAAGTCTTTTTGGTGGCGATACTTATTGCGCAAAAGTCTTTGACCCAACATGTGCAAGCCGTGGCCGATGGATTGCGCAAGTCACTTTCCCACGGTCGCCAAGCGGTTTCGATGATTGTGGGGCGTGATACCCGCGAGATGGAAGAACCTGCTGTTGCACGAGGTGCAATTGAGTCTGCGGCCGAGAACTTCTCGGATGGTGTGGTTGCCCCCATCTTTTGGTTTCTGTTGGCAGGACTGCCGGGTTTGTTGGTGTATAAACTGGTCAATACCGCCGATAGTATGATTGGCTACCGAACTGAAAAATATGAAGAGTTTGGGAAATTTGCAGCCCGTTTGGATGATGTTCTGAATTGGGTACCCGCACGCCTGTCGGCTGTAATTTTCATGATTGCGCGACGCCGTTGGGACGCTTGGGCATTGATCCGTGATGATGCGCCGTTGCATCGTTCCCCAAATGCCGGTTGGCCCGAAGCGGCGATGGCGGCCAGCTTGGATGTGGCTTTATCTGGTCCGCGTTCATACGATGGCGAGTTGCGTGATTTCCCTTGGGTGAATGAAGGGGGCGTGCGTGATATTGGGCCAAAAGAAGTGGATCAAGCCGTGGATATGCTCTGGTCGGGTTGGCTCGTTCTTTTTGCTTTTGCAGTGATTGCCGCCATTGCCTGTTGAGGCGAAATCGTTACCGTTGCCCCATAAACTGTTAAGGAAGATTACATGCGTGTTATTTTGTCGGCGGCGGCGATTGCCATGGCGTTAAGCAGCCCTGCAACTGCGATGGTTAAATGTGGCGGGTCGTTCTCAACCTTTGTGAAAGCGATGAAGAAAGAGGCTGTTTCAAAAGGTCATTCCAAAAGCACCGTTGATGCCTTTTTTGCGAGTGTCCAGAAAGATGGTGCAACGCTAAAGGCGGATCGCGGGCAAGGGATTTTCCAGAAATCATTTATTGATTTTTCACGCCAGTTGATCAGCCAAAATCGCATGAATACTGGCAAGTCGAAACTGTCAAAACACGCCAAAACATTTGCGCGGATGGAGCGGGATTATGGTGTGAGCCGTGGCGTTTTGACCGCTTTTTGGGCGTTTGAAACGGATTACGGCGCGTTTCAGGGGAACTTTAACACGCTGAATTCCTTGGTGACACTGTCGCATGATTGTCGTCGACCAGAGTTGTTTCAGCCGCAGGTTTTTGCAGCGCTTGAGTTGTTTGAACGCGGTGATTTCAACCCCAAAACCTCAACGGGTGCTTGGGCGGGTGAAATTGGGATGGTTCAAATGCTGCCCGGAGATATCATCGAGGCGGGCGTGGATGGCGATGGAAATGGCACCGTTGATCTGCGCACATCGCCCACTGATGCATTGCTGTCCGGGGCAAATATGTTGCGCCAATTGGGCTGGCGCGCGGGCGAACCTTGGGTGCAAGAGGTGTCGGTCCCACAGAATTTGGATTGGTCAAAAACCGGCTTGGGCACGCAGATGAAGGCGAGCCAATGGGCCAAACTGGGTGTGGAACCGCGGTGGGGAAAACTGGCTGGGAACCTGCCTGCGTCCATTATTCTGCCGCAAGGCCGTAAGGGGCCTGCTTTTATTACATATCCAAATTTCAACGTATATTTCGAATGGAATCAAAGCTTTACCTATGTGATGACCGCCGCCTATTTCGCCACCCGACTTGAGGGGGCTCCAGTTTATAACGCAGGAAAAGCAGATCCCGCTTTGTCTGGAAAGCAAATGAAAGTGCTTCAGAAAAAGCTTGCAGCACGTGGTCATGATGTGGGCAAGATTGATGGGATTTTGGGGGCAAAGACACGTGCGGCGGTGCAAAAAGAACAAGCGCGTTTGGGATTGCCGGCTGATGCATGGCCAACGGCTGCACTGGTTTCGAAACTGTGACCGCTGGCCGGAATATAGCGAGCGCAAAAGATCTTGCTGACGCGCTGCCCGCTATTTTGAATGCGCCAAAGGACCGGGCTAAGATCACATCCCTTTGCCTGCGTCCGGGGTATGGTGAGCGGACGTTTGTAGAGGACCTCACCTTGACGATTGCACAGGGTATTCCGGGCGAGCGTTGGGCGACGGCCCCGTGGTTAACGCTTGAAGATGGGTCGCCAGACCCGCGCATTCAGGTGTCGATCCTGTCGTCCCGCGTGGTGGATGCGGTTTGGACCGATCCCAGTGCAATGGTTCACCCCGGCGATCCAATTGTCGCGGATTTTGATACGTCCTTTGAAAACCTTCCTGCGGGCACGCGTTTGCAGGCAGGCACCGCGGTGTTAGAGGTGTCAGACGCTGTTAATGACGGCTGTGTGAAATGGAAAACCCGCTATGGCGCAGATGCAAAAGCATGGCTGACCTTGCCGGAAAATATGCCCCACCGTTTGCGCGGGGTTCTGTGCCGGGTGGTTCAGGACGGTGTTTTGACCCGCTCTGATGTGCTGATCAAAGTGTGAACGGCCTGTTTACACATATGAAGACCTTAACAGAACAAGCCCCGACAGCGCCCGATATGCCCGCCGGGGTTTGTTGAGATTGGTTGGGTTTCTTACGGGTTTATTCCCACTCAATATGGCTTTCAAACTTGCCCATCAAATCGACCCAGATTTCAAACATTTCAGAGAAGTCTTCCGATGTGATCCCATCGGCGCCGGTGTAAATGTCATATTCAACCCGGGCGTTTCCTTCGTCGGTCAGATAGGCGCGACCAAAGCGGCGGTCGGTGTTCCAGGCGTTGATCTTGGCAATCGCCACGTCGCCTTCGGTGCCGTAACCAGAGAAGAATTGAACTGCGTCACAGGATTTCCCATTGTCGCAGCCATAGAAGTAGACGGCGAAATTGGTGTCGTAATGTTTCAGTTCAATTTTCGGGTCGCCAACGTTGTCTTCGGTCAATTTCGCCGGGGCGCCTTCACTTGAGAAAAAATCCATCAGGCTTTGCGGATTGGCGGCTGTGATATTGCCGGCCATCGCGGTTGTGCTCAAAGCGGCAGTGGTCGTCAAAGTGGCCAGCACAGTTTTGAATGACATAATCTGTCTCCTGTTTTTTTTGTGGGCATAGGTTAGGTGGTCAAAAGCTGTCTGGCAACGTGGAATACTGGCGTTATGCCACCAACTCTTCGGCCTTTTTCAGATCGACGCTGACCAGCTGGCTGACGCCCTGTTCGACCATGGTGACGCCGAACAATCGGTCCATGCGGCTCATGGTGACGGCGTGGTGGGTGATGATCAAAAAGCGTGTATCGGTGCGGCGGCACATCTCGTCCAACAGATCGCAAAACCGTGTGACATTGGCGTCGTCCAGCGGCGCGTCCACCTCGTCCAAGACGCAGATCGGGGCGGGGTTGGCGAGGAACACTGCAAAGATCAGCGCCATCGCGGTCAGGGTCTGTTCCCCCCCGGACAACAGGCTAAGGGTTGAAAGCTTTTTGCCGGGCGGCTGGCACATAATCTCAAGCCCAGCATCCAGTGGGTCGTCGCTTTCCACCAACACCAACTTAGCTTCGCCGCCTCCGAATAAGTGTTTGAAAAGATTTCCAAAACTCTCATTTACTTGCTCAAAAGCGGTCAAAAGACGTTCGCGGCCTTCTTTGTTCAAACTGGCAATTCCGGTGCGCAATTTCTTGATGGCCTCGTCAAGATCCAGCTTCTCTTGGCGAAGGGTGTCATGTTCGGTCTGCACCTCTTTGGCATCTTCTTCGGCGCGCAAATTCACCGCCCCCAATGCGTCACGTTGGCGTTTAAGCCGGTTCACATCATGTTCGATCTGCTCGGCCGATGGCATCTTTTCCGGATCCGCATCCAGCGTTTCCAAAAGCGCATCAGGCGTGGTTTCCATGTCTTCTTCGATGCGCGCGGCGGCGTGGGTTACGGTGTCACGCGCCGCTTGGGTGCGGGCCTCGGCGGCGGCGCGATGCTCGCGCGCTTCACCTGCCAATCGCTCTGCATCACGTTCGGTATTGGCGGCGGTGCGTTCTTCGGTTTCGGCCAGCGCCAAGGCGTCAGCAGCGGCCTTGCGGCGGGTTTCCGCGTCCGAAATTTGTTCGGTCAATTCCTCGCGCTCAATGGCCAGATCTTCCGGTGCGGCTTGTGCCTCTTCCAGTTCTTCGCCGGTCATATCCTTGCGCTCTTCCAGCTCAGAAATACGCCGTTCTGCCGTGTCCAAACGGTGCCGCCAGCCAGAGATTTCTTTGGTGATTTCCTGACTGCGTTTAAGGCGTGCTTCGCCTTCGCGGCGCAATTCATCGTGGCCAGATCGTTTCGCCATCATGGTCATACGCGCGGCTTCTACGGCCATTTTGACCTCTTCCACACCGGCGCGGGCGGCATCAAGATCGCCCAATTCATCAACGGCGGCTTGGGCTTCTTTCACGCGTGTTCGCGCACCCAATGCATCCTCTTCGTGGCGGCGCACGGCAAGGCCCATGTTCTCAAGCTTGCCTTCCGCAAGGTTGCGATCCGCCTCGGCGCGCGACAGGGCGCGGCCCGCATCAGACATGGCACGGTCGGCATCGCGGCGCGCATCACGCGCGCGTTTGTCGGCCTCGGCGGCATCTGCCAGCATGGTTTTCAGGGTCTCATGGGCGGCACGCGCGCCTTCTGCGCGGGCAGAGGCCTCTTCGAGATCCTGCTTTAACCTTTGTAAACGGTTGAGCTGCTCCAGACGCAGCGCAGCGGTCGAAGGCTGATCTTCGGCGCCCGCTTTGAAGCCATCCCAACGCCACAAATCACCCTCAAGCGACACCAGACGTTGACCGGGTTTAAGGTCGGCCATCAGACGGTTTGCGTCTTCTGGTTCACACAGGCCAACCTGACCAATGCGGCGGGCCAAAACGGGGGGCACCGTCACGTGGTTGGCAAGGGATTTCACGCCTTCGGGCAAAACCTGCGGCTGGGCATAGGCGGGCAGTTCGGACCAGCCAGAGGGCGCATCGGCCCCAACCTCTGGCGCGCGTAAATCATCCGCCAATGCCGCCCCCAATGCCTTTTCATACCCGGATTGGACGCGCAGCTGATCCAGCACTTGCGCGCCTTCAGCGGCGTCGCGTTCGACCAGTCGGGCCAGTGCGGTTGCCTCGGCATGGAGGGCGTTCATTTCCCCGTCAGAGGCTGAGCGCGCGGCGCGGGCGTCTGCTTCGCGCGATTGCGCTTCCGTTCGGGCCTCATCTGCGGCGGCAAGGGCTTCGTCCGCTTCTTCGGCCGCTTCCCCGGCGGCCTCAGCCGCGGCTTCAGCCAGTTCAAATTCTTCTGAGGACCGGGTGAGGGCCGCTTGGGCTTCTTCCACGGCGGCGCGGGCGCGGGCGGCTTCTGCTTCGCTTTTGTCCAGCGTTTTTTGGTTGTCTTCCAACAGGCGATGCGCGGATTGGTGACGGGCGGCAAGGCGGGCGACGTCTTCGGTCAGCTGCGCCAGATCGCCCTCGCGTTCTTGCAAGATCGCGGCACTTTCGCGGGCCTGATCATTGGCCTCGTTCAACGTGTCTTCATGGCCGTCAGACGCCTTGGCGATCTGGGCTTGTTCCCATTCCAACCGTTCAATCGTCTCGCCGGCATCACGGTTCAGGCCAGCTTCACGGTCGATGTCTTTGGTCAGTTGTTCAATGCGTCCGGCAAGCACTTGGATGCGTTGCAGGGCGGCGGCGACTTGGTCGGACAGCTGGTCGCGGGCCACGGTCAGGCGTTGGTGAATTGCGGCGGCCACGGCCTCTTCTTCGCGCAAGGCGGGCAGTTTTGCCTCGGCATCAATGCGGTCTTTGGTGGCTTTGCGGGCAAGGAGTTCAGCCTGGCCTGCGTGTTTGGTACGGGTGGTCAGTTCATTTTCCGCGTCCGCCCGCGCAAGGTCGGCTTCTTTCCAGCGGCGATAGAGCAAAAGCCCCTCGGCGCGGCGTAGATCGTCACCGATGGTGCGGTACCGTTGGGCTTGCCGTGCTTGCCGGGCGAGTTGCCCCAGTTGGGTCGCCAACTGTTCGATCACATCATCAACGCGGGCCAGATTGGTTTCTGTGCCGCGCAGTTTCAGCTCTGCTTCATGACGCCGTTGATAAAGGCCTGAAATGCCCGCGGCCTCTTCCAAAATGCGGCGGCGTGCTTTGGGTTTGGCGTTGATCAGCTCGGAAATCTGTCCTTGCCGGACAAGGGCAGGGGAATGCGCACCGGTTGAGGCATCGGCAAACAGCATCTGCACGTCCCGCGCGCGCACATCCTTGGTGTTGAGCTTATAGGCGGATCCGGCGTCGCGGGTGATGCGGCGGGTGATATCGAGGGTGTCGCTGTCGTTAAAGCCCGAGGGCGCCAACCGTTCGGTGTTGTCCAGCGTCAGGGCCACTTCGGCAAAATTACGGGCGGGGCGGGTTGAGGCGCCCGCGAAAATCACATCTTCCATTCCGCCGCCGCGCATGGCCGTGGGGCGGTTTTCACCCATCACCCAGCGCAGTGCTTCGAGCAGGTTGGATTTTCCGCATCCGTTTGGCCCAACCACGCCCGTTAACCCGTCCGCGATCACCAGATCGGTCGGGTCCACGAAGCTTTTAAAGCCATTCAAACGGAGTTTTGAAAACCGCAAGCGGTCTGCCTCATTCGTGATTCTCGTTGGGCTGAGTTTTTGGGCGCGAACAAGATGTGTCAACACATGGGCTGCCCAGAGGCCCCGAAATGTGGATAACTTGGGCAGGTTATCCACAAGATATTGGATTTTTCATGTTTATGGTGAAAATAATATGACGCTGGGGTGCCCTTGTTTGTCGCTTTCTTTCTTGACGAATGACCGGGCTGCGCGGCAAAAAGGGGCCAATATGGTTCCCCGTAAAAGGCGCAAAGCGTCTGGGGAGAATAGGGAATGCAGTGCGGGAGACCCAAGTCGGGGCCCAAACCTGTAGCCGCCCCCGCGACTGTAAGCGGTGAGTGCCCCGTCGATATGCCACTGGCCCCAAATGGGTTGGGAAGGCGACGAGGTGCGTTGATCCGCGAGCCAGGAGACCTGCCATAGCAACCTTAAACCCACCCGTCGGGGATGACGGGCAATGAAGGAATGAAATATGCATATTGAAGCTGGTCTTGTTGATCCCGCAAAAATGGTTCTGTCTTACGCCACCGCCGCCGGTGCGGGCGCATATGCCACCAAATTGGCGTGGGATACGATCAAACAAAGCGGTCCGATCTCATTCGTCGCACGCACAGTATTGGCCACTTTGGCGGTGTTTGTGTTCTTTGAAATTCTGCCGCATTTCGCGGTTGGCGTGTCAGAGGTGCACTTTATCCTTGGGTCAACCATCTTGCTGATCTTGGGCGCGGCGCCTGCGGCCTTTGGCTTGGCGCTGGGCCTTTTGGTTCAGGGTGTGTTTTTTGCTCCGTTTGACTTGCCGCAGTACGGCGCGAATATGACCACGCTTTTGGTGCCGCTGTTTGCAATCCACTATGTGGCGGGCCGCATCATTGCGCCGGGCACAGCCTTTGTGAACCTCAGCTACACACAGGCGCTGAAACTGTCGACCACCTACCAAGCGGGTGTGGTGGCATGGGTGGCTTTCTGGGCGATCTACGGCCAAGGCTTTGGCGCGGCGAATGTGTCATCCGTGATGACATTTGGCGCCGCTTATATGCTGGTTGTTTTGATTGAACCGTTGGTGGATCTGGCTGTTCTTGCCGGTGCGAAAGCCGTGTCGGGGCTGGCGAAAACCGGTCTGGTGACACCGCGTCTGTTCAACGCGGCGTAAATCGCGCTGCTGACTGAATTGCAAAAGCCGGGGCCTGTTGCTCCGGCTTTTTACCTTCTAAACCGGGATCATATGCGGGGGGTCCCCCCTTAGGTTCTGACCGGAGAATATTATGCTTTCGAAAATTCCTGCCACTGTTGTCACCGGCTTTCTTGGCGCAGGGAAAACCACCCTGATCCGCCACATGCTGGACAATGCAAACGGCAAGCGCATTGCGCTGATCATTAATGAATTTGGCGACCTTGGGGTCGATGGTGACATCCTGAAAGGCTGCGGGGATGAGACCTGTTCTGAGGATGACATCATGGAGCTGTCGAACGGTTGCATCTGTTGTACCGTGGCCGAAGATTTCATCCCAACGCTGGAAAAATTGCTCGACCGGGACACCCCCCCTGATCACATCGTCATTGAAACTTCGGGTCTGGCGCTGCCACAACCGCTGGTGCGTGCGTTCCAGTGGCCAGAGATTTCCACCCGTGTGACCGTGGATGGGGTTGTGACTGTGGTGGATGGCAAGGCCGTGTCGGACGGGCAGTTCGCGTCAAATATCGCCGCCATTGATGCGCAGCGCAAACTGGATGAGAATCTGGATCACGAAACGCCCTTGTCTGAGCTTTTTAAAGATCAGGTTGCTTGTGCGGATATGATTGTGGTGAACAAATCCGACCTTTTGGGGGACGCGGAAGCGGACGCTTTGGTTGGCAAACTCACCGCAGAATCTCGTGACGGTGTGCAGGTGGTCCGCTCGACCATGGGGGCCTTGCCGGTTGAGGTTCTGTTGGGTCAGGGGATGGGGGCCGAGGATGATATGGACGCGCGGCTGTCCGCGCATGAAAGCCACCATCATCACGACGACCATGCGGATGATCACGCAGATGACCACCACCATGACGACCATCACCACCACCACGCCCACGACCATGATGCCTTTGAAAGCTTTGTTGTCACCCGCGGCGAAGTCGCTGACCCCAAGGCCTTTTCTGAACAGGTTGCCGATGTGATCCGCGGCCACAATATCCTTCGCCTAAAGGGGTTTGCAGCTGTTGAAGGCAAACCAATGCGCCTGACCTTGCAGGCTGTTGGACCCCGCGTGGACACCTATTTTGACCAACCGTTTGGCGCGCACCCCCGCGAAACCCGTTTGGTTGTCATCGGTCAATCCGGGCTGGATCAGGCCGCCATCGCCAAGGCCCTTTCCGCATGACAATCAAGGTTACCTTGGGCGATCCGCATGACCCTCAGGCCACTGCTTTGCTGAAACAAAGTCACGCCCTGATGGAAGAGCTGTTCCCGCCCGAGGATAATTTTTTCCTTGATATCGACGACCTTTGCGCGCCCGATATTTCGTTTTTCATTGCACGCGAAGGGGGAGTGGTTTTGGGCACAGCGGCGCTTGCGGATCGGGCAGATGCGGGCGGACCCTATGGCGAGGTGAAGTCGATGTTCGTCTCACCCGACGCCCGTGGCAAAGGGGTCGCGCAGGCGTTGATGGCGCATCTGGAAGCCACGGCCAAAGCCAAAGGATTTGGCGCGATGAAGCTGGAAACCGGCGACGCGCTGACCGCCGCGCACCGGCTTTACGCGCGCCATGGTTTCAGCATCTGTGGACCATTTGGCGACTACCCCGAGGCGGCCAGCTCAATCTTTATGGAAAAGAAACTGTGCGCTTAGTCTTTCTTGGCTTTCTCTGCCGCCGCTTTCATGCGCTCAAGCAATTCCGCCTTGGTTTCTTTGCGCTGATACGGGTTCTTTTTCGTGCCACGCGCATTATGTTCGTCGTGGCGGGGGGCGTTTTTACCCATTTTTGGTGCTCCTGCGGCTTTGTAATCCATGATCGGATCCTTTCTCGGGCACCTCATATTGGGCGCGTTCACCGGGCTGATGCCTGAGTTTTTGATATCTTACAACCACCCCTTGGGGTGACACCCTAAAAGAACCGTATAAGAAAAGGGCGCAACATGCATCTTTTGGCAGCCACCCCCGGATCCATTGATGACGGCAAAGAACCTGTCGATCTGGGTCAAACCCCCGCCGATCTGGTGGTGATTTCGGCCGCGGATACGGAACTTGCCGCGCTGTCTGGTGCGCGGTCTGAAATGGCGGATGCCCCCAGCCTGCGCCTTGGCAGCATGATGCATTTGATCCACCCAATGTCAGTGGATTTGCACATCGACAATTGCGCCGCGAAATCCCGGTTGGTGATTGCCCGCGTGCTGGGCGGGGTGGGGTATTGGAAATATGGGGCCGAGCAATATTCGGCGCGTCTGCGCGAGGCGGGGGTGCCTTTGGTGCTTCTGCCCGGCGATGACAAACCCGATGCGGAATTGCGTGCGCTGTCCACGGTTTCGGACGCGGATTACGATGCGCTTTGGGCCTATTTGGTCGAAGGTGGCCCGGAAAATGCCACGCTGTTTCTGAGCTATGCCAAGATGATGTTGGATGGCGGGGATACGCCTGAGGCGGCCAAGCCCCTGCTTCGCGCGGGCGTTTATTGGCCGGGGGCTGGCGTGTCTGATTTGGCGGCGGCGAAGGCGGCGTGGACAGATGATGCGCCGATTGTGCCGATCGTGTTTTACCGCGCATTGGTGCAGGGCGCGGGGCTTCACCCGATCAACCGGTTGGTCAAAGCGCTTTTGCGCCAAGGGCTTAATCCGCTGCCGGTGTTTGTGGCCTCATTGAAAGACCCGGTGTCGGTCGCAACGCTTGAAAGCTTGTTTGGCCAGGCGGCCCCAGATGTGATCCTGAACTGTACGTCCTTCGCGGTGGGATCCCCGCACCAAGGCGAGGCGGACAAAAACACCAACCCGCTTGCGGCGCCTTTTTGCAATGACGCGCCGATTTTTCAGGTGGTTTTGGCGGCCTCAAGCGAAGCCGCGTGGGAAGAGGGGCTTTCCGGCCTGTCCGCCCGCGACATTGCGATGAATGTGGCCTTGCCAGAGGTCGACGGGCGCATCCTGTCACGCGCGATTTCCTTTAAGGGCGAGGCGTTTTTTGATGCGGCCACCGAATGCCCAATCGCCACCTATCAGGCGCGCGGGGACCGGGTGCAATTTGTGGCTGAACTTGCCGCAAGCTGGGCGCGGTTGCGCCGGGCCGATGCTGGCACGCGCAAAGTTGCGCTGATCATGGCGAATTATCCCAACAAAGACGGGCGGCTTGCCAATGGGGTGGGCTTGGACACACCTGCGGCTGTCGTGCATTCTTTGGGTCTGTTGCAGGATCAGGGCTATCGGGTCGAAAATATTCCAGCAGACAGCGATGCCTTGATGCAAACCGTGATGGCGGGGCCGACCAATTGGCTGGTGGACCGGGCGACCCGGTCGGGCGGCGTGACCTTGTCGATGGCCGAGTATCAGATCAGTTATGGCCAATTGCCCTGGGCACTGCGCGAGGCGATTGAAACCCGCTGGGGCAAACCGGAACAGGACCCGTTTTTCACCCCCGGATCGGTTGATTGCGGGCATTTTGCCTTGTCTGTGTTCGAATACGGCAATGTCGTTGTCGGTGTGCAGCCCGCGCGCGGCTATAATATTGACCCGACCGAGACCTATCACTCGCCCGATTTGGTCCCGCCGCATAATTATTTGGCGTTTTACTTTTGGCTGCGTCACAGCCTTGGCGCCCACGCAATTGTGCATATGGGCAAGCACGGAAACCTTGAATGGTTGCCGGGGAAATCGGTGGCTTTGTCGGCGGAATGCTGGCCCGAAGCCATACTGGGCCCAATCCCGCATGTTTATCCGTTCATTGTGAACGACCCCGGCGAAGGCACCCAAGCAAAACGCCGTGCGCAGGCCGTCATTATCGACCATCTGACCCCGCCGCTGACCCGCGCCGAAAGCTATGGTCCGATGCGTGATCTCGAGGCATTGGTGGATGAATATTACGAGGCCGCAGGGGTCGATCCGCGCCGGATCACTTATCTGAAACGCGAAATCCTGACCCTGACGTCAGCCACCGGATTGGGCATGGATGCGGGCCTGTCTGGCGAAGATGAAGAAAGCGATCTGGCCAAGCTGGATGCCTATTTATGTGAGCTGAAAGAGGCGCAAATTCGTGACGGATTACACGTGTTTGGAGTCTCGCCCGAGGGCCGCTTGGAACGGGATTTGGTGCAAGCTTTGGTGCGGGTCCCGCGTGGACAGGCTGAAGGGGGTGATCAATCTTTGGCGCGCGCTTTGGCGGCAGATTTTGGGCTTAATTTTGACCCTTTGGATTGCGATATGGCCGCGCCGTGGGAGGGTCCCCGCCCGGATGCATTGACCGGTGAAACATGGCGTTCCTCCGGCGACACTGTTGAGCGGTTAGAGGAGTTCTCTGCCCGTATGATTGATGGCGAAGTCACAGCCCCCGGCCCCCACAGTCAGGCCGTGATGGACGAGATCAGCACCCGCGTTCTGCCCGCGGTGAGGTCCTGTGGGCCCGCAGAAGGGCAGGGGCTTTTGACCGCTCTGGCTGGCAAATACGTGGCGCCCGCACCCTCGGGGGCGCCCACGCGGGGCCGGTTGGACACCTTGCCAACAGGACGCAACTTTTTCTCGGTCGACAGCCGTGCGGTTCCAACCCCAACCGCTTGGGCATTGGGGTGGAAATCCGCCAATCTTCTGATTGATAAGCACTTGCAAACACACGGGGATTACCCGCGCACGATGCTTGTCACCGCTTGGGGCACCGCCAATATGCGTACCGGGGGGGATGATATTGCGCAGGCGATGGCCCTGATGGGTGTAAAGCCGAAATGGGACAGCGCCAACCGTCGTGTGACCGGGTTTGAGGTCATACCCGTGACCGCGCTGGGGCGTCCTCGGGTCGATGTGACCTTGCGTGTTTCGGGCTTTTTCCGCGATGCTTTTCCCCAGCTGATTGCGCTTTATGACAGTGCTGCGCGGGCGGTTCAGGGCATGGAGGAACCTTCTGACCTGAACCCCGCAGCAGGCCGTGTGAAAGCTGGCGAAAGTGCGCATCGGGTCTATGGATCCAAGCCCGGTGCTTACGGTGCTGGCCTTCAGGCGATGATTGATGAACGGCTTTGGGCGGACAAAGCGGATCTTGCCGATGCCTATCTGGAATGGGGCGGCTATGCTTACGGGGCGGCCACGGAAGGGGCGCGGGACCGCGCAGGGTTTGAGCAGCGTTTAAGCCAGACCGAGGCGATTGTGCAAAACCAAGACAACCGCGAACATGACGTGCTGGACAGCGACGATTATTATCAATTCGAAGGGGGGGCGGCGGCCGCCGTGGCCACGCTTCAGGGCCGGGACCGACCGATTTATCACAACGATCACTCGCGCCCGGAACGCCCTGTTATTCGCACGCTTGAGGATGAGATTGGCCGGGTTGTCCGTTCGCGCGTGGTCAACCCAAAATGGATCGATGGCGTGAAACGTCACGGATACAAAGGCGCGTTTGAGATCGCCGCGACGGTGGATTACATGTTCGCTTTTGCCGCCACCACCGGGGCCGTGCGCAGCCACCATTTTGACCTCGTGCATGCGGCGTTTCTTGAAGATGACGCCACACGGGACTTCATAGAAGAACACAACGCCCCCGCCCTGCGCGAAATCGCAGAACGCCTGCAAGAGGCGATGGATCGGGGCCTGTGGCAGCCCAGATCCAATTCGGCACGCGCGATGATTGAAGGGCTGTTGTGATCCCAAAACGCGCAAATGCGGGGGACGCCGACTGGGTTCTGGCGCTGATCCAGCGTGTGTTTTCCGAACATGACGGGCGGGTGGATCCGCCCAGTTCAATGTATCAATTGACCAAAGAAGACGTGATCCGACAGGCGCGGAATGGCGAGATTTGGGTGCTGGGGCAAGAGGCCTGTGTGTTTCTGACCCCACAACCAGAGGGGCTTTACATCGGCAAGCTGGCTGTAGCACCTGAAGCACGCGGTAAGGGCTATGCGCGGGTCTTGATGGGCCATGCCGAGGAGCGCGCGCGGGCTTTGGAACGACCACAATTGACCCTGCAAACGCGTGTTGAATTGGCTGAAAATCATGCCGTTTTTCAGTCTCTTGGCTTTGTAAAACTCAGCGAGGTCGCACATCCCGGCTTTGACCACCCCACATCGGTTCGATTTGCAAAGCATCTCAAATGACCCATCTTCGATGTGCAGGTTTGTCAGCCGAAACCCAAAGGCTGGCTTGAAATACTGATCCTTGATACGCCGCATTGATCATAGGCTAACATGCCCCAAAGCTTGCTTTTTCTTGCCAAAAACACCTTCGCCGAAGGCAAGAAATCCCAATCCCAAACACTGTCGCCGATGGTGTTTGCAGGTGGTTTTATGGCCGTGCTGCAACCGGCACACAGTCTACGTTTTCCACCACCACTTGCCCGTCAGAGTGGGTCCAGCGGTCGTAAATCTCGCAGTTGAACTCCACCTTCATGCTTGGTGGCACGGGGGGCAGGGTGCCGTCGCAATTTAATTCTGCCCGCTGAATGCCCTGATCGCCCGTTAGGGACCCTTCGCGGATTGGACAACCGGTGCCAAGTTCGATGGCGACCTTGGCGCGCCGTAGGATTTTGGACACATTGGGCAGGGCTTCAAAACTGGTCCGATAGCTTTCGACCCAGTTTTCCCGGCGGTGAATTTTGAACAAGGACCCTTCGACCGTCACCTCGGTTGTGGTGGTGTCTTGGGTGCGAAACTGTGGGCTGGGGCTGTCACAGGCCGTAAGGCCAAGCCCGACAATCAACACTGTAAGGACGCGCGGGGGATGGGCAAGCTGTGTCACGATGGGGCCTAACTTTGGTGCGGATGACATATAATTGGCTGCTCATGGTTAATCATTGGTTAATGGCGGTACTTTCCTGACCCATTTGAAGGGTTTGCCTGATGCGACAGCTTGGCCCTTGCAATTTCACCGACTCATCTATAAATATTCATAAAGATGAATATGAAAATGTGACGAACCAACATTGGAGCTAGCCATGCAACTCACTCGTCCTGCGGATCGCTATAATCCGCTTTATTTTTTGGCGTCCGTGGGCGCCGGTGGCCTATCGGTCACGTTTTTCATGTACCTGATGTTTTGGGTGCCCCACACAGGTCGCCCGGTGCCGATCTTTGAAGATATGCTGGCGGTGATGCAAACCGGATCCATGGGGTTGAAAGCCGCTGTTCTGGTTGCCTGGATAGGCATCGCGGCGATGGTTTTTTTAAACCTTAAGTATCTGATCTGGAACCTGAAACAATTCTCGGCCTTCCGCAAAACGGATGCCTACCACACGCTGAAAAACTCCAACGCTGAAACCACGTTGCTGGCCATGCCTTTGGCGCTTGCGATGGCGGTGAACGGGATGTTTGTGGCGGGCTTGGTGTTTGTGCCCGGCCTGTGGTCGATTGTCGAAATTCTGTTCCCCTTTGCGATGGCGGCCTTTCTTGCGATTGGCATCCTTGCGCTCAGTTATATCGGGGATTTCCTTGGCCGTGTGCTGACCAAAGGCGGTGTCTTTGACGTGACCGCACATAACAGTTTTGCGCAGATGTTGCCGTCGTTTGCCCTTGCCATGACCGCCGTTGGGTTTGCCGCCCCCGCCGCGATGAGCCACAATACGATTGTGGTCGCCGTGTCCCTTGTGGGGTCCACATTTTTTGGTGTGGCCTCGATTGTCTATGGGGTGTTGGCGCTGATCACGGCGTTCAATTCGATGCTGCATTATGGCACGTCCAAGGAAAGCGCGCCGACCTTGATGATTGTGATCCCGATCCTGACAATTCTGGGCATTATGTTCATGCGCCAAGATCATGGCCTGCATGAAACATTTTCGGTGCATTCGACAGCTGCGGAAACCATGATCATGCTGGCGCGATTGATTGCCATTCAGGTGTTGTTTGCAATGCTGGGCCTGACGGTTCTGGCGCGCCAAGAGTATTGGAAAAGCTTTGTGTTTGGGTCTGAAACCTCGCCCGGATCCTATGCGCTGGTGTGCCCCGGTGTGGCCCTGTCGGTGCTTACGCAATTCTTCCTGAATGCGGGTCTGGTCAAGGCGGGTGTCGTGGACAAGTTTTCGCTGATCTACTGGGCGATCACCCTGATTGCCGTTGCGCTGCAATTTGCTATGATTGCCTTGGTGTTGCGCCTGAACAAACAGCATTTTGGCCGATCCAACGCGGTGGTTAGCCCTGCAGAATAAGCGCGCCAAATGCGACTAATCGGGCGTCCTTTGGGGCGCCCTTTTTACATGAGATCAGCAAGATTTCGGGTGTTCAGCCTTTGCATCCTCGCTTGCATCTGATCGCCCAAGCGGCGACAGTGCGGGGGCGAAGGGATCAACAAACGGAGCGTGCGGCGTGACCATTTCCACCGACATGACAGGGCATATTGCCGGGCATTGTTTGTGCGGTCAGGTGTCGTTTGCCTTTCATGGCCGGCCGTTTCTTCAGGTCATTTGTCACTGTGACAGCTGTCGACGTGCATCCGGTGCGGCCACTGTTGGCTTTCTGGGCCTGAAAGACACACAGTGGCGTTGGACCGGAGAAGCGCCCGCAAGTTATGAAAGCTCGCCCGGCGTGCGTCGCCATTTTTGCCCGATCTGTGGCAGTGCGATGGGCTTTCAGGGCGATCACTATCCCGGCCAGTTTTACGCCCATGCCGCCGCCCTCTCTGATCCGTCGCTTTTTGCGCCGACGGCCCACGTACATCATGATGAGATCCTGTCATGGGCCACGCCCAATGATGATCTTCCCCGCCACCTGACCACCGATGAATTGCTCTGAGGAATTGCTATGACCGAAAAACCACCCGTCGACCCCGCCCGCCACGCTATGAAAATGGCCAAGAAAAAGGCCGCGCGCGATAAAATCATGGCCACCAAGACTGATAAAAAGGGTCTGGTGATTGTGCATACCGGGAAAGGCAAAGGCAAAAGTTCAGCTGCTTTTGGGATGATTTTCCGTTGTATCGCGGCGGACATGAAATGCGCCGTGGTGCAGTTTATCAAAGGCGGCATGGATTGCGGCGAACGCGACCTGATCAACGCAAAATTCAGCGACATTTGCGAGTTTTATACCATGGGTGAGGGCTTCACTTGGGAAACCCAAGACAAGACCCGCGACACCGAAATGGCACAGGCCGCATGGGAGAAATCCAAGGACCTGATCCGCGACCCCGCCAATAAAATGGTGCTTTTGGATGAAATTAACATCGCAATCCGCTATGGTTATGTGGATGTGGCTGATGTGGTGGCCTTTTTGACCGACGAAAAACCCGAAATGACCCATGTGGTTCTGACCGGGCGCAACGCCGCAGAAGACCTCATCGAAATCGCGGATCTCGTGACCGAAATGGAGTTGGTGAAACACCCGTTCCGCTCGGGCATCAAGGCGCAAATTGGGGTGGAGTTTTAATCCAGCGCTTGCATGAACGGCCCCGATCCGCATCATTTTAAGGGAGGATACAATGCCACAATTTTATATGGCCTATCACGTGACGCGGGATATTGAGGACCCAACAGAACAAGCGGAACATCAGGCGCGCTATCAGGCGTGGATGCAAGACCATGCGGACGCGTTGGTCGTGGCCGCCCAACCTTTGGGGCCGCAATGGACGGTGTCAAAAGAGGGCGCAACCGAAGGTTTTGAGGGCACGATGATGGGGTATACCATTCTGAATGCCCCTGATCTTGAAGCCGCCACCGCCATCGCCGCCTCTTGTCCATTCTGCGAAATGGGCAACCTGCAACTTGCGGAAATGATGGTGATGCCGGGATAGGCTGGCCATTCTGTGGATTGACGTAAGGGGGCGGCGCTTTGTGCGTGCCGCCCTTTTCCTTTTTGAATTGCGCCGTTAGGGTCGCGGCATGACCGATAAGATGCAAGCCACTGACCCAGAGGATCAATGGGACATCATGGACCCCGCCCGCGCCAATGCGCTGTGTGCCACGCTTGGGCTTGCGCCTTTGGAACCGGGTGTGCCCTTGCCGCCGTTTTTCCATCAGGTCTATTTCTGGAACGTGCAACCGGCCGAAACCCTAGGGCGGGACGGCGTGCCAACCCAAGGCGAAGGCATTCCCAATTTTGGCCTGCCGCGCTGCCTTTGGGCGGGGGGTGAGCTGACGTTCCTTGCGCCTTTGATGTCCGGCATGTCCGCGCAAAAATCAACGCGCGTCATCAGCACTAAACGCAAGTCCGGACGGTTCGGCGAGATGGGGTTTGTCACTTTGCAACATGACATTCACCAAAGCGAAGTTTTGTGTGTGCGCGAGCGCAAAGACCTTGTGTATCTAGAAGATCCGACCCGTGATGCGGCCCCGCCCAATCTTCGAGCGGCCCCAACGGATGAGGACAGTGCCGAGCCGATGCGGTTTCCGGAAACGCTGCTCTTTCGCTATTCTGCGCTGACGTTTAACGCCCATCGGATCCACTATGATCTGGATTATACGCGTGATGTTGAAGGCTATGGCGGGCTGCTCGTGCAAGGGCAGCTTTTGGCGCAGCTTTTGATGCTAAAAGCCACACGAGACTGCGGCCCACTTGCGCGTTTCAAATACCGTGCCGTGTCACCTGTGCTGCACACAGATCAGGTTGAGCTTTGCCGCAAGGGCACCACGCTTTGGGTCCGTGGCCCCAAGGGACAGCTTTGCATGTCTGCCACGGCAAAAACGGCCTAAAGGCTTGCCGCCACGCGGAAATCCTCGGGGATGCTGTCGTGTCCATCCAGCATCAAATCCGCCATCATTTCCCCCACTTTTGGGCCCATGCCAAAACCAATTTTAAAGCCGCCGTTGGCAATGAACTCGCCGGGCTTGGTGGGATGTTCCCCCAACATCGGCGCGCGGGATTTGGCGCGGGGGCGCACGCCGGCCCAGCGTTCCAAAACCGGGGCCTTTGCAATGGCGGGGCAGATGGCGCGCGCGCGCATCAGGACCTCGTCGATCTGCGCATCACAAGTGTCGGGTGCGTCAAAGTCGCGTTCCGAGGTAGAGCCAACCGCCACCGTACCGTCGGCGTGTGGGATGATGTGAACAGCGTCCGCAAAGATTTGCGGCATGTCGGGGGCGGCATGTTTTAGCAGCACGGATTGCCCTTTCACGCCATAGCCCACCGGCTTGCCCAATTCTTCGGACAGATCAATTAACCCTCGCCACCCCGTGGCCCAGATCACGCGGCCCTCATCAGGGGCTTCGGTGGTCACCTCGCCGCCTTTTGCACGGATCGCGGCCAGCAAAGCGGCGGCGGCGCGGCGCGGGGCCATGCGCGCGGTCAGCGTGTCGTGGATCAGCCAGCCAGAGGGGGTGACAGGGGCCCAATCGGGATAGCTGTCCGCCGCGACAACCTGCCAGATGGCCTTGCCTTGCCACAGGTCATCCGCCTCATGGGCGCGGTCGGTGGACAGCTTTAAATGCGCCTCGTCTTTGATTGGTTGCAACCGGCCAGAGCGGGCATAACCGGGGGATGTGCCGCCAACGGCTTCGACCTCGGTCCAATAGGTTTCGGCCATGATCAGGCTGTCGAATTGAAAGGCCTTCTTGGCATTCCAGCGTTCTGGCACGTGGGGGGCAAGCGCGCCGACCAACCCGCCCGAGGATCCCGCGCCGGGGCCGTTTGGGTCCACCACGCGCACGCGCGCCCCACGGCGGGCACAGCTCCAGGCGGTGGCCAAGCCAAAGATCCCGGCCCCGCGTATTGTTACGTCGACTGTTGCACCGCTGATCATTGCCAAAACGCGCATCCTTCTGCATGTAGGTCAGGTATCCCCCGCGTTCATAGGACATCCCATGCAGAAGAACCAGACGGCCGAGATTGAGTGGAAAGACACAGGTGTGCCGGTGGCCACGCAGTTTGACGACCCCTATTTTAGCTTGGACAATGGCTTGGATGAAACGCGCCATGTGTTTCTGTCTGGCAATGATTTGCCCGCGCGTTTTGTGCCCGGTTTCCACGTGGCAGAGCTGGGGTTTGGCACTGGTCTGAACATGCTGGCGACCCTGATGGCGTGGCAATCTGTGGGCGCACCCGGCGGTGTTCGGTTTACATCATTTGAGGCATTCCCGATGGCGACAGATGACATTGCCCGCGCGCTGACAGCGTTTCCCGAAGCATATGCTTTGGCCGATCCGTTTCTGGCGGCTTGGGCCAATGGGCTGCGGGTGTTTGACCTGCATGGCTTAACGGTTGAGGTGATCGAGGGCGATGCGCGCGCGCGGCTGGCGGCATGGCCCGGCAAAGCGGACGCCTGGTATCTGGATGGGTTCTCGCCTGCCAAAAACCCCGAACTGTGGGGCGATGATTTACTGGCACAGGTGGGCGCGCACACCGCCCCCGGTGGCACGTTTGCGACATATACCGCCGCGGGTTTTGTGCGCCGCGCCCTAGACGCGGGTGGGTTCGATGTGGAACGAGTGTCAGGATACGGGCGCAAGCGGCATATGAGCCGGGGCATTCTGCGCGCTTCGTCAATTTAAGAGGGCGCGCGAGAATGGAACAAAACACCCGGTTGGGCATTTGGCTGATGGTCGGCGCGACGTTTGTTTTCGCCGCCCAAGACGGTATTTCGCGCCATTTGGCCGGCAGTTATAATGTCTGGATGGTGGTGATGATCCGCTATTGGTTTTTTGCCGCTTTTGTTGTGTGGATCACCCGGAGAAATGGCGGGTTGGCCCAAGCGTTGCGCCCCCGAAAACCCGTGCTGCAAATCTTTCGCGGCGCCCTTTTGGCGCTGGAAATCTGTGTGACAGTCTTGGCCTTTACCCTGCTTGGATTGGTGGAAAGCCACGCGGTTTTTGCCTGTTACCCGTTGATTGTCGCCGCTTTGTCCGGGCCGGTGCTGGGCGAGGCCGTTGGCTGGCGGCGCTGGGCCGCCATTGGCGTGGGGTTCATTGGTATCCTGGTTATCCTCAAACCCGGTTTCGGGGTCTTTGCACCCGCCGCAATTGTGCCGCTGGTGGGGGCGGCGATGTTTGCGCTTTACGGTCTATTGGCCCGATATGGCGCGCGGTATGACAGTACACAGACCAGTTTTTTCTGGACCGGAACCACGGGTGCCGTGGTGATGACAGCCATTGGCGCGAGCTTTTGGGAGCCGATGCAGGGCAGCGATTGGATCTGGATGGCGGTGCTTTGCGTGACCGGCGTGTTGGGGCATTGGTTGCTGATCAAATGTTACGAGGTGGCCGAGGCCAGCGCGGTGCAACCCTTTGCCTATCTTCAGCTCGTGTTTGTGTCGATCTTGGGCGTGAGCATCTTTGGCGAAACCGTAGAGCCAAATGTGGTTTTAGGCGCGCTGATTGTTGTGGGCGCGGGTGTGTTCACTCTGATCCGGGCGCGCAAGGTGGCGTGAAGGGGCGTTGCCCCTCTGCCTTTGGCATTCACCCCAGGATATTTGCAGAAAGAGGAAGGCAGTCGCGTTATTGCTTGAGCTCTTTTGACAGGCGGAGAGGTTCAGTTTTTCCGGTCAGGCGGGCGCGATAAATGGCCAAGCTTTCGGACACGCGCATGACGTAGTTTCGGGTTTCACGAAACGGGATATGCTCGATCCAGTCGATGATGTCTGTGCCCTGTGCGCGCACATCACCAAACCGTTTTTGCCAGCTGCGGGCGCGGGCAGGGCCTGCGTTATAGCCCACGGAAATCAGCACGGGGTTGCGGCCAAAATCTTCGATCAGCTTGGCCAGATATTCGGACCCAAGCCGCGTGTTATAGGCGGGGTCTTCGGTCAGGCGCGCTTTGGAATAGGGCAGTTCAAGCCGGTTGGACATGTCTTTTGCCGTGCCGGGCATAAGCTGCATCAACCCACGTGCGCCGACACCGGATTGCACGCCGGGGTCAAATTCGCTTTCGCGCCGGGCAATCGCCAATTCAAGGGCGCGCGGCACGGTGGCATTGCCTTTGCCAATGTCAGGGGTCGGGAAATAGGGGCGGTGCAGCACCCAGCCTTGGCGCGCGGCATATTTGGCAATCATCACACGCAGATGCGGTTCGGATTTGCTTTCGGCCCAACCGGCAAGGTGACCGATTTCTTCGCGGGTGAGGCGTTCCGCCAGATGCACGGTGAAACGTTCGGCCCAGTACAGTTCATCCGCGGCTTGAAGCAAGCGGGCGGCGTCCATGACAGAGGTGGTCCAAAAGCTTTGCCCGGTGAAATTGCGGTGGCGTTCTGATCCGGTGAGCTTGGGATCCATCGGCAGGTTTGCGCGTTCGGCCGCCAGTTGGCCGTAAAAGCTGGTTTGGTATTTTGCGCCAAAGGCATAGGCCGCTTTGGCCTGTTCTGCATTTCCTGCGCCCTCATGCGCGCGGCCTTGCCAATATCCGGCGCGGCCCAGAGAGATCGGGGTGTCGACGCCCGCGCGGAAGGCGTTGAAATGCTTTAATGCCGTGGTTGTGTCATTCAGTTTGCGCAGCGCCAAGTAGCCCGCGAGCCATTCCAGATCATTGCGGCTGGACCCTTCGGCGATGTGGTGGTTTGCGGCCAAACGGTATGCCTGTTTTGGGTTGCCTTCGCGCATCGACCAGCGGGCCAAAACGCGCCGCCAGCTGCCCCAACGGTCGGGTTCGCCAAGGGTTTTGGCCGATGAGGATTGCGCCAAGATAAGGTCAATGGCGTCCTGATTTCGGCCTTTTGCGGCGCGCCACAAGAAACGCTCGTATGTCAGTCCGGGGTCATCCGCGAGGCTGGCTGGGATGGCTTTGATCAACCCGTCCACACCATCCTTTTTGCGGCGCAAAGCAATGCGCGCACGTGCCAGATCGGCCTGTCCTTTGGTCAAAAGGGGTAGCATTCGGGTGGCGTCTTTGGTGTTGCCGCGCCAAAGCATCGCATCGGTGCGCGCCCAATGATGTTTGGCCAAGCCGGTTGGGTAACGGGTTTCAAAGGCGTTATGCTCATCTTCATCCATCGACAGGGACGTCCAGGCGGTGACCAGAACATCGCGGGCGGTGTCCCCTTTGCCAGCGGCCTCAAGCGCTTCTGCATATCGCAACGCACCGCGTCCGGTCTGTGGCGGTTGGCTTGCAAAAAACGTCAGGATTTTACTGGCGTTTGAGCCGCGCGGGATTGTGGCCTCAGACTTGCGGCGCAACAGTTTCAGGCCGGGCCAATCTGGGTGGCGGGCCAAAAAGCGGATCGTGTCGTCAAAACTGCCTTTGCCCTGACGCAAGCGGTGCCATTCCAAAATATCCGCAGGCAGGGTGCCGCCCGCGCGTGCTTTCACGCGGGCCTCGTCCCAGTCGCCCATGCGGGCCAAGGCGATTGCGTCCCGAAAGGCCGTAACCTCGCCTGCGGTTTGGGCGTGTGAAGGGGGGGCTTGGGTCCAGATCAGGACCGCCAAGACCGTCAACATGTGATAAATTCGCGCTTTCATGGACAAAACCTACCCTTAGGGCCTATCAGATCAACACACATTCTTGGCATTTCGCCAGAACCCGGCTAGTTTCCGCCGCGTTCGGCAGGGTGATTCATACCCTTGCCCAATCCTGACAACAACAAAGGAGCGTGTCATGTTCAAAGGATCTCTTCCTGCCCTGGTCACGCCGTTTAAAGGCGGCGCAGTGGATTTTGACGCGCTTAAACGCTTGGTCAATTGGCAGATCGCTGAGGGGTCAAACGGATTGGTGCCCGTGGGCACAACCGGCGAAAGCCCAACCCTGACCCATGAAGAACACGAAGCGGTAATTGAAGCGGTGGTTGAGGCCGCCGCAGGGCGCGTGCCGGTGATTGCCGGGGCCGGATCCAACAACACGGTTGAGACACTGCGGTTTATGGAACATGCCAAAGCGGTTGGGGCGGCGGCGGGCCTTGTGGTCACGCCCTATTACAACAAACCGACCCAGCGCGGATTGATCGCCCATTACACCACTGTGGCCGATGCGGTGGACCTGCCGATTGTGATCTATAACATTCCGGGCCGGTCGGTTGTGGATATGACACCGGAAACCATGGGTGTTTTGGCCAAGCATAAAAACATCGTGGGCGTGAAAGACGCCACCGGTGATCTGGCGCGGGTCAGCTATCAGCGCATGGAATGCGGCGCAGATTTCTGTCAGCTGTCGGGCGAAGATGCCACGGCGCATGGGTTTAACGCCCAAGGTGGACAGGGCTGTATTTCGGTCACCGCCAACGTCGCCCCGCGCCTGTGCGCAGACCTGCAGGCGGCCACGCTGGCCGGTGATTACGCCACCGCGCTGATGATTGCCGACAAGCTGATGCCGCTGCACAAAGCGATCTTTACCGAACCCGGTCTGGTGGGTGCAAAATACGCGCTGTCCAATCTGGGCATGTGCGAGACCGAAGTGCGCAGCCCCTTGACCGCGCTGGAAGACAGCACCAAAGCGGCAATTGACGCGGCCATGCGCCATGCCGGCTTGATGAACTGATCTTGGTTTGAAACCACGTGGAAAAGGCGCTCTGACCGGGGCGCCTTTTTTTGTTGAGCGAGGCGCTTAAGCCGGGTCTGGCACCACCGCATCCACTTCAATTTCCACCAACCATTCCGGGTTCACAACTCGGCTGACTTGCATGATCGTGTCCACCGGACGGGCATCTAGACAATAGGCTTTTCGCGCGTCAATTGCGTCTTTCCACAGGTCGATATCGGTCAAGATCACCCTTGTTCTGACGATATCTTCTAATCCAGATCCCGCCTGTTCCAGCGCTGATTTGATAATCTCAAAGCATTGTTTTGTTTGGGCATAAACATCCCCAACTCCTACTGTTTTTCCATTGGTGTCCACTGGTGCCGTGCCGCCCACTGCGATGAATGACCCCACGCGCACGGCGCGACTGAAACCGACGATTTTTTCCATTGGGTTGCCGTTGGAAATCAACTTGTGTGTGCCCTGCGCCATCTTTCATCTCCCTTTTGCGTTTTAAGACCATAGCATGGAAACAGATGCATGATGATCGGGGACGGAATGTCACCTGTGATCCTGTTCGTCGCTATGGCACTGTTTGGGCAGTCCAAAGGAGATCCCCATGACCAACATCCGTGAAGGTGAAATTGCCCTGCCGTTTGACCCCGCCACCGAGCCCGGCCCGAACGTGGCTTTCATCGGCAAAATCCGCAGCCCGTGGTCGCCGGGCAATGCCCCGGGCAACGTCAAAGGTGCACGCGGGCGGTTGGCGGATGAGGGCGGTGAGTGTTTCATTGAGCTTGATCCGCGTTATGCCGACGGCCTGCTGGGGCTAAATCCCGGTCGGCAGATCATTGTGCTATATTGGATGGATCAGGGGCGGCGCGATTTGATTGTGCAGACCCCGCGCCACACCGATGGGCCACGCGGTGTCTTTTGCCTGCGATCCCCTGTGCGCCCCAACCCGATCGCCATGTCGACGGTTGAGATCATTTCCGTGGACGGCACGCGGATTGGCATTGATGCGATTGATTGCTTTGACGGAACCCCGGTGGTGGACATCAAACCGTGGGTTGCCACGGTGGATCAACCTGTGGCGCAGCAACCCAAAGGGTGAGGGTCAGGCCGGAAGCTCATGCGTGGCGCAATGGATGCCACCGCCCAGCTCGCCCAGAACATCGGTGTTTAACGTGACCACCTCGCGCCCCGGATAGTGATGGGCGAGTGTGTCGCGGGCGATTTTATCGGTGGATCTGTCGCCAAACTCCGGCGCAATCACCGCCCCGTTACAGACATAGAAGTTCACGTAAGAGGCGACAAATTCCGGGTCTTTCACGCGGCGTTTGTTGGGTTCAGGGATTACGTCGATGGTCAGCCCCGCAGCCTTCAACATATCGTGGGTGTCCAATGCGGCCATGTGAAAGGGATCGCGTGGGTCGGGTTGGTCCGGCAGGTTCATCAGCACGCGCCCCGGCGCGGTGAAACGCGCCAGACTGTCGATGTGGTAATCGGTGATGTCCTCATCCCAAACCCCTGGTGACCAGAGGATTTGATCTGCGCCGTATGCTTGTAAAAGCCGCGCGCCAACCTCATCCCGGGTCATGCCCGGATTGCGATTGTCATTCACCCACGAACTTTCATGCGCGATGAGCAGCCCGTGGCCGTCTTGTTCCACCCCGCCCGCTTCGCCGTTCAGACCCGTTGGGATCAAGGGAAGCCCAAGGCGATCTGCCAACTGTGGGATGATTTTACCGTCGTTTGCATGGGTCTGTTTGTTGCCCCAGCCGTTGAACTGAATGTGCTGAAATGCGCGTTTCCCTGTCGCATCAATGCTGGTGATCGGCCCCGCATCACGACACCACAGATCATCAGTGGGCACGTCCCACAGGGTGACTTTATCGCTCAGCTTTCGGCGTGCGTGGGCGTGATGTTCAGGGCCCGCCAGCATCACCACTGGCTCAAACTCTGCGATTGTGTTGGCGATCTCGGCGATGGTGGATTGCACATCGTCACGCCACAGCGCGTCGTTATAAACCTTGGGCGTTACGGGCCACTGCATAAAGGTCAGCTCATGCGGGACCTCTTCGGCGGGCACAGAGTACCGTAATGCGGCCTGAGCCCCACCAGCCAGACCAGCGGCTCCAAAGGCCATTGCGGTTTGCATCATATGTCGACGGTTCATCTGTTGCCCCAAAATGACAGGATTTCCGGTCAGGATAGAGAGAAGCGGTGGGGGAGGCTAGACACTGCCGGTTGAAGTGCCTATTTCACGCCTATGGCTCAGAATAAAAAAGACGACACCAACTATAAGGTCATCGCCGAAAATCGGCGCGCGCGTTATGATTACGCGATCGAAGATGACATTGAATGCGGGATTGTCCTGCAAGGATCCGAAGTGAAATCGCTTAGGACCGGTGGGTCGAATATTGCTGACAGTTACGCGGCTGTTGAAGACGGCGAACTTTATCTGACCAACGCCTATATCGCGCCCTATAAACAGGCGATCACATGGGGCCATCTGGAGCGGCGCAAGCGCAAATTGCTGGTGTCGCGGCGTGAAATCGCCCGGCTTTGGAAAGCCACCCAGCGCGATGGCATGACCCTTGTGCCGCTGGTGATGTACTTCAATCACAAAGGTCTGGTGAAGGTGAAAATCGGTGTCGCCAAGGGTAAGAAAGCGCACGACAAACGCGCCTCGGATGCCAAGCGCGATTGGGGGCGCCAAAAGCAACGCCTGCTGCGTCACGGCGATTGATCGGCGGGACTGTTTTTGCGGTCTGTTGCTAAGTTACAAGCCAATATCCGTTACGCGCCCAGTGGGCATGATGTTGCAAAGCGCATAACGGCTGCTTTAAGAAACCGCCGAAAGTTTTGCCTTTCGACTGTAAACGGCGCGGATGGCTTGAAATACGACCAGTCCGACCGGCCCGAACAGGAAGATCAGCGGCAGACAGGGCGCGACCAGCCAAAAGCACACACCTTCCGAGCGCGCTGTGCGGCAGGCCCAGGCGCCGACGAATAAATCGAAGGCCAGAAAGTGAACCCAACCCGCAAGTGCGGCCTGTTCGTAGGAAAACAGTTTCATAACATCCGCGAGCGTGCCAAACCCGCCACCGCTATCAGGGGACGGGAAAATCGCCAGCATGGCGTAGCCTAGCGACAGGGCGACAGGCAGGATAATCCCGGCGATCCAGTCGGACCATTTTGGAATGAGCGGTGACACAAGCAGCACCCCCCACCCTGTCATGGCAACGATACCCGCGACCGAGAAAGCAATTTCGAAGTTCATATGAGTGTCTTTCCATTTCACATATCAGAAACCCTTATGCATGCAATGTGCTTGCATGCGCAAGCGATTCGCAATAAGTAGCCTGTATGACTGATCCAAACACAACAAACGCGCTGCGCCTGCTTCAGGCCGCAGATGATTTTCGGGCCGGGCTTTCCGGCGAATTTTCGGCTGTCCACGGTATTTCTGTGAACGAGTTTTTGATGCTGCTTCACCTTGATCGCTCGGCGGCAGACCGCTTGTCACGGGTTGATCTGGCAAAGCGCATGCACGTCAGTGCGTCCACAGTCACCCGCATGGCCGCACCAATGGAAAAGATTGGGCTTGTGGGCCGTGATCATGATCAGCGGGACGCGCGGTTGGTGTTTGTGGTGATCACCGAGTCGGGAAAGCAAAAGCTGACTGAGGCGCTGGCGACATTCTCAAAACGCGCAAATTACCTGTTTAGCGACCGGTGGGATAATGATGAAATAGATCAGTTTGCTGCAATGTTACGCCGCTTGATTGCCGGGACAGGGGATACGCTGGCCTGAGACAGCCAGTTGCCGATATTTGGTGCGGGGGCGCTGACCTATCCGCGCGCCCTCACACCAACCCAAACCCCGCATAAGGCAGGAACCGTACCGGATCGCCCGGTGTGATTTCCGCTGCCTCATCGGGCAGCTCGACCAGCCCCGTGGCCCAGGCAAGACCTGAAATACGACCGGATCCTTCGGATTTGAACGCTTCCACCCGGCCATCTTCGCCAATGCGCGCGCGCAGGTATTCGCGACGGCCAGCCTTTTTCTTTTTGGAAAAACCGGCGGGCAGTTGCATTCCCAAAGGCTCCAGCCAATCGCCGCCCGCCAGCACCGAAAAAGCAGGGCGCGCAAAGATCAGCGTGGTGACAAGGGCGGCAACGGGATTGCCCGGAAGGCCAAACACAGGGGTTCCGTTCCACTGTGCAAGCGCCAAAGGTCGCCCCGGTTTGATCGCAATGCGCCAATGGTGCAGTGACCCGCTGTCCTTTAGCAACGCGGACACATGGTCTTCGTCCCCCGCCGATGCGCCGCCCGAGGTCAGGATCACATCCGCGCGCTCAGCTCCCTTATCAAAGGCCGCAGCAAGCGCTGCGCGGTCGTCCGCCACATGGCCCAGATCGACGGGTTCATATCCCCATGTTTCCGCCAAGGACAAAAGCATCGGTCGGTTGGCATCATAAGTGCGCGCCACATCCAACGTGCTGCCCGGTGCGGCCAATTCATCGCCGGTGGACAAGACGCCAACCCGAAGGCGCGTGTGGGCCTCAACCTCAGCCACGCCCACGGCGGACAAAAGCGCAATGTCCGGCGCGCGCAACTTGTGCCCCATTGGCAAGGCAAGCTGCCCTGCTGCCACATCCTCGCCCGCCGCGCGCGCATTTGATCCTGGTTTCGGCGTGGCAGGAATGCTCAATATGCCGTTCTCAATCTGCACATCTTCCTGCATCACCACTGTATCAACCCCATCGGGGATCAACGCGCCGGTTAAAATGCGAATGGCGTGGCCGGCGGGCACACGGCCTTCAAATGCGCCGCCCGCTGCTGCGCGGCCCGCAACCAAAGGCATGCTGATCGGCGTGCCGCTGGGCATCGTGGCAAAGTCGAGCGCATAGCCATCCACCGCCGAATTGGCGCCGGGCGGGTTGGAGCGCACCGCCATGTGATCGCGCGCTAAAATACGCCCACGGGTCATGGCGGTGGGCATGGTTTCGACTTTTGTCACCGGGGCCAAACGGTCGCGTAAAGTTGTCAGCGCCTCTTCCACCGGGGTCCAATGCACGCCGGGGGGCAGGGCGAAACAGTCGTTTTTCAGGCCGGTTGCTTTGGGTGTTTCGCCTGCTGTTGGCATCAGCCCAACATCCCGCGCGATGAAATCGGCGATGGCTTTGGTGTCATCAAGCTCAATCACAGGAACGGAAACATTCGAAGGCGTATGGTTTGCCGCCACCGCGCGCACAGTTGCATCGTCAGTTGCAAACAGCGGTTGGCCGGTCTCAATGCGGCTGGCTTCCACTTTTGGATGCGGCGCAGATTTGAACCCTTCGATCAGCACCAGATCACAGGGATGCAGGCGCGAGATCAGCGTGGCGATGTCGGGTTCCGGATCGCCGCGGAGTTCATGCAGCTGGGCGATGCGCGAGGTGCTGGCCAAAACCACCTCTTGTGCGCCTGCGGTGCGGTGACGATGGGTGTCGGTGCCGGGGACCTCCAGGTCCACTTGGTGATGGGTGTGTTTCAGGGTCGAGACAGTCAGCCCGCGTGCTGTAAACTCTGCCACCAGACGTTCCATCAACCCGGTTTTGCCAGAGTTCTTCCAGCCGACCACACCGTAGATTTTAGGATCTGTCATGGGGTTTCCTTTAGAAAAAGCTCAGCTTGGGCAAGGTCGTCTGGCGTGTTCACGTTGAAAAACGGGTCAAACGGATTGGGGGCATAAGGGGCAAGGGCGGCGCCATGCTGATCGGTCCAAAGCACCACTTTGCGCAAGCCACCGTTTAGGGCCGCGCGAAGGTCATCGCGCAAGCTGACCGGCCAAAGCCCAAAGGTCGGCTGGCGCATGGCCCCGCGTTTGGGGTCAAGCGTGGCGGCCAAGGCAATGGGGGTGTTTTCGGCCGTTGCGGCCGCTAACAAGCGCGGGGCCAAATCACGCGGAAAAAACGGTGTGTCGGCGGCGGCGGAAATCACATGGGTCGCGCCGTGACCCGCGGCCCAGTCAAGCCCGGCAAGTACGCCTGCAAGCGGGCCTGCGAAGCCGTCAATGCTGTCAGGTAGAACCGGCAGACCCGTGTCGGCAAACCGGGATGCATCGCCATTGGCATTCAACGCGATCGCCCCAACCTGAGGGGCCAGACGCGCGATGACGTGACCCAACAGCGTGCTGTCCCCAAGCGGCAAGCGCCCCTTGTCGAGCTGTTGGTCCGTGCCGCCGCCCATTCGGGTCGCGAGGCCACCGGCCAGGATGATGCCGAGGGGTTTGGGGGCGCTCATGTCTTGGCCCCTTTCCGGCGTGATTTCTTTTCATCCGGGGCGGCGTGGGCCGGGTCCATATCGCGGATCAAGCGGTCGGCCCCTGAAAGGCAGGTGAAGCGTTGGCCGCGCATCCGGCCGATCAGGGTCAGGCCAATGTCCTGTGCAATTTCAACGCCCCACGCGGTGAAGCCCGACCGGGACACCAGCACCGGAATGCCCATTTGCGCGCATTTGATCACCATCTCAGAGGTGAGCCGCCCGGTGGTGTACAGGATTTTTTCGTCGCCCGTCACACTTTCGGCGCGCATCCAACCGGCCACTTTGTCGACAGCATTATGGCGGCCAACGTCTTCCATATAGACCAGCGGGCGATCCCCTTGGCACAGCACGGTGCCGTGAATGGCGCCTGCTTCCAAATACAGCGACGGGGTGCGGTTGATTTTGGCGGCGAGGGCATACAGCCAAGAGGTTTTCACCTCGGCTTTGGGCAGGGTTAAACCCTCTAACCCCTCCATCATATCGCCAAAAACGGTGCCGACCGCACAGCCGGATGTGCGGGTTTTCCGGGCGAGTTTATCTTCATAATTCGTTTCAATTTCGGTGCGCACAACCACCGTGTCGATGTCGTTGTCATAGTCCACGCCGGTGATCACATCCTCTGGTGACAACATGCCCTGATTGCGCAAAAAACCAACGGCCAGATGGTCGGGATAATCGCCGATGGTCATTGCGGTCACAATCTCGCGCGTGTTCAGAAAGATGGTCAGAGGGCGTTCTTCGACCACATTTGCGGTCACGTCCATTCCATGTTCATCCACACCAATCACGGCCCGCGTCAAACGGGCGGCGGAAGGGTCTGGGGCGATGATGTAATCAGTCATGAAATCGGTGTGAGAGAGTTTCTGAGGCATTTTGCATCCTTGCTCTTGCCCCTGCGGGGCATATGGGCAATTTAGGGACCAATGGAACCAAGTGCCAACCCCAAAACCGCATTTTTGCGTGGTGCGCGTGATGCGCTTCCCTTCATCCTTGTGGTGGGGCCTTTTGCGCTGTTGTTTGGCGTGGTGGGAACCGAGGCCGGGTTGAACCTTGTGGAAGTCATGGGGTTTTCTGTTTTGGTCATCGCGGGGGCGTCGCAATTTGCGGCGCTTCAGGTGATGAGCGAAAATGCCCCGACGGTGATTGTGGTGTTGACCGCCTTGGCGGTGAATTTGCGCATGGCGATGTACTCCGCGTCATTGACCCCTTATCTGGGCAAAGCGTCACTGGTTAAACGGGCTTTGGTGGCCTATTTCATGGTGGATCAAGCCTATACCCTGAGCCAGATTAAGTTTGAGATGGAACCCGAGATGAGCGTGGCCGCGCGGGTCGCCTATTATCTGGGGACGGTCATGCCCATTGCGCCGTTTTGGTATGTGCTGACCTATGTTGGCGCGGTGGCTGGCACACAAATCCCGCCAGCATTTGCCTTGGATTTTGCCCTGCCCATCACCTTTATCGCGATGATTGCGCCTGCCTTGCGGACCGTGGCACATATCGCGGCGGCGGTGACCTCTATTGTGGTGGCGCTTTTGATGGCTTGGATGCCCTATGGCACCGGTCTTTTGGTGGCGGCTTTGGTGGCAATGATGGTTGGCGCGCAGATTGAGCTGTGGCAAGCGCGAAAGGCCGCGCAATGACCTATTCGCACACCACAATCTGGATCATCATTCTGGCCATGGCGCTGGGCAGCTTTCTGATCCGGTTTAGCTTTCTGGGCTTTATTGGTGATCGCAAGATGCCTGATTGGGTGCTGCGGCATCTGCGGTATACGCCGGTCGCGGTCTTGCCCGGTCTGGTGGCCCCGTTGGTGTTTTGGCCTGAGGCCACCGGGGGAAATATCGACCCCGCACGGCTTGCCGCAGCATTGGTTACGCTCAGTGTTGGGTATTTTGGCAAAAATGTTCTTGTGGCTATTCTGTCAGGCGCCGCCACGCTTTACGCGATGATTTATTTGCTGGGCTGACCGGGCGATGGGGCTTGCGACGGGCCGAAAAATCTTGTCGCGGCGCGGCGACTTGCTTTTCGTGCATCCGAAACTTTACGAAATGGCGAATTTTGCCAACGTGTCCTCAGGGGGAGCTGGCACAACAAATGCACTGCCAGCGTTGCGTGCCGTTAAATTCCCTTGGCCACAATCGTGTTGTTCAGATGGGGATCGTCGTCATAGAATTTCTCTTCGCGCACGCCCTCTTTGGCGGCGAAATAGGTCATAACCTTTTTCGGGCTAAACCCGGTGGGGGCATCTTCGAAACCTGGAAGTTTGCGTAGAATTTGCCCCACAGAGGATGCGCAATGTGCCTTTGACACCGGGCCGTTTTGTTCGACCAAACGGATCGCCAATTCAGCCAGCTCTGGCGAGATTTCGATGTCATGACGGATCACGTGATAGGTGATGCGCGCGTGGTAATCGATGTAATAATCCACCGCAGGATCAGTGATGCCATAGATCACATCATGACGTTCAGGCAGGCGCGGGTGGACCCAGCTGCCCGCCGGGTCAAACATCACCCGTTCATGGCCATTGATCATCAATGCGGAATGCGCGCCGCCACCGGATCGGTTGGAAATCACGGTGAATAGGGTCAGCGTGGCGGGGCCGGGGTGGCGATAGGCGGCTTTGCTGACCGCTTCGTCGCTGGCCCATTTATTGTCGGCGCCACATGCCGCAAGACCCACCAACAAGAACACTGCTAAAAGAACGCGCCGCATGCCCAACCCTCAAATCTTTGTGCCTATGTCTGTGCGAAGAGTGCGGGTTTTTCCCCGCAGCCCCCGCGTGTCAGTCGTGAACACCGCTTCGGCTTACGCGTTCACCAATGCCATGAACACCAGAACCAGAATGATTGCAATCGCAGAGCGGACACTGGCCTTGATGAAGCCGTCATAGGCCTTTTCTTGTGCGCTGGTATCCATTGAGCCTATTTCATGTTCAGCCATGTTGCGTTTCCCTGTTTGAATCACATGTTAAGCTTCCGATTAAAGGATTTTACACATGCTGTCACGTCCTGACCTTAGGTTTTGCGCTTTTCTCACCACCACAGTGACCCTTAACCGTTGCTTGACCGGTCAGACCCCCTCGGCACTGGCATCTTCCTCTTGATCGTCAGCAAGTTCCGCAGCCAGACGAAAGCCGATGCGTTTGGGGGCTTCGGCGTGCACCGCTTTGGGCAGGGCCCGCAACATGACCGACAATTGGCTGACGTGCTGGATCAGTTGGGTTTTGCCGCCGGCCTCATCCGCGCCGTAAAAGGTAACAATATCGGGGTCGAAAAACCCCATGCCTTCGATGCGCAAAACGCCCGCGTTTCCGCCCACAAATCCCATCGCGACCTCATGCTCATTATCAAGCTGTTCTTCGAAGTTTTTGATGTACAGGATCAGGCGCTCATAGGCCCATTCCGCGGGGGATTTTTCCTCAACCGTGCGGGCGGCCACCTTTTTGGGAAGAGGCTGATCTTCGACCACCACAGGCGCGCTTTCCGAACAGGAAACGGCGTGTTTTCTGGGCTGTTTCTTTGAGGGTGTCTTGGTTTTCTGTTTGGGCGCTTTGGTCATAAGAGAGGCCTCGCAATTCGTTTGTCCTGTTGTGGCCCCGTTGTGGCACAGTCCAGCGCGCCCGTCACGTTGCGTTTCCGTGATCGGGGGGGCTGAGATGCGGATCAGGCAACGTCTGAGGCTGAAAAATATGGGCTAAACCTGTGTTAAGATTCCCGGTGGGGGGAATTTACGCCTTGTGCCACAGCCACGCCCCATCGTCGCGACGGGTCCGGGTGATGCGCCCCTGTTGATATAGATGGTTCAAATGTCCGACCGCCTCAACCAGCGCCAAGCCGTATTCGCCGGCCCCGATTTTGCGTTTGAACAGCGGTGGAAAACAATCGCCCGCCACATGGGGGTCGGTCAGGTATTCCTCTAGCCGGTCCAGCGCGTGATGGTGATTGTTGATCAGCTGCTTCATGCGGATCGGCAGCCCGGTAAAGGGCAGTTTGTGGCCGGGCAGCACCAGTTGCGTGTCGGTGGCATAGGCCGACAGGCGCGCGCAGGCCTCAAGCCAATCGCCGACCGGATCGGCCTCGGGTTCTGTCGCGTAAACGCCAAGGTTTGGGCTGATCGTCGCCAAAAGCTGATCACCACCGATGACGAGCTCGCCGTCTTGTGACCATAGCGTTGCGTGTTCTGGCGCATGTCCATTGCCGATGCGCACGTCCCAGGTGCGCCCGCCAAACGTCAGCGTTGAGCCTTCTTTGATGCGGGTAAAGCCCAGCGGCATGTCGGCGACAATATCGGCGTAATTAAACGGCCGTTCCACTTTGCGTTTCGCCAAAATCTCAGCGTCCATGCCCGCCGCCTGCCAATAGGCGATGGTTTCATCCACCGGCACCATTTGCTCGTCCAACAGCAACATGCGCGAAAACAGCCAAGCGGTGCGCGTGGTGACCAATTCGGCGCCCATGTCGCGTTGAAACCAGCCCGCAAGCCCCACGTGATCGGGGTGGTGATGGGTGACAATGACCCGCGTGATGGGTTTGCCCCCCAGCGGTCCCGTCATCAGTTTTTCCCAAATGCGCCGGGTTTTTCCGGTGTCAAAACCGGTGTCAACAATGGTCCAACCCTCTGGATCTTCAAGCGCAAAGACGTTCACATGATCCAGCGCCATTGGCAACGGAAGCCGCATCCAAAGCACGCCTTTGGCGACTTCAACGGCCTCGCCATCCCCCGGAATGTCGGGGAAGGGAAAGGTAAGGGGGGCATGTTTATCGGATGTGCTCACGAAGCCAGGTCTTCGGTTGAAAGCGTGTAAAGCCCGGCGGCCCCACAGCGGGCTTGCGCCAGATTTGACGCATGTTCGGGCAACAACCGATTGATGTGGAACCGCGCAAGTTCGGTGCGCTTGCCTTTGCCGCCTTCCGCAATTGCGGATTTCAGGTGGAAATGCGCGCCAAGAACGCGGGCAAAGCCCATCAGATACGGCACAGCACCGGCAAAGCGGTCTTGCATATCGGTTTGCTCAATCATCCATTCGGTTGTTTCGCGCAGAGTTTCCGCCGCGGTCCAGACCGCGTCTGCCATGATCGGATGTTTGGCGCGGGCGGCTTCTGCACCGCTTTCAATCTCGTCCAACAGACGGAACGCCGCCTCGCCGCCATCCATCAATTTGCGGCCCACAAGGTCCATGGCCTGAATGCCGTTGGTGCCTTCGTAAATCGCGGTCACCCGCACGTCGCGGAAATACTGCGCGGCGCCGGTTTCTTCAATGAACCCCATGCCGCCATGCACTTGTACCCCCATGTTTGAGACGTTGATGCCCGTTTCGGTGCCATATGCTTTGACGATCGGGGTCAGCAGGGCGGCGCGTGCCTTCCATTCCGCATCCCCGGTGGCGCGGTGCATGTCGATCGCCATCGCCAGCGACATGGACATCGACCGCACGGCATAAAGTTCAGCCCGCATCTGGGTCAGCATCCGGCGCACATCGGCAAAATCAGCGATGGTCCCTGATCCGTTCTCAATCGGGCTGCGGCCTTGTTTGCGTTCCAGCGCATATTCCAACGCCTTTTGAAACGCACCTTCGCCTGCGCCCAGACCTTGCACGCCAACCCCCAAACGGGCGTTGTTCATCATGGTGAACATCGCGGCCATGCCTTTGTGCGGCGCGCCGATCATCCAACCACGCGCGCCTTCAAAAGACATCACAGCGGTGGGGGATCCGTGCAGACCCATTTTATGTTCCAGACTGACAACCCGCAGCGAGTTACGCTCGCCTGGATTTCCGTCCGCATCTGGGATCAGTTTGGGGACGAGAAACAGCGAGATGCCTTTGGTCCCAGCGGCCCCATCGGGCAAACGCGCGAGCACAAGATGGCAGACGTTTTCGGTGATGTCATTGTCACCCCAAGAGATGTAAATCTTTTGCCCGGTGACCGCATAGGTCCCATCGCCATTGTCCACGGCCTTTGACGACAGCGCGCCCACGTCGGATCCCGCCTGAGGTTCGGTCAGGTTCATGGTGCCGGCCCATTCGCCGGTGATCAGTTTGGGCAGGTAAAGCGCCTTGATCTCATCCGTCGCGTGATGCTCTAGCGCTTCGATCTGGCCTTGGGTCATCAGGGGGCACAATTGCAGCGACAAGCAGCTGGCCGACATCATGTCATTCACGGCGGTTTGCAACGTCAAAGGCAAGCCCATGCCGCCATATTCCGGGGCCGCCGCCATGCCGATCCAACCGCCTTCGGCGATGGCCTTATAGCCTTGGTCAAATCCGGGCGAGGTGCGCACCACACCGTTTTCCAACGCAGCAGGGGTCAGGTCGCCATTTCGGTTGATCGGCGCCAAGACCTCTTCGCACATTTTGCCCGCTTCAGACAAAACCGCCTGCGCCATATCGGGGCTGGCCTCGGTAAATAAGTCTGTGGCGGCGATCTGGTCGTATCCGATCACATGGTCAAACAGAAATTGAAAATCTTCGGTGGTGGCGCGATAGGGCATTGTCCGTCCTTTACAGGCTGGTATCTTGGCGGTGAAATTGCGGGTCGGTCATCGGGGTGTTATCCATCCCATAGCGAAATGGACCCTAGGACAAAAGGAAAACGCAGCGTCATGAATGCGACGATGAATACCGAACGGTTGGGCGCGGATGCGGCTGGCATTGACCGCGCGGCACAGCTTTTGCGCGCCGGGGATTTGGTGTCTTTTCCAACTGAGACCGTTTACGGGCTGGGCGGGGATGCCACCAATGACCACGCCGTGGCGCGGATTTATGAGGCGAAAGGCCGCCCCAGTTTCAACCCGCTTATTGTGCATTTGCCGTCGATTGACGTGGTGGAGAAGTATGCCGTTCTGGATGGGGCCGCGCGGGATTTGGCGTATGCGTTTTGGCCGGGGCCGCTGACGCTTGTCTTGCCTTTGAAATCAAATTCTGGCCTGTCACATCTGGTCTCGGCTGGCTTGCCCACAGTGGCGATCCGCGTGCCAGAGCACCCTTTGGCGCGACGCTTGTTGGAAGAGGTGGCCCGCCCAATTGCGGCCCCATCCGCCAACCCATCCGGTCGGATCAGCCCGTCCACGGCGGATCATGTGATCGAGGGGCTTGGTGGGCGGATTGAGGCTGTTTTGGACGGCGGGGCCTGTGCTGTCGGTCTGGAAAGCACAATTGTCGGGACCGATCCCACCCCTATTCTGCTGAGACCGGGGGGCTTGCCGATTGAAGCGTTAGAGGCGGCGATTGGCGGGCCGCTTGCGCGCCATCAACAGGGCGAAAGCATCACGGCCCCCGGTCAACTGTCGTCACATTACGCGCCAAATGCGCCGATACGGTTGAATGCTGAAAATGCCGCCACACGCGAGCGTTTGCTGGGGTTTGGGCCCGTTAAGGCCACGTTGAACCTGTCCCCTTCTGGGGATTTGGTCGAGGCTGCGGCAAATCTTTTTGCGATGCTGCACCAAATGGATCACGACGGGGACGGCCCCATCGCCGTCTCGCCCATTCCCGATCATGGATTGGGGCGTGCCATTAATGACCGTTTGCGCCGGGCGGCAGCGCCGCGTGATTGATTTTTTGCCTTCGGCGAGGATATTTTTGGAAAGAGGAAAAGGGTGCGCGGGGCATTTTTGTGGTCGCTGGTTAAGCGTGCCCGCCCTCGGGGGACAGCAGGATCGGGTCCACCCCCAGTTTGCCTAGTGCGGCGGTCCATTTTCCCGCGTGATCTGGTGAGAACACGATGGCGCTGTCGGCGTCCACGGTCAGCCAAGCGTTTTGTTGAAGCTCACCCTCAAGCTGACCTGCGGCCCAACCGGTATAGCCAAGGGCGGCCAGTGCTTTCTTTGGGCCAGTGCCTTGGGCGATGTCTTCCAGAATATCCCGTGTGGCGGTCAGGGAAAACAGATCACCAACATGCAGTGTGGTGTCATTGCCGATGTAATCTTCGGAATGCAGGATAAACCCGCGGCCCCCTTCGACGGGGCCGCCGAAAAACACCGATTGCCCAAGGGTCAGGTCGGTGCCTTCGATATCCAGATGGTCCAGAAGGTCATCAAGGTTCACATCATCCGAGGGTTTGTTGACGATGATCCCCATCGCGCCTTCTTCGGAGTGCGCACATAGAAACACCACCGATTTGTCAAACCGGTCGTCGCCAATGCTGGGCATTGCGATCAAAAGCTTTCCGCTGAGGTCCATATCTTTGTCCATATTAGAAATTTGGCCCCGATGGGTGCAAATGACAAGGGGGGTGAGGGGTGAAGTGGCGCACGCGCGGTAACATGCCATCCCCGAAATGTGATTTCCCTTTGCAAGGCAAGGGGCTATTTATGGGCCAGATGAGACGTTTCTTTACATATCTGGTCGCTGGTGTGGCCCTATTGGTGGTGCTGGGCGCCCCTTTGCGGGCGGGATCTGGAATGCAGCCCGCCCCCGGAGACATTGCGCAGATCGACCTGTTGCCCGGTTGGCGAAATGCGCAGGGCGAGCATATGGCCGCTTTGCGCATTCGCTTGGCGGATGGCTGGAAAACCTATTGGCGCGCGCCCGGTGATACTGGCATCCCGCCAAGCTTGGACTGGCAGGGGTCTGATAATGTGGCCCATGTGCAATTTCACTGGCCGGTGCCGGACGTGTTTCATGAGGATGGCGTGCGCACGATTGGGTATAAGCACGAGCTGATCTTGCCGATGACCATCACCCCGCGTGACGCTGACGCGCCGATGGATTTGACAGGGGATTTGCAACTGGGTGTGTGTCGCGATGTCTGTTTGCCGATGCATGCGGATATTGCCATGGCGCTTCCTGCCAAAGGGGCGGGGCCGGATCGCCAGATCAAGCGCGCGTTGCGGCAGCGCCCTGACACTGCGCGCGAAGCTGGTGTAAAGCGGGCTGTTTGCACGGTGGAGCCGATCAAAGATGGGTTGCGGGTGCGCACGGAAATTCACATGCCACGCCTGTCTGGGGATGAAGTGGTGGTGCTGGAAACCAGCGATCCCAGTGTTTGGGTGTCAGAGGTGCAGACCGAACGGGTTGGCGGGTATATTGTTGCGGTGACCGAGCTTGTGCCATCGGCCACTGGGCCCTTTGTGTTGAACCGCGCCGACATTCGCCTGACGGTGTTGGGCGGCGGGCGCGGTGTGGATATTCAAGGCTGCACCGGAAGCTAAACGGGCATCCATCTGCGTCGTTCGCGCACCATGGGATGCCGTGTTTTTCATTGCACCGCTTACCACACCCACCTATACCCTGATCCAGACGAAGCCCTGATGGGCCAGAGAGGTTGGCAGCCTGACATTGACCCAGATCGGGGATGTAGGGGTGCGTCGTCGGTGATGGGCCGGGGCTGATCCCCAGCGCGGTCCCATCCGGTGTCTCTTCCCTGCGCCCGAATACTGAGCCGAATACTGAGCCAACGCTCGCGCGAAAGGATGCCTTATGACCAAATTTTTCTTGATGACCACCGCTGTTTTGGGCCTGACAACACTGCCTGCAATGGCGCATGTCGGGCACATTGGCGAAGTGGCGGGGCATGGCCATTGGGGCGCGATCATCCTGTTGGGGGGGGCGGCTGCTGTTGGCCTTTGGGCGGCAATCAAAGGCAAAAAAGACGCGGATAAAGCCGCGGCAGAAGAGGCATCTTCGGATTGCGAAGATGAGACTGGCGACGAAGAATTGGTAGGGGCATAAAGAATGACTAAATCTGAAAAAGTTGGTGTGATGATCTGCGGGCATGGCTCGCGCAGCCAGGCCGCCGTTGATGAATTCAAGGTCCTAGCTGAAAAACTCCCTGCCTATTTTCCCGAGGATTGGATGGTCGATTATGGCTATCTTGAGTTCGCCAACCCGGTGATCCGCGTGGGGCTGGACAATCTGCGCGAAGCGGGCTGTGACCGTATTGTGGCGGTGCCGGGCATGCTGTTTGCGGCGATGCATTCGAAAAATGACATTCCCACCGTGCTCAATACCTATGCCACGAAACATGGGATTGATGTCAGTTACGGTCGCGAATTGGGTGTTGATCCCAAGATGGTCGCGGCCGCTGGTGAACGCGTGCGGGATGCGGTTCAGGCCGCCAATGCGGAACACGGCGATGTGGCGCTGGAAGACACTTGTTTGGTGGTCATCGGGCGCGGCGCGTCTGACCCCGACGCCAACGGCAACGTCGCCAAAATCGCGCGTTTGCTGCAAGAGGGTTTGGGCTTTGGCTGGCTCGAAGTGGGGTATTCCGGTGTGACCTTCCCGCTGGTGGAACCCTGCCTGACCCATGCGGCCAAGCTTGGCTATAAACGCATCATCGTCTTCCCGTATTTTCTTTTCACCGGCATTCTGATCGACCGGATTTATGGGTTCACCGATCAAGTGGCTGCAGCCCATCCAGACATTCAGTTTGTAAAAGCGGGTTATTTGAATGATCACCCCAAGGTGCTGGAAACCTTTGCGGAACGTGTGACCGAACAGCTGGGCAAGACGCCGCCGCCGAACTGTGGAATTTGTGCGTATCGCACGCAGGTTCTGGCCATCGACGGCGCTGCGCCGATCTTGGCCGAAGACCGCGCCGCCGCCTTGGCCAAAGAGGGCCACCCAGCCTTTGGCGATGTGCCGCCGCCGACCTGTGTGATGTGCAAATACCGCGTGGAAGTGCTGGGGTTTGAGGCCGAATTGGGCGCCATTCAGGAAAGTCACCACCACCATGTGGAAGGGCAGGGGGCCAATGCGCCCGGCGCCACCGTGGAAACTTGTGGGCTTTGCGATCATTTCTGCACCGGAGCCTGTCGGTTGGACATGGGGCATCACCATCACGAACATGACCATAGCCACGATCATTCACACGACCACGACCACCACCATGGTCACAGCCACGATCACGATCATCACCATGACCACGTGCACGCCGAATACCCGCATGCAAAACACCCCCATGGCCCGGAAAGCGCGCGCAAATCATGACGCAACGCCCCCCCTCGCGGCCTGCGTTGCGCTATGAACGTGACCCCTCGGCCATTTATGCCCAGTCGTTTGAGACACTGCGTAAAGAGGCGCGGTTGGATCGTTTTCCGGGCGGTATGGCGGCGCTGGCGACTCGCGTGATCCACGCCTGCGGCATGGTTGAAGTTGCGGACCGTCTGGCGTTTTCACCCGAGGCTTATGTGGCAGGGCATGAGGCACTGAAATCCGGTGCGCCGGTCTTTTGCGATTGCGAAATGGTTGGCGCAGGGATCATCCGCCGGTATTTGCCCGCAGATAATGAGGTCATTGTCACTCTCAATGATCCGCGCACACCGGACCTTGCCAAAGAGATCGGTAACACGCGATCCGCAGCGGCGGTTGAGCTGTGGGGCGATCGCCTAGAAGGCGCAATTGTGGCCGTGGGCAACGCGCCCACCGCGCTTTTCCACCTTCTAGAACTGATTGATGCAGGCGGCCCCAAACCCGCTGTGATCCTTGGGTTTCCGGTCGGGTTTGTGGGCGCTGCTGAAAGCAAAGCCGAGCTTGCCGCCAACCCGCGTGGCTGTGACTTTGTCGCGCTGCGGGGACGCCGCGGTGGGTCAGCGATTGCATCTGCCGCCGTAAATGCGCTGTCCGCCGGCTTGCCGGAGGAAAAGACATGAGCCAGACAACGCCTTGGTTGCACATCGTTGGCATTGGCGAAGATGGGCTGGACGGGCTGACCCCCGCCACCCGCGCTGTGGTTGAGGCCGCAGATGTGATTGTCGGCGGCAAACGTCACCATGAGATGTTGGACACTGGGGCGGAACGTCTGGCCTGGCCATCCCCTTTTGACGCCTTGATTTCAGAGCTTGAAGCCCGGCGTGGCAAGCTGGTTGTGGTGCTGGCGTCTGGCGATCCTCTGTGGTTCTCAGTTGGGGCCAAAATCGGTCGTCATCTGGATGCGCAAGGGGTCACATATCATCCGCAAATTGGCGCTTTTCAACTGGCGGCGGCCCGTATGGGCTGGTCGATGGCGGATCTTGAAACGCTGACCGTGCATGGGCGCCCGGTCGAACAGATGATTGCGTTCATCCAGCCGGATGTGCGTCTGCTGATCCTGACCACAGGGGCGGAAACCCCCGGCCAAATCGCAGCGTTTCTGTCAGAGCGCGGCTTTGGCAAATCGCGCATGACCGTCTTGGCCCATATGGGCGGCGAAGATGAGGCGCGTTTTGATGGTTCGGCGGAAGGTTGGGACCATGAGGTGCCGGCGTTTAACACGCTTGCCGTGGAATGCATTGCCGCGCCGAATGCGGCCCTTTTGCCCCGTGTGCCGGGGCTTGCGGACAAGCTGTTTCAGCATGACGGTACCATGACCAAACAGGAAATCCGCGCGATCACTTTGGCAAAACTGATGCCAATGCGCGGGGCGTTGTTGTGGGACATCGGCACCGGTTGCGGATCGGTGGCGGTGGAGTGGATGCGCGGCGCGCGCTATGCGCGTGCCATTGGCATTGAACCCCGCGCTGATCGTCGGGCCCTTGCCGCCGCCAACGCTTTGGCGCTGGGCGTGCCGCGTTTGGAATTGGTTGATGGCATGGTGCCCGCCGCGCTTGATGCGCTTGAGGCGCCAGACGCCGTCTTTATCGGCGGTGGCTTGACCGAAGAAACCTTTGACGCGGCTTGGGCAGCACTGCGCCCCTTGGGTCGCTTGGTCGCCAATGCGGTCACGCTGGAAAGCGAGATGTGCCTTGCGGGCCTGCACAAAAAACACGGCGGACAGCTGATCAAATTGTCGGTGGAACGCGCCGAACCCCTTGGCCCGCATTCCGGCTGGAAACCGCTGCGTCCGGTCACACAATGGAGCCTGATTAAGCGATGAATGGAACCCTATTTGGGATTGGCCTTGGCCCGGGGGATCCCGAGCTGATGACGCTGAAGGCTGCGCGGTTGATTTCATCGGCCCGCGTCATTGCCTATCCGGCGCTGGAGCGTGGCGACAGTTTTGCGCGCTCGATTGCGGCGGATCTGATTGCTGAGGGCACGGATGAGATTACGATCCCTGTGCCGATGACCGTGGAACGCGCCCCCGCACAGGCCGCGTATGACGCAGGGGCTGCGGCCATTGCCGCGCGTTTGCAAGCGGGCGACGATGTGGTTGTGCTTTGCGAGGGGGATCCGTTTTTCTATGGGTCCTTCATGTATCTTTTTGCGCGTTTATCGGACCGATTTGAGTGTGAGATTGTGCCGGGCGTGACCTCAATCACCACGGTCGCTGCACGCGCGAAAAAACCTTTGGTGGCGCGTAATGAGCGTCTGACCGTGCTGCCCGGCCCACTGGATGAGGATGAGCTGCGGTCGCGTATCGAAGGCGCTGAAAGTGTCGCCATTATGAAAGTCGGGCGGCATTTACCCAAGATCCGCGCCGTCATCGATGGTCTTGGTTTGACCGATAAAGCCACCTATGTCGAACGCGCCAGCTTGCCCGAAGAGGTTGTGCTCCCCCTGTCTGAAGCCCCTGAAAAGGCCCCCTATTTTTCGATGATCCTGCTTGCGAAAGGTACTGATCCATGGCTGTAATGCCCGTTGTTATCTGTCTGAATACATCAGGCGAAGCCTTGGCCCATCGGGTCGCCAATCTGCTTGGTGCGCAGGTGCATGGGCGCGAAGGGCGCGTGGCCAAGGCCGATGCGTTTTTCCCCAACGCGCTGGACCATGTGAGGATGCTGTTTGCGGCAGGAACGCCAATTGTGGGCGTTTGTGCGGCGGGCATTCTGATCCGTGCCGTGGCGCCCATTTTGGCCAATAAACTGGCGGAACCGCCGGTTGTTGCCGTGGCTGACGATGGCTCTGCTGTGTTGCCTTTGTTGGGGGGGCACCGGGGTGCGAACCGTTTGGCCAGCAAGATTGCTGCTGAAATTGGCGCGACTGCTGCGGTGACCACCGCGGGTGATGTGTCGATGGGGGTTGCACTGGACGAGCCGCCCGTGGGCTATCGTTTGGCCAATCCATCAGACGCCAAAGAGGCGATGGCCGAGTTGCTGTCCGGCGCAGGCGTGTCCATTTCTGGCGAAAACATCTTTGACATCGAAGACGCGGGCGGCGCTGTTGAACTGGCGGTCACTGAGGCCCCCGTTGAAACGGGCCCAACCCGTCTGGCTTATCACCCGCAACGCTTTGCGCTGGGCGTGGGCTGTGCGCGGAATGCGGATCCGAAAGAGCTGTGGGACAATGTGTCCGCGCAGCTTTCCGCGGCCAACATCGCACCGGGCGCCATTGCCTGCGTGACGTCCTTGGATCTGAAAGGCGACGAGCCTGCGATGAACCAATTGGCGCGCCGCTTGGGCGTGCCGTTTCGGGTGTTTACGGCTGAGGAATTGGAAGCGGAAACCGCTCGGCTTGCCAACCCGTCCGACGTCGTGTTTGCCGAAGTGGGTTGCCACGGGGTAAGCGAAGGTGCCGCGCTTGCTGCTGCTGGGCCAAACGCCGAACTGGTGATCCCAAAGGTGAAAACCGCCAACACCACCTGTGCGCTGGCACGTAGTCCTGAGGTGATCACCGAGATGCGTGGCCGCACCCGTGGCAAGCTTTCCATCGTTTCCATCGGGCCGGGCCAACACACTTGGCGCACACCCGAGGCCAGCCACCTGTTGCAAGAGGCAGAAGAGCTGGTGGGCTATGGTCTTTACATCGACCTGATCGGGCCTTTGGCCGCTGGCAAAACCCGTTCCGATTTCCCACTGGGCGGCGAAGAAGATCGTTGCCGCTATGCGCTGGAACAAGCAGGCAAGGGTAAAAACGTGGCTTTGGTCTGCTCTGGCGATGCGGGCATCTATGCGATGGGCGCGCTGGTGTATGAGCTGCTGGATCGCGGCCCGGATGAAAAAGGTGTCTCGGATGCCGCCCGCCGGGTTGAGGTGGTGTCCACCCCCGGTGTGTCCGCTTTGCAAGGGGCGGCGGCGCGGGCCGGAGCGCCTTTGGGGCACGACTTCTGCGCCATCTCGCTGTCGGATCTGCTGACCCACCGCGAAGACATCATCAAGCGTTTGCGCGCCGCCGCTGAGGGGGATTTCGTGATCGCCTTCTACAACCCCGTGTCCAAAACGCGCCGCACACTTTTGGCCGAGGCACGTGATATTTTGCTGAAGCATCGCCCGGCGGATACCCCGGTCATGCTTGCGTCCAATCTTGGTCGTCCAACCGAAAACATCCGCTATCGTCGTCTGGACGAATTGCAGGTGGATGAGGTTGATATGCTGACGGTTGTGCTGGTTGGCAGCTCGAATTCACGCCTTGCACAATTGGGCGAAGGCCCCCGTATGTTCACCCCGCGCGGCTATGCCCGCCGCATTGACGGAGATCTGTCATGACCGTTTATTTCATTGGTGCCGGTCCCGGCGATCCCGAGCTTTTGACCCTTAAGGCGCAACGCATCATCGGCGAATGTCCGGTCTGTCTTTATGCGGGGTCTTTGGTCCCGCCAGAGGTGGTTGCCTGTGCACCCGAGGGGGCGAAGGTGATGGATACAGCGCCCATGACGCTGGATGACACCCACGGTGAAATCCTTGCCGCCCATAAACGCGGTGAAAACGTGGCGCGGGTGCATTCGGGGGATCCGTCTTTGTACGGTGCAATTGCTGAACAAATCCGCCGGTTGAAAGCCGATGGGATTGATTACCAAGTCATCCCGGGTGTGCCCGCCTATGCCGCCGCCGCTGCCGCGCTGGGGCAGGAATTGACCATCCCAGAGGTGGCGCAATCCATCGTGCTGACGCGGATGTCGATGCAATCGACATCAATGCCCGAAGGGGAAACGCTTGAGAATTTCGCCAAGACCGGGGCGACGCTCGCGATCCATTTGGCGGTGCGCAATATGCGTGAGATTGAGCGTGTGCTGACGCCGTATTACGGGGCCGATTGCCCGGTGGTTGTTGCTTATCGTGTTGGCTGGCCGGATGAGATGCTGATCCGTGGCACCATCGCCGACATTCGCAAAAAAGTGCGTGCCGAAAAGATCACACGTACCGCGCTGATCCTTGTGGGGCCTGCCCTGAACAACGTGCGTGATTTCAAAGACAGCGCGCTTTACGACCCCAAAATCCCCCATGTGCTGCGCCCGGTTGTGGGTGCAGATTTGGTTGAGGAACATAATACCTGATCCAAAGCCCGAACCGATCCGTATCTTTTGATAAGGTACTGGTTTTGTATATGAGGTCCAGATGACATCCGAAATATCCACCGCCCTTGTGCTGTTTCGTGACGATCTGCGCCGACCAGATCGCCGCCCTAGGCGGGACGCTTGTGGTGCGACAAGGGGCAACGGCTGAGTGTGTCGCTGATCTGATCCAAGAGGTCGGCGCGCGTGATGTGTATTGGAGCCGCCGTTATACGCCCCCCGAAATCACCGCCGATACAGCGCTGAAATCCCAGCTGACAGCACAGGGGGTTCGGGTGCACAGTTTCGCAGGGCGCTATCTTTTGGAACCTTGGGTCGCCAAGACCAAATCGGACACTCCGTTTAAAGTGTTCACCCCGTTTTGGCGGGCGTGTTTGGGGCGTATTGCGGCGGTTGGCTTGGGGGCGCCATTGCCGGTTCCTGCCAATGTTCTGTTTGCCAATCTCAGCGGGTTGTCCGCCCCGTCAGCCATGTTGGATGATCTGGATCTGTTGCCAAAATCCCCGAATTGGGCCGCGTCATTCCCTGCGTTTTGGACCCCCGGATCACAAGGGGCCCATGCCCGGTTTGAGGCGTTTTTGGGTGATGGCGCACGTGGTTACGCCGATGGGCGCGACCGTCCCGCGACACCCCATAGCTCGCGATTGTCGCCCCATTTGCAGGTGGGGTCGATGTCACCACGTGAAGTTTGGACCGCGATTGACCGGGCGGAAGGGCTGGGCGATGTGTCCACGCGGGACGCAGAAAAATTCCGGGCCGAGCTGGGGTGGCGCGAGTTTTCAAGCTATCTTTTGTTCCATACACCCAGCTTGCCAGAGGTCGAGTTTCAACCCAAGTTTCGCGCCTTTCCGTGGCGCGATGACCCGGACCAGATCCATGCGTGGCAGCGGGGGCAAACCGGCTATCCGCTGGTTGATGCGGACATGCGCGAATTGTGGACCACCGGCGGGATGCACAACCGGGTCCGCATGGTCGTGGCATCGTTCTTGGTCAAGCATTTGCGCGTGGATTGGCGTGTGGGGCGCGATTGGTTTTGGGACACATTGGTGGATGCGGATCTGGCGTCAAATACGGCAAGCTGGCAATGGGTGGCCGGGTGCGGTGCGGATGCAGCCCCCTATTTTCGGGTGTTTAATCCAATGACACAGGCGCGCAAATTTGACCCTGAGGGGGTGTATCTTCGCCGGTGGGTGCCAGAATTGGCCGGGCTGCCAGGCCGCTATATCGCCGCCCCATGGGAAGCCCCCGAACATGTGCGGCAGGCCGCTGGGGTCACTTTGGGGAAAACCTATCCAACCCCGATTGTCGACCATGCCCCCGCGCGCATCGCCGTGCTTGAGGCGTTTCAGTCATTGGCGCCCCTGTCAGAGTAAGGCTGTGGGGCGCCCAGACTGGTTAATCCAACGGGTAGGGCCACCGGACGCACCGGGCGGAAATATCATGGAAGATATCCAAAAGGTTTACTTGACCGTTACCAATTTCATGCCATCATGAATGCCTGAGGAAAGGGAACATGTTGGAATTTTTACCAAAAGAGGTACGCGACGGGTTGGAAGCCGCCCGCAAACGCGACCTGAAAAAGAAATCTCGTCTGCGTGTCCGTGTGGATGACGACGTGTTTCCTGTGCTAGAATTCTGGGACACCGGATTTTCGCTGGACAATGAACGCGCCCCGCATCTGCGTGGCTTGGTGGATCTTTATGATGGTAGCCGTCATCTTTACCAATGTCTGATCGTCGCCTCGGAAGAGGAAGAGGGGCGCATGAAATATGAGTTTAAGCGTAAAGCGGAAGCCCATGATCAAGCGCCGTTGGATTTTGCACGCGAAGAAACCGCGCCAGTTGGGTTGATCGCCAAAGGGGCCTAGCCTCGTTTGTGATGCTGTCGCCCTAAGATCCGCATGTGGTCGTGGGCACTGTCATGGGCGGATTTCAACTTCGGTTCCATCGGGTGTAATGGCCCACAACTCTTCGATGTCCATGTTTGAAACGGCGATGCAGCCCGCTGTCCAATCGTAGGGGATGGTCACAAACCGACCCGTGCCATTGGGTTGACCGTGGATAAAGATATCACCTCCGGGGCTGACCCCAGCGGTGTCTGCCCGGGCTATGTCTTCAAGCTGGGGGTAATCAATTCCCAAAGACAGATGATAGGCGCTTTTGGGATTGCGGAGGGTGATCTTGAACACCCCTTCCGGCGTTTTGCCGTCCCCTTCTTGTTCTTTGTCGCCATCAGGGGCAAAGCCAAGGGCGATTTGATAGGTTTTCACCTTTTCGCCATCCCGAAACACGGTAAGGGTGCGCGCGGATTTCTCAATCAAGATGCGGTCAATTTGCGCGGTGACCGGTTCCACTATGGGGGGCGGTGCGGGGGGATTAAACCGATCCCAAACCAGCACGCCAACCAGTGCGATGACCGCAAGTAATGTCAGGCGAGAAAAGAGGCGGGAGAGGAGCTGCATGTGTCCAATTACGCAAGGCCGGATTGGCGATGCAACCGATCCCCGCCTGACCGGATGGGCCAAGCGGGAACCTGCTTAAGGCAGCGCACAAACGATATAATGTGAACTGATGACGCTTAGACCTTATTGAAGGTCGGCGAATGCGCGCTGCATACGCGCCACCGCATCTTCAACACGTGCGCCTTGGGTGGCTAGATTAAAGCGCTGAAACCCTTCGCCACCGGTGCCAAAGGCAGGGCCAGGGCTGACGGCGATTTTCGCGGTGTCGCGGATCCGGGCGATCACGTCATCGTGGCTCATCCCGGTGTCGGTAAAGTCGACCCACGCCAGATAGGTGGATTGCAGCGGCATGGATTTCAAACCGGGGATGGCATTGATGCCCGCATCAAATATGGCGCGGTTTTTAACGAGATGCTGCAATTGTGCGTCGACCCATTCCGCTCCGTCCGGGGAATATGCGGCGGTGATCATATCCACACCCAACGAGGCCGGGCCATAGTCCAGCGTCGACAGGCGTTTGCGCATGGCAGCGCGCAGATCTGGGTCGGCGATGATCATATTCCCGGTGCGCATCCCTGCGATATTGAACGTCTTTGACGCGGCGGTCAGGGTGACCAGCCGGTTCTCCGCCTCGGGGACGGCAAGGGCGGTGGGCACATGTGTATGCTCGGCGTAAACAAGGTCGTGATGGATTTCATCAGACACGAGCAACAGATCATTGCGTTCGGCAAATTCCGCCACCGCACGCAGCTCTTCCGGGGTCCAAACGCGGCCAGATGGGTTTTGCGGTGAACAGAAAAGAATCATCTTCTCATTGCCAGTCAGGCGCGATTGGGCGTCGTCCAGATCAAGCACATAGCTGTCGCCGTCACGCGCCAGCGGGCATTCCACCACTTTGCGGCCTGTCTTATTCACCTTCAGGGCAAATTCATGATACACGGGCGTAAAGATGACGATGCCATCGCCCGGATTGCTCCAGATATCGAGACACAGGGCAATGGCGTTGCCCAGACCCTGACTGGTCAGCACCCAGTCCGGGTCCACATCCCAGTTATGGCGGGTTTTCATCCACCAGCTGACGGCATTCAGATACGCGGGATGTTCCCAGGAATAGCCAAAAATACCAAGATCAGCGGCGCGGCGCACGGCGTCCCGCACGCAAGGCGCGGTGGCAAAGTCGCTGTCGGCGGTCCACATCGACAGGCCGTCCTCTTGTGGCACCCCAAAAAGCTGTTCCATCTTGTCCCATTTCGAAGAATGGGTGCCGCGGCGCTCGATCATCTCGTCAAAAGTCATGTTGTCTCCTTCTGGCGGCAGGTTAGCCGCTTGAACGTGGGGTGCAAGGGGCGCTTGGGGGCGCCTTTCTTTGGGGTGATCCTCTCACTTAATTCGCAAAATTGAAACATGACTGCGATAGGATGCGAATATTTGGGAAATTATAAAAGAATAGAGAAAATTAAGTGGAATAAATCCCATCCTTTTCCGCCCATCCCTTCTGGGCTGGGAAATTTGCGCGGCGGTTTCCGGGCGTCGCAGATGCGGATTGTGCGGATCAAACTTTGATGGGCATTTATGTGGTCAAACCACAGCACCATTGCAGGATCGGCCGCAGTGTCCTAAATCCCCCTTATGAGCATTCGAAATATTCTGATCCACCCCGACCCGCGCCTGAAAAAACTGGCAGACGCCGTGCCCGACCTGTCGGACGAGCTGCGATTGCTGGCTGACGACATGTTGGAAACCATGTATGACGCGCCGGGCATCGGTTTGGCCGCGCCGCAAATTGGCATCAATAAGCGGCTGATTGTGATGGATTGTGTGCGCGAAGAGGATGATACGCCAAACCCGATGGTGATGTTCAACCCGGAAATCATCGGCGCCTCGGACGATCTGAACACCTATAACGAAGGCTGTTTGTCGATCCCCGAGCAATTTGGGGATGTGACCCGCCCAAAAGAGGTGGCCGTGCGCTGGCTTGATGTGAATGGAAATGTGCAAGAGGCCGAATTTGACGGGCTTTGGGCGACTTGCGTGCAGCATGAAATTGACCACCTCGAAGGCAAGCTGTTCATTGACTACCTTAAGCCGCTGCGCCGCCAGATGATCACCCGCAAGATGCAAAAGCTGAAACGCGAATTGGCGCGGGGGTAATGGCGAAATGACTGTGAACGCGCACCGCCCTTACGTGATGTGGCCAAATAAAGCGCTGCGTACGGCCGCGGACCCCGTCACTGAAATCACCGATGACATTCGCGCGATCTGGGATGAAATGATCTTTGCGATGGACAGTATGCCCGGCGTTGGCTTGGCGGGTCCGCAACTTGGGATCATGTTACGCCTAGCCGTGGTGGATTGCTCGGACGCGCGGGGCCAGGCGGTTCGGATGGCGAACCCGGAAATCCTGCACGCGTCATCACAGTTGCGCACCCATGAAGAGGCCAGCCCAAACCTGCCCGGAGTATCAGCCGCGTTTGATCGCCCTCGCGCGGTGACGGTGCGGTTTCTGAATGCGGATGGTGAGATCGAGGAACGTGACTTTGTGCACCTCTGGGCCACCTCGGTTCAGCATCAGATCGACCACTTAAATGGTAAGATGTATTTCGACAATCTGTCCAAGGTGAAGCGCGATATGCTTTTGAAAAAAGCAAGGAAATCAAAGCGATGAAGCTTGTGTTCATGGGGTCGCCCGCGTTTTCCGTACCTGTGCTTGAGGCATTGGTTGAGGCCGGGCATGACGTTGCTGCCGTTTATTGCCAGCCGCCCCGCCCCGCTGGTCGTGGCAAGAAAGATCGCCCCGGTCCCGTGCACGCGCGGGCGTTGGAACTGGGCCTGACCGTGCGCCACCCTGTGTCTTTGAAGGGTGCGGAAGAACAAGCAGAGTTTGCGGCATTTGGGGCCGAGGTGGCGGTGGTTGTTGCCTATGGGTTGATCCTGCCACAAGCCATTTTGGATGCGCCAACACATGGCTGTTTGAACATTCACGCGTCTTTGCTGCCGCGCTGGCGGGGGGCTGCGCCCATTCACCGTGCGATTATGGCGGGGGACGCGGAAACCGGCATTTGCATCATGCAGATGGAGGCGGGCTTGGATACCGGGCCGGTTCTGCTCCGCGAAGCGACTGCGATTGGGGGCGAGGAAACCACGCTCGCTTTGCACGACCGGCTTGCCCCGATGGGCGCACGGATGATTGTAAAGGCGCTTGCGCAATTGCCCGATTTAACGCCAGAGGTGCAGGCCGAAGTTGGTGTGACCTATGCTGAGAAAATCCTGAAGGGCGAGGCCAAGATTGATTGGTCGCGCTCTGCTGTGGATGTTGATCGGCATATTCGCGGGCTGTCGCCGTTTCCCGGTGCCAAATGTCAGATCGCGGATGAGCAGGTGAAACTGTTGGAAAGCCGATTGGCCGGGGGGCAGGGTGCCCCCGGTCAGGTGTTGCACGCATCGCCGGAACCGGGGGTGATCATTGCCTGCGGTACGGGTGCCATCGAAGTCATATCCGCACAGCGACCCGGCAAACGTGCCATGCCGGCGTCTGACCTGTTGCGTGGTTTTGAATTGCCCACACACGTGCGCTGAGCTCTTGACACTTGACGGGCCGGTGGCATCGCTTTTCTAGTTTTCTAGTTTTCTAGTTTTCTAGTTTTCTAGTTTTCTAGTTTTCTA